>NZ_DASWTF010000033.1:0-564900 GCF_036402275.1 Steroidobacter sp. | reverse complement strand
AAATCCCCAGGAGCGATCGGAGGAGATGGGCGAGTACGTGGCGCCGCGCACGCCGACCGAGCGCGCGCTGGCCGAGATCTGGACCCAGCTGCTGCAGGTCGATCAGGTCGGTGTTCAGGACAACTTCTTTCAGCTCGGCGGACATTCATTGCATGGCGTAAAGCTAGCCGCGCGAGTGGCCGAGCGGTTCAATGTGAACTTGTCCACGGTGGCCGTCTTCCAGCATCCAACGATTCAGAAACTGGCCGAGGATGTAGATTTACTGAGATCGACGGCGGAGCCGGACAGAGTCAGATCGGCCACGAACAGCGCGTCGACCGGCGCCATCGACTGTGCGCCGTTGTCGTTCTCACAGATGGCGTATTGGAATTATTTTCGGCTGCACGGTCCACGGTACGAAGGGCGTTCCGTGCGACTGGTGACCACGGGCAAGCGTCTGCAGGGACCATTCGACACGGAGGCGTTCAACCGCGCGCTCGGCGAAATCGTTCGAAGGCACGACGCGCTTCGCACGACGATTGAAAGTCGAAACGGAAGTTTGGTGCAGAAGGTGGCTGAGCCCGGTGCAACCGATTACCTGTTCCACGATCTCAGTGCCATCGCTGTAGATCGGCGCGAGCAGCAGGTCCTTCGTTCGATCGACGAGCTGGTGCTCGAGCCGATCGATCTTGCTGTCGGCCCGCTGTTCGGCGTCCGGCTGATCAGGTTGGGCGACGCTGAGCACATCCTCATCCTGGCGATGGATCACCTGGTGTCGGATGGCACGTCAATTTATATCCTTGCCAGAGATTTGCTGAGGGCCTACATGCAGGCGGCTCGCGGGATTCCGTTCGATTTTCCGGTCATTGGCATGCAGTTCCCCGAGTATGCGGTCTGGCAACGAGAGACACACGCCCGATGGCTCGACACGCATGGGGCGTACTGGAGTGAGCGTCTGGCGGGATGTGAACGGGGGCGGTTCCCACAAAGCAGTCGGACATCGCTCCAGGCGGCGCCTGGCTGGGGGCGTGTTCCGATGCTGATCGATCGGGAAATGAAATCGGCGCTGCTGGCCTGGTGCCGTGACCATCACACGACCCCTGTCATGGCGCTGTTCACGGCGTTCGCCGCTTTAGTGCTGCGCTGGTGCAAGACGACCGAGTACGTATTCGAGTATCAATCGAATGGGCGAGCCGGCCGCGAGGTCGAAAATACCATTGGCTTCTTTGCTTCTATTCTGCATTTGCGGATCCGATTGTCGGAGTCGGACCGCTTCGGTGACTTGCTCGATCGAGCGACGGACGTGTACTGCCAGGCGTACGAGCACGCCGACTTCTCATATCTCATGGCGCAACAGCCCAGGCCTGAGTTCAGCCGTAACGCGTCTTTCAACTGGACCCCGCGCGGTTCGAAGGTGGACTTGAGCGAGTTCGATGGCTCCGCGCCGAGGCTGCAAGTCACTTCGTTCGACTTTCCGAGCCCGACCTTGAGCCGGCTCGACATCGACTGTGAGCCGGGGGTGCAGCTACATGACACCGAGGAGGAAATCGTAGGGCATGTTTTCTTCCCGCTTGCACGGTTTCAGGTGGAGCTGATGGAGAAATTTGCCCGCGGGTTCTTGACCTTCGTCGACGCCATGATCGGAGAGTCTCGACGGCGCGTGCAGGACGTGTCGATGTAGCGTTCGTCAGGCGCCCTGCGGCCGCAGCCGACGCAGCTCGATCCTCAGCAGCGACAGACTGACGATCGCTTGCAGCGCGACGGACAGGATCGATGCATACCAGACGTGCTCGATGCGGAAGTGCGGCTGCGTGGAGAGCCAGAGCACGAGTGCGGCGAAAACGCAGAAGCGAGTGGCGGAGCTGAGCAGCGCTGGAACGGTATTACCCAGTCCCTGGAATGTCGTAGTGCAGGTGTACACCAGGCCCTGCGCGACGAATGTCCAAGATGTGAGTTGCAGGAATAGCGTTGCTACCGCCGCGCTCGAGGAGTCGGCCGAGAAGATTTTCAGGAACGCGTCCGTGTACCACTGCACGAGCGCGGTGATGGCCATCATCACGATCGTCCCGAGTAGCACGGCTGTTCGAATCGTTTCGTGAATACGCGCGCTGTTGCGTGCGCCGAAGTTCTGACCCACGATGGGACCGGCGGCCAGGGCAATGGCGAGGCCTGGCAGGAGGATTGCTTGCAAGACACGTGAGCCGATGCCGAAGCCGGCCTGAGCCGAGGCGCCAAAGTCTCTCACGCAGTAGTACACCACGGCGGCCGATGCGAAGGTTAGAGCGAACTCGCCTCCGGCGGGAATGCCGATCGCCAGAATGCGGCGCCAGTGGGAGACTTTGGGTCGCATGAGCGCGATAGCCAATCGCAGCGGCTGCCCTGGTCGAAGAACATAGATGGCCAGCGCAGCGGTACCCGCGGCCACGGAGATGCTGGTCGCCAACCCTGCGCCCCGTACGCCGAGTGCGATTCCCGTGAGCCAGCCGACGATGAGTATCGGCGCCAGGATCACATTCATGACCACGCTGAGCATCGTGATCGCGATAATCGGCTTGACGACGCCGGCGCCGCGCAGCGCCGATGCGACGGCGGTCCACGGCAGCATCAGTGCGTAGCCTGGAGCAACCCATAGAATGAAAGTTGTTCCAGCTTCGATCGTAGCCTGGTCGGCCGCAACCCCGTTCAGGTAAGGACCTATCGACAGCATGAGGAGCACCAGCACAGTGAAGCCACAGAGACCGGAGAACAACACTGACTGATTCAGTAACTCGTTGGCTGCAACCGCGTCTTTGCGGCCCAGCACATGCGCGACACAAGCCGTCGTGCCAACTCCCAGCACCTGGGCGAGCGCCGTCACGGCGAAAACCATATTGGAGGCGGCATTAGCTCCCGCCGTCGCCGCCACTCCGATCTTGGTCAGGAAATATAGATTGACGAGCTGATATGCGATCTGGCTGAACATGTTGGCCGCCAGCGGCAGCGCCATGCTCAGCAGATGCAGGGGAATGGAGTCCTTGGTGAAGTCCTTGATCATGGCGCATGCAACTCCGTTGCAGCGCCTATCACAGCAGGCTGGTGATAAAAAGCTATGGATCTTCGGCAGACGCGGTTTGCGCTTTATACCTGCACATCTGAATCTTGAACGCAGAGCGGTGCGCGATGCGACGGTATTCGTTGACGCCCTATGTGTGTCCGTCAGCTCCCCGACCGCCCCGCAGCGCCCGCATGAAGAACTCGAACTGACGCCTTTGCACGTACGGGATCGGGCCCGTCGATCGACCCACGCTGTGCTCGCCACCGGGCACCACGAGCAGTTCGAAATCTTTGTCGGCTTCGATCAGCGCGTCCACGACCTGCATCGTCGACGCCGGGTCCACGTTCGAGTCTTGCTCGCCGACGATCAACAAGAGCTGACCTTGTAGTTTCGCGGCGTGATCGACGCCGGAGGCGGCGGCGTAGCTCGCGTCGACTGGCCAGCCGAGCCATTGCTCGTTCCAACTGATTTTGTCCATGCGGTTGTCATAGCACCCGGCGTATGCCACGGCGGCTTTATAAAACTCAGGATGAAACAACAGCGCATTGAGCGCGCTCTGGCCGCCGGCGGACGCGCCGTAGATGCCGACGCGGCCGATGTCATAGGAAGGGTCGCGAGCGGCGAGCGCCTTGTGCCAGAGAATGCGATCGGGGAAGCCGGAGTCGGCGAGATTTTTCCAGGCGACGTCGTGAAATGCCTTGGATCGGTTGGCGGTGCCCATGCCGTCGATTTGCACGACGATGAAGCCGAGATCGGCCTGCGCCTGCATGCCGATCGCCTTGTCGCCGCCGGAATGGAAGCCGAACGGCCAGAAGCTTTTCGGCACGAAGCTGTCGTGCGGGCCGGCGTAGATGTTTTCGATCACCGGATATTTTTTGGCGGGATCGTAGTTGCGCGGGCGTACGACCAGGCCCCAGATATCAGTGACGCCATCGCGTCCCTTCGCAACGAAGGGTTCTGGCGGCCGCCAGCCGGCGGCGGTCAAGCGTGAGATGTCGCCACGTTCGAGTGTCGTGATCAGCGTGCCGTCCGCACGGCGCAGCTCCGACACCGGCGGCAGATCGACGCGCGAGTAGGTATCGACATAGACGGACATGTCGGGCGCGAACCGCACCTCGTGCGTGGCGTCGGCTGTGGTCAAGCGTGTGAGATTGGCGCCGTCGAAGTCGACACGGAATACGTGTTTGAAATACGGATCCTTACCGGTGTCCATGCCGCTCGCGGAAAACCAGATGCGTCGCTGCTCGTCGTCGACGTTGAGCACGTCCCGCACGACCCAGGGCCCACGAGTGATCTGCTTCAGCGCACCCGTAGCGGCATCCGCGAGATATAAATGTCGCCAGCCGTCGCGTTCGGAGATCCAAACGATCTCTCTCGCAGCGTCGCCGACATCGTGTCGATAGCGGCGGTCGGCATAGACAAACGTCTTCGCATCTTCGGTGATCACGGCCTTCGCAACGCCCGTCTGCCCGTCGACCTCGATCACGCGCGCCTGAGCGTGACCGCGTCGTTGATAATCGAACACGAAGGTGCGGCCATCCTTGCGCCATTCGGGCTGGGAAAGCTCGTAGGGATTGGGAAACAGAGCGTTGTCGATTTCGACGCGGCGGCGCTCGGCGACATGAAACAAGACGGGCTGCTCGAGGTCGGCCGGATCGCCGGGCTTGGGGTAGAGCTGCGTGCGCACTGCGGGTTGAAGCCGATCCGAAGGGGCTGCTTCGACACGAGTGACCATTCGGCGAAAGCCCGGCCGCACGCGATAGCCGACGAGTCGCGACGAATCGGGCGACCAGACGAGGGTCTCGGGATCGTAGAACTCGCCGGGAGTTCCGTCGGTGCCGAGCGCGATCGCATCCGTCGATCCCACGGCGCGCACGATGACATTGTCATCTTCGACAAGCGCTTCCCACTTACCGTCCGGCGATTTGCGCGGATGATTATCTGCTGGTACGTCCAAATCGCGGACCACGCCGAACGCCCGGGGGCGGTTTGTGTCTGCGGGTTGGGCTTTGTGACAAACATAGTTCACGATGCCACACGTCCAACGCTCGCCGCTGACCGTCACGGTGATTGCGCGGTTCTCATCGGCATATTCGAATGTTTCGAACGGCAGGCGCAGCGGTCCATAGCTCTGATGGGTCGCGTCGCTCAGCGCAGCAGCTAGCTTTTCCGCGTCGAATGGCGAGCGTCGCTTCAGCGTGCGCGCATCGACTTCGACGAAGGCGAAGCCGCCCTCGACCGTCTTGCGATAGTGAAACCGCTTGCCTTCATGACTCCATTCGGGGGGTTCGGCGACGTCTCGTGTCAGATACATCCAATCGTCGCGGAGAGCGACGGAGCGTCGTACGTCCGCCGTATCCGGAGCGGTGCCGACGGGTCCCGCCGCCAGCAGATCGGAAGATAACAACAGGGCGGCGAGGGAGACGACGGCGATGGCTCTCATGGGGTATATAGTATACCGTCTCGGAGCGCGCGAGCCATTCCCCAGCCCATCAATATGAGTTGGTAAGCGAGCTCAGCGGCGGATGGCGGCTCGACCGCTCACCCGCCGTCCGATCGCAAGTAACAGCATGGCCATCAGCAACCAGTGCGTCACAGCGCCGCCGCCTCGCTCGCGCGACGTTGTGTCTCCACCGCCGCTGGGCGGATTCGGCGTACCGACTCGCGTATCGCGCGCCTGATCTTCCAACGGAATGAGTGAGAGCTCGGGTCGCTCGCTGCCCGCCGAAGCCACCAGCCCGCCGGTTGCCGCGTCATGCAGATCGATCTGCACGTCGTAGAAAGCGGTCGGGTAACCGCTGATCCAATCGGCGGTCAAGCTGTACACGTCCTCCGAGCCGCTGGAGTCGACGAGGAAATCTTCCGAGACGTGTTCCTCGATCCATTCGCCGCCCTGCGGCCGCACCCAGAACTTGGCGTAAACAAACGTGCCGTCGAAATCCGCGTCCGGATCGAACGTGATGCGGAAGCGGGAGAAGTGGTCGTCGCCGTCGGAGTCGATCAGCAGGGTGGTGCTCACGTTGCCGATGGAGTAGCCAGGAATATCGATCGCCACGTCCAGGCCGGCTTCTTCCAGCGGCAGGTCGAACAAATCCACGTCGTCGTTGTGATCGATGGTGGCGACGATACCGTCGAAGCCGACTTCGTACAGATCGATGAGGATGTCGTATTCGCTGGTCGCGAAGCCGTCGTCCAATGTCGTGGTCACGAAGTAGTCGTCGTCGTCCGACTGACCGTAGATCCAGAAGTCATCGGTGGTGTGATACAGCTGCCAGTCCACTTCGCCGACGCGGCGGAAATACAGCGCCGCGTAAACCAGCGCGTCGCCGATCTCAGAGTCCGCGTCGAAGCGGATCTGAAATTCGCTGTGATAACCGTCTCGATCGCGGTCGAGGCGCAGCTGACTGCCGGCTTCGAAAATAGAGAAGTAACCGGCGCGACTCGATATCGCTTCAGCTATCGCGGGCCGGGTCGTTTTCGCCTGTGCTTTAGTTTGAGCGGCTTTGGCGTTGGTGTGGAACTTACCGGACTTGGCGCTCGTCGTGGCTTCTGGCTTGCTGCGAGTGTAGTTCGACACCCGCCCTTCCTCGAGCACTGGCGGCGCGTCGGAGACTCGTCCCTCCCCGGCAGACGCCGGTTGACCGAGCATCGAGACGGAAAACATCAACACGCCGGCGGCGATCGCGGATTTCATGGCTGCCCCAAACAGCTCGTCCTGGCTGCCATCTCAACGCCGCGCCACTTAATGCACGATGAATGCTTCCGTTCAGGCGCCGCTCAGGTTGAAAGCGACGACAGATTAAGTGAAGAAAAACCGCACGATGTGGAAGAACACCGGCGCGGCGAAGCTCACCGAGTCCATGCGATCCAGCATGCCGCCGTGGCCTTCGATCATGACGCCCCAATCCTTCGCGCCAAGGCCGCGCTTCATTGCCGAGAGCGTCAGTCCGCCGAGTACGCCAGCCACGACGATAACGAACGAAATCGCCAGCGCCTGCGGCCACGTGAAGGGTGTGATCCAGGCGAGCGAGCCGCCGATCAGCGTGGTTGTTAAACTACCACCGACCAATCCCTCGACGGTCTTCGAAGGGCTGACGACCGGCGCGAGCTTGGTGCGGCCGAACAGCTTGCCGAACACGTACTGCAAGACATCGCTCAGCTGCACGATCAGCAGCAGGTAGAGCAGCAACAACGCGTTCGAGTTCTCGTAGCCTGGAATCTTCAATAACAAGAGAGCCGGGGCGTAACTGATGCAATAGACCGTGATCATCGCCGCCCACTGCAGCTTGGCGGACCGTTCGAGGAACTCGTGCGTGTCGCCGGCGAAGGTTGCTATGGCGGGAAGCAACAGAAAGCCGTACACCGGAATGAAAATGGCGAACGTGCCGTACTGGTTATACGCAATCAACAAGTATTGCGCCGGAAGAATGACAAAAAACGCGAGCACCAGCGGCATGTAGTCGCTGTGACGCGTGGGCGTGAGCGTGATGAATTCACGAAGGGCGAAGAACGATACGAACGCGAACACGATCAGCGTCGCGGTCTCGCCCAATGCAAACGTAACTGCGAGCACGGCGATCATGACCCACCACGCATTGACGCGGGCCTTCAAATTCTCGACCGTGGCGCGACCACCGTCGGATTGCACGCGTCTGCCGAGAATGGCGCCGGCCGTCGAGGCAACGATCAGCAGCGCGATGACTCCACCGAATACCCAGATGATTTTCTCTTGCGGCGTCATCGGCTCAGGCTCCGACGTGACCGGCGAGTTTGACGACCTCGCCGCGCGCACGATCGAGAAACGCTTCCTTGGTCTCGTCGGCAGCCAGGGCCATGGGCGCCCCGAAACGCACCGTGCACGTCATTGGAATGGGCAACTTGGCGCCCTTGGGCATCGCACGGTGCAAGTTCTCCAGATACACCGGCACGAGTTGAGCATTTGGAAACTGAGCGGCCAGATGATAGAGGCCGCTTTTGAACGGCCCCGGCAAGGCGGTGGCACCTCGCGTTCCTTCCGGAAAGATGATCAGCGACTCGCCGAGTTGCAGCGTCTCGATCAACGGCGCCAGCGGATTCGCATTCGGATCGGAACGAGAACGATCGATCAGCACCGCGCGCAAGGTCTTCGTCGCGATATAGCGGCGCAAGCCGCTGCCCCAATAGTCCATCGCGGCCACCGGATGCGTGATGTTGCGAAGGCGGAGCGGCAACGCAGCCCAGATGGCGACGGTGTCGATGTGACTGGTGTGATTGGCGAAATAAATTCGCTGGGTCGGCTCGGGTCCGCAGCCAATCCAGCGCGGGAAGGCTCCCACGAGCAGCTTTGCGATCCCTGTTAAAGCGAAGCTCGACGGACGCATTGTGATTACCGGGCTTGCAGTTGGCGCGCGATGGCGTTCAAACGAGTGATGCAAGTGATGACCGAGCCCACTGCGATCACCCAGGATCCGAGCAATAGCGCCCATCGCGATTGCCAGAGCCACCACTCCACCGCGCCGATCACGCAGGCGAGAGTCATGACCGCCATGCGGTGCTGTTTCGCCATGGGGCCGCGAAAATCCTGAGGCAATCCCAATGACCCGCCCAGCACGCGAATGTATGCAGTGACCGCGGCGGCGAGGGCGCCGAACCAGCCAAGAGCCGGCTCACCCACGGCGTATCCCAACGCCACGATGAACAACGAATCCGCCAGCCGATCCGGAACTTCGTTGAACAGCCCGCCGGTGGCGGACTGCCGCTGACCTTCGATGGCCACCATGCCATCGAGCAGATTGCACAATAACCGGAGCTGCACGCACGCCGCGGTTCCCAACAGGCCGGCCGCATTCGGCAGCCCGATCAGCAACGCCGCTCCGAGCGCGGCAAACACGACGCTGACCACCGAAATGGCATTGGGTGAAACCCCGAGCCGGATGAGGACGCTGGTGAGAAAGCGTGCCCACTCGGTCGAGCGCGAGGTCAAAGGCCGGCGATTGGCGATCTGTTCGGATTCGGCGCGGGTCATCGAACGGAAGGGCGTTCGGAGTTCTTATTGCCGAACTAGGCTGACATAACCGCTCCTGAAGCGAAAGCCCCGGCGAGCCGTCCTTTGGTCCAATGACGGGCGTACTAATGGTCTAGCTTTGAACCACTGCCTCCGCCACGCGTCGGGCCAGGGTAAGGCCTGTCAATACTGGGTTCGCCGAGCCGCCGGTCGGAAACAGAGATTGATCGCACGCGTAGGCGTTGCCGATGTGATGAAAGCGGCCATTGGGGTCTGTGACCGAGGTCGCGGAGTTGTCGCCCATCCATAACGTTCCGCACTCGTGATAAGTGGTGCCCAGGCCGCGATGCCATTCTGGGAACGGACGATTCAAGGGCGGCGGAGCGGAGTGCCAGGCGTTGTCGTAGAGATATTGGATATTGCCGGCGCCGCCGGCCAGATTCTGCGAAAGCGCGATCGCGGCTTCATCCATCGCTTGCCAAAGCTGCAGGTCGTTCGGCGCCAGCGCCAGATGCACCCAGGCGCGAGGCACGCCGAATTCGTCGGTTTCATACGGGCTCAGATTCATCCAGCTGCCGGCATGCGGGATGGCGGAGTTGCGGTCGCCCTTCATCTCGGCGATGCCTCGCAGCGTGATCGCTACCCACTCGCTGTCATGGTTGGCGAGAATCTGCTGGAGCGAATCGATGTCGGGGACCATGCGGAACAGCAGCTCATCCGACTGACTGTGCTGATTCGCGGCGGCTGTGACCTGCAAATGAAACACTCCGTTGGCCGTCGCGCCGCGCACGATCAAGGCTGCCGTCTGTAAGTGAATGGGCAGCGCTCCGAAAACCGCGCGGCGAATGCGCACGGTGAAATCGCTGCGCGTATGGACCATCAAGTTACGACCCATCAACGGCGTCGGGAACGAGCGTAACGCCAGGCGCGTCGACTCGATCGTGCTCATGGCGAGAATCACTTTGCAGTTGGAAGGCAGCACCCAACGTTCCTGAGCGCCGTTGACGTGCGCCTGAAGCGCAGTGACGCGCCCTTGATCGACTTCCAGATGAGTGACATGCGCATGAGGCACGAGGAACAGACGCCTCGCTGCATCGTTCGCGCCCGAGCGTTCCGCGTCTTCTCGAATCGCATCGACGAGCAAAGGACAGGCGCTGAATTTGTCGAAGCTGAAAAGACCCGAGGCCGGCGGCGAGCCTTGCACCGCAAGCGGTGCGGGCGCGACGCTGGCGGCATCGATGTTGGGCGTGAGCGGCGCTGCGATTTGCACGGCTGCGAGTAACGCGTCGTAAAGAGGGCCAGTGATGAAATCGGCGGTCTGCGTCACACCCGTGTCATCTTCGACGAAGGGATACGCCGTGCTTAGAAAGTTTGTCACCGCGCCGGGCCACTGCGCCAGATCCGCCGTCGTCATCCTCGGGCACCAGCCGCCCCAGTACAGAGATTTGCCGCCGACGCAGTACGCCAGACCGGGAAATTGATCGTTGCCGCGCCAGGGGATGCCCCAGACATGTTCTCGCGCCTGGCCCGACTCCTGGCCAGGCCAGATCGGCGAAGGAACATTCAATCCGATGCGGGCGAGGTTTTGCACGTGCTCCGAAACCAGGAAGCTGCCAGCTTCGAACACCAGCACGCGCTTACCCATGCGATACAGCCGCTGCGCGCAGTACGCGCCATACATCCCGGCGCCGATGACGACCGCGTCGAACGGCGGACCGCCGGAGTCCACGGCTTCGCGCCACAAACTACAGATGTATCGGCCGAGTACGTCGATCGCGAAAGTGGTCCGTTGAACTGGAACGGTTTCGGCGGTCGGCTGCAGACGAGCGAGATTGCCAGGCATGATGACTCCCTCGGTTCGATGGCCCGCGCAGTTAAGCACCGGAGTGGCGCGAGCTCAATTAGGGTTTCGCTGCCGGCCTTGCCATGCAACGCGGTAGTGCAAAGAACCTCTAGGAACCTCATGGAAAGAACGACCGTGCTCGCTGCGTGGGACGCTTCAGTCGCAGCGCTTGCTCCGATTGTCGATTCGTTGCTGCCGAGCGCGCTCGATCTTGTGCATCGGATGATCGAGCTGCGCGATGGAGCTGCCAGCGACGAAACGTTCCGCCGGTGCGACGAATGACGAATCAACTCGTCACGCCGCGCGGATACTTGCCCCACGGAGCAGAGCGTTCATCACATTTATATAGGCGCCGCGTGGCCGGCTGATTATTTCCGACTCACCTGAGCGACGAGGTGAGTCCGATGATTTCCCGAACACGGTTGTATGTGAGCGCCATTCTGCTGAGCGCGACGATGGCGGCGTGCACGCCCGCGCACTTTGTGCAACGGCCGCAGTCAGCGCCGCTGCGATGCGAGGTCCGGGTGTGCACGAATGCAGGCAGCCTGCAGCGATGTGGCTGTGGTTCTAGCGAGCAAGTGAGGCGAAAGTTGCGCGAGACGGGGTGGCTGGAGCTCTAAGGAGTGAGAGGAGCGGCGGAGAATACGCGCCGCTCCTTTTACATTACGAGCCGAGCGACAGCAGCTTCGCATTACCACCCGTCGCGACCGTGTTGACGGTGAGCGTGCGCTCGGTGGCGAAGCGGAACAGGTAGTGCGGGCCGCCGGCCTTCGGGCCGGTGCCGGAGAGGCCTTCGCCGCCGAACGGTTGGACGCCGACGACGGCGCCGATCATGTTGCGATTGATGTAGATGTTGCCGACGGCCGCTTCGGCGACGATCTCTTGCCACACGCTTTCGATGCGGGTGTGAACGCCGAGCGTGAGGCCGTAGCCGGCTTCGCGAATGGCGGCGAGTACGTCGCTGAGTTTGTCGCGCTTGTAACGCACGACGTGCAGGATCGGGCCGAACTCTTCGCTGGTGAGTTGACGCGCATCGCTCAGTTCGAGCATGCGAGGTGCGAAGTAACTGCCCTCGGTGCGAACCTGATTCAGCGCGCACTGCTTGAGAAGCTTGATGCCCTTCTGCTGAACTTTCTGGCTGTAGTCTTCCAGCTTGGACGCGGCGCCGGCGTTGATCACGGGGCCCACGTCGGTGGAGGGCACCGAAGGATCGCCGATGTGCAGCTCATCCATGCCGCCGGCAATCAGCTCGATCAGCCGATCCGCCACTTCATCCTGCACGAACAGCAGGCGCAGCGCCGAGCAGCGCTGACCGGCAGAGGTGAAGGCGGATGTCAGCACGTCATCGGCGACCTGCTCGAGCAGCGCTGACGAATCGACGATCATCGCGTTGATACCGCCGGTCTCGGCGATCAGCGGCACGATGGCGCCGTCGCGTGCGGCCAGCGCGCGATTGATGAACTGCGCGGTGCCGGTCGAGCCGGTGAAGCACACGCCACCGAGCGCCGGATGTTTGAAGGCGACTTCGCCGAACAGCTTGCCGGCGGCCGGAACGAAGTGCAGAACGTCCTGAGGCACGCCGGCCTCATGTAGCAGACGAACGGCGAGGGCGGCGACCAACGGAGTCGCTTCGGCGGGCTTGGCAACCACGCTGTTGCCAGCGACCAATGCGGCCGTCACCTGACCCAAGAAAATGGCCAGCGGGAAATTCCACGGGCTGATGCAGGCGAACACGCCGCGACCACGCAGGCTCAGCTTGTTGTCTTCACCCGTCGGTCCCGGCAGCGCCAACGGCTCGGCGAAATGTTCGCGCGCCTGCGCCGCATAGTATCGACAGAAGTCTTCAGCCTCGCGAACCTCGGCGATCGCGTCCGGCAGCGTCTTGCCCGCTTCTTTGACGAGCAGTCGCACCAGCTCGGCGCGATGTGCGCGCAAGCCTTCAGCCGCGGCAACCAAACAAACGGCCCGATGAGTCGCACCGGCATCGTCCCAAGCCTTGCGGGCCTGACCTGCTTTGTCGAAAGCCAGCGCGATGTCTTCGCGCGTCGCATTGCTCACGTAACCAACGAGCTCGCTGCGGTTCGCCGGATTTCTCACTTCCGTCGGCGACGACTGAATCTTGCCGGCGAGCGTCGAAGGCGCGGCGATCGGCAGCTCGCCGGTCTTCTGCAGCGACGCGATCTGCTCGGCGAGCTGCTGAGGATTGCCCCAGTCCACGCCGGCGGAATTCTCACGGGATTCGCCGTACAGTTTGTTCGGCAGGGGAATATGCGGGTTGGTCATGCTGTCTGCCGACTGCAGGGCTGCAATCGGATCCTCCACTACGGTATCAACGGGGACGCTTTCATTCATGAAGCGGTTTACGAACGAGCTGTTCGCGCCATTCTCGAGCAGTCGGCGCACGAGATAAGACAGGAGATCCTCGTGAGGACCGACCGGCGCGTAAGTGCGAACGCGCGGGAAGCCTTCAATCTGTTTCTTGACTTCGTCGTGCAGCAGTCCGCCCATGCCGTGCAGACGCTGGAACTCGAACTTCGCGCCAGGCGGGCGTAGCTCCAACACTGCAGCGATGGTGTGCGCGTTGTGAGTCGCGAACATCGGGTAGATCACGTCGCGATGTTTGAACAGCCGCTCGGCGCAGGCGAGATAGGAAACATCCGTCGACACCTTGCGCGTGAAGACGGGATAGGAAGTCAGGCCGCGCTCCTGCGCTCGCTTGACCTCGGCGTCCCAGTACGCGCCTTTTACCAAACGGATGCAGATGCGACGTCCCGTGGCGCGGGCGAGCGAGGCGCCCCATTCGATGACCAGCGGCGCGCGCTTGCCATAAGCCTGAATGACGATGCCCAGTCCCTGCCAGGACTGCGTCGTCTTGTCGCGAGCCAGCGCTTCGAACACGTTCAGCGACAGATCCAGGCGATCGGCTTCTTCGGCGTCGATGGTGAAACCCACGTCGGCCGCGGCCGCGCGACGCGCGAGATCGGTGACGATCGGGGCGAGCCGGGACATGACCAGACCTTCGTGCATCAAGTCGTACTTGGGTTCGAGCGCCGAGAGCTTCACCGACAGGTTGGAGCGCTCGTCGATGGGTGTGCCCTTCCGTTGCGAGCCAATGGCGTCGAGCGCCTGCTCGTAGGATTTGCGATAACGCACGGCATCCGCCCAGGTGCGGGCGCCTTCGCCCAACATGTCGAACGAACACAGCGAGAGCTCGGGCGTCTTGGCCGAGCGAGCCAGTGCTTCTTCGATCGTCCGGCCGACCACGAACTCGCCTCCGATGATGCGCATGGCCTGGCGGAACGCGGAACGCAGAACCGGCGCGCTAAGTCGACGCGACAGGCCTTGCAACCAGGAAGCCGTTTCTTCACGCGCCTGCTTCGGGGGCTCGATCAGCCGACCGGTGAGCATGAGACCCCAAGCGGAAGCATTCACCCAGATCGACGACGACGCGCCGGCATGCGCCGACCAGTTGCCGGACGCGATCTTGTCGGCGATCAGCCGATCGGCAGTCTCATCGTCAGGAATGCGCAGCAGGCCTTCGGCCAGGCACATCAACGCCACGCCTTCCTCGTTCGACAGCGCGAATTGCTGGAGGAACGAGTCCAACAGCGGCCGGTCTTTAGCGCGGGCGCGAGCGCCCGTGACTAGCGCGGTTGCTCGCGCCTTGGCGCGTGAGCGGGCATCCAACGACAGGCTGGAGCTCTTGAGCAGGGCCTTCACGCACGTGGTTTCGTCTTGGAGCGTGGCGCTTCGGATCTGCTCGCGCAGCTCTTCGAGGGGCGGCGGGGAGGGAATGGCTGAGGATTGGGCGACCATGATGGGCGGATTCAGGGCGTACGGGGGGCTTGTGCTAACTGGGACGAAAGCACTAGCGTATTGGGCCGACGCCCGTCGAAACGACTTAAAAAGGGGGCTAAATCCGTGAAATCAACTAGCTCAGGTGCGGGCCTGATCCTGGACAAGCTGGACCAGCGCATCCTCGGTCGTCTGCAGGAGGACGGCCGCATCTCCATGGCGCAACTCGCCAGGGAACTGCACATCAGCGTCACGCCGGCGGTCGAGCGCGTCCGGCGGCTGGAAAAGCACGGCTATATCGTCGGCTACCGCGCCGACCTTTCGCCCACGCACCTCGGCCAGAACCTGCTGGCTTATGTGCAGGTCGCGCTCGATCGCACCACGCCGGAAGTGTTCGATCGTTTCAGAACGGCGGTGGAAGTACTGGACTTCGTGCAGGAGGCGCACATGGTCGCAGGTGGCTTCGACTATCTATTGAAGATCCGCGTCCGTGACATGAAGGAGTACCGCAACGTGCTCAGCAGTCACATCGCGTGTATCAAGGGTGTGCAGCAGACTCACACCTATTTTGTGATGGAAGAGGTCAAGAGCTCGAGCAAGGTGCGCGTGCCGGCCCGATGATTCGCCCCGGGGCTGACAGCGGGGCTGACAAACAACTTTTGCTTCTTTCTATAGCAAGCAGATCTGCGGCCGAATCGTGTTATCTGATCGGCCATCATGCGCAGCAAGTTATTCGTCCCGGGCGCGCGGCCGGAATTGTTCGGCAAGGCGCTGGCGTCGGCGGCCGACGCCATTTCGATCGATCTGGAAGATGCGGTCGTCGAATCTCGCAAGAGCGACGCGCGTGCGGCCGTGGGCGAGTTCCTGCGCTCGAGCGATTCGCAGGCGTCCGGCAAAGCCATCATCGTGCGAGTCAACGCGCTTACGACGTCGCACTTCTCCGCCGACGTGTACGCGATCGCTTCAACGAATCTCACGTTGATCAACGTGCCCAAGGTGGAAGCGGCGTCCGAAATCGATGAGGCCGTTGCAGTCATCGACCGTGCGTTCACGGATGCGGGATTGCGTCCTAGCCTGCGCATTCTGGCGAATATCGAATCGCCAAAAGGGTTACGACACGCGGCCGAGATTGCCGCGCATCCGAGAGTCGCCGGGCTACAGCTGGGATATGCGGATCTGTTCGGGCCGTATGGCATCGAACGTCGCGATCCGCGGCATGTGTACTCGGTGATGTTCGCTGTTCGCATGGCCGCGGCTGAAGCGGACGTGTTCGCTTACGACGGCGCGTTCGCCGACATCAAAGACACCGAAGGTTTTCGCGCCGAGGCCGGCATGGCGAAGCGGCTCGGATTTCTGGGCAAGAGCTGTATACATCCCAGCCAGATCGCTCTGGCCAACGAAGTGTTCCGACCAGGCGACGCGGAGATTCAGCAGGCGGAGCGATTGCTCGATGCCGCCCGTCATGCCACAGCCAATGGCGCCGGCGCTTTTCTGCTGGACGGTCGCATGATCGATACACCGGACATCCGCCGCGCCGAGCAGATCGTCGCAGGTACGAAGATCTCTCCATCAGCCTCCCGCAGGGAAAAATAAAAAAATTGAGTTCCCCCTCCCGTTCGGGAGGGGGTTAGGGGGTGGGTCTTCTGGCTCGCCAGCCGCCGACGCGATTGATCAAGCACCACGCCGGCGCGCCGAAGTCACCACAACAAACAAAAACTTCGGTGTGAAATCACCATTGCATGGTTTTCGTTTCGATTGGATTGCACCACACTCGGGCACACTGAGCTCGCGTCACATCGGCGCTGCTGATTTCGATTGGGGGGATGATGGCCGGCGGGTGTTGAGCCCACCGCACCGTCGATGACAATGATTCGCGCCGTCCGGCTCCTATTAATAAGTGTGCTCCTGCTCCTGGCGGGCACAGTGGCGACGCGAGCGGAAAATCTCGTCGATCTCGATATTCAGTCTTTGCCGGCCGCGCCGCCGGAGGCCGTCACGCATCTGCTGACGGTCGACGGGACGCTGGTCGCGTGGGGCGCTTCGGGCATATGGCGGCTGGATCAAGATCAGCAATCCTGGCGGCGTCTGCGTGAGCAGAGCGATGCCGCCGTGCTTGGCGCGGCAGGTGATGGTCAGGCTGCCTATGTGCTCCTGGGTTCAGACGCTCACGGCCCAGTCGAGCGCATCGAATCGTTCTCACTGAGCGGGGCAGCGCGATTGTCTGTGCCGCCATTACCCGCGCCACTGTTCTCGGCGCGCGCGGCCGTCGCAGGATCCAAGTTGTGGATCGTAGGTGTCGATGCCGATCGAGCGCGCCGGTTCTTCGAAATCGACGTCAGCGCCGCGCAACCGGCGTGGATGACTCACGCACCGTGGCCGGGATTGGTCGACGAGGTTACGTCAGCGGCGGAGCAGACTAACGCGTTGATCATCACTCTGCGTGGCGTAGGCCGAACCGACCGGATCCTGCAATGGAAGGCCGAGGAAGGCTGGAAGGATCGAGGCACGGCGCCGGCGGCGTTGGTCGCGGGTTCGGCGAGCGCGCTCGGTCAGGCTCACGTGCTCTATGTTTCGAGCACGCTGCCAGCGAGCGTCATTTCATTTCATACCATCACGGGTTCGTGGGCGACTCTCGCTGAAGCGCCGAGCGCCACGAAAATCAGTGCAGCGACCGGTTGGCAGAATGGCATCGTGTGGCTGCGAGCCAGCGAAGACGGTACTCAGCAACTAACGTCCGCCCAAGTCCGCACCACCAAGCTGCTGTTGCAGCCGCTCGACTGGGTGATGATCATCGTTTATCTCGTGTCCATGATCGGCATGGGCATGTATTTCTATTTGAAGGAGAAGCGCAATTCGACCGCCGACTTCTTCGTCGGCGGCCGCAAGATTCCGTTCTGGGCCGCAGGCGTCAGTCTGTACGCGGCCAACACCAGCTCGATCAGCTACATCGCCATTCCGGCCAAGTCGTTCGAGACCAACTGGCAATATCTCACCAACAACCTGATCGCCGTGCTCGGGCTGATGTTCGTCGCCGTGTGGATCGTGCCGCTGCTCCGGCGGCTCAATCTCATGTCGGTGTTCACCTACTTAGAAACACGCTTTCATCCGGTCATTCGCACGCTGGCCAGCGGGCTTTGCATCCTGATGCAGATCGGCGCGCGCATGAGTGTCATTCTGTTCCTGCCGTCGCTCGCCATCGCCACGACCACGGGCATCGCGGTCGAGTGGAGCATTCTGATCATGGGCGTGTTCACCATGATCTACACCGCCATGGGCGGCATGAAGGCGGTGATCTGGACCGACTTCGTGCAGCTCATCGTCAAGATGGGCGGCATCGTGTTTGCCATCGTGTTCATCGCCCTCATGGTGAAAGGCGGCTTCGGCGAAATGGCGGCCATCGCCGCCGCCGAGAACAAAACCAAACTGTTCGACTTCAGCTTCGATCTCACCAAGGCGACGGTGTGGGGCTTCGTGTTCCTGGTGCTGTTCGACGTGGTGCTGACGTTCCCCAAGGACCAGGTGCTGATGCAACGGGTGCTGTCCACCGAATCGGCGAAGGAAGCGGGCCGTTCGGTGTGGACCCTGGCCGCCATCATGATTCCCGGCGGCTTCATGTTCTACATGGTCGGCACCGCGCTGTACGCCTTCTACAAAACGCATCCGGAGCGGCTCAACCCGCTGTTGCCCATCGACTCGATTTTTCCGCTGTTCATCGCGGCGGAGTTGCCGATGGGCGTGCGCGGCCTGATCATCGCGGGCATCCTGGCGGCCGCCATGGCCACACTGTCGAGCATCATGAACAGCGTCGCGACGCTTGCGTCCGTGGATTTCTACGAAAAGCTGGTCCGTAATCCCGATCCCAAACGCAGTGTGCGTTTCGCCGAATGGATGACGGTGGTCACCGGCCTGGCCGGCATGGGCCTGGCGTTGCTCCTGTCGCGCTATGACATTCATTCGTTGTTCGATGTCTCGATCGAGCTGGCCGGGCTGCTGGGCGGCGGCTTCGCGGGGGCGTATACGTTGGGCATGTTCACGCGGCGCGCGAACTGGCAGGGTGTGGCCATCGGCATCGGCAGCAGTATCGTGATTACCACGGTGGCGTGGTCCATGAATCTGGTGCATCCCTATTTCTATCTGGCCATTTCCATCCTGCTGTGTATTTGTATCGGCTATGTGGCCAGTCTGCTGTTTCCGGCGCCCACCGCGCAGACGCTGGAAGGGCTGACGATTTATGGGGCACGACGTGGCGCCGCCCCTCTCACCGGCGGGCTGATGCAGAACGAGTAACGTCTTGGATACGCAGTTCCTTCGCACGTTCGTGTCCGTCGTGGATAACGGATCGATGGCGGCGGCCGCCCGTCTGTTGAACATCACGCCGGCCGCAGTCGCTCAACAGATACGCACGCTGGAGCGGCAGATGGGCCAGTCGCTCATTGCGCGTGCCGGCCGGACCGTCAGTGTCACCGAAGCCGGTGCGCGCATCCTCGAGCGTGCGCGTGATCTGCTGAGAGACGCCGAAGATTTGAAGGCCGTCGCGAACGATGAAGGTGTCGCGGGCGAGTTGCGCCTCGGCGCTGGCACGACGGCGCTCACCGGCATATTGCCCGACATTCTCGGGCGCACCGTCGCCCGCTTCCCGCAGATCAGCGTGTTCATCCAGCCGGGCTACTCGGCTGATTTGTATCGTGCCGTCGAGAAAGGCGAGTTGGATGCAGCGGTGGTGCTCGAAGCGCCCTTCACGTTGCACAAGAGTTGTGGATGGTTGTTGTTACGAGAGGAGCCGCTGGTCGTGCTTGCGCCACAGAGCATGGCCGGTCGCGATCCGCACGAATTGCTGGCGAGTCAGCCTTTGGTGAGATATGACCGCAATCAATGGGGCGGCCGCAAGGCCGACGAGTACTTGCGAATGGTTGGCATCACGCCGCGCGAGCGCTTCGAGCTGAACGCGTTGAACGCCATCGCTGTCATGGTCGATCGCGGGCTGGGTGTGTCGCTGGTTCCCGATTGGGCGCGGCCCTGGCCGGAAGGTTTGAACCTGGTTCGCATCCCCTTGCCGCACGCCTCCGAGCCGCGTCGCATCGGCATCGTGTGGTCGCGAGCATCGGTCAGGATCCGATTGGTCAACGCCTTCGTGGAAGAGGCGCGCAAAGCCGCCACTCACGACGAGCAGAAGCAATAAAAAGTAACGTCTGAATATAGGTCGCCCGGATTGGTTTCGCCCGCCATTGGCACAGACTCTCAAGCCGCAGAGCACACGACAACCGCTCTCATATTCGAATTCGGGGGAGTCAATGAAAACTTATATCGGGAGTCGCATCCCGCTCGCGACCGGCTTGAGCTCGCTCGTGCTCGCGTCCTTCGCCACCAGCGCGCTGAGTCAGGACACTGCCAGCACCGGCGAGCAGATCGCCGAAGTGATCGTCACCGGCACGCGCGTGCCCAAGGCCGTCGACAAGATTCCTGGCGCCATCACCGTCATCGGTGAAGCCGAGCTGGCCCACACGCAGGCGGTGACTTTGGATGCAACAGCGGTGCTGTCGCGCACCGTGCCCGGTTACTCCGAATCCTCGCAAGCTATGAGCAACACCGGCGAAACGTTGCGTGGTCGTATCCCGCTGCGTCTGTTCGACGGCGTGCCGCAGGGTTCGCCACTGCGCGAAGGGACGCGCAACGGCACGTTTACGGACATGGGTATCGTCGAGCGCATCGAAGTGATCAACGGTCCTTCGGCGGCCGAGGGTATCGGCGCGGCCGGCGGCATCATCAACTACATCTCGCGCTCGCCCACCGAAGAGGGCACTGAAGTCGATCTGACGGCGCGCTACAGCAGCCAGTTCGAAAACGACGGCGACGATTGGAAGATCGGCGCGACGCTGACTCATAAGCAGGATCGCTTCGACGCCATCGCCGCGGTGTCCTATGTCGATCGCGGCATGACCTACGACGGCAACGGCCGCTCCATCGGCTTGAACACGAGCGGCTCGGTAGCCGACTCCGAATCCGAGAATCTGTTCTTCAAAGGCGGCATGAACTTCGGCGCCAACGATCAGCAGCGCCTGCAGTTGAGCGTCAGCCGATTCAATATCACGGCCAAGGGCAACTACATCCTGGTCGACGGGGATCGCACCACCGGCTTGACCAACACCTCGGTGCGCGGCCGGCCGCTGGGCTCGAAAACCGAGTTCAACGATTTCGATCAGGAAAGCCTGACCTACAGCCACAACGATTTATTCGGCGGTTCGCTCACCGTCAACGCATACCGCGCCGAGCAGGCGATGCGCTATGTGGCCGAGGATGGTCCGGATCGTCAGGATCCGTTGATCGCGCCGATCGGCACGTTGATCGATCAGTCCGAGATCCGCACGGAAAAGAAAGGTCTGCGCACCGCGTTTGCGCGCGGCAATTTGTTCAGCGTGTCGGGACTCGAGATCAATGCCGGCATCGACTTGACCGAAGACGTCGCCGAACAGCGCCTGGCGCTGACCAATCGCGTGTGGGTGCCGCCGATGGAATATACGAGCGTGGCGCCGTTCGCCCAGCTTTCCTATGACATCGGCCCGGTGACTCTCGCTGGCGGCGTTCGTCGCGAAGATGGCGAGTTGCAAGTCGACGACTACACCACGACCTGGGCGCGCGATCGGCGCTTCGTCGAGGGCGGCACGCTGAGCTACGAAGAGAATCTGCCGAACTTCGGCGTGGTCTGGCGCGTCGTGCCTGGGCTGTCGCTGTTCGCTTCGTACAGCAAAGGCTTCACGCTGCCCAACGTCGGCATTCCGCTGCGTAACGTGCAGTGCTCGAACGACACGCCCGAGGGCACTCAGCCCGACGGCTGTCCGAACGATCCGCAACAATCGGTCGATGGCATCCTCGATCTCGAACCCATCGTCGTCGACAACACCGAGGTGGGCTTCAACTGGCGTGGCTCGCGAATCAGCCTGGGTGGCTCGTACTACCGGTCCGATTCGGATTTCGGCGTGTCGCTGGCGGTCGATCCGGCGTCGGAAGATTTCATCATGTTGCGTCGGCCGGTGGAGATCGAAGGTTATGAATTCACCAGCGAATTCAAGATCACCGACACGTTGAGCGCCACGGCGCTGTACTCGCACACCGAAGGCATGACGCGCACGGGGAATAGCGGGCCGCTGGATCGCGAGATGGGTGTGAACGACATCACTCCCGACAAGATCGGCACCTCGCTGTCGTGGCAGTTCAACGATGCAGGCGACGTCACCGTCAGCTCGACGACTTATCTCGGCCGCGATCTCAACGAAGGCCGTCCGGGCGAAGAGCACACCAGCGGTTACACGTTGTTCGATCTCGGCGCGAACTATCGGTTCGGCAAGAGCCTGGTCACGCTCGGCGTCGAAAACGTCACCGACAAGTTCTACATCCTGAGCTGGGCGCAGGTGCCGGGCTTCCGCAACTACTGGTCGGGCCGCGGTCGCGTGACCTCGCTGACCTATACGATGAAGTTCTGAGTACGAGGCTCACCATGTCATCCAGCGGGGGCTGGTTCGCTCTCGCGCTGGCCACCGTGTTCGCGTCGGTGGCGACGTCGGCGGAGGAAATCTCCGCCGAACGTTTACAACGGGTGGATGATTTCATCGAATCGACCATCGCGAGCGGGCAGTACCTGGGCGCGGTCACGTTGGTCGCACGGCACGGAAGCATCGTTTCCTGGCAAGCGCATGGACGGCGTGAGATTGGCGCGCCGGACGCGCTCGATCGCAACGCCATTTTTCGTATTTATTCCATGACCAAGCCCATCGCCTCGGTCGCGGCATTGATGCTGCTGGAGCAGGGCAAGTTCCAGCTCGACGATCCAGTGAGCAAATATTTGCCCGAGCTCGCCGAGATGCGGGTGTTCAACGGCGGGACGGTCGACGCGCCCGAGCTGCGGCAGCCGAAGCGTCCCATGACAGTCCGCCACTTGTTAGTGCACGCCGGTGGATTTGCGGGCGAGCGTGCCGAACTGGCTCGCGCGCCGGACCTGCAGAGCTATGTTCGCATGCTGAGCAACGTGCCGTTGGCCGCCGATCCGGGAGCGCGCTTCAACTATGACGGCGTGAACACGAACGTGCTGGCTCGTCTGGTCGAAGTGTGGTCGGGCCAACCCTTCGAACGTTTTCTGCAGGATCGGATCTTTACGCCCTTGCGCATGACAGACACAGGCTTCACAGTGCCCGTCGATCAGCGCCACCGTATTGCGCAGATGACCGCGACGGATGCGGATGGACGATTGATCCCATCGGCGAGCTATCGGGGGATCGAGCCCGGGACTGCAATCAATCCCTATCCCAGCGCTGCCGGTGGCTTGTACTCGACGGCTGCGGATTATCTGCGCTTCGCTCAAATGCTGCTCAACGGCGGTGAGCTCGACGGCGCATCCATCCTCAGCCGCAAGACGGTGAGCTTTATGATGAGCAACCAGCTCGGCAACCTTGATCCGCCGCAACTGGAATTCCGGCCCGGTGAAGGGTTCGGGCTCGGCGGCTACGTCGGCGTCGATCCGGCGCGTCGCCCGCGACTGGGCAGCGTCGGCGATTTCGGCTGGTCGGGCGCCGCCTCGACCTATTTCACCGTGGATCGGCGCGAAGGGCTGATCGCCATGCTCTTGATGCAACATCTGCCGGAAGGTTCGCCGCTCGCGCCCCCGCGGCTGAGCGGCCAGTTCTACACTCTGGTCTATCAATCGTTGGTTCAGTGAGCGCGCCATGATTCTCGTCGCCGGCTCGGCCAATCTCGACTTCGTGGTGCAGGCGTCGCACATTCCGGCGCCGGGCGAGACCGTGCTGGGGCGGGATTTCAAAACGTACCCAGGCGGCAAGGGCGCGAATCAGGCCATCGCGTGCGCGCGTGCCGGTAAAGCGGCGACGCAGATGCTGCTCGCACTGGGCGACGATCCGTATTCCCAACCGATCGAGGCATCGCTACTTGCAGCCGGCGTGCAGATGCATGTTGTGCGAGTGGCGGATCAGCCGACCGGTACTGCATTCATCTGCGTCTCCGATGACGCGGAGAATGCAATCACTGTCGCGCCCGGTGCGAACAACGCCTTGCGCCCCCAGCACCTGCCTTCGCTGGAGGGTTGCAATCATCTGCTGCTGCAACTCGAGACTCCCATCGATACCGTCATTGCTTATGCACGAGCGGCGCGTCAGCGCGGCGTGAAGGTAGTGCTGAACGCAGCGCCGGCGCGTGCGTTGCCGGCCGAACTGCTCGGACTGCTCGATGTGTTGGTGGTCAACAAGGGCGAGCTTGCGACCGTCTCTGCGCACGAGGGCAGCATCGAGCAGTGCATGGAGCGCATCGATGTACCTTGCATCGTCGTAACACTCGGAGATCGTGGTTGCTGTGCGCGTGTCGACGGCAAGGTGATCATGCAAGACGCGTTTGCAGTCATGCCTGTCGATACAACCGCCGCGGGCGATACCTTCTGTGGCGTGCTTGTGGCCGCGCTCGATCGCGGCATGACCATGGCGCAAGCGCTGCGTTGGGCGAATGCCGCCGGCGCATTGGCCTGCACGCGCCATGGTGCGCAGTCGAGCATCCCCACGCACGCCGAGCTCCAAACGTTTTTGTCTCAACATCCCTGACGACTTGATCATGAAGCCGCAATCGAAGCCGCAACGCGCTCCCGTCACTCAGATCGGCGAGTACGCTCTTCCGCATACCGTTGGTGCGCACTTGCCCACGCCGGGCAAGGCGCCGGGTTGGCCGATGGTGAACATCGGGCAGTGGCGCATCGATGTGAACGGCGCCGTGCCCGTGTGGCTGGCCGAGATGAAGGTGTGGCGGCACGAGCACCTCATCCGCATGGGTTACGACGATTCCGAATATCGCCGTCCCGAGTTCGCGTGGACACAAAAGAACTTCGTGCACACGCAGATGATGGTCGAGGATCGATATTTCTACGATCCGGTCGCGGGCAAGTACACCGTCGATAAATACCTCGACGACCTCGAGCGCCGCTTCGGCGGCGTGGACAGCGTACTTATCTGGTACGTGTACACCAACATCGGCATCGACGATCGCAATCAGACCGCGCTCGCCAGCGACCTGCCCGGCGGGCTCGAAGGCTTGAAACAGGCCGTCGCGGATTTCCATCGCCGTGGCGTGAAAGTGTTTCTGCCGACCATGGCGTGGGACAACGGTACGAAAGGCGAGGGCGTGCCGGATTGGGAAGCGGTTGCGAAACTCGCGAAGCTGGTCGGTGCGGACGGCGTCAACGGCGATACATACAACGGCGTGCCTCGCTCGTTTCGCGTGGCATCCGAAGCGATCGGACATCCATTGGCGTTTCAGCCCGAGTCGGTGCCTTATGCCGACGAGCAGTTGATGTGGAACAACCAGAGCTGGGGCAAGGCGTCCACCGAGATCATTCCGGCGGTCAGCAAGCTCAAATGGCTGGAGCCGCGGCACGTCATCAATATCGAGAATCGCTGGGCGCGCGATCGTACCGACGATTTTCATTACATGTTCTTCAACGGCATCGGCTACGTCGCGTGGGAGAACGTGTGGGGCGTGTGGAATCAATTCACCGCTCGCGATGGCGAAGCGCTGCGGCGTCTTGCAACGCTGCTCCGCAAGTTCTCGGATCTGTTCGTGAGCCTCGAGTGGGAGCCTTACGCACTCACGCTGCAGCAGGGCGTGTTCGCCAGCAAGTTCCCGTCGCCGGCCAAGACGCTGTGGAGCATCGTCAACCGCAACGAGTACGACATGACCGGCGAGCAGTTGGTCGTGCCTCATCGAGAGGGCAGGACGTACTACGACATCTGGAATGGCACGCGCCTGTCGCCTCGCATCGTAGATGGTCAGGCCTACATCTCATTGACGCTGGAGACGCGCGGCTACGGGGCGGTTCTCGGTGTGGAAAGCGGCGCGACCGTCGATGGCCTCGATGCGCTGCTGGCACAAATGAAGAAGTACAACGAGGTCTCGCTGCAGTCGTTGTCAAACGTGTGGCAGGCCATTCCGCAGAAGATGATCGAGATCGAGCCGACGCCGCCGACGAAGCTCGCGCCCGAAGGCATGGTGACTATTCCCGCCGCCGAGTTCGATTTCGCGGTCGGCGGCATCGAGATCGAGGGCTACACCTGGAAGGGGCTGGATTTCCAGTATCCATGGGAGAACTCCGCGCGCCGCAGCCATCGGCATCGCATGCACATCAAGTCGTTTCATATCGACAAGTATCCGGTGACCAACGCGCAGTTCAAGAAGTTCATGGACGCCAGTGGCTATCGGCCCAAAGACGCGCACAACTTCCTGCGCGATTGGGTCGACGGCGCGCCTCGCAAGGGTTGGGAAAAGAAGCCAGTCACGTGGGTGTCGATCGAAGACGCGCGCGCGTATGCTCAATGGGCCGGCAAGCGACTGCCGCACGAGTGGGAGTGGCAGTACGCCGCGCAGGGGACGGATGGCCGTCTCTATCCCTGGGGCAACGATTGGAATACGTCGAACATGCCGCCGCAGAGCAAGGATCGTGAGATGCCGGCGCCGGCCGATGTCGATGCGCATCCTCAAGGCGCAAGTCCGTTCGGTGTCATGGATCTGGTCGGCAACGTGTGGCAATGGACAAGTGAGTTCTACGACGAGCACACGCGCGCGGCCGCGCTTCGCGGCGGCAGCGCTTATCAACCGCAGACATCGCACTGGTATTTCCCGCAGGCTTATCAGCTGGATCAACACGGGAAATATCTGTTGATGGCGCCGTCGAAGGACCGTGCCGGCATGCTCGGCTTCCGCTGCGTGGTCGACGCGGGCTGACCGTGGCTGACGCGCTCGTACAATTTTCGGATCCCGCGAACGTCGCGCTCGGCGGCGTTCTCGGCGAGGCGCTGGCGGCCAATTTGTCGGGCCGCCTGAGCCGATTCATCGTGGACGAGCAGAGTCCCGCGATTGCGTTGTTTCATCCCAAGCATCGCGAACAGAACTACGAGGGCGATTGGTACGGCGAGCACGCGGGCAAATGGTTGTATGCCGCCGCCCGGGCAGCTCATCGCAGTGGCGATCAGGGTCTTCGTGAGCGAGTGCTGGGTGTCGCTGATTTTCTGGTGAGCGTGCAGACCAAAGAAGGCTACTTGGGCACGTACGCTGCCGAACGCCGCTTCACTCGCAAGCAAGCGCCGCCGCTGCGAACGTGGGACGGTGCGCCCAGCTTGCGCACCTGGGACATCTGGACTCACAGCTATCTCATCCTGGGACTGCTGGAAGTTCACAAGTACTTCCCTGAAACGAAGTACGTCGAGGCGGCGCGTCGGATTGGCGATCTGTGCTGGCGCGCGTTGACGCTGGGCGAGATCGATATCACCGAGCTCGGCAATCACTTCGGCATGTCAGCGACGGTGCTGCTCGATCCGGCCGTCGAGTTGTATTTTGCCACGGGTGACAAGGTTTACTTGCAGCTGGCGACTCGCATCGTTGAGCAAGCGGAAGCACGCGCCGAGTTGCAGCTGATTTCACAGGCGCTCGCGGGCGCGGATGCCGCGGAGATCGCGACCGGCAAGGCGTATCAGCTGTGCTGGAATTTGGTCGGACTGGCGAAGTTGCATCGAGCTACTGGCGATGAGCGTTACGGAGCGGTGGTGACTCGATTGTGGCAATCGATTCGAGAGCATCATCTGTCGTTGGGTGGCGGGCCCTGGGGCGGCGTCGCACATCGTTCGCGGGAAGTGTTCAATCACCCGAGCGTGTTCAGCCCGTACGCGTATGTGGAAACCTGCTCGGTGCTGGCGTGGCTGCAGTTGAATCGTGAGCTGCTTGCGACGACGGGCGAAGCGCGCTACGCCGAGGAGATCGAGCGCACTGCCTACAATGATTTGTTGGGCGCGGTCGCGCCGAACGGCGAAGACTGGTGTTACTACTCCTTCCCCAACGGCAAGCGAGTGCATACGACGTACTGGCGTTGTTGCAAGTCGAGCGGGGCGATGGCGCTGGAAGAGCTGTCTGCGGTTGCCTATTCGCGGCAGGGGTCGGATCTGTGCGTCAATCTGCTCGGCCAGGGGGGAGCGACGCTGGCGCTCGACGGTGCGGGTGCCGTGCGTTTGGAACAGGTCACGAATTATCCGTTCGATGGGCGCGTGCGTTTGCGCGTCGATCCTCAACAAACGGCTCGATTCTCGTTGCGAGTGCGGATTCCGTCCTGGGCGGAAGGTGTGGACGCTCATCTCAACGGCGCGGCAATCTCCGGAGCGCGTGCGGGCGAATTCCTCACTCTGAATCGAGAGTGGCGCGCGGGTGACGAGTTAACGCTCGATATCTCCATGCAGCCGAGGATTCACCAGCGCGCGAGCCAGAGCGTGCAGGAATCTCGAGCGCCGGATGGTTCGCCCATCGCTCAGGAAGTCATGCATTACGACTACGTCGCGGTGACTTACGGGCCGTTGGTGTTCGCGACGTCGCTCATTGACGGATATAAGACTGCGGAAACCCTGTTGATGAGTCCTGAGTCGCTCGATCAGTCAGTAGAAGTCGTGCCGTCGCAGTGGGGGCCGGAGTTGCGCCTGCACTCGTTGGGGCGCGAGCCGCTGACGTTCACGCCTTATTTCTGCACGGGCGGGCGGCAGGACGGCGCCTGGCGGCTCACCTGGATGCAGGTGTCATGGAAATGAGGACCGCAGAATTTGTGATGTTTGAGCATAGGATGCGTGGCTTCCTGTTTAAGGACAGCTCGGCGAGACTGAACGGGACGGAACACCGATTTGCGAACTATGGCGACCAGAACTGAAACGGCGCTGCCCGAGCGCACCGGCCCGGCCGGCCCATTGAGCGGCGTCACCGTGCTGGATCTCAGCGCGTACATCGCGGGCCCTTATGGATGCACGTTGCTTGCCGATCAAGGCGCGCGTGTCATCAAGATCGAGCCGCCGGATGGTGACAATCTGCGCAAGTATCCTTCGACGCTGCAGGAGGAGAGTCGCGCGTTCATCGGCATCAATCGCAGCAAGCTCGGCGTCTCTCTCGATTTGAAGAAAGCCGAAGGACTCGCGGCGCTGCTGCGTCTGGTGCGCACGGCGGATGTGCTCGTGCATAACTTTCGGCCCGGCGTGCCCAAGCGGCTGGGTATCGACTTCGAACAGTTGTCGCAGATCAATCCTCGGCTGATCTATTGCGCGGTCACGGGCTATGGTGAGAAGGGGCCTTTGAAGGACAAGGCCGGCTATGACCAGGTGCTGCAGACCATGACGGGCATGTGCACGCTGCAAGGCAAGCGCGGTGGCGCGCCGGAAATCATTTACGGTTCCGTCGTCGATTACTACGCGGCGGCGCTGCTGGCTGGCGGTGTTTCGTCGGCGTTGTACGAACGCGAGCGCAGCGGCCGAGGGCAGTTCGTCGGTGTGTCTCTGTTACGAAGTGCGTTGACGATGCAGTCGGCGCGTTTGGTTTGGGTTGATGGCGAGCCGCGCGATATCGGCCGTGACTTTCGTTCCGGTGGCATCACTGGTCTGCACCCGACGCGCGAGGGTTACTTGTATATCTCAGCGAACACGCCCCATTTCTGGCACGCGCTGTGCGAGAAGGTGAATCTGCCCGAGCTCGCGGAGAACGAGCGATACGACACGGTGCGCAAGCGCGCTCAACACGCCGCCGAGATCGTGCCGAAGCTGCATGATGCCTTGCATGCGCGGACGGCCCTGGAATGGGAAGCGCACTTCGGCGACGACGTTCCTTGCGCGGCGGCGCGCGCCATCGAAGATGTTTTCGACAACGAGCAGGTGCTGGCCGAGGACATGGTCACCACTCTGAATCACTCTCTGGTCGGCAAGTACCGCGGCCTCACCCGCCCCATCAAATTCAACCGCACCCCCGGCCCGGAGCCCTTCGCCGCCCCCAGCTTCGGCGAACACACCCGCCCGGTGTTGGAACACGCCGGCTGCTCCCCCTCGGAGATCGATCGCCTGCAGAGCGCGAACGTAGCCGATTCGCCCGGCAGCTCACGCAAGGCGTCCGGCTGAGCGCCCTCTAACCAGCGCGCTCGCAGTCCAGTCAGCGGCGGGGTGTACACTCCCGCCCTTGGCCATAACGGATTGCGCCCGCTGACATGCTCCTGACCATCACCACCACGCACGCGCCTGCGGCCGATCTCGGGTATTTGCTCGAAAAGCATCCCGCGAGAGTGCATGAATTCGAGCTGGCGGGCGGAAAGGCGACGGTGTTCTATCCCGAAGCGACCGACGAACGCTGTACGGTCGCGCTGCTGGTGGACATCGATCCTATCGGTCTCGTGCGTGGGAAGGGCGGCCAGAAAACTCACGATCAATATGTAAACGACCGCCCCTACGTGGCGTCCTCGTTTATGAGTGTCGCCCTGGGCGTGGCATTCCGATCCGCGCTGGCGGGCAAGTCGCGTTCGCGGCCGGAGTTGGCGGTCACTGCCATTCCTCTCGAAGCAAAGATTGCAGTGCTGGCCTGCCGTGGTGGCGAGAGGTTTCTGCGCGCGCTGTTCGAGCCGCTCGGCCCGTGCCGACGGCGGAGTGGCTGAACAACACAGCTGGCTGGAATATCCGACGGATGCTTTCGATCACTACCGGCGCAACGGCGTGTCGCAGGTGGTATGCGAAGAGAAACATATGGGCTCACGCGCCGTAGCGGTCGTGTGCCGCGACGAGCAGACGGCGCTCACTCGATTCGGTATCGAAGGGGCAGGCCGCGGCGCGATCTACACCCGCACCGGCCGACCTTTCTTCAATGAAGCCGCGCTCGAAGCGGAGGTTCTCGAGCGAATCGCACGAGCGCTGCAGGACGCCGGCTTCCACGACGAGTTCCAATCCGACTGGTTCGCGCTCGATTGCGAGCTCATGCCCTGGTCGGCGAAAGCTCAGGATCTGCTCAGGCATCAGTACGCAGCCGTCGGTTCCGCCGCAGCCACAGCGTTGCGACAGGCACAACTCGTCTTGAGTTCAGCCGCCGTTGCCGAAGGCGATCTATCCTCCCTGCAACAAAGCGTCGAGGCGCGCCTCGGACTGGTGGACCGGTATCGCCAGGCATATCGAAAGTATTGCTGGCCGACGCAAGGTATCGCTGGCCTGAAGCTCGCGCCGTTCCATCTGCTCGCGTCCGAAGGGCGCGTGCATATCGATAAGACTCACGTCTGGCACATGGAAACGCTGGCGCGACTAGCCGCGGCCGATCCCGAGTTGCTGGTGGCCACGCCGCACCGTCTGGTTAATCTGGACGCTGAATCCGACGTGGTGGAGGCGACCGAATGGTGGCGGCAACTGACGGAGCGGGGCGGCGAGGGCATGGTGATCAAGCCTCTCGACTTCGTCGCCCGCGGCCCCCGGGGATTGTTGCAGCCAGCGCTAAAATGCCGCGGCCGGGAGTATTTGCGGATCATTTACGGCCCAGAGTACGACCTGCCGGAGCACATCGAACGGCTGCGGCAGCGAGGACTTGGCGCGAAGCGAAGCCTGGCCATGCGTGAATTCTCCCTGGGAATCGAGAGTTTGCAGCGATTTGTGAACCGCGAACCGCTGCGCCGCGTTCACGAGTGCGTGTTCGGCGTGCTCGCCCTGGAAAGCGAGCCGGTCGACCCGCGTTTGTAACTTTTGCGCTACAAAAGGAGCATCCGGGGCCGACTTATGTGAATATGTCGGCCGCGGATTCTGTTGATTTAGTATCGTCAAAACCGCCGCGCCTCCAACAGATGTGAGAAATGGTTGCGGCGATGGCAAGCAACCTTGATGTTTCGCGTCGAGCATTCAGCGGCAATGTCTGTTTCCCAGCCCGGGCCCGCCCCCGCCGTTTCGGAGCGGCCGGCCAGCTATTGTGTTTTTCAGGAGCCGTGGTGGCTCGATGCAGTCGCGCCCGGCGCGTGGCGGGACATCACTGTGACCACGGGCGGCGTGCTGCGTGCGCGCTGGCCAATTTATGAAGAGCGCCGCGGCTTGTTTCATGTGATCACGCTGCCGCCGCTCACGCATCGACTCGGGCCGTGGCTGGATCTGGGCGACGCCACCAAGAGCGCGCGTCGTTATGAATTGGAAAAAGATCTGACAGTCGCGCTGCTCGAGCAGTTGCCGCGCTATGACATCTTGCAGATCAATTGTCACAGCGGCATCAGCAACATGTTGCCGTTCGTCTGGAACGGTTTCGAGGAGATGGCGCGTTACACCTACGTGATCGATCTCACCCAAAGTGAGACAGAGTTGTGGGACGCGCTACGAGAAAACATTCGTCGCGAGAGTCGCAAAGCGCGCAAGCAACTGACGGTGGAAACGACCACCGACGTGGAAGAGTGCATCAGACTCATCGGAAAGTCGTACGCGCGCCAAGGCAACGTGAATCCGTTCGACTCACCAGCCATGCGCCGCCTGGACGCCGCGTGCGCGCAGCGTGGCCGGCGCGAGATCCTGATCGCTCGTGACGAAAGCGGCCGCCCACATGCGACGCTCTATCTCATTTGGGACGGCAAGACGACTTATTATCTGGCCGGCGGCGCCGACCCCGAGTTGCGCACCAGCGGCGCCCACAGTCTGCTGGTATGGGAAGCGATCGCACGCTCCAAGGCCCGCAGCGTCGAGTTCGACATGACCGGCTCCATGGTCGAAAGCATCGAACGTTTCTTCCGCGCCTTCGGCGGCCAGCAACGCATCTATTTCAGCTTGAACAAAATGAGCCGCCGCGCCCGCTTCGCCTGGCACGGCAAGAAAATGCTCCAGGCGCTGTTCCGGGGCTAATTCAAATAGACGCAGCTTTGCAATATTGTTCGACGTACGTCTGATGCTTCGGCAGCTGCTGCACCGTGTTGTCCACGTGTGACTTGATGCCATCGAGAAAACGCGCCAGCTCTGCGTCGCCCATCAGATCCGCCACCTGATGGTGCTGCTTGGGCATGATGCCCTGGCCCAGCATCACCTGAATCCACGAATTCTCGGCGAACAGCTCGTTCGTCGTACGGAACACGCGCCCCGTTTCGCGAAACAACTCGATACGATGGCGCAGCGACGCCGGAATATCCATGGTTCGGCACGCGTTCCAGAACGGCGTGTCCTGCCGGTTGGTGACGTGATAGTGCAGCACGATGAAGTCGCGAATGTGCTCGATCTCGGACACCGTCTGACGATTGAACTCCTCGATGTCCGAGGGGCTGATGCCTTCGCTTGGGAACATCTGCAGCAGACGGATGATGCTTCGGCCGATCAAATGAATGCTGGTCGATTCCAGCGGCTCGATGAAGCCGCTCGCCAGTCCCACGGCGACGCAGTTCTTCAGCCAGGTCTGGCGACGCTGGCCGGGTTTGAACTTGATGACGCGCGCATCGGTGCGCACTTTGCCTTCGACATTGGCGAGCAGCGTCTGCTTGGCCTGCTCGTCGCTGATGTAACGACTGCAGTAAACCATGCCGTTGCCGACGCGATGCTGAAGCGGGATGCGCCATTGCCAGCCCGCGTCGCGCGCAATGGAACGAGTGTATGGAACCGCCTCGCCGACCGATTCTGTCTGTAGCGCAACGGCGCTGTCGCACGGCAGCCAGTGCGACCAATCCTCGTACGGCTCACGCAAGGTCTGCCCGATCAGCAGCGCGCGGAAACCCGTGCAATCGATGAACAGATCGCCTTCGATTTCCGCGCCCGAGTCCAGCCGGATCGCCTTGATGAAGCCGGTGTCGTCATGCGTGAGCACGTTGACGATCTTGCCTTCGATGCGTTGCGCGCCGTAGCCCTCGCTGTACTTGCGCAGGTACTTGGCGTACAGCCCGGCGTCGATGTGGAATGCGTAATTCATGCCGCCGCGAGGCAGATGAGCGAAGCGATTCTGTTGGGCGGCTTTCAGCTCGACACAGTAGTCGCCGTAGTCGCCGGCGAGATTGCGTTCGCGACCTTTGAGCCAAAAATGCTGGAAGCCCGCGGTCCAGTGGTCCTTGCCGGTGGTGCCGAAGGAATGAATGTAGTTTTGATTCAGATCGCGCCAGTTCTCGAAGCCGATGCCCAGCTTGAAGGTGCCCTGGGTCGCGGCCATGAATTCCTGCTCGTTGATCTCCAGCAGTCGATGAAACGTCACGAGGGTGGGAATGGTGGCTTCGCCGACGCCCACCGTGCCGATTTCATCCGATTCGACCAGCTTGATATCCAGCGTCTTGCCCAAAGTGCGCGACAGGCCGGCGGCCACCATCCAGCCGGCCGTGCCGCCGCCGGCGATGACGATTTTCTGGATGCGCTTGCTGGTCATGTGAAATCCCCCATCGAGTCCATCAGCGATTCAATCTTTGTAGCAGCCGGGCGCGGATGTCGCGGACGATGTCGGCGTCCATGGGCGCCAGCGCGCGACGCGCGGCTTCTGGAATGTGAGCGGCGGTGTTCTCGTCCGCTTCGAAGACATAGTGACGAAACAGGTTGAACCATGCGTCGCGCTGTTCTTTCGGCAAATCGCGCACGGTCATGATTGCCAGCATGAGCGCGCCGATGGGTGAATCCATGAACGCGGGTGACTGGCGCCACCAGTAGTTCACGAGCACGTTGAGCGTGTCGAGCGCCTCGATGTGATGCCACCACATGCTGGGAATGAAAATCGCGTCGCCCGGCCCCAACTCCGCGACTTGCGCGTGCCGCACGGCTTCGGCGAATTTCGGAAACCGCTGCAAGTCGGGCTTGGCGAAATCCACCATGCTGATGGCCTGCCCCGCGGGCGTGAAATCCAGCGGCCCGATGTACAGGTTCTGCAGCTGCGCCGGTGGAAACAATGTGAAGCGCCGATGGCCAACCACCACGCAGGCGATGTTGTCCGGCAAGTCATGATGAGCCGCGATGCGTGTGCGGTTGCCGAGCCAGATGCTCACCAGCGGCTGACGATCGCCGAAGCCCAGATCGTTCTCGCTGCGGAATCCCGGCAGGCAGGTGTCTACGGTAGTCGAGCCCACATAGATCGCCGGCGGATTCGCCGCGTCTTTGTGACGCTCGACTTCGTCGAGCATCACATCCAGCTTGAGCTTCACCGGTTTGAAATTGAAGCCGCTGAGATCCTGGTTATAAAAGAAGCGGCCCTCGATGTCCGGGCCGCCCAGCAAGGCGCCGACGGTCGCGCCCTGATAGAACTTGCGAATGTAGGCGATGGCAGCCTGATTCGACTCGAGTCCCGCGCGCACCAGGGGCCAATCCGCCACCAGCCCTTTGAGTACGACAGGCTGCGTCGAGAGCAGCACCTCGTCGGGCAGCGCGCGCGGATCGACGCCGGCGATCTCGCGAACTTTGTTAGAGATCGCCAGCATTGCGCTTGTTCATGCGCTCGATCAGCGCTCGGAACTGTGAGAGCGACGCGATCGCCATGTGGATGGCCGACAGGTGACCGGCGCGATTCAAACGCTCCAGCACTGCGCCATTCAGGTCGCGCAGGCGCTCCTCGTGGATGGTGTAGAAGCCAGCCAGTCGATTCTGCGAGCCGTCGTTCAACTGGATCTCGAGTGCGAACGACTCGAGCAAATTGTGCTGGAGGAGTGCGCCGATGAAGGGCTCGTTGCTGGCCAAGCCCTCATGGATGGCGAGCAGCACCGAGCTCATCCGTTCCAGGAACTCAGTGTTGCCGCCGAATTCGCGGAACAGCGGCTCGCCCGCGTCGCGGCTGACTCGCGGGTGATCCAGATCGATGTGCATCAACGGCTGTCGATCCGCGGAAAAGCCGATGAGGAACGGCTGGCGCTCGATGGTCAGCGGGATGTAGGTCGCGTCCCAGCCTCGTTGGGTCAGAAACAGATTCTGGCCGTCCTTCAATCCGACTAATGCGACGGGCTCGAACTGACCCTGCGCATTCTTGCGGAACACAATGGGGTAGTGCGCCTGCAGGTTGCGAAACTCCGACGGGAACGTGAGCGCGAGCATCACGTTGTCGCCGTACTCGGCGCTGCGCGTGGTGATCACGCGCAGATCCTTGTGATCTCGATTGTTCAGCAGGGCGTGTTTGCTCATGGCTTAGATCTTCGACAGGCCGTGGCGCTTGATGTGTTCGATCAGCGCGCGATTGGTGGGTAACCCCGCCAGCATCTTCGCTGTCAGCGCCGCTGCTTCACGAAAGTAACCATCGGCGCGATCCGCGTCGTCCGCGCGACGTAGGTTCTGAGTCCGCTCAGGCCGAAAGCCCATTCCGTACAGCACGTACTGATAACTGGCGGATGGGAACACCTCCTCGACTCGATTGAAATCGTAACGGGAAGGCGGCTGGTGTCGCCACAAGGTCAGCTGTTCCTGCAATCGCTCCGGGATCGACTCCGCCCGGATATTGTCCCGCCAGAAATCCGAGTCGGTGCGCTTGCTGAGCACGTAGTGCAGTTTGAGGAAGTCGATGACTCGCTCCCATCGATAAGTGAACGAATCGTTGAAACGCCGCGCGACGATGTCCATCGCGTCTCGGGTCGCGGGCATCTGGTCGCGCAGCATCGCGGCGGAGAGCTCGACCAACGCCAGGGCCGAGGCTTCCAACGGTTCGATGAAGCCAGCAGACAAGCCGATGGCCACGCAGTTTCGATGCCAGAACTTCTCGCGATAGCCGGGATTGAATGTGAGTTTGCGCGGCGAGGGCATGTCTCGTGGCCCAGCGGTGCGGTCGATATACGCGCGCAGCTCGCGCTCGGCGGCATCATCTGACGTGTGCGTGCTGGAATAGACGTGTCCGACGCCACGGCGCGTCGGTAAGCCGATGTCCCAGATCCAACCGTTGCTCTGCGCGGTCGAAATCGTCTGCGACGCGATTGGGCTGTCGTCACTCTGATAGGGCACTTGCATGGCCAGCGCGGTGTCGTTGAACAGCACGTGCCTCTGCGAGTTGAACGGCACCTCGTAGTGTTGGCCGAGCAGCAGCGATTGCATGCCGCTGCAGTCGACGAATAGATCGCCGCTGACCGCGCCGTTCTCTTTGGTCTGCACGGACGCGATGTCGCCGTTATCGCGGACATTGATGCCGACGACGTGATCGAGCATGTGCTGGACGCCGAGCTTCTCGACGCAATGTTTGCGCAGGAACAGTCCGAATTTCCCGGCGTCGAGGTGATATGCGTAATTCGCGACCGCGGCGTACTCGGGCGTCGACGCCTGTTTAGGACCCTTTCCGTGCGTGCATAGGTGCGGTTGGAAACTCACCAGGTCTGCGAACGGCACCTGTGCGTGGCGTTCCAGCCAGCCGGCCACGAGATTGGTTTCGGTGTAGCCCTGGGGCAGGACGAAGGGATGAAAGTAATAGTCATCCTGTCGCGGCGTGACCCATTGCTGGAACTTCGAGCCCTGCTTGAACGAGGCGTCGCATTCGCGAATGAAGTCGGTCTCGGTCACGCCGATGGCTCTGAGCGTGTCGCGCATCGTGGGCCACGTGCCTTCGCCGACGCCGATGGGGCCGACGTTCGGAGACTCGAGCAGCGTGATTCGCAGCGAACGGTGCTCGGCGGCGAGCACGCCCGCGGTGAGCCAGCCGGCCGAGCCGCCGCCCACGATCACGATGTGATGGATCTCGGACATCGTTGCATTCGCCCCCGATGCAATTGACGCAAGCACTACTATGCCTGCTTAGAAAAGAAAAAGCCGCCGGGGGAACAGCGGCTTTTTCACCTGCCATGGGGAACGCAGGCTTTGACTAGTCGCCGAACTTGTAACGCGCGCCGATCATGAACCGCGGGCCGGTCTGCTGGACCATGATCAGCTGATGCGTGGTGCGTCCGTGCTGACGATAGATCTCGTCGGTGAGATTGATCACCTCGGCCATCAAGGTCAGGTTGTCGTTCCAGGTGTAGCTGGTGGTCACGTCGAACTGGCCATAAGCCTCGGTGTACACCGGATTCGGCAAGCCGCCGCCATCGATGGTGTTGGCGAGGAACTTGTCACGCCAGTTGTACGCCGCGCGCACCTGGAATTTGTCGTTCTCGTAGAACGCCACCAGATTCGCCGCGTCGCTCAGGCCGACCAGCGCGAACTGATCCGAACGGGAGTAGTTGTCGTAGACCAGGCCGGAGTCCACCAGTGTGTAGTTGGCCGAGACGCCGAAACCCGTGTCGCCGAACATGTGCTGGATGTTGAATTCCCAGCCGTCCAGCGTGGCCGACTTCTGGTTCAACGGCACCTCGATGGCGAAGGTCGCGACCGGATCGCCCGCCACGCCGGCGATGGTGCCGAGCAGATCGCCGGTCGTTTCATCGGCGCCAGTCACGGTCACGCCGGGCTGGCCCGCGAAGTTCGTGAAGATGTACTGACGAATACAAGCCGGTGTGGCGCAGCCGGCCGCGACCGCGGCGTTGAAGTACGCGCCGCCCGATGGCGTCAGCAACTCGTACGGCGTCTGCTGCTGAATGGTGGTGCCGATGTAGTTGTCGATGTTCTTGCGGAAGTAACCCACCGCCATGTAGTTCGACTCGCCGTAGTACCACTCGAGCGACAGATCGAAGTTCTCCGACTCGAGCGGCTTGAGCGCGGGATTGCCCTGGTTGCCGGTGCCGCCGTCGATACGCACCAGTCGGTTGAGCGTGCGTCCGCCCTGGATGTCGTCCCACAACGGACGGCCGATGCTCTGTCCGTAGCTGGCGCGAGCTTTGAGGGTATCGGTGATGTCGACCGCGAAATCGAGGCTTGGCAGCACGTAGTCGTAGTCGCCTTCGAGCTGCTCGAACGTGCCGCCAGTCGTCTGCAACGAGAACTCGTTGTCGGCCACCCACACGATGCCTGTGGGCACCGGCACCAGTGCGCGCGATGTCACATCGGTCTGTTCATAGCGCAAGCCGACGGCGCCCTGCATGGGCAGGCCCCATTCCCATTGGGTGCTGAACTGTACGAACGCGCTCTTCGATTCTTCCTTCACGCGACGATCCGTATCCAAAATCGGCGACGCGCGGTAGAGCGATTCGTCACCCGCGGCGCGCGCCGCGATTCCCCGCACCGTCTCGAAGTCGAACGTGAAGAACTGATTGAACAGCGCCGGATTGCCGCTGCCGGAGATGTTGTCGAAGTAATGACGGACCGTGTCGGCGCGCCATATTTCGTCGGGATAGTCAGCCGGGCTGGTCGCGCCGCCCCAGGTGTCGCGCTGTACGTTGGAGTACGCCGAGCGATTCTCCACATCGGTCAGCGCCACGCCGAAATCCAGCCGGGAGTCTTCGAAGAACTCCAGGTTGCCGGTCAGCTGCGCCTGCTTGACGCCGGTCTTCATGTAGCTGTTGCGGAAGCTCGATCCCGTGACTTCCATCTGCGAGGCGTCGATGCCGGTCTGCCCTGGGGGCAACTGCACGCTCATCACAGGGAAATCGCGCGAGAAATCCGCAGTCGTGGTACCGCGGAAGAAGCCGGCCACGCCGAGCACCGCGTTGGAACCGTAAGGGCTGTCGGCACCGGATTCGGCCGTGGAGTCGTGATAATCGAACGCAAGGCCGAAGCTGTCGGTGGCTTGCCACTCGACGTTGAAGCCCAGCGACTTGTTTTCGTTCTTGGTGGCGAACTTGGCGCCGCCCATCGACAGGTCGCTGGTCGCGGGCGAGATGGTCTCGGAATAGATCAGCGGCGAGGACACCGGACCGTCGGTCCAGGTGCTGGTCGACGGACCGAAGTTGAACCACACCGACAACTCGTTGCGCTGTTGCGCGATCTTGTTCTCGGAGTAGGTGTAATCGAGCGTGGTCGTGATGGTGTCGGTCGGCGCGTACTGCAACGTCAGCTGACCGTTGGTGCGCTTACGCTCCACGCCCGTGACGCTGTACCCGAGGTTCTGCGGCACCGAGTAGGTGTCGGTGGGATCGGGACGATTGGTGATGTTCTCCGAGCCGGGCGCGCCGGGCTGGGGAATCGTGCCCCAGTTGTTCTCGTCGCCGGCGAATGCTTTCCAGCCATTGGCGACGGAGGCTTGATTGAAGCCGAAATCGCGTTCCTGATAGCTCGCGCTGACGGCGATGCCGAACTTGTCGTCGGCGAAGGTATCGCTGTAGATACCCGAGACTTCCGGAGTGATCGAGTCGCCCTGCAAGGCGTCCGGCAGATTGTCGATCGACGTGTCCATCACGCCCTTGGCGCCGAAGCTGGTGCGCAAGCCCGGGTTGTCGAGCGGCCGCGCGGTCTTGATGTTGATGGTCGCGCCGATGCCGCCAGTCGGCGTGCTGGCGCGGCTGGTTTTGTAAACCTCGATCGCGGAGATCGATTCGGAGGCGAGGTTGGCGAAATCGAAGGCGCGCGAGGGCGATGCGCCTGTATCTTCCAGTGCCGACGCCGGCATCTGCCGGCCATTCAACAACACAAGGTTGAAGTCCGGGCCGACGCCGCGCACCGTGACTTTCGAACCTTCGCCCAGCGAGCGGTCGATGGATACGCCGCTGACCCGTTGCATGGATTCGGCGAGGTTGGTGTCCGGGAACTTGCCAATGTCCTCGGCCACGATGCCGTCCATCACACCCTGCGACTCGCGCTTCAGCTCCATGGAGGAGGTGAGGCTGCCGCGGATGCCGGTGACCACCACTTCTTCGAGCTCGGCGCTTTCCTGGGAAACGGCCGGCATTGCCACCGCCGTTCCAAGAATGAAAGAGATAGCCCGCGCCAATTTATAACGTTGGAATGCGCGATCGCTCACGACTAAAGCCCCCCGGTGTCCATTCGCTGCCAATTATTGTTGCGCCCGCGTCCGGCCAATCAGCCCATCGACACGACCAGAAACACCGGATGTAAGCGCTTACAAATTACGGTAGCATGCTCCCCGGCGTTCCGGCAAGCGGGGTCTGACGGGCTCGGCGGGCGGCGCTGGTGAAATCTGGGGGAAGCGGTCATAGTGACCGCTAACAATGAACGTCGGCCGGTGAAACCACCGGTGCGGGCACAAAACAAACAAGCGATCAGTCATATGCAAGGCAGATTGAACATCGCATTCGTGGCGCTCACCGTGGCGCTCGGGGGATTTCTGCTCGGCTTCGACGCGACCGTGATTTCCGGCGTCGTGCCTTTCATTCGTGAGTATTTTTCTTTGAGCGGCGCGAGCGGCGACCTGAAGTTGGGATTCGCCGTCAGCAGTCTCGGCTGGGGCGCCATGGCGGGCAACGCCATCGCCGGGCCGCTGAGCGATCGTTTCGGCCGGCGTCGAGTGCTGATGGGCACGGCATTATTGTTTGTGCTGTCTTCGTTGCTGGCGGCCTCCGCCACTTCGTTTCCAAGTTTCGTGGCCGCGCGCATCGTCGGCGGTCTGGCTGTCGGTGGCGCCATTCTGATCGCGCCGGTGTACATCGCGGAGATCGCGCCGGCCGACAAGCGCGGCAGCCTGGTGTCGTTGAATCAACTGATGATCGTCATCGGCATCTCGGCCTCGTTCTTTTCCAACTATTTCCTGCTGGAGACGGGCGAGCACAACTGGCGCTACATGCTCGGCGTGCAGATGGTGCCGGCGCTGCTGTATTTCACTTTGCTCTGGTTCGTGCCGGAAAGCCCTCGCTGGTTGCTGCTCAAGGGACGCGATGAAGCCGCACTGCAGGTGTTGCGCCGAGTCGCCGGCGAGCAGCAGGCGCAGGACAATCTGCATCAGATCCGCCAGAGCCTGGCGATGAAAGCAGTATCGCGCGGCTTCCGCGGTCTGCTGGACTCGCGCGTGCGACTCATCATGATCGTCGCGCTCGGATTGGCTTTCTTTCAGCAGATCACTGGCATCAACGCCATCTTCTATTATCTGCCGACGATCTTCTCGCAGGCCGGCGGCGGTGTGGACGACGCGTTCCGGCAAGCCGTGATGGTCGGCGTGGTGAACGTGTTGATGACGTTCGTCGCCATCTGGCTGATCGATAAGCTGGGGCGCAAGCCGCTGCTGATCATGGGCATCGCCGGCATGGCGCTGTCCTTGTTTGCCATCAGCTGGGCGTTCAGCCAGGAAAGTTACAATGCCAGGCTGGTGCTGATCGCCATCATCGGTTTCGTCGCGTCGTTCGCGATTTCGCTCGGGCCAGTGATGTGGGTGCTGCTATCGGAGATCTTTCCGAACGAGCAGCGGGCCGCTGCCATCTCGGTAGCAGGATTCTGGAACGCCCTGGTCAGCGCCACTGTGACAATGATTTTTCCCTGGGCGCTCTCGACGCTGGGGTCGGGCGGGACGTTTCTGGCATTCGCTTTGTTCGCCACCGCGGCGTTGCTGTTCGTGGTGCTGCTCGTGCCGGAAACAAAAGGCCGCACCCTCGAGCAGCTGGAAAGCGACCTGATGACGGCCAAGGCGTGACGATGAGCAAGCGAGCCGCCAACAACAACGCCAAGAAGCGCGCTACGACCGCTGCCCCCGATTCTCCACCCACGCTGGAAATGGTGGCGAAGGAAGCCGGTGTGTCCATCGCCACTGTATCGCGCATCATCAACGGCACCGCGAAGGTGAGCCCCGAGCGCAAGGATGCGGTCGAGGCGGCCATCGCCAAACTCAACTTCCGTCCGAATGCCGCCGCGCGCGGTCTGGCGCTCGGCAAGTCCAACACGATCGGTGTGATCACGCAGGCCATCGACAGCCCGTTCTACGGCGAAGGTCTGCGCGGCATCGAAGATTATCTGCAGCAGCGCGGTTATACGGCGCTGTTCATGAGCGGCAATTGGGACGAGCAGGACGAAGAGCGCTGTATGTCCGAGCTGCTGTCCCGGCGCGTCGACGGCATCATTATTTTCTCGGGCCGGCTGCAGGACCGCCAGCTGGCGAACTATGCCAAGCAGGTGCCCCTGGTGGTCACCGCGCGCAATCTGAAGTCGCCTGGAATTTTCAGTCTGCCGGTGGACGACGAGCAGGGCGGCATGCTGGCGACTCAGCATTTGATCGGGCTCGGTCATCGTCACATCGCTTTTATTGCCGGCATTCTCGATCACCCGGACGCGTCGTTGCGTTACAAAGGCTATCGGCGTGCGCTCGCCGAGGCCGGCATTCCTCACGACCCGAAACTGGTGGTGCCGGGCGACTTCCATGAAGAAGGCGGCGTCGAGGCCACGATGCGGCTGTTGAGGTCCGGTCACAAGTTCACCGCGCTGTTCTGTGTGAACGACCAGTCGGCGTACGGCGCATGCCTGGCCTTGTATCGCAGTGGGCTCAATTGCCCGCGCGATGTTTCCGTCGTGGGCTTCGACGATCTGCATTCATCGTCCTATCGAGTGCCGCCGCTCACCACGGTGCGCCAATCGATCCGCGTGCTGGGCGAGAGCTCGGGCGCGGCCATGTTGCAGATGTTGCAAGGTGAGAAGCCGGATATTTCTTTGCCCCGGGTGCAGCTGATCGTGCGTGAGTCGACGGCGGCGCCCAAATCGGTTTGATTCGAGTCTTCACAGCGTATGTCCCAACACATATCTGATTTCGCGGCTTGGCCGGTAGCCGAGCTGCGTCGGCGCTTTCCCAACGATTTCGTCTGGGGCGTGGCCACCAGCGCGTTCCAGATCGAAGGCGCGGCGCGCAGCGACGGCAAAGGGCCCTCGATCTGGGATGATTTCTGTCGCGTGCCCGGCGCCATCGCCGACGGCGGCAACGGCGACGTGGCCTGCGATCACTATCATCGCCTGGAGTCCGATCTGGATCTGATCGCCGATCTCGGCGTGACGGCGTATCGTTTTTCCATTTCCTGGCCGCGCGTGCAGCCCGCTGGCTCGGGGCCGGTGAACGATCGCGGTCTTGCGTTCTATGAGCGCCTGGTCGATGGCTTGCTGGCTAGAAACATTCAGCCGTATGCGACGCTCTATCACTGGGACTTGCCCGCTGAACTGCAGCGTCAGGGCGGCGGCTGGTTTGCTCGTGACACTGCATATCGTTTTGCCGAGTACGCCGAGCTAGTAACGCGTCGCCTCGGCGATCGTCTCGTGTCCATCGCGACTCACAACGAGCCGTGGGTGTCCGCGGTGCTCGGCTATGAGCGAGGCGTGTTCGCGCCGGGCGTGAAGGATCGCCGCATCGCCTATCAGGCCAGCCATCACTTGTTGTTGAGCCATGGGTTGGCCATGCAGGCGATTCGCGCCGTCGGGACGAAGGCCGACGTTGGCATCGTCTTGAACATGTCGCCAGTTCGTCCGGAGACGGATTCCGAAGTCGATGCTCATCACGCTCGTCTCGAAGACGGTCGTCTCATTCGCTGGTACACGGATGCGCTGTTCAAGGGCGAGTACCCGCGCGACATCGTCGAGTATCTCGGTGCGGATGCGCCGCAGGTGCAAGCGGGCGATGCGGAGTTCATCGCGCAGCCGTGCGATTTCGTCGGCATCAATTATTACCATCCGACGGTGTCCAGCAGTTCCAACCCCGCCTCGCCGGCCTCGAGTGGCGCTGCCGTGACGGACATGGGTTGGGAAGTGGCGCCGCGCGCCTTATCCGATCTCCTGCTGCGTTTGAAGCGCGACTATCGATTGCCGCCGATCTTCATTACCGAGAACGGCGCGGCCTATCGCGATCAGTACCTGGACGGGCGGATCGAAGACGAGCAACGCCGGCAGTACATCGAATCGCATCTGCTTGCGGTCGCCGAAGCCATCGAGCATGGCGTCGATGTGCGCGGCTACTTTGTCTGGAGTCTGATGGACAACTTCGAGTGGGCCGAGGGCTACAGCAAGCGCTTCGGCATCGTGCATGTCGACTACGCCACTCTGCAGCGGACGTTGAAGCGCAGCGGTCTGTGGTACAAGGCGCTGCTACACGCGCCGGCGTAGGAAGTCAGGCGGCGCTGACGGGAAGGAGGAGCTGAGTGGCTTCTGGCTGCCGAGCGCGGCGGCCGCGAGCGCGACCCTTGGTGCTTCGGCCGCGAGGCAGGGTGTGAATGGCCGAGAGAGTCTGCCGGGCAGCCTCGGCAGCTTCGGAAGCGGACGCATAGCCGAGCATCCGAGTGAACAGGTCCGCCATCGGCGCTTGCTGATAGCTGTCCAACTCGTAGCTGTAACCGTCCTGGTCGTAAAAAATCCGTGCGTAGCCATGCTCCGTGTGGAGCAGATCGACTAGCGTGCGCATCGCCCTCGCCAGCAAGTGAAATCGCGACTCGATCGGAGCATCGAGGACTTTCATGTCAACAGTATAGGCAGGCGGGTTGCAGGAATTGCGTGCCGGTTGCACATCTGCAGAATTTTCGGGGATCGCCTGATTCATTTTCGCCCCTCGCGGCCGGTGTTGACATGTCTGTGACAGCGCATGACTGTCGGATTTCATGACAGACGGCTCGTGCGCCGCCCAAGTCCCCCGTCAGTTAAATATCAGCAAGTCGAACGCATACTGCCGCGCAATCACGCAGGAGGGGTTCGATGCAGTTACGTTCTCTGGTCATGACCGCGGCCGTTGCACTCGGCGCGACGGGTCTGGCGCAAGCCGACGACGCCGGTCTGCTCTACAAGTTCTCTTCGTCGGTGACTTTGCCCAGCACCGAGATCGGTTGGGACTACATCAAGATGCAGCCGGGCAGCAGCCGTCTGTTCCTGGCTCGCGACGCCGACGGGCTCACCGTGTTCGACGTGGACCAGGGCAAGATCGTCACCACCGTGGAGAATTCCAAGGGCGCAAACGGGCCGCTGCTGCTGCCTCAGTACAACCGTGGCTACGTCGCGAATACCGATGGCTCGTTGTTGAGCTTCGATCTGAAGACGCTCAAGCCCATCGAGCGTCTGGCGCTCGACAAGGAAGGCGGCCTGAACAGCGGCGTGCACAATCCGCTCACCAAGGAAATTCACTTCATCACCAGCTCGCGGCCGTCGCAGTCGACGTGGTACACGCTGGACGCCGCCACCGGCAAGTTGCTCAAGACCACGACGTTCCCGTTCCGGAAGATGGACGATCCGGCGATCGACGAGGCGGGCAATATCTACGCGCCAGCGCGTTATAACAATCTGATCCTGAAGCTCGACCCGAAGACGCTGAAAGAAACCGCGCGCTGGAATGCGCCTTGCAATGTTTCCAAGACGCGCTGGCAGGCGAGCACCAAACGCATCATCGCTGCTTGCGTCGGCGACAAGCCGCAGTTCTTCTCGTTCGATCCGGCCAGCGGCAAGGTGACGGCGAGCGTTCCCATCGGTCCGCGGATCGACGGCATCGGCATCGACGAGAAGCGTAAGCGCATTGTGACTTCTAGCAACGAAGGCTACGTGACCGTCATCCAGCAGCAGGGCGCGGATCAATATGAGTTGCTCGGCACCGTCACCACTCGCGTCGAAGCGCGCATGATGTTCATGGACGAGCGCAACGGGAATCTGTATCTCGTGACCGCCGATATGACGACTGGCAAGCCGGACGCTCAGGGCAATGCCAAGGAGACGTATCATCCGGGCAGCTTCGTGCTGCTGACCTACAAGCCGATTTAGATCACCCACACCTCCCAATCCCCTCGCCCTCAAGGGCGAGGGGGCTAAAGATTCAAGCAGTCGCTTCTGGGAGGAATGCGCCATGCTCCAACCGCGTCACGCCGGCGCATGGAAGCATAAGTTATGCCGCCGCTTGCTGGCACTATAGGAACAGTGCCCGTGGCTTCGTACGGGCGTCAGCAGGGGCTGTCTACGAATGAATCTGGGGCGCAACGTTACGCGCGTCGGCGTGCTGATTGGCGCATTGTGTATGCATGGCTGGGCGGCTGCGGCGACGGATGAATATTCTGTCATTTCCGCCAAGGAAAAGGTCGGCTCGATGATCGCCACCGTCGACGGCGCCATTGTCGACATCAGCTACGAAGTAAATAACAACGGCCGCGGTCCGAAGATCCGCGAGCAGCTGACGTTGAACGAGGCTGGCATTCCGACGCAGTGGCGCATCACCGGCAAGTCCACTTTCGGCGCCGCCATCGACGAGCAATTCACCTGGCAGCGGGGCTCGGCGAAGTGGCACGGACAGGACGGCAAGGGCAGCAGCCGCATGGCGCAGCCCAAGCTCTATATCACCAACGACGGCAGCCCCTGGAGCTCGGGGTTGTATGTTCGCACTCTGCTGAAGGCCAAAGACCGCACTCTCGACGTGGCGCCCTCGGGCACATTGCGTCTGGAAGAGCTGCAGAAGACACACGTGGGCGACGTGCCCGTCACGGCGTACGCAATCACAGGCGCGAATCTCGCGCCGGAAATGTTGTTGCTGGCCGCCGATGGCAGTTTGTTTGCTCAGCTCAGCTCGCGTCAGGTGCTGGTGCGCACGGGCTTCGAGTCCAAGGTCGAAGAGCTGCAGGAGCTGGAGCGCAATCTGCGCGTCAATCGCCTGGAGGAAATGCAGCAGCGTCTGGCGCATCGCTTCGATGTTCCCATCCGCATCCGCAACGTTCGCGTCTACGATCCTCACACTGAGAAGTTGAGCGACGCGGTCTCGGTGGTGGTGTTCCGCAATCGCATCTCCAGCGTTGCGCCGGAGCCCGCCGGATTCAAAGCGCCAGCCGACGAGGTGGCGATCGATGGCGATGGCGGCACGCTGGTCGCCGGCCTGCATGACATGCACTCGCATAACTCGGACGAGTCGGGATTGTTTTATCTCGCCGCGGGTGTGACGGGCGTTCGCGATCTCGGCAACGACAACGCGCTGCTGCTCGATCTGGTTCAACGCATCGACAAAGGCGAGCTGCCGGGCCCACGCATCGTGCGCGCTGGTTTGATCGAAGGCCGCAGTTCCTATTCGGCGCGCATCGGCCGCATTCCGGAGACGCTGTCGGAAGCGATCGAGATCGTGCGCTGGTATTCGGACCACGGCTACCGGCAAATGAAGATCTACAACTCGTTCAATCCGGACTGGGTCGCGCCCGTCGCGCAGGAAGCTCATCGGTTGGGCATGCGGGTGAGCGGACACGTGCCGGCGTTCATGTCGCCCGATCGTGCGATCCGCGACGGATACAACGAGATCAACCACATCAATCAGCTGGTGCTCGGCTGGCTCACCACCCCGCAGGACGATACTCGCACCACGCTGCGACTCACTCGGATGGCTAAGACCGCGGAGCTGGATCTGAACAGCGAGAAGGTGCGCACCACCATCGCGCTGATGAAGGAACACAAGATCGCGCTCGATACCACGACCGTCATTCTCGAACGCCTGATGGCCAGTCGCGCGGGCAAGGTGCAGGCCGGCGACGCGCCGTATCTGGATCACATGCCCATCGGCTACCAGCGCTACCGCAAGCGCTCCTTCGTCGAGTTCAAGGACCACGAAGAGGACGAGGCTTATCTCAGCTCGGTGGACAAGCTGCTCGATCTGATGAAAGTGCTGTACAGCGAAGGCATTCAGATGCTGCCGGGCACCGACGACACCACGGGCTTTACCGTGCATCGCGAGCTGGAGTTGTACGAGAAGGCCGGCATCCCCGCGGCCAAGGTGCTGCGCATGGCCACCTACGATTGCGAGAAGTATCTCGGCTTCGAGCAGAGTCTGGGCAGCATCGAAGCGGGCAAGTTCGCCGACTTCTTCCTCGTGCCCGGCGATCCGACGAGGAATGTGTCCGCGGTTCGGCAGATCCGTCTGGTCATGAAGGACGGGCTGTTGTATTTCCCTTCTGAAATCTATCAGGCGCTGGGCATCAAGCCCTTCACCGCCGCGCCGGCCCTGAGCGGCCCGGCCAGCTGATATCGGAATCAATCGATTGCAGTCACAACTCAAGCAGGGCGTGGACCTTGCCGCCGTCGTTGCCCTGGGCTTGGGTACGGCGGTCGGCGTGGCGATTTTCTCAGTGATCGCGCCGGCGACGGCACTGGCCGGTACGGGCATGCTCCTTTCGGTGCTCATCGCAGCGGTGCCGATGTTCGTCATCGCCGTGAACTACGCTTTCATGGGCTCGGCGTTGCCGACGTCCGGCGCTTCCTATGAATGGCCGCGTCGCTTCATTCATCCTGCGGTAGGGTTCTTCATTGCATGGCTGCGCATCGCGGGTAGCAGCAGCGCCATGATCGTGTTGGCGCTGGTGTTGGTGCAGTATGTATCGATGCTCGTGCCGGTACCCACGAAGCCGACCATGCTGTTGTTGTTCTCGCTGGTGTTGCTGGCGAATCTGTTCGGGGTCGGCATCGCGGCGCGCGTGCAGAAGACGTTGATGGCCGCCCTGGTGGTGCTGTTTCTTATCTTCGCGGGTTGGGGCGCCACGGCAGTCGAGGCGGTTCACTTTTCGGTGGCCGAGAACTTGAACTGGGCGGGCGTGCTGGCCGCCGTGCCGCTGTTGGTGAGCCTGTTCTTCGGCATCGAGGCGGCCACCGAAGTGGGCGACGAAGTCAGCAACGGACGGCGGATGATTCCACTCGGCATCGCTTTATCGATCACCTCGGCGGTGGCGCTGTACTTGCTGGTGGCAGTGGTCGCGTTGGGCATTCTCGGTACGGACGTGCTGTCCGCCAGTCGCACGCCCATTCTCGATGCGGCCACACGCTTCATGGGGCCACTGGCCAAACCGGTCATCGTGCTGGCGGCGGTCGTGGCCATCGGCAAGTCGCTGAACGCCATTTTTATGGTGTTCAGCCGAAGCCTGTTCGCGATGGCGCGCGCCGGCGTGCTGCCTCCGGCGCTGGCCGCCGTTCATCCTCGTTGGGGCACGCCCCACATGGCCTGTCTGGCGGTGTTCGGGTGCTGCGTGGTTTGTCTGGCGTTGCCGATGAGCCTGACATTCCTGTTCTTATCGGTGAGCATTCCGACCTTGCTCAAGTACGTGACCACCAGCCTGTGCGCCGCCAAGGTGGTCAAGGAGCATCCGGATCTCTATGAGAACGCGCGCTTCAAGTTCAGCCCCAACGCGATGCGGCTCTGGGGCTACGCCGGCGTCGTGAGCGCCTTGACCGTCATCGTGCTCGGTCTCGGTGCCGATGTCCGTCCTTACTATGTGCTGCTCGGCTGGGGCGCCATCGGTGCGCTCTACTACGTGGCCTGGCAGCAGCTGAGGCCCGTGCCCCAGCCCAACGCCTAGCGTGCGCCGCCGCTCGACGGCGGCCGGTTCAGGTTGTATTTTACCGGGTCCTCGATTTTCTGACCGAGCGCACCTGGAGTTACAACGTATGGGTCCAGCCAAGTACGTCCTCATCGCGACGCTGCTTGCAGTGGCTGCCTGTCATAGCAACGATCCCGCGGAAGGGTCGGATGAAGTGACGCACGAGTTGGTGGGAACCCGCTGGGTGCCCGTGCAACTCGGCGACAAAGCGGTGACTCTCGGCGAGGGCGCCCGCGAGGCCTATATCGTGCTCAACTCGAACGACGCCGCCGTGGTGGGTTACGCCGGCTGCAATCGCATTTCGACCAGTTACAAACAAACCGGCTCGAAAATCAGCTTCGGCGAGGTGATTGCCACGCGCATGGTCTGCTCCGATATGTCCACCGAGACCGGGCTGATCCAAGCGATGAGAGTCGCCACCGACTGGCGCTTCGTCGGCCAGCAGCTGGAGCTGCTGGACAAGCAGAAGGCCGTGATCGCACGTTTCGAGGCCAGGAATCTCTAACACTGCCGTGCGGCGCGCTGCCCTACCTCCCGGCGTCTGGGCGCTCGGGTTGGTCAGCATGTTCATGGACATCTCCTCGGAGATGATCCATGCCTTGCTCCCGGTATTCGTGGTCGGCACGCTCGGCGCCGGCGCCGTCTGGCTGGGAGTGATCGAAGGCGTGGCCGAGGCGACGGCCAACATCGTCAAAGTCTTTTCCGGCGCGCTGTCGGATCGCTGGGGCAAGCGCAAGTCGCTTGCGCTGCTGGGCTATGGGCTGGCCGCGGTCACCAAACCACTCTTTCCTTTGGCGGGCAGCGCCGTCACGGTGTTCGCAGCCCGCTGCATCGATCGAATCGGCAAAGGCATCCGGGGCGCGCCGCGCGATGCACTCGTCGCCGACTACACATCGCCAGAACAGCGTGGCGCGGCTTACGGGTTACGTCAGTCACTCGACACAGTGGGCGCGTTCATTGGTCCGCTTCTCGCCATTGTGTTGCTGATGTTGCTGGCAAACGATGTTCGCGCCGTGTTCTGGATCGCGGTCATTCCAGCGTTCATCGCCGTGGCGATTCTATGGTTCGCCGTCAAGGAACCCGCGGATCTCAAGCCGACGGCGAAGCGCGTGGTGGATCTGCGGCCCAAGGATCTGCCCAAACCCTTCTGGGTCATCGCCATCGTCGCGACGTTCTTCACGCTGGCCCGGTTCTCCGAAGCCTTTCTGATTCTGCGCGGCGCCGACATCGGGCTGACGATCGCGTGGACGCCGCTGATCCTGGTGGTGATGAACATCGCCTATATGTGTTCAGCTTATCCCGCGGGCGTGCTCGCTGACCGTATGCCCCGGCACCATTTGCTGATGCTGGGTGCAGCCGTGCTGGTACTCGCCAATCTGATGCTCGCGGGCGCGACCGATGCTGGCGTCGTATTGCTGGGCGTGGCGCTCTGGGGATTGCACATGGGCCTGACCGAGGGCGTCTTCACTGCAATGATCGCCGATGCCGCTCCGATCGACCTGCGCGGGACCGCGTTTGGCGTGTTCAATCTGATGCGCGGCTTGTTGTTGCTGATGGCGAGCGTGATCGCCGGAGTGATGTGGGATCACGGCGGTCCGGCCGCGACTTTTATCACGGCCGCCGTGCTCGCTGCGTTCTCGATGTTGCTGCTGATGGTCTCGCGCAGTATGTTGCGAGCATGACAGCCAAGGACGTGATTCAGACCCTGCAGCTCGCGCCTCATCCGGAAGGCGGGTGGTATCGCGAAATTTATCGCTCCACGGACCGTGTTCAGCGTGGCGATCAGACCCGCAGCGCCACCACCGCCATTTATTATTTGCTGGAACAGCAGCAGCTCAGCCGCTGGCACGTCGTCGACGCCGACGAGATCTGGCACTTCTATGGCGGAGCGCCGCTGGAGTTGCTCGCATACGATCCTCGCTCGCGGCAGCTGAACCGTCACATCATCCACAACGTTGCCTCGGAGGCTCGGCCTGTGGGCGTCATTCCGTCGGGCGTCTGGCAGGCGGCGCGCAGCCTCGGTGAGTACACGCTGGTAGGCTGCACCGTTAGCCCCGGGTTCGAGTTCTCGGGATTTCAATTCACCGCGGACTTGCCCGATCATCGAGCGCACTTCGTGGGTGAGCTGTCAAAGTACGCAGCGCTGCTGTAGCACGCTGAAACGCGGCGGAGAGACATGACGCACTCAATCTCGCTCCGCCGTTTCAAGTCGACCCTGGTTGCGGCAGTCCTGTTCGGATTGACCTTCGCTTGCAGCACGCAGGCCGAAACTCTCTGGGTGCGCGCGGGCAAGCTGATCGATGTAGAGCGCGGCCGCGTGCTCGAGAACCAGGCGATTCGTATCGATGGCGAGCGCATCGTCGCTGTCGCCGACCATAAGAATGATCCGAGCGGCCGCTGGGTAGATTGGTCCGGCTATACCGTGCTGCCGGGTCTGATGGACATGCACACTCATCTGGTGGGCAGCATCATGTCCTCGGAAATCGCCGCACCTTTGTATAGCTCGGCGGCCGAGGATGTACTGAAAGGTGTCGAGAACGCTCGACGCACGCTGCGTGCCGGCTTCACGACAGTGCGTGACGTTGGATGCTATCGCGCCTTCACTGACGTGGCCCTGCGGAACGCCATCGACGGCGGAATTGTCGACGGTCCGCGAATGTTCGTTGCCGGGGCATACATCACGGTCAGCGGTGGCGGAGGGGAAGTCACCGGATTCGCGCCCGACGTAGTCGTTCCTGAAGAAATGCGGCGCGGCGTCGCCAATTCGGAAATCGAAATCCGGCAGCGAGTGCGAGAGCTGATCGGCGGCGGCGCGACCTTTATCAAGGTGATCGCAACAGGCGCCGTGCTCACCGCAGGCACCACACCAGGTGCGGCGGAATATTCTGAAGCCGAGATTCGAGCCGCAGTGGACGAAGCTGCGCAGTACGGAATCTTTGTCACAGCGCATGCGCACGGCGCTGAAGGAATCAAGCGAGCGGTGCGAGCAGGTGTGCGCTCCGTCGAGCATGCTTCGTATCTCGACGACGAAGGCATTGCGCTGATGAAGAAACATGGCACATGGTTGGTGGCCGATATCTACAACGGCGACTACATCGCGGAGACCGGCCGGCGTGATCACTGGAGCGAGGAGATCATGCGTAAGAACGACGAGACCACACAGCAGCAGCGCGATGGCTTCGCGAAGGCGGTGAAGGCCGGAGTTCGTATCGCGTTCGGCACCGACAGTGGCGTCTACCCTCATGGCGACAATGCGCGTCAGTTCGCTTACATGGTGCGCTATGGATTGACGCCGATGGACGCCATCCGCTCCGCCACGCTGGGCTCGGCCCAGTTGCTCGCCAAGGAGCGGGAGCTGGGTTCGATCAGTGCTGGCAAGCTCGCGGACCTGATCGCAGTCGAAGGCGATCCGCTGCTCGACATAGATAAGCTGCGACAGGTTCGCGGCGTCATCAAAGCCGGCCGGCAGATCCGTCTGGACTGAAGCCATGAACGTCCAGTCGCCGCGTCGTCAAATGGGCTTCTGGATGTGTCTGGCGCTGGTGATCGGCAACACCGTCGGCTCCGGTGTTTATTTGTTGCCGGCCTCGCTCGCGCCATACGGACTCAACAGCATTCTCGGCTGGATCGTTACTTCGGGCGGCGCGATCGCCTTGGCCGTCGTATTCGCGCGGCTCGCGAAGCTGTTTCCGAAAGCGGGCGGGCCCTACGTCTACGCGCGCGTCGCGTTCGGCGACGGTGTCGGCTTCTTTATGGCATGGGGCTACTGGATGGGGATCTGGGTGGGCAACGCCGCCATCGCCATCGCAACCGTTGCTTATCTCGCCGAGCTGATCCCGTGGATCAAACAAACGCCGGGCGGACCGGCCCTGGCATCGTGCGCGATCATCTGGGTGCTCACCTATGTGAACTGGCGAGGCACTCGTCAGATGGGCGAGCTGCAGATCGTCACCACGGTGCTGAAACTGCTGCCGCTGATCGCCATCATCGTGCTCGGAATGTGGCTGCTGATCAGGGCGGACGCATCGGTGGTGGAGATGGAGCCGACGCCGTTCTCACTGACCGCGGTCAATGCTTCGGCCATCCTGACGTTGTGGGCGTTCCTGGGCCTCGAGTCCGCCACCGTGCCGGCGGACAATGTAGAAAATCCACAACGCAACGTGCCGCTCGCCACTTTGTGGGGCACGCTCATCGCCGCAGGCATCTACATACTGGCCTGCTCCGTGGTCGTCCTGTTGCTGCCGGGCTCGACGCTCGCGACCTCCAGCGCACCGTTCGCGGATGTCATGCGAATGTTCTGGGGCGATGAAGTGGCGAGCACGCTGGCGTTATTTGCTTTCATCAGCGGGTTCGGCGCGCTCAACGGCTGGATTCTGTTGCAGGGAGAAATGCCGCGCGTGCTGGCCAACGAAGGCGTATTTCCCAAGCTGTTTGCTCGCGAGTCGCGGCATGGCACGCCTGGGGCGTCGCTGGGGATCACGAGCGTGTTGCTCACCGTGCTGGTGCTGATGAACTACAGCCGCTCCATGGTCCAGGTGTTCACTTTCATCATCCTGGTGGCCACCTCGACCTATCTGGTGATGTACCTGTGTTGCGCCGTGGCCGCGCTCAAGCTGTGCTGGAGTGGGGCGCTGGGCGAGGCAGGCCGACGCTTGTCGCTATTCTTGCTCATAGCAATGCTTGCGGCCCTGTACTCGCTGTGGACGCTGTTCGGCGCCGGGGCCGAAGCTTTCTGGTGGAGCATGGCGCTGTTCGCGGCCGGGATGCCGGTTTACTGGGCGATGAAACGGTCGGCGGGCTCGCCGGCCACCCCACCCACTGACCGATACTGACCGCCGCGTCGGCGATGCGGTCTGCCGCAATGCGTGGTGGTGGCGAATGCAACCGGTTACACTCCGGGAACTAGCCATAGATTCGACCGCCGGAGCGGCGGCGCGAGAGGGGGTTGGATGAACGAGAACAGTTACGATGCGATCGTGGTAGGTACCGGTATCAGCGGCGGCTGGGCCGCCAAAGAGCTGACCGAAAAGGGCTTGAAGACCCTGGTGCTGGATCGAGGCCGGATGGTCAACCACGTTGCCGACTATCCCACCGCGACCACCGACATGTGGGACTTCCCATATGCCGGGCGCGCGACTGCCGAGGACCTTCAACGACAGGAGACCGCGGCCCGCACCGGTTACGCCATCACCCAGGCCACCAAGCACTGGTTCGTCGACGACACCGAATTTCCTTACACCGAGGTCCAGCGCTTCGACTGGATCCGCGGCTATCACGTCGGCGGTCGTTCCATCATGTGGGGCCGGCAGAGCTACCGCTGGAGCCCGATGGACTTCGAGGCCAACGCCAAGGACGGAATCGCGGTCGACTGGCCGATCCGCTACGACGATGTCGCGCCGTGGTACGACCACGTCGAAAGCTTCATCGGCGTCAGCGGCCAGAACGAAGGTTTCGCGCAGTTGCCCGACGGCAAGTTCCTGCCGCCCATGGAAATGAACTGCGTCGAGAAGCATTTCAAACAAGCAGTGGCCGACAAGCTCGGCCGCCAGATCACCATCGGCCGGGTCGCGCACCTGACCGCCCCGCTGGCCCACAGCCCGCAGCGTGGCACCTGCCAGTATCGGAACATGTGTATTCGCGGGTGTCCGTTCGGCGCGTACTTCAGCAGCAATTCGAGCACGCTGCCGGCGGCCGAGAAAACCGGCAACATGACCTTGCGCCCCAATTCGATCGTCTACGAGATCATCTACGACGAGAAGCAGGGTCGCGCCACCGGCGTGCGCGTGATGGATGCGGAAACGCGCCAGACCACCGACTTTTTCGCCAAGGTGATTTTCCTGTGCGCCTCGACGTTCGGCTCGACGCACATCATGTTGAGCTCGACTTCCAGCCGTTTTCCGAATGGTTTCGGCAACGACAGCGGCGAGCTCGGCTGCAACATCATGGATCACCATCTGGATGTCGGTGCGCGTGCGATGGTCGACGGCTTCGAGGACAAGTACTACACCGGCCGCAGACCGAACGGCATCTATATCCCGCGTTATCGCAACGTCGGCAAGGATAAGCGCGATTACCTCCGTGGCTTCGGCTACCAAGGCGGCGCTTCTCGCGGCGGCTGGACTGGCTTGATGCTCGACGAGACGCTGGGCAAGGAGCTGAAGGAACGCGCCTCGCAGCCGGGCCCCTGGTACATGGGAGTCGGCGGATTCGGCGAAATCCTGCCATATCACGAGAATCGCGTGACCCTCGACCGCTCGCGCAAGGACAAGTTCGGCATGCCGGTGCTGTCCTTCAACGCCGTGCTCAGGGAAAACGAGCTGAAGATGCGCAAGGACATGGCGAACGACGCCGCCGAAATGCTCGAAGCGGCCGGCTATCGCAATGTGCGCACCTACGATCGCGAGACGGGCGTCGGCCTGGGTATCCACGAGATGGGCACGGCGCGCATGGGGCGCGATCCCAAGACTTCCGTGCTCGATCAGTTCAACCGGGTGCATGCTTGTAAGAACGTCTATGTCACGGACGGTTCGTGCATGACGTCGGCGGCGTGCCAGAACCCGTCGCTGACTTACATGGCTCTGACCGCGCGTGCTGCGAATCACGCGGTGGAAGAGCTCAAGAAGATGAACATCTGAGGGCGCCCGCCATGAAGCCCGAAAATCTGGATATGAATATGAACCGTCGGCAGGTGTTGCAGCGGGTCGCCTATCTCATGGGCGGCGTCGTATCCGCGCCAGCAGTCCTCGGCATCCTCAACGGCTGCGCGCCCAAACAGCAGGAGGCGTCGTGGACGCCGGTGTTCCTCACGAAGGAGCAGGGCGCGCTGGTCGGCGAGATCGCGGAGATCATCATTCCGCGCACCGACACTCCCGGCGCGAAAGACGTCGGCGTGCCGGCCTTCATCGACACCATGCTCAAGGATGTCTACACGCAGGAAGATCGCGATCGTTTCGTCACCGGCTTGCAGGCCTTCGACGACGCGGCTCGCAAGGCGCACGGCAAGGCGTTCGTGGAGTTGAGCAAGGGCCAGCAGACCGAGCTGGTGCAGAAAGCCAACGATGAAGCCGTCGCGACCGAGCTGGCGTACGACCCGCGCCCGAAGGATCTGAAACGGCCGTTCATTCTCATGACCAAGGAACTGACGTTGCTTGGCTTCTTCTGCTCGGAGCCGGGCGCAACGCAGGTTCTGCAATACGTCGCCATCCCTGGCAAGTTCGAGGCATGCGTGCCGCTCGCACAAGCGGGCAATGGCAAGGCCTGGGCGCAGGAAGCGATGGGTCGGTTCTAACGAACGCTCAACGACGCAGCAGCCGGCGGCGCAGAACGCCGCTGGCGCTGGTCGATTCGAACATCACCAGCAAGCCGAGCGCCACCAGCAGCGGCAGGATCTCGTACACCGCGCGATAGGCGAGGATTGCGCCGAGCAGCTTGCCCGGCGGAACTTGCGGCAACATCAATAACAGCGCCGCTTCGAGCACGCCCAGGCCGGCGGGCACGTTGCTGAGTTGTCCTGCGACGAAGGCGATACAGTAAATCGCGATGAACGCCGGCCAGCTCATGGCCAGCTCGGCGGGCATGAAGATATAAAGAATGCCCGTCATCAGCGAGATCTGCACCAGACCGACGGCCAGCTGAACCGACGTGTCGCGTAGCGTCGGCACTGGCAGCGGCTGACCGCGCACCACCATCGGCTCTTTGCGACGAATCACGAACGTCAGCCAACCGATGTCCTTGGCGAGACCGATCGCGCCCAGCAACAGCACGACGCCGGTCGAGAGGCGCAGCGCCTTCGCGGCGGTTTCGGCGTTGAGCAACAGTGACAAATCGATCAGCCAGCCCACGCTGAAGAAATAAGGCATGGCGGCGAGCACGATCACCGACGCTACCTCGCGTGCCGATAATCCCGCGGCCGCATACATGCGATATCGCAAGGCTCCGCCACTCACCAACGCGAGGCCGATGGCGCGGCCAATGGGATTCGAGATGATCGCGGTTCGAAACGCCACCGCGGGCATGGTGCGTCCACTCGCCATGCGCACGGCGATGCCTTCGTAAATTCCCACCAATGCATAGACGCCTATGCTGAACAGCAGCCCGAGCATCACGGTGCTGGCCGGCTGCGCCAGCAGCTGTTGTTTCACATCCTGGAAGTCGATGCTCTGCAGACGATCGGCCAGCACCCAGGCGGCGGCCAGAACGAGCAGCGGAATCCACAGCAGCGGGGCCCATTTTTTCATGTAGCGGGTAACGAGGAGCGCGTCGGTCCTCGATCTTCTCAAATCCGCCGCTTCGTGCGCCAAGCACAAGCCGATGCAAGTCCTGCACGGTCCCAAAACCGTTGCACGAATGACGCAATCGCTTTCGCCCCAGCCCGCGAACCCTCGTTCCGCCTGTCGCGGAGGCGTCCGCCTCGGCGCATGGATGGCGATTTTATGGCTCTCGCTGTCAAATAAATAAACGCCAATAAAATCAACATTGTTGTCTTGAAAGCGCTAACAACGACAAGTGGGCATTGACAACGATGGACAGACCGCCGCAAGATCGGCGCCGACGGTCGCAGGGATGCCTGACCACCGTCGGGGGAAATCACACAAAGGCTCATCGGGCCGACATCAGCTCGCACGAACTTTGATCGCATGGCGATCGCATTGGGGGAAAACATGCGGAACCGTCGACAGTATTCACGCGCCCTGGCTTTTACCGCCGCGTCCTTGGGCGGTCTGACCATGGCCAACGTCAACGCCCAGACCGAGGAAGCGGGCGTCGTGGAGGAAGTGGTCGTCACCGGCTTTCGCGCGTCGCTAGCCAATGCGCTGGAAAACAAGCGGGAGTCCAACCAGATCATCGAGTCGGTGGCGGCCGAGGACATCGGCAAGTTTCCCGACCAGAACGTGGCGGAAGCTTTGCAGCGCCTGAGCGGCGTGCAGATCGATCGCTCCAACGGCCAGGGCACCAAGGTGCGCATCCGCGGTCTCGATCAGAACGTCACGCTGCTCAACAGCGACATCTTTCTCACCGGCCTCGAGCTCTACACCCAGGGCGAAGGCAACTTCCGCGAGACCGACTCGCTCGAAGGCATTCCTTCGGAGCTGCTCGGCGGCGTCGATGTTTATAAGTCCCCAAACGCCGCGCAGCTCGAAGGCGGCCTCGGCGGCATCGTGAACCTGAAGACGCGCAGCCCGTTCTCGCTGGGTCAGGGAACGAACATCGCGGGCAACCTGCGTTATGCCGATGCGGGTGAGGGCTGGGAACCGTTGGGCGCGATCGTCGCGAGCCATCAGTTCAACGACCGGCTGGCGGTGCTCGCGTCCGTTTCCTATGACAAGCAGGTGTTCCAGACCGACGTGCTCGGCGGCCAGAATCGCGGCGGCTGGAAGTTCAGCCAGCGTCCCGATCGCGACCGGGTGTCGCAGAATTACTTCGCGCCCGAATATCGCTACGCCACCGATCGCGACGAAGAGCGCGAGCGTCTGGGCGCGTCGCTCTCAGTCGCGTTCCGTCCCACCGATTCGCTCGAGATCGAGGGCATCTGGTTTCACTCCGATCTCGACATCCTGACCGAGGAAGCGTCGCTGAAGTTTCCATTCTCCGCGGAGACTCCGGGTCTGGATACCTCGCAGCCGTACGCCATCGACGCCAACGGCGTGTTGTTGAACGGCACGTACACCGCCAATTCGGCCGAGGCGATTTCGTTCGTCAAGAACACGGAAATCAGTTCGGATAATTTCCAGCTCAGCCTGAAATGGGACAACGGCGGCTCGGTGCGCCTCAGCAGCGCGGCGGCCTATTCGAAGGCGGATCAGGAGAGTGGCAGCGCCAACAACGACGTGCGTTACACCCAGTACGGGGTGCGTGCGATCAATGGTGGCCCCGGCTTCGCGCCCAACGGCTCGGCCCCGCCCAACTACCAGTTCAGATACGACAACAACGGCGGCGAGCTGCCGAGCTTCACTCTGGTGGGCAATCAGGACCTGTTCACCAATCCGAACAACGGCTTCTTCAAGTCGCACTGGGCGTTCGGCGACAGCACCGACGCGGAGAACTATTCGCTGCGTGCGGACCTGCAGTGGGATCCGGCGTTCTTCAGCAAAAAGAATGTGACGTTCAGCGGCGGCGTGCGCGGGGCGAAGCGTGAGATCGATTACGAGTTCGGCCGCTACCTCGCCGACTATCATGGCTACAGCGATCTGGACGGCATCGATTACGGCGCGAACTGGACCAACTTCGGTTATTTCCAGGACGGCGCCATCGGTCCGAAGGCGTGCGACTCGCTGAGCGGAGGTGGCGCGCCGCTGGGCACGCCGGGCCGGCCCAACTGTCCGGTCAACAGCCGCTTCGACACCGCGCCGGCGATGATCGTGCCGTATCAGACCATGGCCGGCTCACCGGGGCGCGTCGAACGCATCAGCGGGTTCTGGAGCTCCGGCAACGCCGGCACCAACAGCGTGCTGGTGCAGAACCGTAGCCAGATGAGCAACGCGCTGGCGTGGATCCAGTCGCTGTATCCGGACACGCCGTTCACGTTCTTCCCCTCGCCGCTGGAAACATTCAACGTCGAGGAAGAAACCACCTCGGCTTATCTGATGGCGGATGTGGGGCTGCCGGAAGAGGGATATCACATCAACTTCGGCGCGCGCGTGATACGCACGGACCTCTCGGTCGCGCAGAACGAGGCGTTGGCCAATCCGACCTACTGGGGCACGGACAGCTGGAACGGGGTGCTGCGCGAATTCAATACGAATGTCGTCGACCGCAGCTACACGGACGTTCTGCCGAGCGCCAACATCGTGTTGGATGTGGCCGAGGGGCACAAGATTCGCGTGTCGGCCGCGAAGGTCGTGGCGAGACAGGATCTGTTCCAGCTGGGCCGCGGCTTCGAGACCAACTTCACGCGCAATCCGGTCACCGATCTGTTCGAGTTCACCAACGGCAGCTCGGGCAATCCGGAGCTGGAGCCGTATCGCGCCAAGCAGTTCGACCTGGGCTACGAATATTACTTCGGCTCGCAGGGCCTCGCGGCGGTGACCGCGTTCCGCAAGAGCGTGGATTCGTTCATTACCGTGATCACCGAATCGGTGTTCGTGCCCGATCAGGCCGGCGGTCGCTTCGGACCGGTGACGCGGCCCATCAACGGCGAGGGCGGCACTATCGAAGGCTTCGAGGTCTCGGGTCAGTATGCGTTCGACTTCGGCGGCGGCTTCAACCTCAACTACACCTACTCGGATTCGGAATCGCCGTTCAGCAACGACGTCGACGAAGGTTTGCCGATTCCGGGTGTCGCCAAGCACGCCTACAACGCGCAGATCTACTACCAGAACTTCGGCTTCGAGGCGCGTCTGTCCTACACCTGGCGGGACGAGTCGTTCGACGGCAACTTCCAGTTCTCCGACGACAACTCGACCCGCACCTTCGGGGTGTGGAATCGCGATTATGGGCAGCTGGATGCGCAGCTCGGCTATCAGGTCACGGACAGCATCGGCCTGACGCTGGAAGCAATCAACCTGACGGAAGAGGACCAGAGCCAGTACCTGCAATACGACAACCTGCCGTTCGCCTTCGAATCGGGCTCGCGCCGGATTCTGCTGGGCGTTCGGGGCACGTTCGGCGGCGCCGGCAAGTAGTCCGGCCGCTACGGTTCGGCAGGAGAGGGCGCCTCCCGCTCATCCTGCACTCGGCACGGCGCAGGGATACGCGCCGTGCCTTTTTATTTGGGCCATGTCACTTTTCCTCCGGACGGTTCGTCAAGGACCCGGACAGGTATGCTGTTCGTCACCTCACGGAGTCCGCCATGGCCGAATATCTGGTTCTGTTGCACGAAGATCCCGTGCGCACCCGCAATCTCAGCCCCACCGAGATGCAGGCGCTGATTCAGCGCTATCACGAATGGATCGGCGGCCTGCGCGCCCAGGGATTGGTCACGGTGGGCAAGAAGCTGAAGGACGAGGGCGGTCGTCACCTGCGTGGAGACAAGGGCAAGATGGTGGTGAGCGACGGTCCCTACGCCGAAGGCAAGGACGTCATCAGCGGCCTGTTCGTCCTCACCGCCGACAGCTACGAACAGGCGCAGGCATTGCTCGCTCCCGGCCCGCACCTGGAATTCGGCTGGATCGAGTTGCGCGAGATCGATGTCATCCCGTGAAGCTGAAGCTCGGGGCCTGGTCGCCGACCTGTTTCGTCGTGAATCGGGTCGGTTGATCGCGCTGCTCGCCAGTCGCGTCGGCGTCGCGCGCATCGATATGGTCGAGGACGCCGTGCAGGACGCGCTTGTCTCAGCGATGCGCAACTGGTCGATGAACGTCGTGCCGAACAATCCGACGGCGTGGCTCTACACGGCAGCTCGCAATGCTCTGACGGATCGGCTGCGGCGCGCGCGCTTCGAGATACCCACGGAATTTACCCAAGAGCAGGCAGCCGATCCGGATAACGCCTTCTCCACGGAAGCCGCGTTTGACGATGAATTGCTACGGCTGATCGCCTTCTGTTGTCATCCTTCTCTCACGCCAGCGTCACAGTTGGCGCTGACGCTGCGGCTGGCGTGCGGTTTGAGTGTCGATGAGATTGCGCACGCATTGCTCACTACGCCGCAATCTATGAATCAGCGCATCGTGCGCGCCAAGCGCGATCTGCGCGAGGCGCAAGTCACATTCGATATCGCGCCCCGCGAGTTGGTGCAGGAGCGGCTGCCGCGCATTCTCAATGCGATTTATCTGCTGTTCGATGCGGGCTACCTCAGCCCGCGCCATCCGCAGTGGTTCCGGCCTTTGCTGTGCGAAGATGCTTTGCGGCTGGTCCGGATGTTGGCTGCGCATCCGTTGACGGCGGAGCCCGAGACGCACGCCTTGGCAGCCTTGCTTCACCTGACCGCAGCGCGAGCGCCGGCCAGGGTGGATGCGGAAGGTCATCCCGTGCCGCTGGCCAAACAGGACCGCTTGCGATGGAATCGCGAGGTCATCGATGCCGGCATGGAGTACTTTTCGCAATCGATTCGCGGCGACGCGGTGACCCGATATCACATCGAGGCGGCCATCGCGGTCACGCACGCCAGCGCCAGCAGTCTGGAAACGACCGATTGGGCGCAGATCGTGCGTCATTACGATCAGCTGTGCGAGCTGTTTCCCAGTCCCATTGCAACTTTGAATCGAGTCATCGCGTTACGTTACGCACGTGGCGCGCAAGAGGCATTGCGGGCGCTGCGTGCCAGCGATGAGTTGCACGCAGTCCAGGATAGAATGGTCTATCACGCCACCGTCGCGGAGTTGCACGAAGCGCTCGAGGAACACGATCAGGCCGCGGCCGAGTTCAGCGCGGCGGCCGATCTGGCCGAGAGCGATACGCTGGCCGAGTTGTTCCGTCGTCGCGCCAAAGCTGCCAAACAGACGTAATCGAAGCTGCCTTCATGACCTTGCTCGCGAGCATCGTCGAAACATCGTCCAAGGTCGCGGCCACATCGGCGCGGACCGCGAAGGTGCGCGAGTTGGCCGCGTGTTTGCGGCAGTTCCAGCCGGACGAGATCGTGGTGGGCGTGGCGTATCTTTCCGGCGAAACACCTCAAGGAAAATTTGGCATTGGCTATGCCGTGCTGAAGAACGCTAGCGACGCAGCGTCGGCTGGCGAGCCGGTGCTAACCGTGTTGGAAGTCGATCAGCGCTTGAATGAGATCGCTGGTATCCGGGGCAGCGGCTCGACAACGCGTCGCGCCGAAGCGCTGCGCGAATTGTTTTCTCGCGCCACTGCAGCCGAGCAAGATTTTTTGATTCGGTTGCTGATCGGTGAGCTGCGCCAAGGTGCGCTCGCCGGCGTCATGGTCGATGCAATCGCGGCTGCGGCTCAGCTGGCTGTAGATAAGGTGCGACGAGCCGCGATGTACGCAAAGAGCCTGGGAGCTGTCGCGCACGCCGCACTGGTCGAAGGCGAAAGCGCTCTGGCGAATTTTCAACTCGAGCTGCTTTCGCCCGTGGCTCCGATGCTGGCGCAAACGGCGGCTGACGTCGGCGAGGCATTGGAGCAGCTGGGCGAGGACGCCGTATTCGAATGGAAGATGGACGGTGCGCGGATTCAAGTCCATAAGAGCGGCGAGTCCGTGCACATCTATACGCGAAGTCTCAACGACGTGACTGCCGCTGTTCCCGAGATTGCCGCGCTGGTCCGAGAGTTGCCCGCGCGTGAAGTTATTCTGGATGGCGAGGCGATTGCGTTCACCGCCGCGGGTCGGCCACATCCGTTCCAGATCACGATGCGTCGCTTCGGGAGAAAGCTGGATGTGGCGAAGCTGCAGGCGGAGCTGCCGATGCGCGCGTATTTCTTTGACTGCCTGCGTCTCGGCGATGAGAGTTTGGCTGATCGGCCGACGCGGGATCGTTACGAAGCGCTCGGCCGCGCGGTGCCTGCGGAGTTGATCATTCCTCGTTTGGTCACGGCGTCGGAGGAGGAGGCTAGCGCGTTCTATGACGCGGCGATTGCCGCTGGCCACGAAGGGATCATGGCGAAGTCGTTGTCCGCGCCGTACGAAGCGGGCAATCGGGGTGCGAGCTGGCTCAAGATCAAACGGGCGCACACGCTGGATCTGGTGGTGCTCGCTGCCGAATGGGGTCATGGTCGGCGCACCGGTAAGCTTTCCAATCTCCATCTTGGAGCGCTCGATCCGGCGACGGGTGAGTACGTCATGTTGGGCAAGACGTTCAAAGGCCTGACCGACGCGATGCTCGAATGGCAGACCAAGGAATTTCTGGCGCGCGAAACGCATCGCGACGATTGGACGGTGTATGTGCGGCCGGAGTTGATCGTGGAGATTGCGTTCAGCGATTTACAGGCGAGCCCGAGATATCCGGGCGGCCTCGCCCTGCGGCTAGCACGAGTCAAACGTTATCGTGACGACAAGCGTCTGGAGGATGCAGACACTATGGAGTCGGTGCGAAAGATATTCGAGGCGCAGTCAGGTTGATTTTTGAACCGGCGCAGTGACTCTCGCCGCCGCCGAGGAGCGGCGCAGGGGCTGCCATTTTAGATACGTGAGCGAGCGCCATAGCCATTCGGCGGGGCCATAGCGGAATTGGCGCAGCCACAAAGGGCTCCATGCCAGCTGCACTATCCAGATCGCGATGACCACGTAATACAGCTCGTGTCGCGCCAGCTGTCCGTACCATGCGAGTCCTGCGCCGGTAAAAATCAGCAGGCACAACAAGCTCTGCGTCAGATAATTCGTCAAAGCCATCTGCCCCACGGCGCCGAGCACGCGTGACGCGCTGGCGAACCATCGCGTGCGATATAACAATGCGATCGAGCCCAGATGCCCCAGAGTCATCGGAATCCGGCCAAGATCGTAAGTGATGAATGTGTGGAGCATGACCTCGGCTGAAAACTGCGCGGCCTCCACTTGCCGGACCTCCGCGATGTTCACGCTCAACCCTAAGCCATAGCCGATGACCACCATCGCTAGATAAACACGCGTCGAGCTCGCCCCCGAAAGCACGCCGAGCTTCAGCAGCGCCATGCCGAGCAGCATCATGCCGAGGCATTCCACCAGCCCGTGTCGAAAGAAAAATTGGCTCTGCATGTACCACGTGTCGCCGCTTAGCACTGCGAAAGCCGACAGGTAGCTCGCGCGCACGTTGCCGACGCTGGACTCCAGGTTCTCGCGTGCGGGCCGCATCTCGTTTTGCAGAGCTTCGAACGCATCGAGCGCTTCCTGGTCGCCGTCCGTCATCGGTTGCCCCGCCGACCGACGTTCGGTCGCTGCCTCGGCGAGCATTTGCACTTCACGGTAATCGTTCCACTCCGATACCGTGATCATGGTTTGCAGCACCATGAACGCCGTTGCCAACAGCAGCAGCTGTCGAGGCGGCAAGTTGCGAAATACGAACAGCAGCAGTCCGGCGACGCCGTAGTAGAGCAGCACGTCACCACTCCACAACAGCACGTAACCATTGATCAAGCCGAAGACCATCAGCCAGAGCGTGCGACGGAAATACAAATCCGCGGGGCGCAGATCGGAAGCGCGAGCTGCATGTCGCGCCAGAAACAAAAGCGCACTGGCGCCGAACAGGAGAGTGAACAAGCCTCGCATGGTGCCTTCGAAGAACAGCGCCATGATTCGCCATACAACGAGATCCGCCGACGACTCCAGTCCCCACACCGTGGGATCGTCGTAGGCATACGGCAGGCCGAAGCCCGTGATGTTCATCATCAAGATGCCGAGCACGGCGATGCCGCGCGTCGTATCGAGCAGGCCGATACGATCGTCGGTTGTCGTCGGAGCGAGTTCGGAGGACATAGCGGACGACGGGTAACGATGACTGCGGCGAGGAGTGCGGCTCGCCGGTGCTGGTGAGCCGAGTCTGCCTTACACTAGCCCGCATGGAAACAGGCTTTCGCACGTGGAAGATCGAACTGCACGCGGTCCCGTCCACGACGCTTACAGATCGGCAATTCCTCACCGGCCAGCGCGAAGGGCAGCCCGTGACGCTCACGGCGGCGCTGCGTCTGCCACCCGGCATGGCGAAGGTCCCAGCGATCGTCCTGATGCATGGTTCCGGCGGCGTGTCCGGTTACGTCGACGAATGGGCGCGCTTCCTGACCGATCACGGCGTCGCTAGCTTGATGCTCGATTGCTTCACCGGCCGCGGCATCGACACGACTTTTGCAAACCAGGAACTGCTGGGCCGCCTCGCCATGATCGTCGACGCGTATCGCGCTTTCGATGTACTGGCCGGTCACCCGCGCATCGACGGCGGGCGCGTGGCGCTGATGGGCTTTTCACGCGGCGGGCAGGCGGCGCTCTACTCAGCCGTGCGGCGCTTCCAGAACATGCATGGTCCAAAACGGGGCGAATTCGCCGGCTACCTGTCGTTTTATCCGGCATGTCACATCCGTTATCGGCACGACGAACAGCTGGTCGACCGCCCCGTTCACGTACTGCATGGCGTGTCCGACGATCTGAATCCTATTGGACCGTGTCGCGATTACGTGGCTCGCGCCCGCCAGGCAGGCGCGAACATCGAGTTGCACGAGTTTCCCGGCGCCCGGCACGTTTTCGATTGGCCACTGCTGTCGCAGCCGGTGGTATTACAAGGAGTGCGGTCCCATCACGGCGCCTTGCTGAGCGAAGGCGCCGACGGCGAGATTTCGGTCGATGGCACGGACATTCCCGCCACCGAAGCCATCGAGCGATTCTCGTTGAACCCGACGCTGGGCCACGACGCCGAGGCGTTCGCCGCGTCCCGACGCATCGTCGCCGCTTTCATCAAGCAGGTTTTGCACGTTTGAGCCGCGCCCGCGTCGGACGAATCCGGCACAATGGCGCCGCCTTCTCTTGCCCGCAGGAAACCTTCACGTGAGTTTGTCCCTGTCCGCCGCGCTGGTCATTTTCGTCATCACCATCGCCACCAGTCTGCTCGGCCTGTTCGCCAATCCCAAGCTCATCGACCGCTGCCTGTTCCGGCCCTACTGGTTTCTGCGCCGGCGGCAGTACGACACGTTCGTGCTCAGCGGCTTCGTGCACGCCGACCTGATGCACCTGATCTTCAACATGCTGACGTTCTATTTCTTCGGCTTCCTGTTGGAGCGCGCCATCGGCTCGACTCATTTTCTATTGTTGTATGCCGCCGGCCTGGTGATCAGCCACCTCGGCACCTATTTCAAGCACAAGAAAAATCCCGAGTACGCCACCCTGGGCGCGTCGGGGGCGATCTCGGCAATTCTGTTCGCGGCCATCGTGCTGTTTCCCGATCAGAAGCTGTTCATCATTCCGATTCCGGTACCCATTCCGGCTCCGTTGTTCGCCATCGGGTATCTCGCCTACACCTGGTATGCAGCTCGCAATCCGCGCGGACGGATCAATCACGATGCACATCTGGGGGGCGCGATCACCGGCTTGGTATACGTCGCCTTGCTCGCCCCGAGCGCCTACGGATATTTCTTCGCTAATTTGTTTTGAGTTTTTGCCGCTTTGATTTCCGCACTTCCGCGCGCGTTGTATACGCGCAAATCATTGCGGTGCACTATGCAAGTGATGCGAGAAAGCGGCAGCCAAAAAGCATGAATTGCGTGCAATGTATGCAGCTATCGACGTTCAGTATATAGACGTATTGGCGCAACCCTGATCGGTGCTACGTTCCGACCATCTCCCAGCGGAGGTCGGACATGGAAAGAATAAAGATCGATCGTTGGAGCGCCCGTCATTTACCTGCAACGCTGAGCCTGTGTATCGTGCAGGCAACATGCATGGTTTGCGGCCCATTCGCGACGGCCGCCGAGCGCGAACCTGAAGAAGTCATCGTCACCGGTTCGCGCATCCGTCAGAACCCGGTCGAGAGCGTCGCGCCTTTGCAGATGAGCACCGCCGCGGATATCGACCGCAGCGGTGAAATCTCGGTGGCCGATTATCTGCAACGCCTGCCGATCTCCGGCTCGGCCATCAACCGCTCCAACAATTCCAGCGGCAACCTCGGCTTTCCTCCCGATGGCGGCGGCATCGGCGCCGGCTCCAGCGAAATCGACCTGCGCTATCTCACCTCCAAGCGAGTGCTGGTGCTGGTCGATGGCAAGCGCTGGGTGCGTGGCTCGTCGGCAAGCGGCGTGTCGGGCGCGGTCGATCTCAACACCATCCCGACCTCGGCCATCGATCGCATCGAAGTCCTGCAGGACGGCGCGTCGCCCATTTACGGTTCGGACGCCATTGCCGGCGTGGTCAACGTCATCACGCGCTCCGACTTTCGCGGCTTCGATTTAGAAACGAATCAAGCGGCCTACGACGAGGGCGACGGTTACACGCAGGACTACAGTATTTCTTTCGGCGCCGGCGCCGAACGCAGCCGCGCATTCTTTACAGCCAGCTACTCGCGGCAGGACGCCGTCTACTCGAAGGACCGCGATCTGTCGAGCCAAGTGATCTACGGAGCGCCTCCGGGTGTGGGCGGCAGCTCCGGCACGCCACAGGGTCGTTTCATCTTTCTCGATCCGCGCGGCGACGTAGATGGCGACGGCGAGCCAGATACGGTCGATGTCACGTTGAACAACGGCGTGGTCAACAATGGAGCGACGCTGCCGACGTACGATCCGAACAATCCGGCCAGCGGCGATTTCCACGCCTTCGGCACTCCCGATCGGTTCAACTTCCGGCCCTACAATTATCTGATCACGCCGAACCGGCGAGTGAATCTGTTCGGCAAGGCCGAGTACGACGTGTCCGAGAGCGTCACGCTGCGCTTCACTGCGGCATACACCAATCGGAAGTCGAGCAATCAGGCGGCGCCGAATCCGCTGTTTCTCGGCTCGGACGCCGGCTCGGGCTTCTATCTCGACAATATTTTCATTCCGGCGGATCAGCGCTACAACCCGTTCGGCATCGACCTGGATGGCAGATCGAATCTCATCACCATCGGGCGCCGGCCGCTGGAAGCGGGGCCACGCATCTTCGATCAAACCGTCGATACCTTCATGATATCCGGCTCGTTGAGCGGCGAGCTGCAACTCGGCGATCGGCCGATGTTCTGGGACGTGAGCCTGAACTGGGGTCGTAACAACGCCTCGCAGCAGGGTCATAACATTTTCAATTCGCGCAAGCTGGCGCTGGCGCTCGGACCGGAAGCTGCCTGCCTGGCCGTGCCGGGCTGCGTGCCATTCAATATCTTCGGCGGGCAGGGAGCGAACGGCGAGGGCAGCATCACGCAAGAGATGCTCGACTGGGCGACGTTCACGCAGAACGATCAGAGCGAGCAGGAGCTCAACGACATCATCGCCAACGTCAGCGGCGATTTGTTCGATCTGCCCGCCGGCCCGTTTGCGTACGCACTGGGCTTCGAGTATCGCAAGGAGGAAGGTTCGTTCACGCCAGACGCTACAGTGCAGGCGGGCGAGACCGCCGACGTGCCCGCAGCGCCGACCGCCGGTGATACTCGAGTGCGCGAGGCTTACTTGGAGCTGCGCGCGCCGGTGCTTGGAGATCTGCCTGCCGTGCAGCGGCTCGAAGTCTCGGCGGCGGTGCGTTCGTCCGACTACGATCGCATCGGCCGTGACGAAGTCTTCAAGGGCGGGCTCTACTGGCGAGTGATCGAAGATCTGTCATTGCGCGCCAGCTACTCCGAAGGATTCCGTGCACCCAACATCGGTGAGCTGTTCAACACCGGTTCGCGCTTCGACAGCAACATCAACGATCCGTGCTCCAACTACACCGCGAACCCGTCGCCAGTCGTACGAGCCAATTGCGCGGCGCTAGGCGTGCCGACGACGTTCACGCAGATCAACCAGCAGATCAGCGTGCAGACCGGCGGCAACGAAGCGCTGACGCCCGAAACGTCCGAGACCATCAACTTCGGCTTCGCTTATAACCCGTCCTGGGCCGAGAACGCCGAGTGGATCGACCAGCTCACGTTCGACGTCAACTACTACGACATTAAACTGGAAAACGCGATTCAGGCGTTGACCGCACAGGTCCTGCTGACCAATTGCGTGAACACGCTAGATCCGCTGTTCTGCGAGGGCATCGTGCGCGGCCCCGGCGGCTCCATCACTGCCTTCGCCAATCAGCTCACCAATATCGGGCGCATCGAAACGGATGGCTTCGACTGGACGGTGCTGCTGGCGACGTCGGAGCTGGGCGGCATCGGCTCGCTGCGATTCCAGTGGGCCAACACTTATCTGGCCGGCTACAAGGAGTTCACGGTCGGCACCAGCGGACTGGTCGGCCGTGAGCGCGCCGGCATCGAAGTGGGCTCGCCGACCCGCGGCTACGTCCGATTCAAATCGACACTGAGCGCGGACTGGCTGTTCAACGATTTCGTGACTTCGCTCACCTTGCGCTATCTGAGCGATCTCACCGAGACCTGTCCGCAGTCTGTGATCGACAACGAGCTGGTGGAGGAGCTGTGCTCCAACCCGGCGCGACTGACCAACGAGATGGAGAGCAAGGTTTACACCGATCTGCGGGTGAGCTGGACGCCGCCGGTGTTCGATCAGCAACTGCAGCTCGCGGTGGGTGTGAACAACTTGCTGGACGAAGATCCGCCGCCCTGCCTGAGCTGCGATCTCAATAACTACGACGGCACGCTGTATCCCGTGCCGGGAAGATATTTCCATGCTCGAGCGGCGCTGAAGTTCTGAGGGCGGCACATCGAATAAATCGCACGTCGATCGAATCGAGGGGGGAGACATGACCAAGCACAATATCGTGATCTTGGGGACGATCGCTTCCGCCGTGGGACTGGCCATGACGCCGCGAGTGGCCGCGGCCGCTACTCCAGAGGCGGATGAGGAGATCCTCGCTGAAATCATCGTGACCGCGCAGAAGCGCGCGACGGCGCTGCAAGACGTGCCATTCTCAGTGGCTGCCGCCGGTGAAGAACAAATCAGAAATTCAGGCTCGGCCAACATCGTCGAGCTGTCGCGCAACTTCGCGGGTTTGACCATCACCGATCTCGGCCCCGGCCAGAGCCAGGTGGCCATCCGCGGCATCAGCGCCGGTCAGGTCGTGCGCGACCAGCCCGGTGTGAAAGAGTCGGTGGGTGTGTATCTGGACGAGTCGGCGATTTCGGTGGCGTTGTTCACGCCCGATCTGGATCTGTTCGATCTGGAGCGTTTCGAAGTGTTACGCGGCCCGCAGGGAACATTGTTCGGCGCAGGCTCGTCGTCCGGCACGGTTCGTTACATCACGCGTCAGCCGAAGCTGGGTGAATTCGAGGGCGCCGTCGAAGTCGGAGGCTACACCGGCACGGACACCGATTGGGGCGGCGGCCTCAAAGGCATGATCAACGCGCCGATGGGGCAGACCACGGCATTGCGACTGGTCGGCTACTACAACGAGCAGGCCGGTTTCATCGATTCCTATTATCCCGGTCGCGCCGTTCGCGAGGATGTAAACAGCGGCGAGAAAAGCGGGGCGCGCGTCGCGTTGTTGATCCAACCCACGGAAAACATTTCCATCACGCCTCGCATCGTTTATCAGAAGCTGGAGACGGATGGTTATCCTCGCATCGACGTCTACAACATTCTGGGCAATCCGTTCACGACCACCGAGCCAGCCGTGAATCCTGGAGAGCGCGGTCAAGTGACTCAGTTCCGCGAAGGCATCGACGACGAGATCACGCTGGCCGATCTGAAAATGGAGTTCGGCCTCGGCGGCCTGACGCTCACGTCCGTCAGCTCGTACACCGATCGCGATCTGGTCGTGCTGCGCGACGCGACGCAGTTGAGCGGCAGTGTCACGATCTCCTTCGACCGAGGCAGGGGCATCGCGACGCCGGCCGACGTGCGGCTGAACTCGCCGCTGTACGACACGACTTCGCTCAAATCCTTCAGCCAGGAAGTCCGTCTCGCTTCGGATGGCGGCGGCGCGTTCGAATGGCTGGTCGGCGCTTTCTATCAGGACATCGATCGCGATTACGGCCAGAGCCTGCCGACGCCCGGCTACGACGCCTTGTTGATCCGGCTCGGCATGGGCACCAGCGCCACTTTCAACGCTCCGCCCGACACTCCCTATTTTTCCCAAGTGCCGTACGAGTTTCAGCAGATGGCGCTGTTCGGCGAGGGCACCTGGCATTTCAACGACCAGTGGAGCCTGACGGGCGGCTTGCGTTACTACGATTTCGAAGAGGAGCGATTCCTCACTTTCGCCGGCGCGTTCGCGGACGTGGGTTACACCAGGGTGCCGGGCGAGACCAGCTCGGATGGCTTCTCGCCGCGTGTGATTCTTTCCTTCGAGCCCAACGAGGACGTGCTGCTGACCGCGCAAGTGGCGCGCGGTTTCAGATTGGGTGGCATCAACGATCCGCTCAACGTCGGGCTGTGCAGTGAAGACGATCTCGTTACCTACAGCGGCCAGCCGACGTTCGAGGACGAGACGGTGTTGAATTACGAGATCGGCGCGAAGACTTTGCTGGCCGATCGCCGCATCACATTCAACGCTGCCGTGTTCTACTCCGACATCGACGATCTGCAGGTCATCGCGGATGCAGGCTCGTGCTCCTCGCGCATCGTGCTCAATGCGCAGGCCGAAGCGGTCGGCGCGGAGATCGAGTTGTTTGCGCGGCCTGACGAGCATTGGGACTTGGGAGTGTCGGCGACCTATGTACAGGCCGAGATCAAAGAGTCCCGCTTGAGCGCCACCGGCGCGCCCATCGCCGGCATTCGCGAAGGCAACCGGCTGCCGACCTCGCCAGAATTCCAGGCAGCGCTCAGCGCCACGTACAACTGGCCGTTGTCGAACGTGCTGGAAGGCTTCGCGAATTTCACCTTCCAGATGGTGGGCTCGTCCTACACCCAGCTGGCCGATCAGGAGCCGCCGACCGGATGCGTGGGTTGTCCGGGGGCGCCGGGGTTCTTCGCGTTCGGCGCGCCGACCATCACTCAATTCACCTTCGATCCGGAGCTGCCCAGCTACGAAATCGGCAATCTGCGTTTCGGCGTGAGGTCCGACGTGTGGGAGGCGGCGGCGTTCGTGAACAATGTATGGGACGAGCGTGCGTTCCTGTCGCTGGATCGTGAGCGAGGCACGCGCGCCCGCGTCGGCTATCTGACCAACATGCCGCGGACTTACGGCGTGTCGCTGCGAATGAATTTCTGAACGAAGTAAAAATTGCTGACTGATGCTGGGCATCCTGCCCAGCATCCCCAGTACCGGCGCGGAGCGGTTATCATGCCCGCTCACTTCTTGGAGCCGAGGACTGGGAATGACAGGTTCACGTCGCACTCTGTGCATCATCATGGTGCTGGCCGCGCTGGCCGGATGCGATCGTTCTTCTCCACCCAACACGCGGGCCACCGAGCCGCCGGCGCCGGTGGTGAATGTCGAATGGACCAAGTACGTCGACGAATTCGTCGAAAGTTACTTCCGCGCCAATCCCAGTTTCGCTGTGTGGCAGGGCCGGCATGAATTCGACGGCCAGATGCCGGACTGGAGCGCCGCGGGCATCAAGAAGGAAATCGCGCGGATGGAGCAGATGCGCGCCAAGGCCGTCGGCTTCAAGGACGACAGTCTGATGCCCGAGGAGCGCTTTCAGCGCGACTACCTCGTGAGCCGCATCGACAATGATCTGTTCGCCCTGCGCGAGGCGCGCATGCCGTACACCAATCCGGCGTGGTATCTGAATTCCGGCCTCGATCCCAGCACCTATGTGAACGTGCCCTATGCGCCGCCGGATCAGCGGGCGCGCGCCTTCATTGCCTATGTGAAACAGGTGCCCGCTGCATTGGAGAACATCAAGACGAACCTGGAGCTGCCGCTGCCGCGTACGTTCATCGATTTCAGCGTGAAGAGCTTCGGCGGCTTCGCGGACTTTTATCGCAACGACGTGCCGCAGGCGTTCGCCGATGTGCCCGAGGAGCTGAAGAAGGAACTGGCGGCCTCGACCGAGCCCGCCGCGAAAGCCATGGAGGATTTTGCAAAGTGGCTGGAATCACAACGCGCCAACGCCAACGACGCTTACGCGCTCGGCCCCGAACGTTTCGCCGCGATGTTGCGCATGACGGAGAACGTCGATGTGCCATTGGAAAAAATCGAAGCCATCGGTCGCGCGGATCTGGAGCGCAATCTCTCCGCGCTGAATGAAGCCTGCAAGCGTTTCGCCGCAGGCGCCAGCATCGAAGAGTGTGTCGCGCGCATGAATGCGGACAAGCCCGAAGGCGGCGCCGTCGCTGGCGCGCGGGCGCAGTTGGAAACCATCAAGAAGTACATCCTCGATCACGACATCGTCAGTATCCCGGGCACGGAAGAAGCCAAGGTCGAAGAGGCGCCCGCGTATCGCCGCCAGAACTTCGCATACATCAATATTCCCGGACCGTTCGAACAGGAGCTGCCGTCCGTGTATTACATCGCGCCGCCGGATCCGAAGTGGTCCAAGGCCGAGCAGGAGGCCTACATTCCGGGCAAAGCAGACCTGATGTTCACTTCGATCCACGAAGTGTGGCCGGGGCATTTCCTGCAGTTCCTGCATTCCAATCGCTCGTCCTGGCGCTTCGGGCAGTTGTTCGTCGGCTATGCGTTCGCCGAGGGTTGGGCGCACTACGGCGAGGAGCTGATGATCGAGCACGGGATCGCGGGGGAGGAGCCGGAGCTGCACGTCGGCCAATTGTTGAACGCGTTACTGCGGAACGTGCGCTACATGTGCGCGATCGGTTTGCACACCAAGGGCATGACGGTGGGCGAGTGCGAGCAGATGTTCAAGGAGAAGGCGTTTCAGGATGCCGGCAACGCTCGCCAGCAGGCGGCGCGCGGCACGTACGACCCGGGCTATCTGAATTACACGCTCGGCAAACTGATGATCCGCAAGCTGCGCGACGATTGGGCGGGCAGCCGCGGCGGGCGCGAGGCCTGGAAGCAGTTCAACGATCAGTTCCTGTCGTACGGCGGACCGCCGATTCCGCTGGTGCGCTCGCAGATGCTGCCGGGGCCGGCGGGCGAGCTGTTCTAAATTTATCTAGCGGCCTCCCCCGGAGGGGGAGGCCGCTGGAAATCATTTCGAGGTCGACAGCGCCCGTAAATCCCGAGACATCTTGATCGCGTCCTCGATACCGCTGTAGTAGCCGTCGACGCGATCGACCTCGCGATAACCGAGCGTGGCGTAGAAATGGCGCGCTTCACGCTTGATGGCGCGAACTTCCAATCGCACCAGGAACAGGCCGGCGCTCGTCGCCGTCTCCTCCACCCACTGCACCAGGCGACGGCCTATCCCTTGCCGGCGATATTCGTTCGCGACGCCGAGCAGGGCGATGTGCGCAGACTCATCGCCATACTGCGCGAGGATGAAGCCCGCAAGACGATTCTTATCGCGCGCGATCACGGCCGCACTTTCGCGCTGGCGCATGAGCCCGGCGACTCGCCGGGGCGTCCAGCTCCAGGGCAGGTCGGCTTCGACCAGATCGCGCGACAGGTGGGCAATCGCGGGTGCATCGCCCATGCGCGCGGGACCGAGGGTGATGATGCTCATCGAGTTGGATATTAACTAATTCTCGGCACGAAAGCGGCCGTGGCCAGCTGCGCAAAGCGCACGTCCAGCAAGTCCGCCATCAGTGCCTCGGTCACGGGCCAGCGACCGCCGCCGCGTCCCTGAATGACCAGTTCCTGTCCGTTCGAACGAGTGATGAGCAGCCTGTTCCATTCGGGTGATCCCTGCGCCAGGGGGTCTTGCCTCTCCAGCGTTTCCATCTGCAGCTGACCGAAAACCCGGTGGCTGATTTTCCACGCGCGCGCCACCAGGCGGAGTGTGCAGTTCTCGGTTAGCGCTTCGCAGGCCCGCTGTAAGGATTCAGCATCGAGCGCGGCCACGCGCAGCGCATCCGGGTCGCGACCGAATGCATGGCGCGCCAGCACTCGCAGCTTGTGCACGGAATGAGCTCCAGACAGCTCTTCGTGCAGACGCCCGGGGCTGGTTTCGTTCGCGGCGTTCAGGATCAGCTCGTTCAGCGCCGAGCCGTTGGCACAGCGATCCAGAATGTGGTTGGTCGCGCCGCTGAACACCGCCGCGATGGCGGTGACATCGTGATGATGATGTTCACGACGCAATGTCTCGAGCATGGGCGCGCTGCCGCCGACCGCGGCGCTGTATTTCAAATAAGCGTTGCATCGGGCGGCGAGCGTGCCGAGCTTACGTCCGACTTCGGCCATCAGCGGGACATTCGCGGAAATGACGCTGACGCCGCGCTCGAGAAAATGACTGACCAGGCATTGGGCCGGTTCGAGCCCGGGCAGGGCGTCGATGACCACGTCGGGCTGCAGGTTCTTCGCCGCGTCCACCGAATCGAACAGCGATGTGCCCGCCGCTGCATGTTTGCAGCGATCGCGGATCAGCGCGCCGACGACGGTGAAGTGCTCGTTCATGGCCGCGACACGGTCGTGGATGCCGCGACCGATTTCTCCTCGACCGAGAATCAGCACGCGCGTGGGGGCAATCGCCGCGGGCCGCGCTGGCGTGCGGCCGAAGCGGCCGATGACGGACTCGTAGGGCGAAGCGATCGCGGCCACTTCGGCGCGCGCCCGATAACGATCGAGCAGGCGTACCGCGTTCGGTTGTATCAATGACGTCGCCAGTTCCAATGCATCGGCATAACCCAACGCCGAAAATCGTTGCAATGACGAGGTGGGCGCCAGGGCGGGATCCGCTTCATAAACGCCATCGACATCCTTGAGAAGGCGGCAACGATGTGCGCGCAAGGCGTGAGCGAGATACACCGCGGAATGATCCGATCCACCCGGCTCCGATATCGGCAGACCGCCGTCGCTGTCGTGGCCGAATCCCGCCAACACCAGCACGGGCGTGCATTCCAACAATGTTTGCAATCGTTCGACGCGCACCGTCGGCCATTCGCCGTCGAATGCGCCGTCGACGACGCGTGCGGGAATTCCGACGCGCTCCAGAGCGCTGTCGAACAGTGCCGCTGGTTTGTGCTCGCCTATCGCGAGCGGCTCGGCAATCACAGCAACACGCCAGCCGGCGCGATACCAGCGGTAGATCTCGTGCACGGCGGTGGGCACGTCGGCCGGGCTGCGCAGCACCGAGCCGCCAAACTTCAGCACGATTATGTCGCCCGCCATGACGCCTCCCCTCATATCTATAGACGGGCGGCACGGGCGCGCCCACCCGTCACAACTGAATTTTTTGCACTATGATGCGCAGCCATGTCGCATCTCACTCAAATGCAGTCACGGATGAGCCTGCGCTCGCTGTTGGTTTCGATGGCGCTGCTCGTGTTCGTTGTCGTGGGTCCGAGCCGGGCCGACGAAGGATCGAGCCGGTCTTTGCAGGACGGTCCGTACGTCACGCGTTCCGCCGATGGCGGCTGGACCGCGCGCTGGATTGAGTCCGAGTCGGCGCAGGTTCGCGAGCGAATGGTCAAAGTCGGCGATGCGGTCACGGTGGCGGCGGTTGGGAATTTCCCGGCGTTCGACGTGAAGTTGCGTGGCCCGGCCAAGCCGGCCGCCGATGAAATCAAAGTCACGGCGCGCACGCCGCTATTCGTGATGGCCGACACGCATGGCGAATTCGAGATCGCCGCGCAGCTGTTGCAGAGTCACGGCGTGATCGACGATCGGCTGCGCTGGTCCTTCGGCAAAGGCCATCTCGCCGTGCTCGGGGACGTGTTCGATCGCGGTCCGAATCACACCGAGTTGCTGTGGCTGATCTACAAGCTCGAAGCGGAAGCGGCGCGCGCCGGCGGCGGCGTGCACCTGGCGATCGGCAATCACGAATCCATGGTGCTCACCGGCGACCTTCGTTATCTCAATCCCAAATATCCTCGCGTCGCTTCGTTGCTCGGCGCCGAAACTTATACGTCGCTATGGATCGAGGACTCGCTGCTCGGACAATGGCTGCGAAGCAAGGCGGCGATGTTCCGGCTCGGCGAATATCTCTGTCTGCACGGCGGCGTGTCGCGCGAGTTGATCGATCGGGGGCTCACGTTGTCGTCGGTCAATGAGACCGTTCGATCTGCATTGACCCAGACAGGGATGCCGGGTGAGCACGGCCCCTTCGTGATGGGCCAGACCGGCCCGCTGTGGTATCGCGGCTATTTCGAAGAAGCGGCGCGCAAGTCGGGCATGCCTCTAGCGGACTCGGCCGACATCGATCGGATTCGCGAACGTTTCGGCGTCAAAGCCATTCTGGTCGGGCACACCGTCGTGCCCACTGTGACTGCTTTGTATGACGGACGTGTGATTGCAGTGCAGGTTTATCCTCATCGCGATGAGCAGACACACGTACCCGTGATGGAAGCGCTGTCGATTCAGAAGGGCCAGATGTTCCGTGCGCGGGTCGATGGCAGCCGAGAAATGTTGCCCCGCCCCTGATGCGTTGCCGTTAGTTCGCAGGCAACCATGTTTTTTCGAGCATCGAGGGGGTTCATTCCGGCGGGCCGCCAGATCTATACCATCAAGCAGCTCATTCGAAACTGCGAGTCTGCTCCCGGGTCCGATGTGATCGTGCTGGTCTCATATCAATCTGTGAGCCTGCCTGTGAGCGATCGAGGCGATTACGTTTTGCGAGTTGGCCCGTTGCTGCTTAGGCCATCGGTGTCCTCCTGCAGGCCACGGCACAACGATCTCTCAACACTGACGCCGCGATCGTTCACAGGCTTCTCTTAAAACATCGGGCCCATACATCCGATCAGGCCCAGGTGCTGCGCTTGGGCCGCGCCTTGATCCAGGCGCCTAACACCAATCCGAGCAACACCAGACCGCCGCCGGACAACAGCCAGCGCAACATCACATTGCGCTTCAGATCCTGCACTTCCTCGGTCAATTGCGTGACCTGGGTCTGCAGCGAGGCATTGTCGGCCTTGAGTGTTTTGTTTTCTTCGAACTGAGTGATGGCCGTCGCCGACACGCGACGGATCTCCGCGAGCTCGGTCTGCAGTTTCTGATTTTCCTTGGCGAGATCGTTGGCGCGGCCTTCGATCTCGCTGCGCGCGCCACGGACATCCTGATAGTTGTCGCGTACGGATTTGAGCTGAGCTTCGAGTGTCTCGACGCGCTTGGTGGCCGCGGCCAGTCGGTCCTTCGCGACGGGTTGACCGGTGAGGTACTGAGTTGGTACCCATCCTTCCGTGCCGTTGGGTGTGCGGACTTGAGTGAAGCCCGAGCCTTTGTCTTCGCCGAGAACTTCCAACGCAAGGCCGCTCGGCAGGGCGGCGTTGACGATCTTGTGCCCGTTCGAGGGGCCGCGGCGTAACGGAACCGTCAGCTCATCGGAGATGTACATCGTCGCGGCGAAGGCGGACGCCGGTCCTAGCACCAGCGTTAGCGCTAGCAGCACCTTTCTCAACATCAGCACGGATTCCTTATAAGTCTCGCTACGGCCGTAGTGTCGGCAGACGCGAACTATAGCGAAACTGAATGGCCGGGATGGCGGCTTAATGAACGCGTTCGCCAATTGGCGACAGCTGTGCGGTAAGTATTTGTACAGCTCTCGCGCTCAGAAAAACGCCGCGAAAAAGGCGGCCCGTCGATAAAAAAGGGAGCCGCCCTGTAAGAGTTGCTGGTCGCGTCTGACGAAAACTTAATGGCCCGCGGTGCTGGCCGTCTTCGCCGGCTTGTCGGTGGTTTCGTCGAGATAACGGAAGCGCACGAAGCCGATGCCCATTTCTTCGAACGTTTGATCGCCCCAGCGCACCGGCTTGGTGGGATCGGGATTGCCGGGATTCTGCGGCGAGTTATCCCAGGTGAAGCTCCAGATCAGCTTCGAGCCGGCCGAAATGGTCCTGGGCTCGCGGTATTCGTACACCGTCTGCCAATTGAAATCGTACTTGGGCACGTTGAGCAGAATTTCCTGGCGACCGTCCGGATACACGGCGGTCATCGTGCCGGCGCGGCCGCGCAAATGTGAGTGCGGCATGATGTTGTAGATCAGCATGTCGCGCTGGATGGGGCGAGTCACGACGGTCGTATGTTCCTTCGCGCCCGGCGGGATCTCGAACTTGAAGTCGGTGAGCGCCGTCAGGTGCAGCGGATACTTCGGCGGATCGGTGGCTTCGCGAAAATAAAAGCCCACCTTGCTGTGATCCGTCACTGCCTGGCCGTTCGGCGTGTAGTGCATCTGGAACACGAAATCCGCGTCCTTCGGGAACAGCACGCCGGTGTTCTCCGGAAACACGATGGGCTCCATGCCCGGCGCGAAACCGGCGATGTTGCCGCCGCTGCGCTCGCCCGTGGAACCCGCGATCACCGGGTCGTTGACGATGATGTGATGGATTGCCTGCTTCGCGCCCGGATGAATCTCGACGGCGGTGATCCATACGTCGCGGCCGAGCGGATTCTTTACGCGCGGATATTGGTACTCGATCACGCCAGTCGCGGGAATGTCGAAAGCGGGGACCGAGACGATCAGATCGGGCTTGCCGTGTTTCCATTCCTTCACGTCTGGCTTGATGGCCAGCAACGGATCGTCGCCCGTGCCGCGCGGCGCGCCGGCTTCGATCCAATGGACCAGCAGTTTGCGTTCGTCGTTGGTGAGCGCGCGTGCGTTGTGGAACGTGCCGTAGTGAGGATCGGCATGCCATGGCGGCATGCGTTGGGTGCGCAGGACTTCGCGAATCATGGGCGCGAAGCCCTTCACCATGGCGTGGCTGGTCATGGCCCACGGACCGACGCCGCCGACTTGATGACACACGACGCAGCGATCCTTCAGCAGCGGCGCGATCTGGTTCGAATATGAGATCTGCGCGTGCGAGGTCTTGCGATCGCGCTCGGGGAAATTGACGAGGCAACCCACGCCGTCGGCATACGGCGTCTTTACCGGCTTGCCGGCCAGCACGGCGTCAAGCGCGTCGGTGAGATAGTGATGTTTGGCGGGCCGCTGCCGTTCGTACGACAGCCGGTCATCCATCGGGCCGCGATACTTGAGCTTCCAGCCCTTGGGCTCGATGACGAACACCTCGGAGGTGCGGACCACGCCGAGCGCTTCGCCGATGAGTTGCGATTCGTCGAGCAGGATGGGGAAGTCGATTTTGAAATCGGCGGCTTCCTTGGCGACCAGCTCGCGCGTGTCCTGCAGATTCGAGTTGAGCAGCAGGAACTCCACGCCCTGGGCACGATACTTCGCGCGCACTTCGGCAAGGGCGGGCAGCGCCTGGCGCACGATGGGGCAACCATTGCCCTGGACCATGATCACCACGGCCTTCATGTCCGAGAGGTAATAGAGCTCGTGCGATTTGCCCGCCTGGTCCAGCAAGCGGAAGTTGTCGACTACCTGGCCGGGCTCGATGGCCCAGGCCGCGCCGCTCAACGCCGCTGAAATGCCCAGCACCGCCAGTGCGCGCTTGATTGCGTCTTTCATTGCAAACCCCCAAGACATCCTTGATCCACGCTATGCACATCATTGTCAACGAGGGCGCGAAACGGGGCACTCTGGCCCCCTGTGAAGATTTGTCAGTAGTTGTAACGCTCTAGTATCGGAGCACCGTGCGGGCCGGCAATCCTTGCCAATGGAAGTCCGTGACCAGGTTCAGGTCGATGAGCACCGCCAGGCAGTCGACCCGGTAACCGGCGATTCCGCACAGATCGGCAGCGGCTCGCAGGGTGCCGCCGGTGGCCAGAACGTCGTCGATCAACAACACCCGCCCGCTGCCCTCCTGCATCTCGAGCACGCCTTCACCATATTCCAGCTGATACGGAATGCTGACCACGGGCGGCGGCAGCTTGCCCTTTTTGCGGATGGGCACGAAGCCCTTGCCATGGCGCAGGGCCAGGGCCGCCCCGAGCATGAAACCGCGCGATTCGATACCGGCAACGGCCTCGATCCGGGCCCATTCGGCCGCGTTCAGCAGGCTGCTCATGGCCTCGATGGTGGCTGCGAAATGGCTGCGCAATAACGGGGCAATGTCCCGAAAAATGATGCCGGGCTGCGGGAAATCGGGCACATCGCGAATCAGGCGCTTCAGATCTGTCATGAGCTCGCCGGTCGGGCCGGGCGTCCTTCAGGTAAACTGCCGGGCGCTCATTGTCGCCCAAGATCCTCTTGGGCGCTTCAAACCCCCGGTTTTTCACTCCCCATAGTCATTCGTTACCGTAATCCATGTCGACCATGTTTCCTTCTGCCTTTCGTGCCCATCCCTGGCATGGCGTCGATCTCGGCGCCGAAGCCCCGTCCATCGTGACCGCCTATATCGAAATCGTGCCCACCGACACGGTGAAGTATGAAGTCGACAAGGCCACCGGCCTGCTCAAGGTCGACCGGCCGCAGCGGTTCTCGAATATCTGCCCGTCGCTGTACGGCTTCCTGCCGCGCACCCTGTGCGCCGAGCGCGTCGCCGCCTATTGCGAAGAGCGCACCGGCAAGACCGACATCAAGGGCGACGGCGATCCGATCGACATCTGCGTGCTCACCGAAAAATCCATCGGCCACGGCGACGTGCTGGTGCAGGCGATCCCGATCGGCGGTCTCCGTATGATCGACGACAACGAGGCCGACGACAAAATCATCGCGGTCATGCGTGACGACGCGCTGTACGGCCACCTGACGGATATTTCGCAGTGCCCGAAGGCGGTGATCGAGCGCGTGCGCCACTACTTCCTCACGTACAAGCACGCCCCCGGTTCGCCCGATCACAAAGTCGAGATCACGCACACCTACGGCCGCGAAGAAGCGTACGAAGCGATTCGTCGCAGCCAGGCGGATTACACCGCGGCGTTCATGGGCGTGCGCTGAAGATCACCGGCGCGGCGAGTTTTAGCTCGCCTTAATGCGGAGCCCCCTCGCCCCGAGGGGGCTCCGTCGGTGATCTTCGTCTTGGATGACGTCTTCGTTGACATACGATGTCAGCGTTTGAGGTTGTAATCCCGACATGCGCGCCGAACGACTCATCGCCATTCTCATGGCCCTGCAAAGGGCGCAGGCGCTCACCGCAGGTGAGCTGGCCCAGCGGCTGGGGGTTTCCGTCCGGACGATTTTTCGGGATGTCGACGCGCTCTCCACCATGGGCGTGCCGGTTTACACCGAGCAGGGACGGGGCGGCGGCATCCGGCTGGTCGAAGGATACAGCTCCGATCTCACGGGCCTGTCTTCCGGGGAAGCTGAAGCATTGGCTCTGATCGCCAGTCCCGCCGGCATCGGTGTTCGCGATCTCGCGGCGCCGACGCGAACTGCGTTGGACAAACTCGCCGCCGCCGTGCCGACGATGCATCAGTTGCGTGCCCAGCATGCACGCGGCCGATTGTTGTTCGATACGAAACCCTGGTTCCGCTCGTACGATGCCAATCCTTACCTGGATACGCTGCGTGGGGCGATCTGGAAGGACGAATGCGTCAACATCAACTACCGACGCAGTAACAATGAAGTGAAGGACTATCTGGTCGAGCCCTACGCGCTGGTCGTGAAGGTGGACACCTGGTATCTGATCGGCCGTGTGAAACGCGAGACCCGCGTCTTCCGCATCTCACGGATGTTGGCGCTTCAGACCACCGGCACGCATTTCACGCGCGATCCCGACTTCGATCTGCAAAAGTTCTGGAATACCTGGTGCGAGAAGTTCGAAAAGAATCCACCGGTGAGCTTTCCGGTGGAGCTGATGATCTCGGCCAAGGGCAAGCAGCAACTGCTCGACAGCTTCGGGAACTGGTTTCGCCTGCGGCTCGAACCGCTCGGCGAAAATTTCAAAGGCCGTAAGCCGGTGACGCTGGACTTCGAGCGGGAAGAAGCGGCGCTGCGGATTCTGTTCGACCTCGTGTTCGAGGCCGACATCGTGCAACCCACCGAGCTGCGCCGGAAGCTGCGCAATCAGGCGAAGAGGGTGGTCGCCGCAACGACTTGATCTCTGGTCTGATTATTTTTTCCCGAGCAGCACCGCCACCAGGCAGGCGATGATCAGCACGCTGTATTCCATTCCGTTGCGGCCGAGACCGACGACGAACCAGCCCGCCTTCCAGTGCACCCACCAGATGCCCAGCGCGGTCTGGAGGATGAAGTACGCCGCGAGCACCGACGTGTAGCGGCCCAGCGCCATCAGAGTGCCGCCGACGATTTCGATGATGGTGACGGCCCAGGCCCACGCGAGCCCGAACGGCAAACCCCGCGATTCCAGAAACGGTCCGAACGGTCCCACCGCCTCGTAAAACACGCGCGCGACGCCGTGGATGATGAACATCGCCGCCACCGCGACGCGCACCACGATGATTGAAGAGATCTTCATGATCGATCAGCTGTCCTAAACGAAAGGCGCGGATCATAAGGGAGCAGGTAGGTGATTGCAGCCATTGCGGAGTTTTCGTCATCAGAGTGATGACCACTTCTCATTCAACTGTATCTGTGATGCGGCGAAGGAACGCGCAATACTGCCGCGCCTTATGAGCACATCCACACCGCCTCAAGCCACTGCGTCCGCCAGCACGCTTGGACTGGTTCTCGCCGCGTCCGCCATCCTGCTCATCACCATGGGCGTGCGGCAAACGTCGGGCTTGTTCCTGTTGCCCATCACGCAAAGTACCGGCGTATCGATCGTCGCTTTCAGCTTCGCGCTCGCTATCGGGCAGTTCGTGTTCGGCGCGGCGCAGCCGGTGTTCGGCGCCATCGCGGACAAATACGGCGCCGTCAAAGTCATCATCGCGGGCGCGCTGTTGCTGGCGCTCGGCTCGGTGCTGACGCCGTTCATGACTTCCAGTTCCGGGTTGTTACTCAGCATGGGTGTGTTGGGAGCGGCCGGCGCAGCGGCAGGCAGCTTTTCGATCTTGATCGGCATCACCGCGCAACGGCTGCCGCCCGAGAAGCGCTCGATGGCGTCGGGCATCATCAACGCCGGTGGCTCGATGGGTCAGTTCGTGTTTGCACCGGCCGTGCAGTTCATCATCGGCGCGGCGGGCTGGGCGACTGCGATGTTTGCTACGGCGTTCGCGGCGTTGTTGACGATTCCGTTGGTGCTGCCGCTGATACGCTCGGCGCGCAGTGCTGTTTCCTCCGCGACAGCGGCAGTGGCCACTGCGCACATTTCACTGAGCGAACAGATACGGGACGCGATTCGCAATCCCAGCTACTTGTGCCTGCACGCCGGCTTTTTCACGTGCGGATTTCACATCGCGTTCCTGGTCACGCATTTGCCCAGTGACCTACAGCTGTGCGGCCTGACCCCGGAAGTGGCGGCCAACTCGCTGGGCCTGATCGGCCTGTTCAACGTGATCGGCAGTCTGGGTATCGGCTGGCTCGGCCAGCGCTACCGAATGAAATATCTGCTCGCGTGGGTGTATGCGAGCCGGGCCGTCATCATCGCAATCTACATCGTGATGCCCAAGACGGCGCTCAACATCTATATGTTCGCCGCCGCGCTCGGCGTGACATGGCTGGCGACCGTGCCGCCGACCGCCGGGCTCGTGGGAAAACTGTTCGGCACGCGTTATCTGGCGACCCTGTTTGGCCTCACGCTGTTGTCCCATCAGGTCGGCGGCTTCCTCGGCGCCTGGCTGGGCGGCATCGTGGTGTCACAAACCAACTCGTATCAATGGATGTGGTACGCGGACATCGCGCTGGCGTTGCTCGCGGCAATAGTGAATCTGCCGATTCGCGAGCAGAAGTTGCAGGCGCAGCCGGCGGCGGCGCCAGCCTAGGGACAGGGGCGCGGTCCAGCCATTGCCGGCGTTCAGCCGTATTTCGCCGGCAAACCTCCTGACGCGTCGCTATCGAGTGGGTACACTGCCGCGCCTTCAATAGCCGACACGGATCAGCGCCATGACTGCACTCGTGACCCTGCGCAATGTCACCAAGAGCTATATTCGCGGCAAGCAGAAAGTGGAAGTGCTCCACGGCGTCGATCTGAGCATCGAGCGCGGCGAATTCCTGGCACTGATGGGGCCGTCCGGCTCCGGTAAGACCACGTTGCTGAATCTCGTGGCCGGTCTCGATCAGCCCACCAGCGGCGAAGTGCTGGTCGCCGGCGATCGCATCGACCAGCTGTCGCGCGGCAACCTGTCGGATTGGCGCGCCCGGCACATCGGATTCATTTTCCAGTTTTATAACCTGCTGCCGGTGCTGACCGCCGAGGCCAATGTCGAAGTGCCTCTGCTGCTCACCAATCTTTCCAAGTCTGAGCGCCGTCGCCGCGTGCAGGTCGCGTTGGAGCTGGTCGGTCTCGCCGACCGCGCCCGCCACAAGCCGAACGAGCTCTCCGGCGGTCAGCAGCAGCGCGTCGCCATCGCGCGCGCCATCGTCTCCGATCCGACACTGCTGGTCTGCGACGAGCCCACCGGTGACCTCGACCGCCAGAACGCCGAAGAGATCATGAACCTGCTGCAGGCGTTGAACCGCAGCCAGAACAAAACCATCGTGATGGTGACGCACGATCCCAAGGCGGCCGAATACGCCTCGCGCGAGCTGCATCTCGACAAGGGCCAGCTCACCAACGATTCGAGGCGCGCGGCATGAAATATTTCAGGCTCGTCTGGGCCGGCCTGTGGCGCAAGAAGACGCGCACCGTGTTCACGATGATCTCGGTCGTGATCGCGTTCCTGCTGTTCGGCCTGTTGCAGGGGATCAACCAGGGCTTTGGCACGGCCATGGCCAGCCTGGACGTGGATCGTCTGTATGTAACGGCGCGCACCGGCATCGTCGACGGCATGCCCATTTCGTATCTATCTCGCATTCGGAATGTGCCGGGCGTGCGTGCCGTGTCGTTGTGGGCATATTTCGGCGGCTACTATCAGGACGCACGCAAGCCGATTCCGGCGTTCGCCACCGACGCGGCCGAGCTGTTCAAAGTCTACAAGGAAATCAAGATTCGTCCGGAATACGTCGACGCCATGGTCAAGACGCGCACGGGCGCATTGATCAGCGAGGCGCTGGCGGCGCAGTACGGCTGGAAGGTCGGCGATCGCGTGCCCATTGGCACCTCCATCTGGACCAACAAGGCCGGCAGCAATACCTGGGAGTTCGACATCGTCGGCACCTTTGACGCCAGCGCGTACGGTGCGAACTTCCCCTCGTTCTACATGAACTACAGCTACTTCGACGAAGCGCGTCAGTTCGGCACGGGCGAGCTGCACTATTACATCCTGTCCGTGCAGGACCCGAAGCAAGGCGACCGCATCTCGCGCGAAATCGACGCGATGTTCGCCAACTCGTCGGTGGAGACGCGCACGCAGACCGAATATGCCTTGACTCAGATGGCGCTCAAGCAACTCGGCGACATCAATTTCATCGCCAACGCCATCGTCGGCGCCGTGTTGTTCACGCTGCTGTTTCTGACGGCGAACACCATGATGCAGTCGGTGCGCGAGCGGACGTCGGAGCTCGCGGTGCTCAAGACGCTGGGTTATTCGGATACCAAGGTGCTGGTGCTCGTGCTCACCGAAGCCCTGTTGTTGTGCCTGTTCGCCGCCGCGCTCGGTATAGCACTGGCGGCGCTGGTATTCGAGTCGCCGACCCTGCAGAAACTGTTCGGCAATTTCTCGATGCCGGGCATCGTCGCGGCCATGGGAGCTGGCATTGCCGTGCTGGTGGCGTTCGTCAGCGGGTTTCCGCCGGCCTGGCGAGCGCGCCAGCTGAACATCGTCGACGCATTGGCTGGACGCTGAGCGGGAGCGCATCATGAAAATGCTTCGTCAGATCGGCGCCGTGACCGCCATGAACTTTCGCAGCTTGCCGCAACGGGTGAGCACGTCGCTGGTCGTGGTCATCGGCATTGCCGGCGTGGTCGCGGTATTGGTCTCGGTGCTGGCTATGTCCACGGGGCTGATTCGCACCATGGAGAGCACTGGTCGCGACGATCGCGCCATCGTGATGCGTAATGGCTCTGTCGCCGAAACCTCGAGCGCGCTGGACCGCAACTCGGCGCGACTGATCGTCGATGGCGCGGGCATCAAGCGCGACGCGCAGGGCGAACCGATCCTGTCGGCCGAGACCATGCGCATCCTGACTTTGCGCAAGAAGGAGGACGATGCCGAGATCAGCGTCATCCTGCGCGGCGTCGGACCGAAGCTCCTCGAAGTGCGTCCGGAGCTCAAGATCGTCGAGGGCCGGATGTTCCAGCCCGCGGTGACCGAAGTCATCGTCGGCAAGTCGGCCCATGCTCAGTTCAAAGGATTGAAGGTCGGCGATGTCGTCACCTCGCGAGGCGCTAACTGGACGGTGGTCGGAATATTCGACACTGGCGGCGATTCGCACGAGTCCTCGCTCATGACGGATGCGGAGACGTTGATCTCCATCGATCAGCGCGGCGCGTTCCAGAGCGTGACTGCGATGCTGGAGTCGCCGGCGGCATTTCAATCCTTCAAGGACTCTTTGAGCGCCAATCCTGGACTGAGCGTCGATGTGGTACGCGAGCGCGAGTATTACCGGCAACAATCCAAAACCATGAGCACCATCATTTCCGTGGTCGCCTATGTCGTCGGCGGCATCATGGCGGTAGGCGCGGTGTTCGCGGCACTGAACACGATGTACTCCGCTGTGAGTGCGCGACTACAGGAGATCGCGACATTGCGCGCTTTGGGTTTTGGCTCGACCGCCATGGTGATGTCAGTGCTGGCCGAGGCGTTGGTGCTGGCGTTGATCGGCGGCTCCATCGGCGCGGCGATCGCATGGTTCTTCTTCAATGGCAACACTGTGAGCACGGTGAGCGGCGGCATGGGGCAGATGGTGTTCGAGCTGAGCGTCAGCCCGCAGCTGATGATTCTAGGCATCGTCTGGGCCTGCATCATCGGTGTGCTGGGTGGATTGTTCCCCGCCATGCGGGCCGCGCGCCTGCCGGTGGCCATGGCCTTAAGGGCGGTTTAGCCGCGAGCGCCCTCGTTCGGGTTATTCTGGGGGCGGGTTGGGCGCCCCCATGCAACAAACGATTCGCTTCATCAAATCCGCGGACGGCACGCGTCTGGCGGTGGCCACGTCGGGACACGGGCCGCCGCTGGTCAAGTCGGCCAACTGGCTGTCGCACCTGGAGTTCGACTGGCAGAGCCCGGTGTGGCGCCATTGGTTTCGTTATCTGTCGACGGGCCGCCAGCTGATTCGTTTCGATCCGCGCGGCTGCGGATTGTCCGATTGGGATGCGACCGATTTGTCACACGCGGCGCAGGTCGCCGATCTGGAAGCCATTGTCGAGGCTTCCGATCTCGATAAATTCCCGTTGCTCGGCATCTCACAGGGCGGCGCGGCCTGTATCGAATATGCCGTGCGTCATCCGGAGCGCGTCACGCAGCTGGTGCTGTATGGCTGCTATTCGGAAGGCTGGGCGCAGCGTGGCGAGGATTCGCGCCGGCATGGCGAAGCGCTGGTCGAGCTGATCCGCCAGGGTTGGGGCCAAGAGAATCCGGCCTTTCGCTTGTTGTTTGCTTCCTTGTTCATTCCCGACGCCACCACCGAACAGGTGCGCTGGTTCGCGGACCTCATGCGCACCACCACTCAGCCGGAAATCGCCGCGCGCATCATCGAGGCGTTCGGGCAGATCAACGTGCGAGCGTTGTTGCCGAAGGTGAAAGTGCCCACCATCGTGGTGCATGCCCGTGGCGATGCGCGCATTCCTTTCGAGCAAGGCCGGCTGCTCGCCGCGGAGATTCCGAATGCGAGCTTCGTGACGTTGGAAAGCCGCAATCACATTCTCATCGAGAGCGAGCCGGCGTGGGCCCGCTTTTGCGAAACCTTCGACGAATGCATGGGTGTCAGTTCGAAGGCGACGGCCGACGGACCAGTGGATCTGGCGGAGCTCACGGCGCGCGAAAACGCGATCCTGCGGCTAGTGGCGCAGGGCGCGGCGAACAGCGAAATCGCCAGTCGCCTGTTCATCAGCGAAAAGACGGTCCGCAACCACCTGACGAATATCTTCGAGAAGCTGGGCGTCGATTCGCGCGCCCGGGCCATCGTCGTGGCTCGCGACCGCGGCGTCGCCTGATCCTTTCGGGCAAGTTCGCTTAGACCACGTCCAGTACAGGGACATTTGTCCCAGGCGTTGACGCGCTCGAATGAGCCTTTCGCCTCATGCGCGGCTTGCCATAAATCCGCAACATTCGCGCACTTTGAAAAAGCCCACGCGAGTGAAACGTATGAGCGCCGCAGCCGCGATGGTGGTGTCGCCCGCCGCCGAAAAACTGTTTCAGGAAAATTCCGACCGCGCCCGTTATGCACGTTGCATCAAGGCGTCCAAGCGAGTGCGCTGGGACATCGACGCCGACGTGTTTCGTGGCCGGGCCTTCGATTTCCGCCGCAAGTTCCTCCCGGACGGCCTCACCAAGGTCAACGACCTGGCCTTCCTGTCCGTGGACGAGAAGCGCGCCATGAGTCATGTGCAAGGGCGCAGCTATGCCTGTCTGTTCGGGCTGGTGGAACGTTTCATCAGCGCCAAGACTCTGGAGCTGGCCAGCAAGCAGGGATTGGGCGACCAGGTGGCGCTGGAAGGCCTGGTGCGGTTCAGCGACGAAGAGCTGAAACATCAGGAGCTGTTCCGTCGCATCGAGATCGCGCTGGCGAGCCGCATGCCGGGCGGCTATGCGCTGATCGCCGACGCCAACGAAGTGGCGCGTCAGGTGCTGAACAAATCCACCTGGGCAGTGCTGGCGCTGACTTGTCACATCGAGCTGTTCACTCAGGCGCACTATCGCGAAAGCCTGGAGCGCGACGACGAGCTGTCGGATCTGTATCGCGACGTGTTCCGCTTTCACTGGCTGGAAGAATGTCAGCATGCGGTCATGGACGAGATCGAATGGTGCCGCGAAGATCGCAACCTCACGGCCGCCGAGCGCGACATCGCCGTCGACGATTTCATCGCGCTGCTTCGCCTGCTCGACGAGGTGGTCTGCACGCAGTCGTCGGCGGACGCCGGTTATTTCATGCGATTGTGTGAACGCACTTTCTCACCGGCCGAACAGCAGGAAATCCGTCGGACCATGCAGCGCGCCTATCGCTGGCAATACATCGTCTCCGGTGCTCAGCATCCGCATTTCAACAAGATGCTGTCGAGCATGGCGACGCGCCAGCAAATGCAGCGGGTTCAGGCTGCACTCGCGCCGATGGTGGGCTAGCACGATCACCAACGTTTGCGGAAGCGATTCCACGCGTACAGGCAGGCCGCGAAGCCGTTGTATAGCCATCGCGCGACAGTTCGCAGAATCGGAAGTCGGATGATTCTTGCGAGTACGGCCTGCGTGGGTGTGTGACGGAAGAGGACCTCGAAGGCGTCGGCGCCGATTTTGACATCGCCTCGCTCGTCGACGACGTGCAGGCGTTCTCTCACGAACTCGCGCTGTGCGCCGATCTCGCAAACCGCTTCTGCGTCCTTGTGAATATCGATCCACTCGACCTCGGCGCCACAAGACTCCATGCGTTGGCGCTGGCCTTTGATGCCGGCGTCGCAGACGGGGCAGGCGCTGTTGTAATACACCTTGACCTTAGACATGGCGCCTGCGCTCCTCGAACATGGCGTGCAGGGTGCCGAACATCGATCTGGGCGCTGGCTGCGTTCCGGTCGCGCGCTGCACGGCTGGGAGGTGGCAGCTTGGGATCTGGGGATGTGCGTGATGTTCCGCGTGGTGATTGAAGTTCAGGTCGTAGAGTAGAGCGCGGTCGAGCCAGCTCGGCTGATGAGATCGCACGATGTACGGATCGGATCCGTCGAGCACGCCATGTTCGGCGATGCCTCGCAGCTGGCTGAAGAACAAAGCAAACGTCGCGCCCGATGCAAACGGCAGCAGGGCGAGCAGTGGATAGCGACCCAACCCGGTCACGAGCGTCAGCATCGCGACCTGCACCAGAATGACGAGTGCGATCTCTCCTGTTCGCAACGACCTCGCGAGATTGCGAGGCGCGAGCAGACTTTCTGCAACGACGCTCCGCAGGTTCAAGCCGAGCAGTGGCTTTGCCAGATGCCTGCGCAATTGGCCGCGGGTCATACGAGCCAGATCGGCGTAATGGAATGCCTGCGGGTCGCCGGCTCTCCCATACAAGCGATGATGTTTCCAGTGCTGCAGGCAAAAGCTGTGGAAGTCGACACCGCTGACTGCGCCCAGCAGCCCGCCGACGCGTGTGTTCATCTTGCGGCTGACAAACAAGGTGTGATGGGTGCAATCGTGCATCACGATAGTGATGCGATAAAGAAACAAACCGATCGCGGGACTCAGCAGCCAAGGCAGGAAAGCATGAACGCCGGCGAGCGCGGGCGCCAGCCCGAGCAGCGCGAACAGCGGCAAAACGTTGCGCAGAATGGCGCGCCAACCATATGCGTCCGAGGGGCGCAGCCACTCAGATTGCAGCAGCTGTTCCCGGATCGAACTGGCCGAACGTTCGAAAATTCCTCCCGCTTCGCGGGTTCGAGAAAAGTCTGAAATCGTCGTGCCTGCTGCGGCCAGGCTGGCCGATCCTTCACCAGGTTCTGGAATTTCACGAGTCCGTGAAATGCTTGAAATCTTCGTGCTTCGATCGGATCTCATATTCCTGAATCCGGCTCTTCGGCCACGATGAGTGTACGCCTATGCAGACGACTCGGCGTGAATTGCTGTCATAAAGACGTCACACATCCCGGCAACAATCGCCCTCGTATAAGCCCGGCACGGATTGCTGCCTCAAGGACGAGGCTCAGGCAGGGCGCCAAACAATATTCGTCCGTGATCCGGAGCTTTCATGTCCATTGCGTCTCGTTCCTGCGTGGCCGCGGCCGTCGCGGCCGCATTGTTCAATTGCGCTTTTCCAGCCTTCGCGGGCGATCGGCACGACGGGAACTGGGGCGATTGGGACTGGCCCCGGCATCATGACGACGATCAGGGCCGCATCAAACTGAAGCCGCTGGCCACTTACGACGCGGGCGAAGCGGGCTCGGCCGAGATCGTCGCCTTCGACGCGGCGAGCAAGCGCCTGTTCCTGGTGAACGCGGAAACAAACACCGTCGACATTCTCGACGTGCGGAATCCGTCGCGCCCAAAAAAACTTTCGACCATCGACACCACCGAGTTCGGCTCGCCGAACAGCGTCGCAGTACGTGATGGCGTGGTGGCCATTGCCATCGAGAGCGATCCGAAAACGGACCCCGGCCACATCGCTTTCTATGACACCAGCGGCAAACTGATCAAAGCCGTGCGGGCCGGCGCGTTGCCGGACATGATCACCTTCACTCCCGATGGCGGTTACGTGCTGACGGCCAACGAAGGCGAGCCGAGCGGCTATGGCGATGGGCGCGTCGATCCGGAAGGCTCGGTGAGCATCGTTCCCGTGCCGCGCCACTGGAAAGAGTGGAAGCAGCTCAGCGACCGTGACGTTCGCACCGTGTCGTTCAAGAAATTCAACGGCCAGGAAGCGAAGCTGCGCGCACAGGGCATTCGCATCTACGGGCCCGGCGCGACCGCGGCTCAGGATTTCGAGCCTGAATACATCACAGTCGCCGACGACTCGCGCACAGCGTATGTGACTCTGCAGGAAAACAACGCCATCGCCGAGATCGACCTGAAGCGCGCCTCGGTGACGAATCTGCTACCGCTCGGCTACAAGGACTACAGCGAGCAGCCGTTCACCGCGGCCACTTACGAGTGGACCAAGCTGCCGTCCATCGGCACCACCGTCGGCGGACAGAAAATGTTTCTCGGTGGTTTCTCCGGCCTCGCGTTCGAAGGCACGACCGGCGACGGCAAGCTGAAGTTCATCACGCACACCGATCGCGGTCCGAACGGCGAGCCCACGGGAATCAATCGTCCGTTCCTGCTGCCCGAGTTCACGCCGCGCCTCGTGCGCTTCACGCTCGACCCGGCCACCGGCGAATTCGAGCTGCAACAACAGATTTATTTGAAGCAAGCCAACGGCAAGCCCCTGAGCGGCCTGCCCAACACGGGCGTCTCGAACGACACGAATCAACCGTACAACGACGAAGTCGGCGTCGACCTGTTCGGCAAGCCCATCGCCGTCGATCCGCTGGGCGCGGACCTCGAAGGAATCGCCATCGCCGAAGACGGCTCGTTCTGGATGGTCGACGAATATCGTCCGGCGATTTATCACTTCACCAGCAATGGCAAATTGATCGAGCGTCTCGTGCCGATCGGAACGCACGCGGCTGCCGGCAAGCCGGTGCCGCAGCCGGGCAGGGCAGGTGTGTTCGGCGTGGAAGCTTTGCCCGCAGTCATCGCGCAGCGTCGTCAGAATCGCGGCTTCGAAGCTGTCGTGATTCAAGACGGTAAGGTCTATGCCTTCGTGCAGAGCCCGCTGCGCAGCCCGGCGACATTGAGCAATGGTGCGTTGAACGCGATGAAGAATGTGCGCGTCGTTGAATACGATCCGAAAACGCGCGCGACTCGCCAGTTCCTGTATGTGATGGACAATCCGCCGTCGGTGAGCGCCGACGACACGCGCGCCGACAAGATCGGCGATGCCGCTGCGCTTCCCGGCGGTGGTTTCCTAGTCGTGGAGCGTGATGACGATGCTCTGCCGGAGGATCCGATCGAGACCATCACCAAGAAGATCTATTCCTTCAAGCTCGACGGCGCGACGGATGTTTCCTCGCTCGGCTTGTTCAATGTCGGCGGTGTGCAGAAGAGTGTCGATCAGATGACCGTCGAGGAACTGGCGGCAGTGGGTGTCGCGCCGGTCACCAAGGCCCTGCATGTGGATCTTTCCGCCGTGGGCTATGCCTCGGTGGAAAAGATCGAGGGCCTGGCGGTTCTCGGCAATGGTCAGCTCGCGCTGGTCAACGACAACGACTTCGGCGTCGCTGGCGTCGTCATCGACAACGCGACCGGCAAGTTCACGCTCGCGCCCGGCTATCAGCCGGAGAATGTGACGCTGGGCCTGTTGAAGGCGCCGGGTCTCGATGCCTCCGATCGCGACGGCGCCATCAACATTCGCAACTGGCCCGTGTTCGGCATGTACCAGCCCGACGCCATCGCCTCGTTCCGCTCGGGCAGAAAGACCTATCTGGTCACCGCCAACGAAGGTGACGCGCGCGATTGGGATGGCCTCGAAGAAGAAGAGCGCGTGAATTCGTTGACCTTGGACTCAGCGGCATTCCCCGACGCGGAGGCGCTGCAGGAGAACGACAACCTCGGCCGCCTGAATGTCACCAGCACGCTGGGCGATGCAAATGGCGATGGCGTGTACGAGTCGCTGTACACACTGGGTGGCCGCTCGTTCTCGATCTGGACGACTGACGGCACTCAAGTGTTCGACAGCGGCAGCGACTTCGAGCGCGTGACCGCGGCGAGCAACCCGGAGTTCTTCAACGCGAGCAACGACGATCGAAATTTCGACAGCCGCTCCGATAACAAAGGTCCGGAGCCGGAAGGCCTGGTGCTTGGAACGATCGGTCATCGTCGCTATGCGTTCGTGGGCCTGGAGCGCATGGGCGGCGTGATGACTTACGACATCACCAATCCGCTGGCCCCGATGTTTGTCGACTACACGAACAACCGTGACTTCTCGGTGGATCCCGCGGAGGCGCCGGCGGCCGGAGATCTCGGCCCCGAAGGTCTGTTGTTCATCGACGCCAAGGACAGCCCGACTCGCACGCCGCTGCTGGTGGTGGCGAACGAGGTCAGCGGCACAGTTACGCTCTATAAGATCGAGCGCGAGCAAGACTGAAGCAGTTGCGGGGCCGGCTCGCGGCCGGCCCCATCGAGCCGACTTAAACCTGCGGCACCTGGCCCAGGTAATCGGTCTTGCCGATCTCCACGCCGCCATGGCGCAGCAGCGCGTACGTGGTGGTGACATGGAAGAAGAAATTCGGCAGCGCCCAATGGCGCACGAAATCCGCCGCTTTAAAATTCAACGTCGCGCGCGGCGTCTTGATCGTGACGGTGCGGCTGTCGTCGCCGCCGAACTGCTCGGGCTTGAAGCTCTGCAGGTAATCGATGGTCTTGTTAACGCGCGCGAGCAGCTCGGGCATCGTGGTTTCGGTGTCTTCGAACTTCGGCGGCTCCGTACCGCTCAGTCGCGCAGCCGCGCCTTTGGCCGCATCGCTGGCGATCTGCACCTGCCGGTTCAACGGCAGCATGTCCGGGTACAGACGCATCGAGACGAACACGTTGGGATCGAACTTGCGGGCTTCGGCATGCGCGACGGCCTTTTCGAGGATGGCCTTCAAGTTGCGCAGCGACAGCAGAAACGTGGGAATCGTGACTTCGTACAGTGACAGGCTCATGGCAAGAACTCCGGCCCCCTGGGCTTCTCATGGTTGAGGCGCGGATTATAGGAGCCGGGTAACATTCCGGTCTCCGCCTGGAGCCCGAATTATTGAGCGCTCTGGAGCACGAGTCTGTTGCCTGATACCGCGCAGTCTCGCAGTGTCAGGCAACTGCTTCGTGGGTTACTGTCGAGCGAGCACGAGCGTATCGGCCTCGCGCCCGAGCTCGATCAGGCGCAGCTCGCCTTTGTCGTTGCTGACGACCGTGACGGAAGCATGATCCGGGCGGAAGCACACCACTTCCTCGCGCTTCTGCGCGGCGCCGACGGCGACGTTGATGGCGATGAAGTGAGTGCAGATCACACAGTCGTGATCGATCGCTATCAGCGACTCTGCGACCGAGCGACGCCATTCCAAATAATCGATCGAGCCCGCCGGCGCATTCGCATGCAACTGCGGCCACGTGCCGCGCATACAAGCGATGAGCCAGTCGTGACGTGCGGTGAGATCGATGGGCGGAGAAGGAATCTCCGCGACTGACGCCATGGGTACAGCGTCGCAGAACCAGATCTGCGCGAGCGGTTGGGCAGTCTCGCGACACCGGCGCATCGGGCTCGTGTAGAGCGGCAGGCGGGACAACGAACCAGCGAGGCTCTCGGCCGTGGCGCGGGCTTGTTCCATGCCAGTGGGGTCGAGGCCCGGATCGGGATCCTCGCCCCACGAGGCAGCGGGCTTGGCGTGTCTGACCAGATACAAACGTGGCATGTCGCCAGTTTGCGTTATTTCCGGGGTTATTTCCCTTGCATTATTTTTCTGGCGGCTTGAATACATCCACCGACACTGTGACGGTGCGCCCTTCATTGGCGCCGAGCGCACCGACACCGACCACCTGGCGCGACACTTCGTCGCCCCGGTCGTTACGCACCGAAATGACGATCGAGTATTCCCAGGCGTCGCCTTCCGCCGGATGGCGGAAAGCGCCTTCGACCCGCAAGGCCGAGAACGTCGCCTGCGCCCGCCGTTCGGCGACGGCCTTGGGATCGAAGCGCAGGTGATGCTGACAGGCTGGGCAAATGCTCGCGCTTTCGAGGATGGTCGACTTGCAGTGTGGGCAGATGCGCGTCTTGCCCGCCGCGGCCGACCGTCCCGTACTGATCACGGGCATCGGGGTTACTTGCCGCCCTTATCGTCCCACCCGAATTCCGCTCGGCCGCGCATGCGCGAGCCCGCGGCGACTGTGAGCGAGCCGGCCTTGAGGTCGCCATTGAGCACGCCGGTCTGCAACAGCTCCACGCGGGTGGCCGCGTCGATGTTGCCTTCCAGCTCGCCGCCGACGATGACGGTGTTGGCGCGGACGCTGCCGGTGATCTTGGCGCCCTGCTCGATGGTCAGGTTGCCGTTCACGTGCACGTCGCCCTTGAAGTTACCGGCCACGCGAACATTGCCGGAGCCTTCGATCTTGCCTTCGATGGTCAGGCCCGCGGCCAGCACGGATTCCTTGCCCTCGACCGCGGCGGCCGGACGCGCAGCAGGCGCGGCGGCGCGAGGTGTGTCGACAGCGGCAACTGTTGCCACGGTTTTTTCGGGGGCGGGATCGGGTGTGTTCTGTTCCCTACCGTACTGATCTTTCCACAACGCCATGTCGGCACTCCTCAGTTGAACGAGCTGCGGTTAATTACACAGGCGACTAAAAGGTGTCAAACATTCCGACATGAAACGTCGCGCCCAGACGACACTGTGTCGAACTGCTGTTCGTTCATGCGCGGCGTTCAGTTGCGGCTTTTGCGCTGCAAGACTACGGAGTGTGAATTTCTTCTCGTCAGCCTATAGTCGGCGCGCACAACTCTAAGCCGGTGAGGATTTCTAAATGATTAAGCTCACGGTCAATGGCCAGCCACGCGAAGTGGATGTGGCCGGGGATACGCCGCTTCTTTGGGTGTTACGAGATTCGTTAGGGCTGACGGGGACCAAGTTCGGCTGCGGCATGTCCCTGTGCGGGGCGTGCACCGTTCATGTCGATGGAACACCGACGCGCGCTTGCGTCACTCCCGTGGAAAGCGCGGCCGGTAAGGCGATCACGACCATCGAGGGTCTGTCGCCGGATCGCAGTCATCCGGTGCAGCAGGCCTGGATGGAAATCGACGTGCCTCAGTGCGGCTACTGCCAGTCGGGCCAGATCATGTCCGCCGCGGCCTTGCTCAAACAAAATCCCAAGCCTTCGGATGCGGACATCGACGCCGCCATGAGCGGCAACATCTGTCGCTGCGGCACTTATCCGCGCATTCGCAAAGCTATCCATAGGGCTGCGGCGCTCGCCGCCGGGCAGACCGGAAGGGAGGGTGGCTGAGATGGCAACTACACCTGGTTCGTTGCTGGGCGATCTGTCTCGCCGCGGGTTCATCAAGTCCACTGCGACCGCCGCGGGCGGGCTGGTGATCGCTTGTTATCTGCCTGGCTGCAGTAAGCCGGAGGAAGCGGCCAAGAATGTCGGGCCGCCGAAGCTGATCAAGGCCAATGCGTTCCTGCAGATCGGCACCGACGGTTCGATCACCATGTTTTGTGACAAATCGGAGATGGGTCAGGGCGTGTACACGGCGTTGCCGACGTTGCTCGCCGAAGAGCTGGGCGTCGCACCGGATGTCGTCAAAGTTGAATTCGCGCCGCCTGGTCCTGAGTACGTGAACAAGCTGCTCGGCGCGCAGGCGACCGGCGGCAGCACGAGCGTGCGCGAAGCGTGGGACAAGATCCGCATGGCTGGCGCCGAAGCGCGCACTCGATTGATTGCAGCCGCGGCCAATGAATGGAAAGCCCCGCCGCAATCGTGCACGGTCGCCGATGGCTATGTTTTATTCACCAGCCGGCGCAAGTCGTTCGGCGAGCTGGCCGAAGCGGCCGCGGCGTTGCCGGCGCCGCAGAATGTTCAGGTCAAGGGCAAGAACGAATTCAAATACATCGGCAAGACCGCGACCCGAACGGATACGCCGTCGAAGGTCGATGGCAGCGCGCAGTTCGGCATCGACGTTCGCTTGCCAAATATGCTGTACGCGGCGCTGGCGCAGCCGCCGGAGCTGGGCGCCACCGTAAAGGGCTTCAATGCCGATAAGGCGAAGACGATGCCCGGTGTGCGTGAGGTGTTACAAACATCGTCGGGCGTCGCGGTGGTCGCGGACTCCTGGTGGCAAGCGAAGCAGGCGCGCGACGCGCTGGACATCCAGTGGAATCCTGGACCCGCTGCCAAGCTGAACAATGCTGCCATCTATGCCGGGCTCAAGAACGCATCGAGCGGCAAAGGCCTGGACGTACGCAAGGAAGGCGACGCCGACGCGGGCTGGAAAGCAAACAGCCGGCGAGTGGAGGCGACGTATGAGTTGCCGATGCTCGCGCACGCGACGCTGGAGCCACAGAACTGCACGGTCGAGTTTCGCGACGGCGCCTGTCATTTGTATGTGCCCACTCAGGTGCAGCAGATGGCGCAGGCCGCGGCTGCGAAGGCGGCGAACTTACCGCCGGAACAGGTGTTCGTGCACACGACGTTCCTCGGCGGTGGCTTCGGGCGCAGGCTCGATGTCGATTTCATCCCCGCCGCGGTCGAATGCGCGAAGGCGCTCAACAAGCCGGTGAAGTTGTTGTGGACGCGTGAGGACGATACGACTCATGACAAATATCGTCCGCCCGCGCGTAACACCATGTCCGGCGCGTTCGATTCGAATGGCAAGCTGGATACAGTGAAGCTTCACCTGGTCGCGCCATCTATCACGGCGCGATGGGCGCCCGGCGCCGTGCCGCAGGGAACACCGGATCCGTTCGCGGTCGAGGCGGCTCACAACTTCCCGTATGCCGTGCCGAATTTATATATCGACTATTTGCAGCACGAAGTGGGGTTGGAAGTCGGGTATTGGCGTTCGGTGAGTCACGCGCTCAACTGTTTCACCGTCGAGAGCTTCATGGACGAGCTGGCGGCCGAGGCACAGATGGATCCGGTGGAGTTCCGGCGCTCGCTGCTCGGCAAGCAGCCGCGCTGGCTATCGGTCCTCGACGTGGCGACGCGCAAGGCGAACTGGGGGCAGCCGCCCGCGGGGCGTCATCAAGGCGTGGCCTTGATGTCTGGATATGACACCTATCTCGCGCAGGTCGCCGAGATCTCGCTCGAGGGCAACAACCTGAAAGTCCATCGCATCGTCTGCGCCATCGATTGCGGTCAGATGGTGAACCCCGGCATCGTCCAGGCCCAGGCGGAAGGCAGCATCGTGTTCGGCCTGACGGCCGCGCTGTTCAGCGAGATCAACGTGGTCGGCGGCAAGGTTCAGGAACAGAACTTCGATACCTACCGTCTGCTCCGTCTGAATGAGACGCCGGTCATCGAGATTCACTTGCTGAACACGGACGAGAAACCCGGCGGCATGGGCGAACCCGCGGTCGCGTTGGTCGCGCCTGCTGTTTGTAATGCTATTTACGCGGCGACTCGGAAGAGGCTTCGTAAGCTGCCGATCGCTAAGCAAGGGTTCGTCGTTTGAGAGGGTGAAGAGGGGCGGCGTCGGTGGCGGCGCCGCCTGGGCAGGGGGAGTGTCCTTCCGGCAACGCGCACCCGCCTTCGCCCGCTGTCGCGGGCGTCCTGCTTGCACATCCCTGGCGCTGCTACGGCATCCGCGTCGATTTCGTTTATCAGCAGCAGCGCGACACTCCAGTCCACTTGCACTGTTGCTGCTGGAGATAAAAGGCGCGGCGGCTCATGGGCGGCGAGCCGGCGTGCGCGTGTGCGTGATGAGCCAGGTACTTGTCGTAGGCGTCGTCAGTGGCGAGCGAGCGGATCATGTTCCAGGCCGCTGCCGCCCATAGCGTCAGTCGTTGCATGCTCATGCTGCCTCCGCACTGATCTTGATCGAGTTGATATCGACATGCGGCGCTTCCGAGTTCGGAGGCACCGGCTGGCCACGCACGGCGCGCACGCTCACGCGAAGCATGTCGGCGATGACTACCCAGAGAATCAACACCAGCAGCACGGCCAGCACCGCATCGAGCCGCTGATTGAAAATGAGCTGCGGGGCCACCGCCGCCTGCGCCTCGGGCAGTGTGCCGGCGGCAAGCTTCGCGGCCAGTCCGTCAGCTGCCGCCAGGAAGCCCACGCGCGGATCGCTCGACACAACCTTTTCCCAAGTAGCGGCCGTCGTCACAATGGCCAGCCACGCCAGCGGCGCGCCCGTGACCCAGCAATACCGCAGCTTGCCCTGCTTGATCAGGATGCCGGTGGCCACGCACAAGGCGATGCCGGCCAGCAGCTGATTGGCGATGCCGAACAGCGGCCACAGAATATTGATGCCGCCATTGGGATCGACCACGCCGATGTACAGGAAGTAACCCCAGCCGGCGACCACCAGACCGCTCGCGATCAGCACCGACGGATACCACGATGTCTCGCCCATCGGCTTCCACACGTGGCTGAGCGCGTCCTGCAACATGAAGCGGCCGACGCGCGTGCCAGCGTCGAGCGTGGTCAGGATGAACACCGCCTCGAACATGATGGCGAAGTGGTACCAGATGGCCAGCATGCTCTCGCCGAAGGCGCTGGAGAAAATGCTGGCCATGCCTACCGCCAGCGAAGGCGCGCCGCCGGTGCGCGCGAACAAGGTCGATTCGCCCATCTCCTTGGCCAGGAACTGCATCTGTTCGACCGTCACTGGGAAGCCCCAGCTCGTGATGGTCGCGACGGCTGCTTCCGCCGTGGCGCCGACGACGCCCGGTGCGCTGTTGATGGCGAAGTACACGCCAGGCTGCAGCAGGGTCGCCGCGATCATCGCCATCACCGCGACGGCGGACTCGAGCATCATGCTGCCGTAGCCGATCATCCGCACATCGGCTTCGTTGCCGATCAGCTTGGGCGTGGTGCCGCTGGACACCAGCGCGTGGAAGCCGGAGATGGCGCCGCACGCAATGGTGATGAACACGAACGGGAATAGCGCGCCACCGAAGATCGGCCCGGTGCCGTCGATGAACTGCGTGACCGCCGGCATGTGGATCTCGGGCCGCATCAGGATCACGGCCAGGGCCAGCAGCAATACGGTGCCGAGCTTCAGGAACGTGGAAAGGTAGTCACGCGGCGCCAGCAGCAGCCACACCGGCAGCACAGCAGCGATAAATCCATAGCCGATGACGAACCACGCCAGCGGCTTGCCTTCGAGATTGAACAGCTCACGCAGCGCCGGATGCGAATCGACCCAGCCGCCGCCGACCACCGCGAATAGCAGCAGGGCGAGTCCGATCAGCGACCCCTCCAGCACGCGGCCCGGGCGGATATTGCGCAGGTACACGCCGATCAGCACCGCGATCGGAATGGTCGCGAACACCGTCGAGGTGGCCCAAGGGCTGTGCTTCATCGCATTGACCACCACCAGGCCGAGCACGGCGATGAGGATGATCATGATGGTGAGTGTGCCGAGCATGGCCGCGAAGCCGCCGACCGGGCCCAGTTCGTCGCGCGCCATCTGGCCGAGACTGCGGCCATTGCGCCGTGTCGACAGGAACAGGATGGTCATGTCCTGAACGCAGCCGCCGAGCACGCCGCCGACCAGGATCCACAAGGTGCCGGGCAGGTAGCCGAACTGGGCCGCCAGGGTCGGACCGATCAGCGGGCCGGGGCCGGCGATGGCGGCGAAGTGGTGACCGAACACGATCCAGCGATGCGTCGGCACGAAGTCGCGGCCGTTGTTCAGCCGCAGTGCCGGCGTGGCGCGCGTGGGATCGACGCTCAGGACCTTGGCGGCGACCCACGCGCTGTAAAAGCGATAGCCCAGGCTGTACACGCAGATCGCGGCCACCACGATCCACATGGCGTTGATGGTTTCGCCGCGATGAATCGCGATGCCGCCGATCGCGAACGCGCCGACCAGCGCCACCAGCATCCAGAACGCTTTCCGTATCATTGCTACCCGCCCACGCCCCCGTTATTCGTGCGGCGGCATGGTAGCGTCAGCGCCGCTCATTCACCAAAGGCAGTGACGCCGGCCCAATCGGTGCAGAACAGCCGGCTGTCGCGCAACTCGGTCTTGATGATTCCCCCGTTGGGCAGCGGATGGCGCAAGGCGAAATCGGCCGGCACGTTACTGGCGAGCACCGGCACCATGAAGCCCAGCGTGGCGCTGTGCGCGACGATCACGACGATGCCGGTGTCCAGCGCGTGACGGTTCATTACTTCGCGCACAAACGGCAAGAAGCGGCGCTGCACGTCGGCAAAGCTTTCTCCCTCGCCATTGCGCGCCTCGAGGTCTTTTTCGATTAACCACTTACGTGCGAGCTCGGTGTATACGGCGCGCCCATCCTGAGCGCCGTTGGGGCGGATGCCGAAGTCGATCTCGACCGCTTCAGGCGCGAGCTGCAAGGGCAGGATGTGATCGAACGCCACCGCGTCGGCAGTCTGAACGGCGCGCAGATGGGTGCTGGTATAGATCTTCGTGATGGGTGCGCCACGCAAGGATGCAGCCAGCTCGCGCGCCTGTTCCACGCCCCGCCGCGTCAATGGATAACTCACTCCGCCATCCGGCACGGTGCGCGGGTTGCCCGGCACATTGATCTCGCTTTCGCCGTGACGGATGAACCAGATCTGCAACGGTGGATCGTCCGCCAGCGCCGCCGTCGCGGGCAGCGAGGTGACGATCGCCAATGCGCCGAGAAGACCCACGAATGCACGGCGGGTCCGCCGCGCTTCAGGCGTGGTGCTCATGTGATCCGTTGCGATAGTGCAGATGGTGGTGCGAGATCCAGGCGTGCTGTTGTACCTCATCGTCATTTTTTGGCAAGTATGCTCGGCGTCCGCATGCGAGCCGCGCGCAGCACATATGCAATGTGAGGGGCAATGTGAGGGCAATGTGAGAATGTGCGTCGAGTGTTGACTACTTTTGCGCCAACGAGCGGAGTATGCTCAGCCGCCAATGAACGTCACTTGATACACCGCTGACAACCTAACAAAGTCTCATCGAGGGAGATCGCGATGGCAGATCAGAGTGTCCGTGGACGATTCGTCTGGCATGAGCTGGTGACGCCGGACTCCAATGCCGCCCATGCGTTCTATGGGAAGGCGATCGGCTGGAAGAGCCAGCCCTGGGAAGAAGACGCCTCTTACGTAATGTTTGCCGCCAAGCGCGGTCCGATCGGCGCGACCGTCGCGGGCAACGGCTCCGCCCCGCACTGGCTGCCGTATGTCGGCACTGGCGATATCGACCGGACCATTGAGCTCGCGAAGCAAAAGGGCGGCTCGGTGGTGAAGGATGTGGCCACGTTGTCCAGCGGCAGCCGTTACGCGGTGCTGCAGGATCCGTACGGCGCCAAGTTCGGCATATATGAATCCGCCGAAGAGTACGGCAAGATCACGCCGCCGCAGCCTGGGGAGCACTCCTGGCACGAGTTGATCAGCACCGATCACGCGGGTGCGTTCGAGTTCTACTCGGCGCTGTTCGGCTGGCAGAATCTGGTGGAGCACGACCTGGGCGAGATGGGCACCTACCTGATCTATGGCTTTGGCGACGTGCCGTTCGGCGGCATGATGACCATGAACGCCGGTCCGGGCCCGTCGTGGCTGAGCTATGTGCAGGTCAAGGACGTGAACCAGACCGCCAAGAAAGTAAAATCCGCCGGCGGCAAGGTCATCAACGGCCCGATGGAAGTGCCGGGCGGAGACTGGATCGTGCAGGCAGTGGATCCGCAGGGCGCGATGTTCGCCGCGCACGCCCTCGCCGCCGACATGAAGAAACCCGAGAAGAAGCCCAAGCAGGCCAAGCAAATGAAACAACCCGAACAGTTGAAGTTGGACACGGAAGAAACCACGCCGCCCGTGGTGCAGGATCCGGAAACGCCTGCCGAGCAGGAGGCGCCGCCGGCCGAGAAGCCGCCGGAAGAGCCGGCGCAGAAGCCTGCGAAGAAGGCTCCGGCTCGGAAGAAGGCGCCCGCCAAGGAAGCGCCGCCTGCCGAGGCGCCGACCGAAGAAGCGCCCGCGAAGCAGGCGCCCGCCAAGAAGTCTCCGGCGAAGAAGGCTCCGGCCAAGAAGGCCCCAGCCAAGAAAGCGCCGTCGAAGAAGTCGTCCAAGACCCCTGCCAAGAAAAAGGCAGGCAAGAAGTCGAGCAAGAAGCGTCCGGCGGCCAAAGGCGCCGGCAGCAAAAAGACCGCGGCCAAAAAGGGCGCTAAGAAAAGCGCCAAGGCCAAGAGCAAGACGCGCTCAGGGGGAAAGAAGAAGGCGGCGAAAAAGCCGCGAAAGGGGAAGTGATTACTGACCCAGGGATGGGGCTAGTTAACTGACCAGAAAAAGTTGGTAGCTAGGTAGCACGGGGTCGTCGAAGGATTCGACGACCCCGTCTTCTATCGAATCTCCACTCGCATCGAGCCGATGCCGACGATGCCGGCGTCGACCACGTCGCCCGACACCACCGGGCCGACGCCCGGCGGAGTGCCGGTGAGAATGATGTCGCCCGGATACAGCGTGAAAAATGACGATGCGTATTCGATCAGGCGCGGCACGTCATTCAGCAGATTGCGAGTGTTGCCGCGCTGGCGTGCCTGACGATTCACCTGCAGCCACAGGCCGAGGGTTCCTGGGTCTGCTATTTCATCGCGAGTAATCAGCCACGGGCCGAGCACGGTATGGCCGTCCGGAGATTTGCGCAGGCTGCGTTCCTCGCCGCCTTTGACTGTCATATCGAGCGCCACCGTGTACCCGACGACGTGATCCATCGCGCGCTCGCGACTGACGTTGCGACACCAGGAGCCAATGACGACCGCCAGCTCCACTTCGTGATCGTGTTGCCGGCCGGGCAGAGTGAGCTCGACACCGTCGGACGGACCGGCGAGCGAACTGGTCGCCTTCAGGAACAGGCCGTCCCGCTCCAGCGTGCTGCCCGGATAATCGGCGTCGTCGGCCGGCTCGTGATAGTTCTTCAGCGCGCCGAGAATCTTGCTCGGGTTGGCGACGGGGCTCTTCAGGGCGCAGTCGGCCAGATGGCGCGGGATGCCGGACAGCGCGGTCTGCTCGATCATGCCGCGCAACCGGTCGAAGTTGGCGATCAGCAGATCCCCAGGGTCGATGGGCCAGCGCGCGGCGGGGATGGAATCAAGGACGGAGGTCACATCGACGACCATGTCGCCGCGAAGCACCCCCACTCTGTCGGTGTCGAATCTACATAAACGCATGCGGCCGGCAGCTTCCCTTACCCCGCCGGGCCGTGCAAGAGCCGGCGCATTCGTGTAGAAAGACCGCCTCGATCATGGGCGCGCACGACGCGCAGTAGTTACATAAAGATGAAACAGGTACGCGGGAAAACCTTTGACGGGCAGCGCGTGGTTCTCGACGGCAAGTCGTTCGTCGATTGCCACTTCAAGGACACCAATCTCATCATCGAGGGCAATGGGCTCTTCGAAATGCAGAATTGCAAGATCGAGGAAGACTGCCGGCTGGCCGTGGAAGGGCCGGGCCAGGTGCTGCTGCACACGTTGAAGATGATGCTGTACTCGGGCGGCTGGATGTCGCGCGTCGCCGATAACGTGCTGCATGCGGTGAAGCAGCCGCCGAAAGCCCGGGCGAAAAAGGCCGCCGGCACCTGAGCGCGCCTAGCTCCTCGCCGCCGAAACTCTCGCTTCAATCATCTTCGTCAGGGCGTACAGCGTTTCCAGGATCGGAGCGCTGACGCCGTGCTTCCGGGCGGCACGAACCGTGTTGCCCAGGATGGCCTCGATCTCCATCGGCCGGCCGTACTTGTAATCCAGCGCCATGCTGGTGTGGTACGGCGGAATTGCCTTGGTGCCGCCGATCAGTTGCTCGATGAGCTTCGGGTGCATGGGATAGCCCGCGGCCGCGGCGACCGCGCAGACTTCTTCCATCGCTCGCCGGATGAACGCCGTCGACTCCGGCGTGCCCAGCATGACCGCGGTGTCGAGCATGCCGCCGGTGATGGAGACCGGATTGAAGGTCGCATTCCACACGGCTTTTTGCCAACGGGCGCTGACCACGTTGTCGGTCACTTTGCAGCCGATGCCGCCGGCGTTGAACATCGCCGCGAGCTCGTCGGCCGCCGCTGAAGCGCCGCCCGGATAACGACCCAGGTTCAGCTGACCCATCATCTGATGGTCGACCTTGCCCGGCGCGGCGCGCCCCACGCCGACCAGCGCCAGGCCGCTGAGCAACTCGTTCTCGGGAAAGGCGGCGGCGATTTCACCTTCGATGTCGATGCCGTTCTCGATCAGCACGATCACCGTGCGCGGCCCGACGGCGGGACGGATCAGGGCCGCGCGATCTACGCCTTGCAGGACTTTAACGGTCAGGATTAGGAAATCCGGCGGGTTGCGACATTCGGCCACCTCGCGAAACACCCGATGCGGGTGAAAGCGATGATTGCCGAGCAGCGGGCTGACGATGTCGTAACCGTCCCGCGAGACAACGTCGTAGTCCGAGCGGCAAACCACCGACACCTGCGCGCCCTGACGAGCCAGCGCGGAGCCGAACAGGGCTCCAACCGCGCCGGCGCCCACGATGAGTATGGATGTCATGCAGTCAGAATAGCCGCTAAGATCCGCAGCCGCGAATTCACCCCCAAACTGGCCCTCTCAATGCCCAATCTGACGACCTCAGGCGTCGCCGAGCTGCGCGCCGCCCACGAAGATATCCGCCGTCGCTACCAGGCTTTCGCCGAGCGGAAACTGAAGCTCAATCTGACCCGTGGCAAACCGTCGTCGAAACAGCTGGACCTGTGCAACGAGCTGATGCGCCTCCCGGGCGCCGACTACATGGCCGGCGGCGTGGACACTCGCAATTACGGCGAACTGCAGGGCCTGCCGGAGCTGCGTGTGCAGCTGGCGCCGATTTTCGGCGTGAGCCCGGACCGCGTGATTCTCGGCGACAACGCCAGTCTGTCGCTGATGCATGACGCGGTCGTTTATTCCATGCTGAAAGGCACGGTCGACAGCGACAAGCCCTGGTCGCGCGAGTCCCGCGTGGCGTTCCTGTGCCCGGTGCCGGGCTACGACCGACACTTCTCCATCTGCGCGCAGTTTGGCATCGAGATGATTCCGGTCCCCATGCTCGACACCGGTCCGGACATGGCCGTGGTGGAAAAGCTGGTCGCCGCCGACCCGCAGATCAAAGGCATGTGGTGCGTGCCCAAATACAGCAACCCGTGCGGCACGGTGTATTCGAACGAAACCATCGAGCGGCTCGCCAGGATGCCGACCGCGGCGCGCGACTTTCGTTTGTTTTGGGACAACGCCTACGCCGTGCATCACTTGACCGCGGAACACATCGAAATCGCCAGCATCGACGAAGCGTGCACGCGTCATGGTCATCCGAATCGCGCGTTTATTTTCGGCTCGACTTCCAAAATCACCTTCGCAGGCGCGGGCGTCGCTCTGTTCGCCGGTTCCAAGGACAACGCGGCCTGGTATCTGAAGAACATGAGCATGCGGACCATCGGCGGCGACAAGGTGAATCAGCTGCGTCACATCCGCCTGTTCAACACCAATGGCGGCGTGACCGCGTTGATGGACCGGCATCGCGAGATCCTCGCGCCCAAGTTCGAGCAGGTGCTGAGCACGTTCGAAAAAGTCCTGGGCGATTCCGGCGTGGCGCGCTGGACGCGGCCCAAGGGCGGTTATTTCATTTCGCTCGAAGTGTTCGACGGTTGCGCCAAGCGCGTCGTGCAGCTGGCGAAGGAAGCTGGCGTGGAGCTGACGCCCGCGGGCGCGACGCATCCGCTGGGCAAGGATGCGAACGATCGTTTCATTCGTATCGCGCCGAGCTTCCCGGAGCTGCCGGAAGTGACTCAGGCCGCCGAAGGCGTGGCTGTTTGCGTGCTGCTCGCCGCGACCGAAAAGCTGTTGCAGTCGCATGCCGGCTGACCAGAAGGCCGTGCGACCGAAGGCGCACGGCCGAGGGAATCCCGCGAGAGACCGGAGCGACGCGGCCCTAGAAACGCTGTTCCTGCCCTTCAGTGAAGGACGCTTGCAGTGGCCTGCCGGCGGCGCGATGTTTCTTCGCGCGCGCGACGGCTGGCCAATGCATCAACAGCCATTGCCCGGATTGTTCTGCGAGCAGACATTCAAGCCCGAAGCGGACGCGCTGACGCAGGCGGGGTTCGCCGTCAATGTCGATGGCGCGCCCAAAACATATGAGCTGGTACTGATCCTGCCGCCGCGTCAACGCGATGAGGCGCGTGCTTTGATGGCGCGCGCGGTCGCTATGACAAAGCCCGGCGGTCGGATCATCGCGTGCCAGAGCAACGATGAAGGCGCGCGTTCAGGTGAAGCCGATCTCGCGCAGCTCACCGGCGACGTCGAGTCCATGAGCAAGAACAAATGTCGGGTGTTCTGGACCGCCTCGCTTGCCCGGCTGAATTTTTCTTTGCTGACGCACTGGCAGTCGCTGGACGAGCCGCGGCCCATCGCCGACGGACGTTTCATGAGCCGTCCGGGAATTTTCGCGTGGGATCGCATCGATGTGGCCTCGGCACTGTTGGCGGAACATTTGCCGGCAACGCTGACGGGTCGCGCTGCGGACCTCGGCGGAGGATTCGGTTATCTGTCGGCGGAGTTATTGACGCGTTGTCCCGGCATCACTGCGCTCGATGTCTATGAAGCCGAGAATCGCGCCTTGGAGCTCGCGCGCGTGAACTTGAAAAGTTTCGAAGCGCGCACGGCCATCGACTATCGATGGCACGATGTCGCCGCCGGATTGCCGGATACATACGACGTGATCGTCACCAATCCGCCGTTCCACGCGCAGCGCGGCATCGATCGTCCCGACATCGGACGCCGCTTCATCGCCGTCGCCGCGGATTCGCTGCGTCCTGGCGGCAAGTTATGGCTGGTCGCCAATCGTCACTTGCCGTACGAGACGGTGCTGAGCGAAAGCTTCGATCGCGTGCATACCGTGGTTCAGCAGCACGGTTACAAGATCATCGAAGCGGTGCGTGCCCAATCTGTCTCGAAAAAGGCCACTGCGAAAGCCGGTAAGAGTGCGCGATGAAACTGCTCAAGCTCATTGCCAATCTCGGTTACGGCAGCCGCAAGGAAGTGCTCGCGATCTTTCGTGACGGTCGCATCACGGATGTCGATGGCGAAGTGCTGTACTCGGACGACAAAGTCGAGCACTCCCGCGTTCGTATCGATGGCCAACCGTTGGATCCGCCGCCAGGCATGTTGCTGATGATGCACAAGCCGACGGGATACACGTGCTCGACGAGCGATCCCGGCCAGGTCGCTTATGACTTATTGCCGCCGCGCTTTCGACTTCGCGATCCGGTGGTGGCGACAGTGGGCCGGCTCGATCGCGACACGACCGGATTATTGTTGATGACCGACGATGGAAAACTGCTGCATAAAATCGTCGCGCCCAAATCCAAGCTGCCCAAAGTTTATGAGGCCACGCTGGCGCGCGACCTGCGAGGCGACGAAGTAAAAATATTCGCCAGCGGCAAGTTGATGCTCGAATCCGAACGCGAGCCGCTCGCGCCCGCCGTGCTCGAAGTGCTCGGGCCGCGACAGGCGCGGCTCACGCTGACCGAAGGTCGTTATCATCAGGCGCGACGCATGTTCGCGGCGGTTGGCAATCACGTCGAGGCGCTGCATCGGAGTCGCGTGGGTGGACTCGAGCTCGGCGATCTGCCCATGGGCCAGTGGCGGCTGCTGGATGCCGCGGACCGCGAGCGTCTGTTCGCCGTCCCTGGCCGCTGAACACGCTGCTGAGCGATTCCTCGTTGATTCTTGCCTGATCCTGCAAAGATGGCCTGCCCAGTGGGGACAAAAGCACCGTCCTGTGCTGAGATGGGTACTCACCGCATAGCCTGATCGTCGCCGAGGGCGCAGCCCCATGAGCGCAGCCATTTCGACCCCCGAAACCCCCGTTGTCGAGCTCCCCAACCTGGATCAGCAGCAGGCCGAGCTGGCCGAGCTCGTGACTCGCCTGACCCCGCAGGAGGGTCTGCATCCGTCAGCGGTTCCCGCCCTGACGTTGATCCGCGCCAACTCGCCGTCGGTGCCGACGCCGTCGCTGTATGACCCAAGTTTGTGCATCGTCGTGCAGGGTCGGAAGCGGGCCATGTTGGGCGACGAGGTCTATTACTACGACGCCCTGAACTACCTCACCGTGTCCGTCACCTTGCCGGCGATCGGTCACGTGCTCGAGGCGACGCCGGAGAAGCCTTATCTGTGCCTGCGTCTGGAGCTGGACGCGCGCATGATCGGCGAGCTGTTGTTGCAAGTAGGACGCAGCGCGGTGCCGCCGTCGACCGATCGTGGTTTGTATGTCGCACGCACGAGCCCGCAGTTGCTCGACGCTGTTTTGCGACTGACTCGGTTGCTGGAACAGCCGCGCGACGCCTCGATCCTTGCACCCCTGGTGCTGCGAGAGATTCATTACCGCGTGCTCACTGGCGAGTTGGGGCATCGATTGCGCGAGTTGTGTGTGGTGGACAGTCAAGTGAATCGGATCGCGCGCGCCATCGATCTGTTGCGCAAGCGATTCACCGAATCGTTACGCATCGAAGATCTCGCCGCTGCCGCACACATGAGCGAGTCGTCGTTGCATCACCGTTTCAAGGCCGTGACGGCGATGTCGCCAATGCAATTCCAGAAGCAGCTGCGCTTGCACGAAGCGCGCCGCCTGATGCTCACGGAAGGACTGGAAGCGGCCGCTGCCGCGCATCGCGTAGGTTATGAAAGCCCGTCACAGTTCAGCCGCGAATATCGCCGCCTGTTCGGCGCCCCGCCGCGCCGGGAAATTCAGACTGTGCGCGGCGGCGACCTGCAACCTGCGTGAATTTCGACCGCTGTCGCACTCGCCCTCGGGAGTGGTTTGCGTAGAATGGCGCCGTCCCAAAAGGAGTCCGTGCGGAGCCTTCGATGAGCATGTCATTGCGCGAGCAGTTACTGGCGGCCGGCCTCGGCAGCAAGAAGCAGGCGCGCCAGGCCGATCAGCAGCAAAAGCAGCAGCAACACCAGCAGGCCAAAAACCGTCAGCTGCGTGAAGAGCAGGAAAAGCGCGCCGCCGAAGCGCGCGCCAAAGCGCAGGCCGAGAAGGCGGCGCGCGATGCCGAGCTGAACCGCAAGCGCCAGGAAAATCAGGAGCGCAAGGAGCGCTGGGCGCAGATCAAGCAGATCATCGAACAGCACCGGCTGCCCAAGCCGGAGAGCGACGACTATTTCAATTTCATCGACCGCGGCAAGGTGCGTCGGATCACCGCCGACAATGCGCTGCGTGAAAAGCTGATGGCCGGCACGATCGCGATCGCTCGTTGCGAAGGCCGTTATGACCTGGTGCCGGCGGAAATCGCCGAGCGCCTGCGCGAGCGCGACGAGCGTTCCGTGGTGAAACTGAATGCGGAAGAAGCCAAGCCGGCCGAGGACGATCCGTACAAGGACTTCGTGGTGCCGGACGATCTGATGTGGTGATGTTTTTGCCTTAGTCGAGCTCTTGTCGCGCGCGCTCCTGATAGCGCTGTGCCGACAGGCGCACGTTATTGTCCTCGATCTGGAACGGAGTCTGCGCGAAATATGCCAGCGCGCGCGGCACGCCGAATTGATCGATCAGCGGACCGATTAACAAAATCCCGCCGTACCGCTGCACGTCCAGATATGTCTGATCGCCTTTATTCCACAGGCCGCGGCGGAAGCGGGCGAAGTCCTCGGGCCAGATCAGGTCGAGCCGGTTGGCGTTGAAGATCGGCGTGCGCACTTCCTTCAGATGTTCGTTGATGCCTTCCACCAGCATTTCGCAAGGCAGCCGCTGCGCGAGGTCGCTCGACTTGCAGTCCTTGTGCGGCCACGACAGGCCGCGCGCTTTCGCCGCTTCCTGCAGGTAGGCGGTCCAGATCAATTGATCGATGGTCTCCACCACCGGGAACGCATTCCGATACTGTTCGTTTTCATAGAACGGCCAGTAATAAGCGGCCGCGCGGATCGGGTTCGGCACCTTGGAGCTCAGCAGGCGGCGTGGAAACACCAGGGTGTGTTGCTCCTGATCGTATATTTCCTTGCCGTCCACCAATTCCTTGGTGCCCACGAAACGGACTTCGAGCGCGGTGGGCAAGGTGTCGAGCAGATCGCCGAAAGCGGTGGTGATGGCCTGGGTGCGGTAGGTCACCAGCGCCGTGAATCGCTGCTTGCACTGCTCGCGATTGACGCTTTCACAGGTGAGGCCGAGCGTAGGAAACAGCAGAACCAGACAGGCGAGTCCGAGACGCATCATCGTTGCTCCCGTCCTTCGACATCAAACCTTCTTGGCCAATCAGGCTTGCAGAATCTATGCCGAGGATAAGCAAGCAACGACACGCACGCACGGAAGTTCCATGCGGTGTTTTGGATCGCATCGACATCCCGACGCGGCGAGCGGGTTAACGCAAACTATTTGCGTCGATTGGCGCGGCGGAGGAAATAATTGCGCGCCTCGACGGCGGCCGCATCCGCGTGGCGGGCAGGCCGATGTTGGGCCGGCGCAAACACTGTTTCAGAATCCGACAACGACGCCGTAGCCGATGGCCGCGAGCAGCGACCATTTCAGCGCGTAATAAAGCGGCTTGTGCCACTCCTTGATGCGAATGCCGAGCGCGCGGATTCGATAAACGTAAGAAAATATATGATTCAGCGGGCCGACGTGCTCGCCCGGCACGTTCTGTGTTGCCGCCGCGCGAATCATGCCGCGCCCGATAGTGCGATTAATCCATCGCAACACGGGGTTAGACAGCGGCCGTTCGATGTCGCAGAAAAGAATCACGCGCGTGACGTCGGTGCGGTTCTCGGCCTGATGGATGTAGGTCTCGTCGAACATCACGGCTTCGCCGTCCTTCCAGTAATACTTCTCGCCGTCGACGACGATGTAGCAATCCGGCGAGTTGGGCGTCACCAGCCCGAGGTGATAACGCAACGATCCCGCGAACGGGTCGCGATGCGCGCCGAGGCGCGAGCCCGGCGGCAAAAGTGTAAACATTGCTGCGTTGATTGAAGGAATTTTCGCCAGCAACTCGGCCGTCTTCGGACACAGCGCCGAGGCCGAGGGCAGGAAGTCGCCGTACCACTTCAGGTAAAAGCGCTTCCAGCCGCGCTTGAAAAAAGTGTTGAAGCCGATGTCGTTGTATCCCGACGCCGCGCGGATGTGACCTTCGTCGAACAGCTTCAGTGCTTCATCCCGGATCGTCTGCCACTGCTCGGTGACCTGCTTTAGTTCGGGAAACTCCCGTACGTCGGCATAGGGCTTGGCTTTCACCGCCGAGAACAGATACATGAGGGTGTTGTACGGGGCCAGCAGGTTGGCGTGATCCGCCAGCAGGCGCGAGAACTTGTGCCGCACGCGGCCGCGAAACTGGACGAAGGTCACGCAGGCGACGAAAGTCGCCAGGACCAGTGCTCGAGGTGTCAGGAGCGAGTAATACATTACGCGGCGTTGTTGGGATTGTTCGGGTGTTGGCCCGAGGATACGGGCCGCTGCCGGAAGAAAAAGGCATTCGGCGGAATTGCAGTGTTGCCGCTACATCGGTAATCGCACGTCGGTCCTATACAATGCAGGCTGGTGCATCGCAGAGTAGTGTCGGAGCCAAATACAGATGAATGCCACGCAGACGAATGAAGGGGTCTCGAATCCGTTACGCCAGGTTCACCGCCTGGGTCAGAGCATCTGGCTCGACGACATTCGTCGCGGCTGGCTGAAGGACGGGCATCTGGCCCGGCTCATCGCCGAAGATGCGCTCGCCGGCGTGACTTCGAACCCGGCCATCTTCGCCAAATCGATCAGCGAAGGGGCCGAGTACAACGACGCGATCGCGTCGCTGGCCCGGGCGGGGCGCAGTATCAACGACATTTACGAGACGCTAGCGCTCGAAGACGTGCAGGCGGCCGCCGATTTGTTTCGCGCGACCTACGATGCGGCCGGCGGCAACGATGGCTTCGTCAGCCTGGAAGTGTCGCCTCACCTCGCCGATGACACCGCGGGCACGGTCGCCGAAGGTCTGCGCCTCTGGCAGGCGTTCAATCGTCCCAACGCCATGATCAAGGTGCCGGGCACCGAGGCGGGACTGCCGGCGATCACTGAGCTGATCGCGGCCGGGGTCAACATCAATGTCACGCTGTTGTTCAGCGTCGAGCGTTATCGCGCGGTGGTCGATGCGTATCTGACGGGGCTGGAGCGGCGTGTGCAGGCCGGCAAGCCTATCGACAAGATTGCTTCGGTGGCGAGCTTCTTCCTGAGCCGCATCGATTCGCTGGTCGACGCCAAGCTCGACAAGATGAATACATACGAAGCCAAGGCCCGCCGCGGCCGCGCCGCCATCGCCAGCGCGCGTCTCGCGTATCAGCACTACAAGCAGTGGACCAACAGCGACCGCTGGCGCGCGCTCGCCGAGAAGGGCGTGAAGCCACAACGGTTGCTCTGGGCGTCCACGTCGAGCAAGGACCCGGCGTACAAAGACACGATGTATGTCGAAGCGCTGATCGCGCCCAACACCGTCAACACTCTGCCACCCGCCACTGTCGACGCGTATCGCGATCACGGCGACCCAGCGGTGCGCATCGAGGATGAGTTGTCGGAAGCGAAGGAAACGGTCCAGATCCTTCGCAATCTCGGCATCGATTTGAAGTCGGTGAGCGAGCAGCTCGAGCGCGAAGGCGTGAAGAAGTTCAAGGAGCCCTTCGACGCCTTGCTCGCGACGCTGGCGAAGCGGGCTGGGAAATAAGAAACCCCAATGGACGAAGCGTCGAGGCTTTCCCTCGACGCTCCGCCAGTTCCTTCACCCCGACCGTGCAGAGCCAGGACCCCCGGCTAAGTGCCACCCTCTTCGGACGGGATTAGGTGGGTCTTCAGCTATCTCAGAGCGACCGTCCGAACAACTCACATTGCGGCGGGGTGAAGCCTTCCGGTGTGGGCGGGTCCTGGTGAACTTTCAGGTATTCGACCAAGGCGAAGCGTTGGTCGTCAGTGAGCAAAGGTCCGATGACGCCTGAAGGAAGTGGGTTCGCCTTCGGGTCCTGCAAATGTTTGTTCCACGTGGCGGCATCCGCCGAAAAGCCGTGGCCGATGTTTCGGTTGCCGGGAATGGTCGTATCGAGCCAGAACCCATCGTCACCTTCCTCTTCGTCCGGCCGTGTCGCATATCCCACATGCACCGGATCGAAATCGCGGCGGCCAACGAAGAAACGTTGGTCGCGCTTCTCGGGCGGTAACAGCATTTGATACAGCGACGGCACCGACCCGTTGTGCAGGAACGGCGGCGTTGCCCAAACACCTTGCAGAGGCCGCGGTTTATAACCAAGGATCTGCTGCGGCAAGTCGAGCGCGCCGAAGCCTTCCAGACACTGCTGAGTGGCGTAGTCGATGCCGTAGTCGGCATAGAAGCGATTCTTGATCAGGATACCGACCAGGTTCAGCGCCATACCTTCGCTGAGCTTGGTCACATCCAGCGCGCCGACCGTCTGTTCGATATTGGCGGCGCCATTGCGAACATCCCACAGCAGATTGAGCGTATTGCAATCGAGTCCGCAGTCGAGCGGATCTTCCGGCTCGGTCGCGGACACGACCGGCAGCGGCGACAGCAATGTTTCCAGCGCCGTATCGATGGCGCCGAAGCTCTCCTGCGGCAAGCTCGGCGTGGCGTTCGCGTCGGGATCCGGGTAGCTCGCCAGCAAGGCAGGCAGCTCGCCCACCGGCAACTTCTGCTCTTCACGCAATCGCACGACTTCGCGCAAACGGAAGCGGGCATCGCGCGCCAACGATCGCACCAGCAGAGGCCGAAGGGCATCGGCCAGCTGAGCATTCGTCAATCCGGTAGAAGAAAGATTGTAACGACGCTCCATGAAGCCCTTCGCCGCGTTCGGATCCGTGCCGATGTGATCGAGCGGAATCACTTCGATACGCCATTCCACTTCCGGGAACGGCTTCAACGGCGCGCTCGCCTGTTGACGGGCGGCATTGGACACGTGCGGACCATGGCATTCGCGACAGTACTGTTCGAACAGCTTACCGCCTTGCTCGGCCTTGGCTCGATCCACCGGGCCGAGAATGTGCTCCGGCCACGCCGGGGGCGCGAGCTTCTGCAACGTATGCTCGATGTGCTGCAAGCCCGGAATGTCAACACTGCTGCGGAACCGATGATCGGCGGGCAGCGGTTGTTTCATGTCGCTGCGGAATGGAGAGATGGCGCCGACGCCGAGCGCCTCGCCGATGTTTCTTGCCAGCGGTTGCGCGACCGAGCCGTTGTACTGCACCCAGTCGAACTTCCAGATGTTCCAAAGATAGGGATAGCTGACCGGTGCGTCGCCCACCTGATAGTTATCGGCGGTGAGGTGATCGCCGAACGCGGTGTTGCCGATCCGCCCCAACGCATCCGTGCGGCCGAATCCTTCGTGCACCGGATACAACTTGCGGAACGGATTGTTCTGGCCGCTGCCGAGCATGGCCTTGATGCTCGCCCACACCGCCGACTTCAACTCGGGCTTGGCGTCGGGATACCCCGGACCGAGCACCCGTTGGGCGAACCGATCGAACTTCCAGGGCTTGACCGCGGTATCGATCAGCGAGGCCAGCAGCAGCGGCGCGAAGTCGCCCCGAGAGAAGTCGGTGAAGGCATGCATCGCCGCGCCACCGTCGATGCGCACGGCGAAGGTGCGGTCGTTCTTGGTGAAGTGGATTTCGCCGGTGTGGCAGGCCGCGCAGGTGATGTCGAGCACGTGCTCGCCGATGGCCGGATCGAAATGCTTGGTGAAGCCGATGGGCAACTGGTCCGGATTGGCCGGGCTCGGCTGCGGGTCGACCAGGAAGCGGTACTTGCGCATGTGGTCGGGCGCGGCGAAGCGCTCGTTGGAGAATGGCAGCTCCAGATGCACGAACCAGTCGTAACGAACCGCGCCGGCCGAGGCGCCTTGTGGCATCGACGTGCCCTGGGCGGTGTAGTAGTACGCCTGCCGCTGCGGGCTGTTCTGGCCGTCGCCCCAGTTCTGGTCGAGCCACATGTACTCGTCGACCTGCTCGAGCGCCGGAATGGTATGCACCGGCCACAGCACGAACCAGGTAAAGCCGGCCACGGCCAGCACGGCTACCAGGGCCGCCAGCGCCAATAACCATTTCATTAGCCGCCGCATTGAAGCGCTCCTTGTTTTGATAGTTGAGTCCGGCGGCGAGGTCTCCCGACCGCTTACACGAATGCGTCACATCGGCGTAGCGCAAGGTACCGACAGGCTCACACGACGCCCGCAGACGAGATCACAATTCCAATATTTCATGGCCGGGGACGTCGCGGGCGAGTGCGTCGTGTCGCATACTGCGCGCCGTTCGTTGCCGCCATTTCGTACGTAGGCAGCGGGGCACACCGAGACGGAGGAGAAAGTGCCGATGACGCCGGTTCGTATTGCCGTTTCCACCCAGCGCCTTGGTTGGCGGGTCGCGGCATGCATGTCGGTGTGGCTCCTGCTCGTGCTCGCGAGCGTCGCCGTGCGGGCCGCTTCCGATCCGGCCGCGCCAGTGTTCGTGCTGCCGGCCGCCGAACGTCTCCACGTCGAAGAATTCAGTCGTCACATCGGGCTGCTCGAAGACCCGAAGGGCGCGCTGTCCATCGACGATGTGACGCAATCAACATTCACTCCCGCAACCCTGGCCGCGGCCAATGTCGGCTTTACGCCTTCCGTCTGGTGGGCCCGTGTCACATTGCGTAACGAGGGTTCGCGGGAGCGGGAGCTGTACCTGCGGCAGACCTATCCGTTGATCGACTATTTGGATGTCTACGAGCAGACGGGGCCAGGGGAGTGGCGCAGTCACAAGACCGGCGACCGCCGGCCGTTCGCGGCCCGTGACATCGCCCATCGCGACCTGGTTTTCCCCATCCACGTACCGGCCGGGGCCGAGCGCGTGGTCTACATGCGCTACCAGTCGCAGGGCCCCATCGATATCAGCCTGTCGCTTTACAGCTCGCCGGAGCTGCTGGAGTCTCTCAGTCGTGAGCAGCTGGCGTACGGCATTTATTACGGCTGCGTGATCATGCTGCTGGTCTGGAGCAGCCTGGTCTTCATCGCCGTGCGCGACAAGGCATTCCTGGCCTACTTCGCCTACGTGGCGACGTTCGGCCTGTACATGCTCATCCACAACGGGCTCGCCTATCAGTACCTGTGGCCGGAGAGCCCGCGCTGGGGCAACACGAGTCTGGTCGCGCTGATTTGCATTGCCTTGTTCGCAGGCCTGCAGTTCTCACGCATGATCCTGCGCGCGAAGGAAGTGATACCGCGCCTGGACCTGGCCGCGCGTGGTCTGCAACTCGTCGCCGCGACGCTGCTGGTCGCCTCGCCGTTCGTGCCGTATTCGACGATCATTTCGCCGATCGCGCTGCTGGTGCTGGTCGGCGTGATCTTCATGTTGCTGCTCGGCGTATGCGCCATGCTGCTGGGCTCTCGGCCGGCGCGCTTCTACGTCATCGCGTGGAGCTCGTTCCTTTGCGGTTCGGTGGTGTTTCTGTTGAAGACCTTCGGCGTCTTGCCGCACACGTTCATCACGCAGAACGGCTGGCAGATCGGCTCGCTGCTGGAAATGATCCTGCTGTCCATGACGCTGAGCACGCGCATGAACGAGCTGCAGCACCAGAGCCGCACCGATCCGCTCACCTTGCTGGGCAACCGCCGCCTGTTCGACGACAGGCTGCCGGAGGAGTTCGCGGTGGCTCGCGAGCAGCAGCGGCCGTTGTCGTTGCTGGTGCTCGATATCGATCACTTCAAGAGTTACAACGATCGGCACGGTCATGCTCGCGGCGACGAGGCCATCAAGGCCGTGGGCCACGCGCTACGCAAGTTCGCTCGCAAGCCGCTGCTCGGCTGCCGCTATGGCGGCGAAGAATTCACGGTGATTCTGCCGGGAGTCGATTGTCAGACCGCCGCGATCATGAGCGAACGGCTGCGGCGGATCATCGAAGAAACATTGCATGGCGATCTGGCGATCACCATCAGCATCGGCTATGCCTGCCTGGGGCGGGATCGCTTCGAGAGCGCGGACAAATTCTTCGAAGCCGCCGATTCCGCGCTCTACACAGCCAAGCAGCGGGGGCGCAACTGCGTGGTGGCCTACCACGATCGGAACGAACAGGAAGCGCCGACGCCGGCGCGAGCCGCTATTTCCTGAGCCAGTAGATCGCGATCACCAGCACCAGGATGATCAGCAGTCGCAGGATGACGGGCGCGGTGAGACGCGCTTTCCGACGTGCTGAACGCCGCCGATAAACCGCCACGGGTTGGTAACGCTCGTTGCGGGCCCAGGCCAACGCTTCGTCGGCGGCAATGAAATGTCCCGGTTCGGTATCGAACAACACTCCGTCGGTCATGGCGGTCAGAGTCGCGGCGGCGGCGACCGCAGCGGCGCGGTCTGACGGGCGGCCGCTGAAGCGCAGGCTCGCGACGGTATTGCGCGCGCCGATGGCTTTGGCGCCGGCCTCGCCGATTTCGAGGGTCGGCTCGGCGAACGATTCCAGGTAATACTCGAAGCCGGTGCGATCGTCGGGGCAGGGCAGATAACCGCTATGCGAGGCGGGCTCGAACCCGGTATCCAGATGAACGTCGAAACCGGCCTCGCGGATCAGGCGAGCCCAGTCGGTGGCGGCCGGCAACCGGTCGCGATCCAGGAATACGTTGTAGCTGATCACTTGAGTATTATGCGGCCATGATCTCGGGATGGGGGCTCCTGGTCGCTTCGCTGGTCTACGTGTGTGGCCTGTTCGCCATCGCGTGGTGGGGCGATCGCCGTCGTTTCTATCCCGATCACGTCCGACTGCGGCCGCTGATCTACAGCCTGGCGCTGGCCGTGTACTGCTCCAGCTGGACCTTCTATGGCGCGGTCGGCACCGCGGTCCGCGACGGCCTGAGTTATTTGCCTATTTATCTCGGGCCCATGCTGGTGTTCGTGTTCCTACTGCCGTTCTTCGAGCGGCTGGTGCGGATGGCCAAGCAGCAGAACGCCACGTCGATTTCCGATCTGCTCGCCGCCCGGTTCGGCCGCTCTCCGCAAGTGGCCGTGGCAGTCACACTGATCGCGTTGACCGCCGCCATTCCATACATCGCGCTTCAGCTGAAGGCCATTTCGATGAGCATCGAGGTACTGTCGGCGGGCGCGCCGGCAGAAACGGTGGCGTGGTATCGCGACAGTGCGCTGCTGGTGGCGCTGATGCTCGCTTTGTTTTCGAGCCTGTTCGGCGCGCGGCAGGTGGATGCCACCGAACATCATCCCGGCATGGTCCTCGCCATCGCTGCCGAATCGCTCGTGAAAATCGTGGCGCTGCTGTTCGTCTCTATCTTCGCGCTCACGCAGCTCGACGGCGTCGGGCCGCTGCTCGAAACGGCGCGCCAGATGCCGGCCGGAGTCGATCATTCCATTTCGTTCGTCACGCAGACGCTGCTGTCGCTGACCGCCATCTTTTGTTTGCCGCGGCAGTTTCAGATCGGCGTGGTGGAATGCGCCGATGTCGACGATGTGCGTCATGCGCGCTGGTGGTTCACGTTGTATCTGGCGCTCATCAGCGTCGTGGTCGTGCCCATCGCCGCTGCGGCGATTGCCGCGGGCGCCGCCAGTGGCTCGGTGTCGCCGGATTCGTTCGTGCTTTGGTTGCCACTCAGCGCGGGTCATGACTGGTTGGCACTGCTGGCCTATTTAGGAGGTTTCTCCGCGGCCACGGGCATGGTGATCGTCGCGACCGTGGCGTTGTCGACGATGGTGAGTAACGACCTCGTGCTGCCCGCGCTGTTGCGTTGGCGGCGGCCAGCGCTCGGTGCTCCCGGTTTCGCGGTCGGCGGCATTCTCTGGATCCGTCGCGGCGCCATCCTTGCCATTCTGCTGGTCGCGTTCGGTTTCTTTCGCCTCGTGCCAAATGGTTCAAGCCTCGCTTCCATCGGTTTGCTCGCGTTCGCGGCGGTGGCGCAATTCGCTCCTGCGGTCGTCAGCGCGGTGTATTGGTCAGGCGCGAGTCGGGTCGGCGTGCTGGCCGGGCTGTGCGGCGGATTTCTGATCTGGATATACACGTTGCTGCTGCCGACCTTCGCGAGCGTCGAAGGCGTGATGCCTTCGTGGATCGCCGAGGGGCCGTTCGGCATCGGCGTGCTCGCGCCCCATTCGTTACTGGGTTTTGCCGGACCCGATCCGCTCAGTCACGGTGTGTTCTGGTCGCTCTTGGTGAACATCGCCACGTTGGTCGGCATGTCTTTGTATTCGCCGCCCGCCATCGGCGAACGTTTGCAACTTGCGCCTCGCATTGCTGGCTCCGATGCGCGACGTGCGAAGTTATTGCCCGGATCGGCCACGGTCGCCGACCTGCAATTGCTGGCTGCGCGACTGCTGGGGCCGGCGGCCGCGCAAGCCTGGTTCAAACAATATGCGCAGGAGCAAGATCGCGAGTACTCGCCGACGCAGCGCGCCGACGTTGGTTTGTTACAAGGGCTGGAACGTGAGCTGGCCGGTGCGTTCGGTGCGGCTTCGGGGCGCATGGTGTTGACCAGCGCATTGCGCGGCGCCGGCCTGCAATTCAGTGAAGTGGTCACGCTGTTCGACGAGGCGTCGCAGAAGTTGCGTTTCAATCGCGAGCTGTTGGAAGCCATGATGGAGAACATGCCGCAAGGAATCAGCGTCGTGGATGCCGATATGAGATTGGTGGCGTGGAATCGTCGCTATGTCGAGCTGCTGGATTATCCGCCCGAGTTGATGCGCGCCGGCCGGCCCATCGCGGAGCTGATGAAATACAACGCGGCGCGCGGCTGGTATGGGCCCGGAGATGCGGAAACGCATGTCGAAAAGCGGCTGGCGCACATGCGCGCCGGCTCCACGCATCTGTCGGAACGGCGGCGTAGCGACGGTCGCGTCATCGAAGTGCGGGGACAGCCTTTGCCGGACGGCGGCTATGTCAGCACGTTCAACGACGTCACGACTTATAAGCATGTCGAAGATGAGCTGCGCGAGATCAATGAAACGTTGGAGCAGCGTGTTGCCGAGCGGACGCGTCAGCTCGCCGAGGCTACTGCAGTCGCGGAGAAAGCCAATCTGGGCAAGACGCGATTCCTGGCTGCTGCCAGCCACGATCTGTTGCAGCCGTTGAACGCGGCGCGCTTGTTCAACGCCGCTTTGCGCGGGCAAGCCAGTCAGCTACAGAGTCCGCAGGTCGAACAGCTGGCGGATCGAGTGGAGAACTCGTTGCATGCCGCTGAAGAACTGCTCGACGGATTGCTCGATATTTCCCGGCTCGACTCGGGCGCGATTCGACCCGAGCCCGGCAACTTCTCCGCCGGCGCGCTGCTGGAATCGTTGAAGGAACAGTTCGCGCCCGTCGCAGCCCAACGCAATCTGGAGTTGCGAGTGCATGCGACTCGAGTGCAGGTGTACACCGATCAGAGAATGCTACGGCGAGTGCTGCAAAACCTGATTGGCAATGCGTTGCGCTACACGCGCAGCGGTCGGGTGGTGCTTGGAGTTCGTCGGCGCGCCGGCGATCGGATTGAATTTCAGGTCATCGATACCGGCCCGGGCATCGCGGCCGAAAGCCAGAGCGTGATCTTCGAGGAGTTTCGTCGACTCGATCAGCATTCGCCGTGGGGTGAGCGCGGCCTGGGCCTGGGCTTGTCCATCTGCGATCGGATCGCGAGCATTCTGCAAACGCAGCTCACGGTGCGCTCGGTGCAAGGGCGGGGCAGCGCGTTCAGTGTGAGTGTGCCGCGAGGTACGGGTGTCGTGCGTCAACCAGTGATTGCGACGGCTCCCGTAGGCAACATCGCAGGACTGCGAGGACTGAAGGTGCTGTGCGTGGAGGATGATCCAAACATTCTCGATGCAATGCGCGAGTTGCTGACACGCTGGGGCATCGAAGTGATTTGCGTCGCGACAGCAGTGCAAGCGCGCGAGGTCTTGCGAACGCAGCCCACGGATCTGGTGCTCGCCGATTATCATCTCGGCGGTGAGCCGATGGGCTTGGATGTGCTCGACGAGCTGGTGCCGCGCGATCCTGTTCGCTTGCGTGCGGGGGCGTTGGTTACCGCCGATGGCACGGCCACTCTGGCGCAACGAGCGAATGAGCTGGGATTCCAGGTCTTGCGCAAGCCGCTGCGTCCGGCGGCTTTGCGCGCGCTGCTAGTAGCGCTGGCGCGTCCCAAGATCGAAGACGCGGCGCAGGCCAGCTAGGTCGCGCTATCCGGCGGTCCTTGATCGAGCGAGAGCCGCTGCGCGAGTAACACCGCCTGAGTGCGATTGCTGACCCCGAGCTTCTGCATCAACGCGCTCACGTGAGCTTTGACGGTCGCCTCCGAGACGTCCAGCTCGGCCGCAATCTGCTTATTCAATAGCCCCGCGGACAGCATCGATAGCACGCGAAACTGTTGCGGCGTCAAGGTCGCCAGGCGCGCAGTCGCGTCGAGTTCCTGTTGATCGAGTGGAGTTGGATCGCCGCTTCCACTGGTCGCCGAGGCTGGCAGCCAGGTGTCGCCGCCTAGCACTGCGCGCAGCGCCGCCACGATGAGATCGATGGACGCGGACTTGGGCACAAAGGCGGCGGCGCCATGGCCCAGGGCTCGATGCATGATGCGTCGGTCCTCGCGTGCGGAAATCACGACGATGGGCACCGTAGGAAAATTCGCTCGCGCCTGGACGAGCGCGTTGAAGCCGTGCGCGCCGGGCATGTTCAAGTCCAGCAGCAACAGCTCGGGATCGGGATGAGCGTCGAGCGCGGCGAACAGCGAGTGGACGGTGTCCGCCTCGACGATCTGCGCGCCTGGAACGGCTTGCGCCACCGCGAGCTTCAAGGCGTCACGAAACAGGGGATGGTCATCGGCGATCAGGACGGCGCGCTTCATTGAGCGCGCAATACTCCATGCTTGAGTCACTGGCGGCAACTCCATTGCCTAAGACACGACCGCGCCACCGCAAGCTTCTCCCGAAAAGGCGTCGAGTCAGTATTCGACTTTCGTCGAATAGCGGCCGCCGCCGCTTCGACCAAAGATGAATGGCCGGTCCGCAAGCCGCGCGCGCATGCTCGCGCCGACTTGTCATCGGGGGATGGACAATGATCGAGCTACGGAAGGTCTTGATCGTGTCGGCGGTCGCCAGCATGGCTGGCGCGCCGCTGACTCTGCAGGCCCAGCCACAATCGGCGGCCGCGGACGAGCAACAGCGCAAGCTGGAAGCGCGAGTACAAGAACTGGAGCGACAACTGCAAGAGCTGACTCAAAAGCTGTCCGGCGCGCCCGCGCCAGCGAGCGCCGTCTCGAAGCCACCCATCGATCCGCCGGCCCTGCAACCCAAGCCCATCGCGCCGAACGCCGTGCCGGGAACACGCTTCCTGTACAGCGGCTTCGTCAAGCTCGACGGCATGTGGTCGGATTATGACGACGGCGAAATCGCCGACGGCAGCATCGGCCGCGATTTCTACCTGCCGTCGACCATTCCCGTCGGCGGCGTAGGCGAGGGCGCCGACTTCGACTCGCACGTCAAACAATCGCGCTTCATCTTCGGCACCGACACGGATCTCGCCGGCGGCGGTTTGCTGTCGTCGCGTTTCGAAGTGGATTTGTACGGCTCGTCGCTCGGAGACGAGCGCGCCACCAACACATATGGTGTCCTGCTACGCCACGCCTACGTTCAATATCGAAACTGGCTGGTCGGTCAGACCTGGAGCAACTTCATGGACGCGGGCGCCTTGCCCGAGACCGCCGATTACATCGGTCCCACCGACGGCACGGTGTTCGTGCGCGAGCCGATGGTCCGTTACACGCTCGGCAACTGGTCTTTCTCGGCGGAAAATCCCGAGACCACCATCACGCCGTTCGGCGGCGGCACGCGCATCGCTTCGGATGACAACAATATTCCGGACCTCACCGCGGCTTACACTTGGAAGTGGGGCAAGGGGTATCTGCGTGCGGCGGCGCTGGTGCGTCAGTTGAAATATGAGACTACAGGCGCTACAGCAGTCGACGACAGCACCGAGGGCGCGGCGTTGTCGCTGGCCGGCAAATTCAACTTCGGTCCGCACGACCTGCGGTTCTCGATCACCGGCGGTGAAGGCCTGGGCCGTTATGTCGGCGTCAATTTCACCAACGACGCGGTGCTGACGGCCACGGGCGAGCTGGAAGCGATTTCCGGATGGGCGGCATTCGCGGCGTGGCGCCATGTGTGGAACGATCGGGTGCGCAGCACCTTGATGCTGTCCGCTTCGGAATACGACAACGATGTAATTTTGACTGGCGCCAGCGCGAACAAGTCGAGCTGGTCCTGGGCTATCAATACGTTTTATTCGCCGGTGGCGAAGCTCGACGTGGGCATCGAGCTGCGCCATGCCGAGCGTGAAATAGAAAGCGGCGCGAGCGGCTCGATGCGACGAGTGCAAGCAGTCGCGAGATATTCATTTTGACCTAACGGGATTCGTTGCAGGGGAAAGTCATGGCCACCACTCCACAGGCGCTGTCGGGCGCCGCCACCAGCGGCATCGACCGCTCGCATCGCCGCGTGATCTTCGCATCATCGCTCGGCACCGTGTTCGAATGGTACGACTTCTATCTGTACGGCTCGCTGTCGGCCATCATTTCCAAGCAGTTCTTTTCCGGCGTCAACGAGACCACCGGTTTCATTTTCGCGCTGCTGGCGTTCGCCGCCGGGTTTTTCGTGCGCCCGTTCGGCGCGCTGGTGTTCGGGCGACTGGGCGATCTGATCGGTCGCAAGCACACCTTCCTGATCACCATCGTCATCATGGGCGCGTCGACAGCCATCGTCGGCCTGTTGCCCAGCTACGCGGCCATCGGCGTCGCGGCGCCCATCATTCTGATCCTGTTGCGTTTGTTACAAGGCTTGGCCTTGGGCGGCGAGTACGGCGGCGCCGCGACGTATGTCGCCGAGCACGCGCCGAACGGCAAGCGCGGTCTGTACACCAGCTGGATTCAAACCACCGCCACGCTCGGTTTGTTTCTTTCGCTGCTGGTCATTCTGATCTGTCGCGTGACCCTGGGCGATGAGTTCGAGACCTGGGGCTGGCGCATTCCGTTCCTGCTGTCGATCGTGCTGCTCGGCATTTCCGTGTACATCCGGTTGCAGCTGCAGGAATCGCCGGCGTTCCTGGAAATCAAGAGCGAAGGCAAGCTGTCGACCGCGCCGCTCACCGAAGCGTTCGGCAACTGGAAGAATCTGAAGATCGTGCTGCTGGCGCTGTTCGGCGCCACCGCCGGTCAGGCCGTGGTGTGGTACGGCGGCCAGTTCTATGCGCTGTTCTTCCTGGAAAAGATTCTGCAGGTCGATGCGAAGGCCGCGAATCTCATCATTGCCGCGGCTCTGGTGATCGGCACGCCGTTCTTCGTGGTGTTCGGCGCGCTGTCCGATCGCATCGGTCGCAAGACGATCATCATGGCGGGGTGCGTGCTCGCGGCCCTCACTTACTTCCCGGTGTTCCAGGGACTGACGCATTTCGCCAATCCGGCGCTGGAGCGCGCGGTGGCCAGCGCGCCGGTGACCGTGATCGCCGATCCGGCGGATTGCTCGTTCCAGTTCGATCCGGTCGGTCGCAAGGCATTCACTCAATCGTGTGACGTGGTGAAGTCGTCGCTGGCCAAGACGGGTGTGCCGTATGCGAACGAAGCGGCGCCGCCGGGCACGGTGGCGCAGGTTCGCATCGGCACGGGCGACAACGCCGTGGTGCTGAATTCCTTCCGTGGCAACACGCTGGCCAAGGCGGAGTTCAAGACCGCCAGCGACAGTTTCACCGCGCAGCTGAAGGCGGCGCTGGCCAAGGCGGGCTATCCGGCCAAGGCCAACATGAACGAGGTGAACTACCCGATGGTGATCGCGCTGTGCACCTACCTGGTCATTCTGGTGACCATGGTGTACGGCCCGATCGCGGCGTGGCTGGTGGAGCTGTTCCCGACCCGCATCCGCTACACCTCCATGTCGCTGCCGTATCACATCGGCAACGGCTGGTTCGGCGGCTTCCTGCCCGTGACCTCGTTCGCCATCGTGGCGGCCACCGGCAATATCTATAACGGCCTGTGGTACCCCGTCGCGGTGGCGGTCATGACGGCCATCGTCGGCACGTTCTTCCTCAGGGAGACCAAGGATAAGGGCTTATAGGGCCAAGCCCTGGGGCGGATCAAAGGACGGCGGCCTGCGAAGGATGCTTGATTACAGTGTGCTCCGCGGGCCGTCCTGACGGCAGGGTTCAGCTAACCCTGGGAGGGTCGCGTACCGTCGTAGGTGCACTAGCCCTCCCTTCCTGCGACAATCGCCGCCTTTTCCGAATGTCGTAGGAACACAGCAAGTGCACTATCTGCCCGGTGCCCGCCGCGTAGCAGGGTTTTTATTGATCGGGGTGCTCGCCGGTTGCAGCGGCGGCGGGGGCGACGAAGCCACCCGGACCGAAATCTCCACCAATGCGATTACTTTCCGCGCGGCGACCCTCGACGCGACGGTACCTGCGCAAACCTTCACCGCCACATTCGGTGAGGACATTGCGCATCTGGCCGTCGTGCATAGTGGCGCAGCAATCACATCGGCCACCTCAGTGCTGAACGGCCGTACAGCGCAGATCACGGTCACGCCGGCGGCGGCGAACACGATCGGCCCCGGCGCTTTCGTCGGAGCGGTCGCGGTGACCGGTTACACCTGCGCCGACGCCACGTGCACCCGCCTGTCGGCGGGCAGTTCAGCGACGGTTTCCGTCAACTATCAGGTCTCGCCCGTCATTCAGCGAGTCGCGCCGTACGTGGCGGTTGCCAACACCACGGACACGGTCCTCATTGGCGGTCTCGGCTTTCGTAACTTCAACGTGAACGGCGTGCGATTTGGCGATACGCCGGCCATCAATATCGACACCAACAACATCAACAGCAGCGGCACCGAGATAGCCGCCACCCATGGCCCGCTGCCAGCCGGTACGTACCCGGTTCGTCTGATGGCACCGGACCACGACGGCGAAATCCCAACTTCGGTGAACCTAGTGGTGGTCGATCCCGTTGCATACGCCGCCACGACGCTGGCGCATCCGTCCGGAGCCAGCGTGGTTCGATCGCTGTCCTACGACTTCGAGCGGCGCGCGTTGCTGGTGGTGACCGATGCGGCGTCGGGTCCGCTCGCTCGCTACGCCTACGAGAACGGAGCATGGTCCACGCCGACGCAGGCCACGGCCGCATTGCTCGACGCCGCCTTGACCGCGACCGGTTCGCAGATCTTCGGCATCACCTCGACCACGCTCGTGCCGATCGATCCGGTGACGCTCGCGCTCGGTACGGCGGTCTCAGCGCCGTCGCTCGAAACGAATTCGGCGCTGAAGAACATCGTGGTGGGCAACGACAATCGCGCGCTGATCACGACCAGTCTCACCACCAGCGGCACGACGCCTGGATATATCTACGATCCGGGCACTAACGCAGTGCTCCTCATCGCCAGCCCCGAGCTGAATAACGGCACGCCCGTGATGGCCGCGAACGGCAGCGCCGCGGTGATTGTCCAGGGCGATCCGACATTGACCAGCGATGTGGCTGTCTACAAATATTTGACAGCGGGCAACCAGCTTTCTTCCGCGGGAACGCCGACGCTGCGGCAGAACACCGTGCCGCCGGCGATCGACCGCAGTGTCACTCGAGTCGTGCTCAACGGCCTGCGCGTGTATGACGGTGCGTTCGCATTCCTCGGCACGTTGCCGACTACGACCGCTGCCGTCGTGCTCAAGCCGAATGGCAAGCGCGCCTATGCATACGATCCGACGGCGGGCGGCATCGTGGTTTACGACGTCAGTGTGGATCGGGACGAAGCCGCGTACGCTCCACTCGGCGCTGCCGTGCCACTCGTGGGTGACCCGGGCACCGGCGTACGGATGGCCATCACGCCTGACGGCGGCACGTTGTTCGTTGCCGGCAGCTCGCAAATCGTCGTGCAGCCCACGCCTGCTCTGTGAGCACGTACATCATGACCTCGCAAAAAATTTACATCGGCGCGTCAGTGTTGGCAGCGCTGCAGTTGGTTGGCAACGTCGCTGTGGGCGCGGAGCAGGACTTTGCTCGCGACACGCCTCGACGCGCCGTGGAGTCGACCAACTTCTCGCTCGGCTTGATCGCCAGCGACAGCGACACCAAGGACAGCACGTCGAACGGCACTTTCGGTTTGAACGGCGTGGCCACGCTGCCGATCGGCGAGTGGTTCGGCGCCTCGCTGGCAGGCAACTATTCGCGCACCACGGCGCGCACCAGCGACGTTTTGCTCGACGTGGCTTCACAGGGAGGTTCGCGTCCGTCGTGCCGTTTCAATAATTACGACGCCGCGGCGACGGTGTTCGCGCGGCGGCCGACGCTCGGCAAAATTTCGGCTTCGTACGGCCAGGGCGAGCTGTCCTCGGACTGCGGCGACGAGTCGGTGTTCGTTTCCACTGGCGATGACAGTCTCGGCACCGACTACTATCGCGTCGCCGCCGAAGCCTACTTGTGGGACTTCACTGTGGGCGCGGTTCATACCTCCACCGAACTGGAGGACGGTCCCAAGCTCGAATCGGATATTTTCAATGCCAGCTGGTATCCGCTGGACAGCGTGCGCGTGACGCTCTCGGGCGGCGATCTGTACGAGCAGGACACGTACGGCATCGAGATCGAGCATCAGCCGGAATTCATGGGTAATTCGCTGGGTGTCGCGCTGGGCTATTCGGTGGTCGACCGCGAGCAGGAAATCGGCACCATCAGCTTCAGCGTGGTGTATCACTTCGGCGCCAAGATCGAGCTCAAGACCCGCGATCGCCAATATCGATAGATCAGTATCGGTAGCACCATGAGCACCGAACAATGGCTGTTCGAGCAGGACTCCATCGACTGGCAGGAGCTGTCGGAGCTGTATCGGATCGCGCCGCTGGGCAACAAGAGCGCGGACCATCTGCGCCTGGTGTTCGGCAACAGCCGGTTCAAATGTTTCGTGCTCGAGGATGGCAAGCTGATCGGAGCGGGTCGCGCTTTGGCGGATGGCCGCGACTGCTCCTATCTATGCGATATCGTCGTGCATCCGGACTATCAGGGTCGCGGCCTCGGCAAGGCGCTGGTCGCCAAGCTCACCGAGTTGTCGGCCGGTCACCGTAAGATCATTCTGTATGCGAATCCGGGCAAGGAAGGTTTCTATCGCAAGCTCGGCTTCCGTCGCATGTTGACCGCGATGGCGAAATTCGAGGACGAGCAGCACGCGCTCGGCACGGGGCTCGTCGCCGACGACTGAATCGCGCTCACGGTCCGGGCGCGGCGACGCCAGGTCCCAGATGCTGTGACAAGAACTTCTCGAGCTCTGTCAGCAGCGTGACGCGATCGGACTGGCGCCGCAGCTGATGCGTGGCGTCTTCGAGGAAGATGGCCTTGTATGGTTTGTCGGCCTTTTTCAGCGCCGAGACCATCTGCCGCGAATGCTCGACGTCCGCCTGCACGTCCCGATCGCCATGGATCAGGAACACCGGCATGTTGATCTTTTCGGCGTGTCGTACCGGCGAGTCCTCGATCAGCTTTTCCTTGTTAGTGCCGATCTGCTCGCGGATGAACGCCTTCGAGTAGTAGTAGCGCGCCTCGCGGAGCAGATCTTTCAGATCGCTGACGCCGGCGATGCTGGCCGAGCACTTATACAGATCGTTGTTCCGAACCGCAGAGAGCAGGGCCGCATAGCCGCCGAAGCTCCAGCCGACGATACAAACGCGCTGCGGATCGGCGATGCCTTGTTGAATCGCCCAGCGCGTGCCGTCGGTGATGTCGTTGTAAGTGAGTCCGCCCCAATCCTGGTGAGCGTCGCTGTACCAGGCGTCGCCATAGCCGGAGGAGCCACGGAAGTTCATTTGCAGCACGGCGTAGCCTCGATTCACGAGGAACGCACGCAAGAAATCGAAGTCCCAGGAATCACGCGAGATCGGTCCGCCGTGGGGCATGACGATCAGCGGTAGTTTCTCCGCCCGCACACCGACGGGCGCGGTGAGATAGCCCGGGACTTCCACGCCGTCGCGCGCTTTATAGGTGATGCTCTGCATGCGTCCCAGCGTCTTCGGATCCAGCTCCGGATAAGCCGTGCGGATGCGGCTGAGCCTGTTGGTCTCGGCGCTGAGCAGATAGAAGGTCGCGGCTTCGACGTCGCTGAATGCGCTGATGACGTAGGTCTTGCGATCCTGTGAGTAGTCACTGATGTAGTTGAAGGTGTCTGGCAGCGCTTTGTTGACCGCCTTCATGAGCGCGCGCCGGTCTTCGTCGGTGTAATAAACGAACGGGCGGTCGGTCTCGTACCAGATGCCGATGAGCTTGCGATCCGGCGTCAGCAGCGGGTCGGCCGCATCCACCAGCGGGTGCGAGAACACCAGCGTGGGGCTTGCCTGGTCGGTCATGTCCATTTCCCACAGCGCCTCGCGGCCTTCGTAGAAGCCGCTCGCGAACGCGCGGTTGGTGCCGGGGATCACGGCCAGCGGGGTGAGACTGCCGCCGGCGTTGAACTGATCGACCTTGGTCAGCGGCAGCCATTTCTTTTCATTGTCGAGGCGGGCGAAGTACTGCAGCGTGGTGCTGTTGCTGGTGTAGCCCATGCCGAGACGAATATTCCCCGAGCCGTCGGTGGAGAACGTGCGGATGGACGTGTGCGGACGAGCTCGAATCCCCTGCCGACCCGTGTCGACGTTCAACTCGTACACACCTGGATGCCCGGTGCGTTCGATGTCGAGCTCGATCAGCACCGAATCGGGCTCCTCGGGGGTCCAGTCCAGGATCTCGTCCTGGAACTGCGCCGTGCCGGCATCGGTGTTCTGAATCAGCACCCTCATCTTGCTGCCATCGGCGTTCACGGCGACCAGCCGTGAAATCGGAAACACCTTGCCCTGAATCGTCCTGGTCGCGGCCACGCCGCAGAGAATGCGATTGTCATTGGCCCAGCCGCACCACTTCAGATCGAACTCGCCGGGCTGCGAGCCCACCACCGGGTGAAGCGGCGTATTGCCCGCGGTCGGCATGGTCACCAGGACCTCCCGGTCCTCGTGCCCAGTGATATAGAGCAGGCGCTCGCCGTTGGGCGAGATCGCGACACTGCGAATGGCGGGGATGCGCGCGAACGCCGTGATGGGAAGGTGTTCGGCTCGGGCGCTCTGAAAAGATATTGCCGCAATTAACGCGGGCAACAGCGAATGGATGCGGCCAGGCATCGGGGAATCCCTGTATGCAATACGGCTGCGAGCCCTTGCGGGCCCTTTGTATTAACCGTTGACGACTCGTTCGACCGGCGCGAGCTCTGCTTGCGCCGATGTAACTGGCGCAATAGTGGCAGCGGCGGAGCCGGCCTGCCGTGAGCCGAGTCGTGGAATGGGTTCGTCGCCGTGAAACCGTTGCGCCGTGATATCCAGCCAGCGCTCTATATGCCGGCAAAACCGCTCGATGGCGCGGTTTCGAAAGAATGCCAGGCCTCCGCCCTCGTACATCTGCTCCTGCGCCGGCGTGATGTGATACCACCACTGCAGCCGGTCCAGGCGCTCGCCATCCAGATACGGCAATGTGATCGAGAACCGACGGCCGTTACGAGTCGGCTCGGTTTCAGCGAACGCAAAGTAATCCTCGAGCGCGCGCGGCAGTTCGATGTGCGGCATCCGGGCTTCGGCGTACGGGGGAGACGTGGCGATGATAGCGAGTGTCGCGATTTGGATCCATCTTGACTAAGCTCGCCGGCCTGCATCGTTTGCCCACGAGGAGAGGACAAGGTGGCCCAGCGGAATAGTTGTCATCTGGTCGGCGTGCTGGTGCTCGGCATGAGCCTGCAAGCCGGCGCTGCGCAGGGGGTGAAATCGCTGCCGAGCGAAACGCCGGAAAAGTTCACACCCAGCGTCGAGAGCTACGATCACACCAGGCGCGAAGTCATGATTCCGATGCGCGACGGGGTGAAGCTCAAGACCTTCATCCTGATCCCGAAAGGCGCGACCAAGGATGCGAAGGCGCCGATGATCATGACGCGCACGCCTTATAACGCCGGCGGCCGCGTGTCTCGCTTCAACAGCCCGCGACTGGCCGCGGTCGTGCCACAGATGAATGACACGAATGTCGAAGCGGGTTACATCGTCGTTTATCAGGACGTGCGCGGGAAATTCGGCTCGGAAGGCGATTACGTGCTGACTCGCCCGCTGCGCGGGCCGTTGAATCCCACCAAAGTGGATCACGCCACGGACGCCTACGACACCATCGACTGGCTGGTGAAGAATGTGCCGGAGAGCAACGGCCGTGTCGGCACCATCGGCGGTTCGTACGAGGGTTACACCACTGTCATGTCGACAGTGAACCCGCATCCCGCGCTCAAAGTGGCCGTGCCGTTCGCGCCCATGATCGATGGCTGGATGGGCGACGACTGGTTTCATAACGGCGCGTTCCGCCAGGGCGCTGCGCTGGAGTTCATCTACGGTCAGCAGTCCACGCGCAGCGGTTCCTTCAAATGGTGGTGGGATAGCTACGACATCTACGACACGTTCCTGCGCGCCGGATCTGCCGGTGCGCTGGCCAAATCACGCGGCTTGGAACAACTCGGATTCTGGCGCGCCATTTCCGAACATCCGAGCTACGACTCGTGGTGGCAGGAGCAGGCCGTCGACAAGTTGCTCGCCAGGCAGCCGGTCAAGGTGCCGATGATGATCGTGGGCGGCCTGTTCGATCAGGAGGACATCTATGGCAGCCCGGCGCTGTACAAGACGCTCGCACCCAAGGATCCGAATGGCGAGCTGGTGCACCTGGTGATGGGGCCGTGGAATCACGGCCAGGGACGTCGCGAAGGCCGCAGCCTCGGTTCGCTCGAATTCAATGGCGACACGGCCGGCTGGTTTCGCAGCAAGGTCATGCAGCCGTTCCTCGATCACTACTTGAAGGACGCGCCGAAGCCGAACACGCCTCGCGTGCTGGTGTACGAGACGGGCGCCAACGAATGGCGCGAGTACGATCACTGGCCACGCTCCTGCGCCGATGCGTGCGAGCAGAAATCACGTTCGCTCTACTTGCTGTCCGGCGGGCGGCTGGGGTTCGAAGCGCCGGGTGCGGGCGAGGGCGACTATGACGAATACATTTCCGATCCGGCCAAGCCCGTGCCGTATCGGCAGCGGCCGACGCTGCCGATGAGCGCGGCGGAGTCGGGCTGGGGCGAATGGCTGGTCGACGATCAGCGTCACGCGGGCTCGCGCACCGACGTGCTCGTCTATCAGACCGAGCCGTTGACCGAGCCAGTGCGGCTCGCCGGTGAACCGATCGCGCGTTTGTTTGCTTCCACCAGCGGCAGCGATTCGGACTGGGTTGTAAAGATCATCGACGTGTGGCCGGACGAAGTGCCCTCGCGCCCGAACCTCGGCGGCTATCAGCAGATGTTGTCGGCCGATATCTTCCGCGGCCGTTACCGTGCCGACCTCGCCAATCCACAGCCGCTGACCGCGAACGAAGCTCTGTCGTATGAGATCGCGCTACCGCAGACGAGCCATACCTTCCTGCCTGGGCATCGCATCATGGTGCAGATCCAGTCGAGCTGGTTCCCTCTGTACGATCGCAATCCGCAGACGTTCGTGCCGAACATCATGTTCGCCAAACCCGAGAGCTACGTGAAGGCGACTCAGCGCATCTGGCGCACGCCGGAGAAGGCCAGCGCGATCGAGCTGCCGGTGGTGACGGCGCGCTGAGTCACGCCTGCTGCTGCAGCTCCTTTATATATTTCTCGTCCTGAGCGGCCGCGCGTTTGAACGCCGGCCGCTCGCTGCACCGGGCCACGTAGTCCTGAAACGCCTTGCGTGGCTCGAGCGCCTTGACCAGCGTTCCCCAAACGATCTGCGAGCCGATATAAACATCGGCGGCGCTGAAGCGCTCGCCGAGAATGAACGGGCCGCGTGAGACCGCTTGTTCCAGCGCGTGCAACGTATCTTCATAGCTGCCGTAGCCCAGCGCGCCCGGCCGGTCCACTTGGGGGCGATTGAACAGGCGATCGACGATCGCAGGTTCGACGCAGCCCGCGCCAAAGAACATCCAGCGATAGTATGTGCCGCGCTCGGGTGAATTGACTGCGGGCGCGAGATTCGCGGCAGGAAATGCATCCGCAAGGTATGCACAGATCGCGGCCGCTTCCGTGACGACAGTGTCGCCGTGCTTGATCGCGGGCACTTTGCCCATGGGATTCAGGGCCAGATATTGTTTCGATTTGTGCTCGCCGCGGTCGAAGCGGAGCAGTTCCGTTTTATATGGAACGCCGACTTCCTCCAACATCCAGTGCACGATGCGGGCGCGACTCTGCGGGTTGTGGAAGAACACGATGCTGTCCGGCATGGCGAGGCTCCTGGTTGCACGTGCTAATCTGAAGTGTACCGCCGCAACCTCGGGAGAGCACGACATGCCACGCTACGCCGACGGATTCGTCATCGTCGTTCCGAAGAAAAATCTCAAGGCCTACGAGGCCATGTCCAAAAAAGCCGGCAAGATCTGGAAGGAATACGGCGCGTTGGAATATTGCGAATGTGTCGGCGACGATCTGAAAGTGAAATTCGGTACGCCGTTTCCGAAGCTCACCAAGCCCAAGACCAACGAGGTCGTGGTGTTTTCGTGGATTCTTTACAAGTCGCGCGCGCATCGCGACAAGGTCAACGCCAAGGTCATGAAAGACCCGCGGCTCGCCCCGGACATGGACAAAATGCCGTTCGATATGAAGCGCATGAGCTACGGTGGCTTTACCGTATTCGTCGATCTTTGAGTTTCGCACTCGCCGGCCGGAAGACCCACCCCCTAGCCCCCTCCCGTGGACGGGAGGGGGAATTAAGATATTTATTAATTCTGCCTGCGGCGGGCTTTCCGGAGTTGGAATGTGCCATCCAACGCTGAGGCGTCGTTCGAGGTGACCTCCCTTCTTCCGGCATTGTCGAGAAAGAGGGACCTTTTCGGCAAAGTGCGCCCAGGGACGGGACCCGACGACGTCGCGCGTGAGCGCGACTGAGGGGGAGCACGGTGCCGGAAGGAGGGAGGTCACCTCGGACGGCGCAAACCACCGACGCCTCTTCCTCTTATCCTGTGCTGGCGTCTCAGCCAGCGCCGTCCACCGACGCCGACAGTTTCTGATAGTCGTGCAACTCGCGCTGCATTCCGGCGAGCTTGCTGGTGATGCGCTCGAAAGCATCCGAGCCTGATGCGAAACGCAGTGGAGGTTGCGCGCTGTTGGCCAGTGTCACCAATGCTGCCGCGAGCTTCGCGGGGTCGCCGCCCTGCTTGTGGTTGTAGCTGTCGTACTCGGCTTTGAGCTTGGGCGATAGTTGCTCGTAACCCGTCACCTTGCGCGTGCCATACCGCGCCGAGCTGTTGTCCAGGAAGTCCGTACGAGTGAAGCCCGGCTCGACGAGGGTGACGCGTATGCCGAACTCCGCCACTTCCAGCGCCAGCGATTCGGCGAACCCTTCCATGGCGAATTTGGTCGAGCAATAAATCGCCGCGGCCGGAAAGCCAGTGACGCCGCCCATCGAAGAAACATTGAAAATGTGTCCGCTGCGTTGCTTGCGCATGATCGGCAGCGCCGCGCGTGTAACGTTGAACGTGCCGAACACATTCGTGTCGTACTGTTGCTGAATCTCGGCCGCGCTGTTTTCTTCGAACACGCCGAGTTGGCCGTAGCCCGCGTTGTTGACCAGCACGTCGATGCGGCCGAAGCGTGCGACGGCGGCTTCCACCGCGGCGAACGCATGCAACTCCTTGCTCACATCGAGCTCGACCGCCAGCACACGCTCTCCGTACTGTTTGAACGTGGCGGCGATTTGATCGCGATTGCGGCCGGTGGCGACGACGTTGTCGCCGGCTGCGAGCGCGGCTTTGACGATCTCCGCGCCGATGCCGCGCGAAGCGCCAGTGATGAACCAGACTTTCTGCTGTGACATTTGACGGCTCCCAATGTTTGTATCGAAAGGGCCTTGGCCACTGTCGACCGAAGAATCAGAACACGGGAGGCAGTCTAGAAATCGGCGCCGGGGGCGCGGTAGCAAGATCCGGGCAGCTTCTGGCCCGATCCTGCAAAACTGGCGGGAATCAGGCGAGAGCGATACCAGGCATCCATGCTACCGAGCGGGTCTCGGTCCCTCTGACTCCGCGGCTGCCGCCGATGAGGCGAACAGTCCGCGGAGTTGAGCTTGTAGAGCGCATGATCAGCGCTCCTGTCACTGCAGCTGCGTCACAGTCACGCTGTAACCGACGTGTTCCATCGACTTCACGCCAACCGCGCCGAAGGTCAGGGACAACGCGACGATGGCGACGGACATCAACATGCAAACAGCGCGCTGAGTGCTCTGGGTGGCTTTGCTGACGGCGTACATGATTTATCTCCTCTTTACTCTTGGTTGCTCCGCGTTATCGCGGTGTTCGTAGCTTCTGACGCGAGCTTTCCAAAAAGGGTTGCAACGGCAATTGCGAAAAAAGCGAACTACCGGCGAACCGCGGTGGGTCGCCGGTGAATGCCGGAGCGGCGGAGGAGAAGAGGAGTTACTTGCCGGCGCGGGCGATCTGCGTGCCGCTCGAGCCGCCTTCCATCCAGCGGCGGATGCGACGTGCGTCGGCGACGCGCGTGAGCTTGCCGAACGAATTCAGCAGCACGATCACGGTGGGACGATCCTGAATGGTGGCTCTCATCACCAGGCACTGGCCCGCGTCCTGTGTGAAGCCGGTCTTCTGCACCGAGATATCCCAATCGTCTTTGCGCGTGAGCGAGTTGGTGTTGCGGAATTCGAGCAACTGACGCCCCACCGGCACGGTCAGCTTCTCGCTGGTCGAGTACTTCTCGATCAGCGGCTCATGCGAGGCAGCGACGACGAGTTTGACCAGATCCGAGGCGGTCGCCACGTTGCCGTTGGACAAGCCTGTGGGATCGACGAAGCGCGAGTTCTTCATGCCCAGGGCCTTGGCCTTGGCATTCATCGCCTTGATGAACGCGGGCAAGCCGCCCGGGTAGGCGCGCCCCACCGCCTGGGCGGCGCGATTCTCGGAGGACATCAGGGCCAGATGCAGCAACTCGCCGCGAGTGAGCTTGGCGCCAACGGCCAGACGCGAGGCGTTGCCCTTGGTGCCATCCCGGTCGGCCTGCTGGATGGTCACGACTTCGTCGAGCGGCTGCTTGCCTTCCAGCACCACCAGCGCCGTCATCAGCTTGGTGATCGACGCCACCGGCATGACCTTCTGCGACTGCTTGGCGAACAGCACCGTGGCGTCCCCCTCATCGACCACCAGCACCGAGGCGGACTTGGTCTGCGGTTTTCCGGCAGGCAGCGGCTGGGACCAGGAGACGGCGGCGATCAGGGAAGCGGGGATTGCGAGCAGCCAGTTGCGCAGTCGGAAGGGAGGGAGCATCGCCGAGGTCGTGCCTTTCTTTACTGTTGGTCGGAAGACACAAAGGTAACCGATTTGCAGCGCTTGCGAATGTGAGTTTTTCCCTGGTTACGTCATTGGTTGCGGGCGGCAATACAAGTGCCGGATGAGTACAATCGCCGCCCTCATGTCCAGCTCCACCGTCCAGCCTGCCGCCGCGCAGCCCGATCTTTCCTTCTGGCAGGTGGTGCGCCTGTCGCTGAAGGGCGAGCACCTCGATTACACGTCGGTGCCGCTGAATCGCGCCGTGCTGTTGCTGGCGGTGCCCATGGTCCTGGAAATGATCATGGAATCTCTGTTCGCCGTGGTCGACGTGTTCTGGGTGTCGCGGCTCGGCTCGGACGCCGTCGCGGTAGTCGGCCTCACCGAATCGGTGATGACGCTCGTTTATGCCGTGGCCATCGGCATTTCGTTCGCGGCAACCGCCATCGTTGCCCGGCGCATCGGAGAAAAGGATGCAGAGCGCGCCGCCCAGGCCGCGGGCCAAATCATCCTGCTCGGTGTCACGCTCTCGGCGGCCATGGGGCTGGCGATGAGCTACTTTGCGTCGGACATTCTCCGGCTCATGGGCGCCAGCGAAAGCATCGTGTCGCTCGGCTCCGACTTCGCGCGCATCATGCTCGGCTGCAATGTGACGGTGTTCATGATCTTCCTGATCAACGCCATCTTCCGCGGCGCCGGCGATGCGGTGCTGGCCATGCGCACGCTCTGGCTGGCGAATGCTTTGAATATTGTGCTCGGTCCTTTTTTCATTTTCGGCTGGGGACCGTTCCCTGAAATGGGTGTGACCGGCGCGGCGGTGGCGACCAACATCGGCCGCGGCACCGGCGTGCTGTATCAGTTGTGGCACCTCGCTGGATTCCATAGCCGCGTACGGGTTCGGCTGCGTCATCTGAAGCCAGTGCTCGTGGATCTGCAATCCATCATGACCACGGCCAGCACGGGCATCGCGCAGCTGCTGATCGGCACGACCAGCTGGGTGGGGTTGTTCAAAATTCTCGCGGCTTTCGGCAGCGCCGCGCTGGCGGGATACACCATCGCCATGCGCATCGTGATGTTCGCGCTCATGCCGGCGTGGGGATTGGCGAACGCGGGCGCGACGCTGGTGGGACAGAATCTGGGCGCCGGCAAACCGGAGCGCGCCGAGGAGGCGATCCGGATCGCGACCCGCTTCAATGTGATGTTTCTCGGCGTCGTCGGCTTGGTGTTCGTGTTCGGCTCGGGGCCGCTGGTGCGGTTGTTCACCGACGATCCGCCGGTGCTGGAGCATGGCATTCGCGCGCTGTGGATAGTCAGCCTGGCATTTCCATTGTATGCAGCGGGTATGTGCCTGGAGGCGGCGTTCAATGGCGCGGGCGATACCTGGACGCCGACGCGGCTGAATTTCTTCTGTTTCTGGCTGTTTCAGATTCCGCTCGCCTGGCTGCTGGCGGACTTTTTCCGACTCGGGCCGCTGGGGGTATTCATTGCAGTGCCGATCGGGTTCTCGGTGCTGGCCCTGTGGAGCCTGGTGCTGTTCCGGCGCGGCCGTTGGAAGCTGAAGCAGGTATAGGCGTACCCTGAATTCGGGGCCGGCGCTCCGGACACGGACCGAAGTCTCGGAAAGAATTTTCGTTGGCTTGTAACCTTTTACGCTTTCGCGTCGTCAAATCAGGAACCGCGCCCTCTGGCCAACAGGGAACGGGTGCAACTCGAGGCGAAGTCCGGTGTTCTAAGCCTGACTTTGCCGCCGGCTCAGGACACTCCGGTCGTGGAATCCGCAATGAAAACCAGTGCAAACCAGCCTTCCGCGCGTTTCGACACCGTCGATCGGACGGATCCGCCCCATGCCGCGGCGGTCACGCCGTTCCCGACGCGTCCTGCGGAATTTCGGCACGCCGCGCCGGTCCAGGAAACAGGCAGCCAGGAGGGAGCGACGGTTGAACAGGATCGCGGCGGCTCGTTTTCGCACATCGACCCGATGAAAGTCGGAATCATCGTCGCGTTGCTTGCCATTGCGGGCGCAATCGCATGGTTTGCTATGCGCGATCCGGCGGCGTCGCCGGCCGCGGCGGCGCCTGGCACGCCTGCTGCCGCTGCAGCCCCGATCGAGCTCGCGGCGGTCGATGTTGCATCTGTCGAATCTCGTGTGTTGTCACGCGCCTTGCCGTTGTCCGGCTCTATCGCTCCGTTCGTGCAGGCGACGTTGAAGTCGAAAGTCGGCGGTGAGGTCGAGCAACTGCGGCTGCGCGAAGGTCAGGACGTGCGCGAGGGCGACGTGATTGCCCGCGTCGACACTCGCAATCTGCAGGCTCAATACGATCGTGAAGCGGCGGCGGTCGACAAGGCGCGCGCCGATCTCGATCTCGCCCGGCTGAATCGCGACAAGAATCGCGCGCTGCTCGAACAGAAGTTCATTTCACAAAACACGTTCGAACAGACCGAGAGCGCCTACGCCGCCAGCGTCGCGAGCTTCAAGCTCGCCGAAGCCCAGGCGCGCGTCGCCAAGATCAACCTCGACGACGCCGTCATTCGCGCGCCGTTCTCCGGCACCGTCGCCAAGCGGCTGGTGCAGCCGGGCGAGAAGGTGTCGCCGGATTCGGAAATCGTCACGCTGGTCGATTTGAAACAAATGGTGCTCGAGGCTGCCGTACCCTCCGCCGAGATTCCGGCGGTGCGCGTCGGACAGAAGGTGCACTTCCGCGTCAGCGGTTTTGGCGACCGCACGTTCGCGGGCGAAGTGCAGCGGATCAATCCGATGACCGCCGATGGCTCGCGCTCCATCATGATTTACATCGCCGTTCCGAATGCGGACAGCGCGCTCAAGGGCGGCATGTTCGCGCAAGGCGAGCTCATGCTGAACGCGACCGAGCCAGTGCTCGCAGTCGCGCAGCGCGCCGTGCGTGATGAAGCAGGCGTCACTTATGTCTATGTCCTGCGCGACGAGAAGATCGTTCGCACTCCGGTGAAGCTCGGCCCCAGCAACAAGGGCGACGCGTTCGTCGAAGTCCGCGAAGGTCTGCGCGCCGGCGATCAGGTGATCGTCGCCGACATCGGCGACGACAAGGCCGGGGCGGTGGCGCGCGTGCGCAAGTCGGAAGCGACTGCGGCAGTCGCGAGCGAAGTCGCCCGCAATTAACAGCTCGCCGGCGTAACTCACATGTGGATTACTCGAACCAGCGTCAATCAGCCGGTCTTCGCGACCATGATCATGCTGGCACTGGTGGTGCTCGGCCTGTATTCGTATCGGCTGCTGCCGGTCGAGCAGATGCCCGAGATCAACGTTCCGCAGGCCTTCGTCTCGGTCAGTTATCCGGGCGCCTCGCCCGAGGCGATCGAGAACGATGTCATCAAGCCGCTGGAGAACGTCATCAACGGCGTGGATGGCGTCAAGAACATCTACGCCACCGCCCGCGAGGGTAATGGTTTCCTGATGATCGACTTCCGAATGGAAGTCGACGCGGTCGCGGCGACCCAGGAGATCCGCGACAAAGTCGCGCAGGTTCGTCCTTCACTGCCCGAAGATGTGCGCGAGCCGATGATCTCTCGCGCCAGCAACGACAGCTCCACCGAGCCGGTGGTCAGCCTGGTCGTGTACTCGACGACGCGCAGCTTGCGGGAAGTCTCGACCATCACCGATCAGCAGATCGTCAAGCGGCTGCAGAACTCGTACGGCGTCGGCAGTGTTTCCGTCGGCGGCGCGGTCGAGCGGCAGGTGCAGATCTTCCTGCGGCCCGAGGCGTTGCAGAGTTTCAGAGTCGGCGTCGATCAGGTCGTGGAAGCGGTGCGCGCGGCGAATCAGGATTTGCCCGCCGGCATGATCTCGCGCGGTCCGCAGGAACAGCTGGTTCGCGTCGAAGGCAAGATGAAAGACCCGCGCGACTTCGAGCGCATCATCGTCGCCAACCAGGGCGGCGCGCCCGTTTATCTGCATCAGGTCGCGGACATCGTCGACGGCGAGGCGGAAGAGATGTCCATCTCGCGCAGCAACGGCATGCGCTCGGTCTCGCTGGACGTTTACAAGGTCCAGCAAGCGAATATGGTCGAGGTCGGCAAAGGTGTCGAAGAGGCGATCGCCGATCTCTCCTCGCGGCTGCCGCCCGACATCGTCATTCGCACGCTCTGGTCGGATGCGAAGTTCATCGAAGGCTCGCTGGATCGCGTCAAGGAAACCATCCTCGAAGGCGCGCTGCTGACCATCCTGATCGTGTTCCTGTTCCTGCACTCGTGGCGGTCCACCGTCATCACCGGCCTGACGCTGCCGATCTCGGTGATCGCGACTTTCATCGCCCTCAACGCGTTCGGCTACACGCTGAACTTCATGACCTTGATGGCGCTGTCGCTGTGTATCGGTCTGCTGATCGACGACGCCATCGTGGTGCGCGAGAACATCGTGCGTCACGCCGATATGGGCAAGAGCCATCGGACCGCGGCGCTCGAAGGCACCAGCGAAATCGGGCTCGCGGTCATGGCGACCACGTTCGCCATTCTGGCGGTGTTCATCCCGGTCGCCTTCATGGACGGCATCATCGGCAAGTTCTTCAAGCCGTTCGGCATCACTGTCGCCGTCGCGGTGCTGGTGTCGCTGTTCGTGAGCTTCACGCTCGATCCCATGCTGTCGTCGGTGTGGCCGGATCCGACCAAGAACCGCTTCCGTCGCGCGCCCTGGCTGGGCAGGGTGATGGAGCGCGTCGAGAGCGTCATCGAATATGCGCACCACGTGTACGACCGGTTGCTGCGCTGGGTGTTGAGCGGCCGGCGTTATCGCATCGCCGGTCGGGTCAGCCTCAGCCCGCGCTCCGTGTCGTTGCTCATTGCTCTGGTTTCGTTCGTCGGCAGCTTCTTCCTCGTGCCGAAAGTGGGCACCGAGTTCGTGCCGCAACAGGACGAAGGCATCATGTTCATCCGCATGAACACGCCCATCGGCTCGAGCCTCGAATACACCGACGCGAAGATCCGCGACGCCGAAGCGGCGATCCGCGAAATCGAAGGCGTCGACAGCATCGTCTCGACGATCGGCACCGACGAAGGTCGCAACTACGCGCGGGTGCGCGTGCTGCTGAAGGACAAGGAGCTGTTCGATCGACCGTCGCAGAAAGAGATCGAAGCGCAGATTCGCAACCGTTTGTCGAGCTTCGCGGGCCTGAGTCTGACGATGGGCGGCATGAATCAACCGGTGGTGATCTCCATTCTCGGTCCCGAGAACAGCAAGCTGACCGAACTGTCGCAAGAGCTGATGAAGCGACTGTCGACCATTCCGGGCATCGCGGACCTGGAGAGCAGCGAGCGCGGCTCCAATCCAACTGTCGCCGTGCGCATCAAGAATGAGCTGGCGAGCGATCTGGGTCTCACGACGGCCAGCATCGGCAACGCGTTGCGACCGCTGATCGCGGGCGATCAGATCAGCACCTGGCTCGGTCCGGACGGTCAGGATTACGATGTCATCGTGCAGCTGCCGAAGCAACGTCGTGAGATCGCATCCGATCTGGGCGATCTGTATGTGACCAGCACTCGCACCGATGCCAACGGCAACCCGCTGCTGGTGCCCATTCGTCAGGTCGCCGACTTCGTCGACACCACCAGCCCGCAGCAGATCAAACGCCTGAACCTGCAACGACGCATCACCATCTATGGCAACGCGCAGGGCCGCCCGTCGGGCGACGTGGGCACCGACGCTGAAAACATCGTGAAGGCCATGCAGCTGCCGCCGGGATATCGCTTCGATATCAGCGGCGGCCAGCAGGAAATGAACGAGACGTCGGCTGCGGCCGGCGCGGCCCTGCTGCTCGCGGTGATATTCATTTACTTCGTGCTGGCGTCGCAGTTCGGCAGCTTCCTGCAGCCCATCGCCATCATGGTGTCGCTGCCCCTGTCGCTGATCGGCGTGCTGCTGGCGCTGCTATTCACGGGCACCACGCTCAACATCTTTTCCATCATCGGCTTCATCATGCTGATGGGCCTGGTGACCAAGAACGCGATTCTGCTCGTGGACTTCACCAATCAGGCGATCCGCGCCGGAAAGAGCGTGCGCGAAGCGATTCTCGAAGCCGGGCAGGTGCGTCTGCGCCCGATTCTGATGACGACGCTCGCCATGATCTTCGGCATGTTGCCCATGGCCATCGGCGTCGGCGCCGGCGGCGAATTGCTGGCGCCGATGGGGCGCGCGGTGATCGGTGGCGTCATCACGTCGACGCTGCTGACTTTGCTGATCGTGCCGGTGTTCTACACCTACATCTACGGCTTCACCGCGCGAGTGAAGACTTACTGGCATCGCGGTCAGGAACATCATGAGATGGCGCACGCCGACGTGCCTGTCGAGTCTGGTGCGACAGGTTCTTCCGATCCCGCCGGCGCGCCTCATACCACCTGACACGTCGAAGGTTGAGCCGCGGAAAATGGTGTGTCATGTTACGGCACACCTTTATTCGCGGAGCCGCGCGTGTCCTCCGATCCCGCCCAATTGCTTGCCGAGCGATCCGTCGCAGCGCTGTATGACGGCGACCGTGCGTCCCAGGGCTTGGGCATCCACATTCTCGAAGCGCGGCCCGGCTATGCAAAAGTGTCGATGCGAGTGCGCGAGGACATGCTGAACGGCCACTCGGCCTGTCACGGCGGACTGATTTTCTCTTTGGCGGACAGCGCATTCGCATTCGCGTGCAACTCGCATGGCGGCGCGGTTGTCGCGGCCGCGGCCTCCATTGATTTTCTTGCACCCGCCCATGGCGGCGACGAGTTGACCGCCGTGGCGTCCGAACGTTGGCGTTCCAAGCGCAACGGTGTATATGAGGTAACCGTCGCCAATCAGCGGGGCGACACCATCGCCTTGTTCCGCGGCCGCTCGCATCAGGTTCGCGAGCCGGACGCCGCAATGCACGGAGCGCCAAGCTGAAGCCTCTCGAATGCATCGTTGCAGGAGGAGAGCATGTCGCCCGACCAAGAAACATTCGAACCCATCGAGCGTGCCAGCATCGACGAGCTCAAAGCGCTGCAGCTGCAGCGTTTGCGATGGTCGCTCCAGCACGCGTACAGCAACGTTCCCCATTACAAGAAGGCGTTCGACGCGGCCGGCGCGCATCCGGCCGATGTGCGTTCGCTCGAGGATTTGAGCCGCTTTCCGTTTCTGGTGAAGCAGGACTTTCGCGACCAATATCCCTTCGGTCTGCTCGCTGTGCCGCGCGAACAAGCGGTCCGTTTACACGCATCGAGCGGCACCACCGGCAAACCTACCGTCGTCGCTTACACTCGTAACGACATCGATCACTGGGCGGGCTTGATGGCGCGTTCCATCTTCGCGGGCGGCGGACGTGCTGGAGATATCGTTCACGTCGCCTACGGCTACGGTCTTTTTACTGGCGGCCTGGGCGCGCACTATGGCGCTGAAAGACTGGGTTGCACGGTCGTGCCCATGTCGGGCGGGCAGACGGAAAAACAGGTGCAACTGATCCGCGACCTCCAGCCGCGGATCATCATGGTCACGCCGTCATACATGCTGGCAATCGCAGAAGAGTTCGTGCGGCAAGGGATCGATCCAACCACCTGCTCGTTGAGCGTCGGCATCTTCGGCGCGGAGCCGTGGACCAACGCCATGCGCCGCGAAATCGAGACGCGCATGAACATCGACGCCGTCGATATCTACGGCCTGTCCGAAGTGATGGGGCCGGGCGTCGCGATGGAATGTCTCACCACCAAGGACGGGCCGGTGCTGTGGGAAGATCATTTTTATCCCGAGATCATCGATCCTGACACGGGTCGCGTGCTGCCCGAGGGCGAAGAGGGCGAGCTGGTGTTGACGTCGCTCACCAAGGAAGCTCTACCGGTCATTCGCTATCGCACGCGCGACCGGACGCGATTGCTGCCGCCCACGGCGCGCTCCATGCGTCGCATCGAACGTATTTCGGGACGCACCGATGACATGATGATCATCCGCGGCGTCAACGTGTTTCCCACGCAGATCGAAGAGTTGATCCTCAAACAAGCCGTGCTGGCTCCGCATTATCATTTGGAAATATTCCGTGAGGGCCATCTCGACTCGCTCACGGTCAATGTCGAGCTGCTGGCCGAGGTGGAAGATCATCCAGCCAGGCGCGAGCGGATCGGCAACGAGCTGGTTCAGCTCATCAAATCCTATGTCGGCGTCACCACCACCGTGGTGGTTCATCCTCCGAGCTCGCTGGAGCGCTCCGCGGGCAAGGCGAAACGGGTCAGCGATCGCCGCCGCCTGTCGTAAACCCCGGCTCACCGTGCTCGGAGTGCAGCGTTGATGCCTTGTGGATCAACGCTGCCCATCAATGGGCTCGTTGGAATTGCAGACGTACGAGCACTCGTTCGCTGGTGGAGCCATCGCCGCGCGGTTCATATTTCCATTGCTGGACGGCGTTCAAGGCGGCGCGATTGAACATGCGGCCGCGGCTGCTGTCCTCGATGCGAGGTTCGATCACATCGCCCGTGGGGGAGATTTGCAGGCTGACATCGACCCAACCCTCGAGCCCGCGCATGAGGGCTTCTTGCGGGTACTGCGGCTGAACCATCTTGATGAGCTTGGGCTCGCTCGACCTGGCCACCACTGGCGCCGGCTCAGGCGTAGGTGCGACATCTTCCGCAACGATATTCGCGCCTGTATCCGACGCAGTGGCGTCCGGCGCGCTTGCTGGCAGCGCCGTCGCGCTCAGCGGAGTCGATGGAACCCTCGCAGCTAAAGCAGCGGTGGCTGCAGTCAGGTTTGCTACTCTTGGCTGCGCAGTCGGCGCCTTCTTGATGGCAGGCGTGCTGCCGGTTTGCGAGGGAGCGTTCTCGACCTTGGGTGCGGCGGCCAATGTTTGCTCTCGTCTCTTCGGGCTCGCGGGTTTTACCGCCGGCTCGGTAATGGTCTTCGCAACGACCGTGCTGGCGGTGAGCAGCCTTCGCAACTCCGTACGCCATTGTGTTTCCAACTGCACGAGGCCGTGATGTTCCGGCCGCACGCGCCGCGCTTTCTCCAGTGCCACGCCGGCTTCGGCGATTTTTTGATCGGCCAGCAACACACGGGCCTGAGTGAGATGGCGATCGGCGATGGCGTCGATGCCGGCGAGGGCCTCGGCATTGTTTGGATCCAGCGCCAGCACCGTGCTGTAGTAATGAAATGCGCTGCGCTCCGACGGATCGGTGTAGCGGCCGTCGGCCATGGCCGTCTGCGCATTGTTGAGGTTGCGCGAAATCACTTCGCGCGGATCGATATCCGGCATGCGCTGGGACATCACCCACCAGACCACGACTGCGACGGCGAGCAAGGCGCCGCCAACAGCAATCCAAGAGGGACGTGCGGGGTTGACGACGAAGGGAATCGCCGGCGCACCCACCGATGCTGCTACCAGTTCGTGTTGTTTCCGCCTGCGTTGGGCGGTCTGCTGAAACGGCGCGGTTATTTCATTTCGTCCGGACGCCAGTTCCAGCTCTACGCGCGCAGTATCGGTGGCCATGCGCTTGCTCCCCAGTGCGGGAACCCTGCTGCAGCACAGCGGCAGCGGGCTCACTCTGCAGGCCACGGTAGATCATTCGGAATTCGCTGTCAGTGGTCGGAAGTCCTAATTACGCAACTTCCACAACGGGTCTCCCGTTGGCGAGTCCACGGGAGACCGCGACAGGTGTAGGCAAAAAGCGCTCTGATTCTCGCTATTGTTTGAAAACGCGGCCGTCTTTCATCACGAAGGCGACCTGCTCGAGCACCGTGACATCGGCGAGCGGATCGCCCGCGACTGCGATCAGGTCGGCGCGCTTGCCGGGTTCGAGCGTGCCAGCTTCGGCCGTGATGCCGAGCAGGTCCGCTGCATTGACGGTGGCGGCCTTGATGGCCTCCGCCGCCGGCATGCCGTGCTTCACCAGCAACTCGAATTCGTCGGCATTGCGACCGTGCTTGGACACGCCCGCGTCGGTGCCGAACGCGATCTTCACACCGCGCGGATAGGCCTTTTCCAATGCCTTGCCGGTGATGCCGATGCGCCATTCGATCTTCGAGCGCACCTCGGGCGGATACGCATTCGGGTCCTTGGCGAGGCGTTCGAGATAACCGTTCACCGTCGAGAGCGTCGGCACGTAGTATGCGCCGTACTTCAAGAACAGCTTGATGCTCTCGTCGTCGATCAGCGTGCCGTGCTCGATGGAATCGGCGCCGTACTTGAGCGCCAGGTTGATGCCATCCGCGCCGTGGGCATGCACCGCTACCTTCTTGTTATAAAGGTGCGCGGTCTCGATCAGCGCTTTGGCCTCGTCGTCGAACATCTGTTTGTTGATGCCCGCGCCGATGCGGCTGTTGACGCCGCCGGTGGTGAGAATCTTGATCACGTCGACGCCGCGACGGACTTGCATGCGAACCGCGCGACGGCATGACTCGGCGCTGTCGCAAAGATTTTCTTGTGACATGTGCTCGCCGATTTCGTGGCGCAGGCTGAGTGTCTGATCGCCATGACCCGAGGTGGCGGAAATGGAAGTGCCGGCATCGATGATGCGCGGACCTGGAACTTTGCCGGCGGCGATCGCGTCGCGCAGAGCCAGTGTCACGCCGCCGTCGTTGCCGAGATTCCGTACCGTCGTGAACCCGGCTTCCAGAGTTTTTCGCGCGTTCACGGCCGCTTCGTACGCGAAATAGGGAAGCTCGTTGGTCAGCGATTCGAGCAAACCTTCCTGACCGGCGCGATCGCTGTCGAGATGGACGTGACAATCCATCAGTCCCGGCAGTACGAAGCGCTCACGCAGATCGACCACTCGCGCGCCTGGATAATTCTCGGCGCCCACGAACCCATCGCGCACGGCTTCCACCTTGCCATTGCGAACGATGACGGTGGCGTTGCCTCTCGGCGCCTGGCCGGGCCGATCGAGGAGTCGTCCCGCTTGCACCAGCACCACGCCGTCACCGCTGGTCTGCGCCACTGCCTGAGTCGATAGCGTCGAACAGGCCAACAATGCAATTGCTACGGCGTTCCGGATAGCGCGGACGGGCATGGACGATCCCTTGTATTTATGACGAAGCGCGCAGTGTAACGCGATCGGTGGCCGCGGCGGCCTGTAACTGCGGGAAGAATTCTGCGAAATCCGCCTCGAATCCATCAAAATTCGCCAGCAGATCCGCGACGCCTTTTTCGAGAGCGAACTCGCGGCGCCAACGCGATGAGAGATACGCCGATATCCGACGGAGCGAACGTTCGACGCCTTCGACGCGTCGATACGAGCCGAGCAGATCGTGACGAATGATGCGATCGAGAGTCACTCGAGCCGAGGCGGGAAGCTCGATTCTGTTGGCTTCGATGTCGGCGTAAAACTTCGCGGTGAATGCATCGAGCACGATGGGCGAGTAGCGGTCCCAGTTCGTGGCGAGCAGGTGATCGTAGAAGACGTCGACCAGCACGCCGCTGAAGCGCCGGAACTCCGCGCCGACCCGCGAGCGGCTGCGCTTCACCAGTGGATGCGCGTCGGTGAAGGCGTCGATCTGTTTATGTTTCTGAACGCCGAGTTGGAACCTCGCGCTCATCCGGCGCAGCTCTTCTCCTCTGACGATGTCGGCCAGCAGATTACCGAGGCGAAATTCGACGTCCGGCTCGGACAAAAACACATGGGCCAGCCAATTCAAGAGAGTTCCTTGCAGTGAATGCCGGGCAATTTAGCCTAGCCGTTCATATGCGTCGAGGCGGATGTCGCGCACACGAGACACGGTATTCAGCGACAACCTGCATCCGCGTGGGACCCCTTTCCGAATAAGGCTGCAGATCCCGCCGTGAGCTGAACGGCCACGGCCGAGGTCGCCTGCAAACCACAAGGGATTCCCATGAGACTGATGAAGTTGGGCTCGACCGCGGTCCTGATCTGCGCGTCCGTCGCGTTGCTGAGCGCCTGCGGCGATAACGGCAATGACGAAGCCAACCGGCCGCGCATCACGTCGCCCGATACGCCGCTGCCCCCTGCATCTCTCGGTGTTCCTTTCAGCGCGACCTTCATGTCCCAGGGCCGGGATGTCATGTGGAGCGTGAGCACGGGCTCCCTGCCGCCGGGACTGACGCTCGACGGCACGAGCGGCCAGTACACCGGCACGCCGACCACGGTGGGTTCGTACTCGTTCACCATCATGGCCCAAAATAATTCCGGCACCGACAGCCGGGCTTACACGCAGAACGTCATGGTGCCCGCGTCCGACAGCAATGCATTATTGTCGAACAACATGCTCGCGGCGTTTCCTGCCTCGTTCCCGGCGGGCTTCGAAACTCCCACGACTATCAGCGGCGTGGACGGCAATGAGAAGCTGGTCAGCATCGATCGCCGCCCGCAAAACGGCTTCCTGTACGGCCTGGGCTACAACGCCACCGCAGGCTCGGTGCAGTTGTACAGCATCTCGTCACAAACAGCCGTCGCCACTCCGATCGGAACTGCCGGCAGCTTCGTCGATGCGAGCGGCGCACCGGTGCGCATCGGTGTGGATGCGAGCACCACGTTTGGCTTGGACTTCAATCCGACCGTGGATCGAATCCGCGTCGTGAATAGCGCGGGTCAAAACTTCCGCATGAACCCCAACAACGGCGCGCTGGTCGATGGCGACACCATGACGGCGGGTGTGAACATGGATGGCGGCATCAACGGTCCGACCGTATCGGTGCACGAAACGGCCTATACCAACAGTGCGCCCAGTGTGACGGTGACGACTCAGTACACGATCGATCAAACCACCGACACGCTTTGTATCCAGAATCCGCCGAACGCGGGCACACAGACGATGTGCATGCCATTGTCCGTGACGGTGGAGACCGTGCAGGGTTTCGATATCCCGCCCTCCGTGACAGTGAACGCCTCTAACTCGGTGGCCACGGGATCAGGCACCGCGGTCGTTCGTGCGTCCGGTCGCACGCAGGACGAGTTGGTGAACATCAATCTCTCGACGGGCGGTGTCACCACCTCCGGCCCACTCAACAACACGGGCGTGATTGGCATCGCGCTTCAACAACCGGCGGCCACGCCGCTGTTCGCGCTGTCCGCCGATGGCACTCAGCTGATGCGCTTCCTGAGCACTGCGCTCAACTCCCCGGCGACCGTGACGATCTCGGGCATCACGGCTGGAGAAACATTGGTCGGCATCGATTTCCGTCCGCAGACCGGCCAGTTGTATTCGTTCGGCGTGAACGCCACCGCGGATAACGGCACGATCTACATCATCGATCCGCAGTCCGGCGCGGCCAGCGCCGTAGGCACGGCAGGCTCGATCGCGTTCGTGACAGCAACGGGCGCGGTGGTCGATCTGCCGCCCGTCTCCGCGGGCTATGGCTTCGACTTCAATCCCACCGTGGATCGCATCCGCATCGTCACCGGCACGGGGTTGAATTTCCGGCTGAATCAAATCACGGGTGTGCCGGTCGACGGCAACGCCGCCGCCGACGGCAACAATCCGGACGGCTCGATCAACGGGCAACCGGCCGGCTCGACGGGCGTCACCGCCGCGGCTTACACCAACAGCTTCGGCCAGGCGGCCGGCGGCGCGACCACGCAGTATGTGGTCGATCCGCTCAGCAACATGCTGTTCATCCAGAACCCGCCCAACAACGGCACGCTCACCGCCGGACAGACCATTACGTTGAATGGCAACACGCTGGACTTCACCGAAGCGAATGGCTTCGACATTCCGTCGACAGTGCGGGTGACGACCCCTGCGGCGGCGGCGACCGGCTCGGCCTTTGCCGCGCTCACCGTGGGCTCGGCGACGCGTCTGTACTCGATCGATCTCAGCAACGGCCGAGCCACGGACATGGGTGCTCTGCCGGCAGGGATCACCGGCCTGACGGTGGGTCAGACCACGATCCGCTGAGATTCTCAGAAGCTCGAAACGACGACGGCGGTGAGATCCACCGCCGTCGCCTTATATCGCCTGACCAGAATCAAGAATCAGTTGCTCGAGCTGTCGCCGGTCGAATCATCCTTGTCATGACCGCCCTTGCCGAAGTGACGGCGCGGGCCGCCCTCGCGCAGCGCTTCGAATTTCTTCAGCTGCTCCGGCGTCAGCACGCCGCTCAGCTTGGTGTTCAGCTCCTGTTTCGACTGTTCGCGCTGCGCCTTCATCTCGTCACGCGTGGGACGCGTGCCCGACGCACGAGCGGCGTCGAACGAGGCGCGCATCTGTTCATGATGTTCCTTGAGGATCTTTTCGACTTCGGTCTTCTGGTAGTCGTTCAGATCCAGCAGCAGCGCCATGCGGTCCATGTCCGGACCACGCTTGCCGGGGCCGGCCTCGGTCTGAGCGGCCGGGGTCGGCGTCGTATCGGCGGCAAAGGCCACGCCGCTGGCAAGCCAGGCAAGCGCAAGCAGGGTGACTTTGGTTTTCATCGCTGTCTCTCCGTTGGGTGGAAGTGTGTCCTTGAGAACACGCTGACAGATTAGGCCGGCGCCGGCGCCGCCGCGGTAATGAAGTGTTACCAACTGTAATGCCAAAAAGCCCTGCAGGATCAGCGCTTTGTGGCTTCGCGAGGCAGTGTCAGCCGGGCTTCCAGACCGCCGCTCTGACGATTGTGGAGAGACAGTGAACCTCCATGGGCCTGCGCGATGTCCCGCGCGATGCTCAGGCCCAGGCCGGTGCCGCCGGTGTCGCGATTACGGGATTGCTCCAGGCGAAAGAACGGCTCGAAAACTTTCTCCAGCATATCTTCGGGAATGCCCGGTCCTTCGTCGCAAACACGCAGGATCAGCTGCGGCCCGTCTTCGATGTGGATGGTGGCGCGCACGCCGTGACGGATCGCGTTCTGCACCAGATTGCCGAGACAGCGCTTCAACGCGAGCGGCTTGGCAACGTAGGGCGCGCGGGCCGAGCCGACGATGCTCACGTCGTCACCCAATTCGGCATGTTGTCTCTGTAGCTCCAGGGCGAGCGCGTCGATGTCCACCGGCACCGCTGCTTCTTCGTCGTTCAGACCGCGGAACACGCCGAGCGCGCCGCGAATCATGCTGGACATCTCGTCCAGGTCCTCGACGCAGCGCTGACGCAGCTGATCGTCGTCGATGGATTCGACCCTCAGCCTGAGCCGCGTCAGGGGCGTGCGCAAATCATGTGACATGGCAGCCAGCACTTGCGTGCGACTGTCGAGATAACGGCGCAAGCGCTCCTGCATGGCATTGAACGCACGCGTCGCCCGGCGGATTTCGCGCGCCCCGCCTTCCTGCAAAGGTGTCGTGGTGGCGCCTCGGCCTGCTTCATCGGCGGCGCGAGCGAGTTCGCCGAGAGGACGAGTGATGGTGCGCGTCATCGCATACAAAACTATGCTCAAGGCGATCGCGAGGATGCCGAGCTCCAAGAAAATCATTCGCGGCAGAGGCGGCCCGGAGCGAGGCGCGACGGTGCGAAAGGTGGCCTTGTCGCCGTCCGGCAAAGTCACCGTGACGTCGAATATCCGTTCGAAGCGTCGGATGCGCAGCGTGCCCTCCGGAGGCGGCGGCTCGCGACGGAAGAAATGCAAAGGAATGACTTCGCCACGACGTGCGCGCGGCGGTCCGGTGGAAACCTTGTAGTCCGGCCCCAGGTGACGCTGCAGATGAGCAGCGAATGAGCGCTCCAGCGCTGCTTGTTCTTTATCGGGGATCCGCGGCGGAGGCGGGCGCAAATCGTTCGGCGTCAGGCGCTCTTCGCGAAGCTTGGTGCGCGCGTCGTCGCGCTCTTCCTTGGACAACCCCGCCAGATACAGGCTGGTCTCGGCAATGATGTTGGCCGAGCTGCCCGCGCCGCTGTCGAGCAGCGCGAGCTCGCGCCGCTCGCGCACGATCAGCAGCACAAAGATCAACAGCATGGCGCCGATCACGCCCACGGTCGCCGCGAACAGGCGTCCAAACAGCGTGTCCGGCAACAGCGCGGGCCAGGCCATTATTCCTGCTCGACGGGAACGCCCATCACATAGCCTTCGCCGTAGATCGTCTTGATGATCTTCGGCGAGCGCGCGTCGTCGCGCAGGACTTGTCTCAGCCGGCTGATCCGCACGTCGACGCTACGGTCGAACGGATCGATATCGCGTCCCCGCAGCAGCTCCATCAACTGCGAGCGTGACAGCACTCGCGTTGGATGCGCCAGCAGAATGGCGAGCAGACGGAACTCCGCGCCGCTCAGGGCATGTTGCGAGCCGTCGGCGTGAGTGAGCGAGCGTGCGGTCACGTCGAGCTTCCAGTCGCCGAAGCGATAATTCGCCACCTGGCTTTGCGCAGGATCGCGCGGCATGTGCGCTGTCCGGCGCAAGATCGCCTTGATCCTTCCGACCAGTTCGCGGGGACTGAAAGGCTTGGACAGATAGTCGTCCGCGCCGACTTCCAGGCCGACGACGCGATCGACTTCCTCGCCGAGCGCAGTGAGCATGATGATCGGAACGTGCGAATGAGTGCGCAGCTCGCGCGTCAGCTTCAGGCCGTCCTCGCCGGGGAGCATGAGATCCAGCACGATCAAATCGACGTGCGATTGTTCGAGCGCGCGGCGCATGCCTTTGCCGTCGGCGACCGCGGTGGCGCGATAACCATTCTTCTGCAGGTAGTCGCCCAGCAGCGTACGGATTTCGCGATCGTCGTCGACGATCAGGATGTGGCGGGACTCGGTCATGGCGTCACGTCAATGCTACACGCGCAATGATGGCCAATGGCCGCGAGGCGCGCCCGGGAACATTGTAACTAAGTGTTACGCCCGGCCGAGCCGACACAGTGCGTAACGATTGTCAGGCGTGCCCGGCGCTGCGCAGGGCGTCGTTCACGCCGACCATGGGTTTGTCGGCGACCACGCCGCCGCCATCGAAGGGCGTGACGCGATCGCGACCGGCGGCCTTGGCTCGATACAACGCCGCGTCGGCGTGCGCGAGCAGCTGGCGCAGTTCGTAGCCCGACTGCTCAGTGGACGTGACGCCGAAGCTGCCCGAGACGGGACAGCGCACGCCCTCGTACTGTGGCTCGACGGCGATCAACGCCTGGCGCAGCCTTTCGGCGCGCTGCCGGGCGTCCTCCAGGCCGCAACCCGGCAGCACGATGCCGAACTCTTCGCCGCCGACGCGCCCGAAGATATCGCTGACTCGCAAGTGCGCCTGACATGCGAGCACTGCCTGGCGGAGCACGTGATCGCCCGCGGCGTGGCCGTGGAGATCGTTGATGGATTTGAAATGATCGAGGTCGCATAGCACGACACTTACATGCTGCTGCGACTTGCGGGCCGTCTCCAGCACCGCTTCGGCGAGCTGGATGAAGCGCGGTCGGTTGGCGATGCCGGTCAGGCTGTCCACCTGCGACAGCTTCATGAAATGCAGCTGCGAGCGCTTGGTGCGATAGGCCCACAGCGCGATGAACACCACGACCAGCATCAGCAGCGCGATGTAGAGGCGGCTGGTCTCGGCGGCCTTGCTGTCCAGCTCGCGCTGTAATTGCAGCAGATTCTTTTCCTGATTCAGGGCGTCGATCTGCGATTTGGCGGCCAGCGCGTTCGATTTGACGCGCTCGTAGGCAAGCTGGCGCGCGGTCACGTCGTCGATATAAGTCTTGTCCGCGGCGGCCGATTGTTTCAGGTAGCCGATGGCGTTAGCGAGATCGCCGCGCTGCTCGGCTGCTTCATAGAGCACGCGATAGGCGGGCACCAACGGCTGAGTGAATTGACCCTTGACGCTGTGTTCGACAGCCCGCATCGCCAGACGCTGGGCGTCGGCTCCCGAACCGCGCTTTTGATAAGCCTGAGCCATCAGCGATTCCCACTCCGAGATGCCGCGCGGATAGTGCGTTCCCTGGATATCCGGATAGTGGCGTTCGAGCAGGGCGATGGCGTCGTCCAGCCGTTGCTCTCTCATGAGCACGCGTGCCCGGGTCATGCGAATGATATTGGCGGGGAGCGATTCGCCTTGCGCCAAGCAGGCGTTGACGCCGGTTTGAAAATCGGGATCGTCCGCCTTCAGGCGCTTGGCTTTGCACAGCGAGTCGAGGCGGAGCTGCTGGCCGCGGCACACGCCACGGCCGCGCGCATTTTCCTTGATGACCTGTTCGGCGTAGTGAACGCTGAGGTCGTACTCGCCGACCATCTGATAGATGTCCGCGGCGACGGACATGCCTTGCAGACGGGCATCCTTATCCGTGACCTCCGGCAGCTTGGTCAACAGCTTGTTGAGCTGCAGGAACGCGCCTTCGTATTGGGACGAGAGCACGCCGACATTGGCGGCGGTCGAGCCGGCGCGAAATTGCAACGTCGGGTTGGATGAGCCGTCGACGACCGATTCCAGCAGTGGAATGGACGCGGCGTACTCGCCCGCATACGCGTGGCGCCAGCCCTGCAGGTATTGCAGGTGATATTGCTGTTCGGCCGAGAGCCGATCCTTCTGTTCCTGCAGATGGTCGAGCAGGCGTGCGAATTCAATCGAATCGACAGTCTTGACGGCGTCCGCCCGCTGCAACGTCGCGGCGAAATCTTCAGGAGCGGCCGCGTGCAGCGGCGCGCCTGTCAGCAGACACAAATGAGCGATTCCGCCCAACAGCCAGTGCCGGGCGGAATCTTTTACGTTGCGTGATTTCTCAACCTGCGCGCGCGACACGGCGATCGGACAATGTGAGATCGTTGTCTTTCGCGGGCTGCTCGGGCTGCTGCTCATCGGGCTCGTCGTCTTGCGGCGCGTGGACCAGACAGCAGACGTTGGAGCTCGCGCCGATCAGCTCCTCGAGCTGGCGGGCCCGCTGCGCCAGGATGGCTGCCTGCACGGCCGGGTCCATGCCCGCCCGCGACAGCTCTTGCGCCAGTTGCTCGCCGCTGAGCGCTTGCAGGCGCGAGCTCTGACCCAGTCTCTCCAACAGATCCACCACATTGGACACGATATGCTCCTCCTCTGCCCCGAATTGTTGTGCGTGGTCGCTTGCTCCAAGCGGCGGGTTGTAACAAACCGCCGCGGTGGCCGGCTCTCGAACGTTCCACAGAAACATTCATCCACCGGTCCGAATCGAGCGACTTAACAGAATTATGCCCGTTTCGGCGCCAAGGGACGGCACAAGATGAGCCCGGCGGGGGCGAGTCGGCATTTGCCCGTCTCGGTCATTGCCGATTCCGAACAGCGGATGGCGGCGACCACGAATCGCGACGAACCGACCAGGCACTCCGTTGCCCATTTGCTGGCGCATTCCCTGCAGCTGCGTCCTGCCGGACGACTTCGCCACGGCGTGCAAAGCCTACGCTAAGGACCAGCCTCTGCACAGCCACATGGTCGGCGGCGGATTGCAGCCACAATTCATCCACTGGCAAATGCGCGAACACCGCCGGAATCAGCGCCAACAGTCCTTCCTTGGAATAACCCTTGGCGCGCGCGGGGCCGATGAACATCATGCCAACCTCCACGGTGCGCTTGCCGGCGTCGAAGTATTGCAGGCTGCAGATGCCCACGTCGGTGCGGGTGGCGCTTTCCACGATCGTGAGAAAAAGTCGCTCGATGGGCTGTCGGCGCATGCCCGCGAGCGCGCTTCGAAAGCTTTTCGCGGCCCGCTCGGGCGTCAGCGGCGGGCCGATGTAGCGCATGGTCTCGGCATCTGTGTACAGATGCTCGAACAGCGCCACGTCCGAGTCGACAATCGGCCGCATGCTCAGCCTCGGCGTTTCGACTGGAAACACGTGCACGGCGCTTAACTCTGTGCGGCCGGCTCGCGATCGAGCGCGGACAGGCGCTCGCGGATGTGATGATCGGGCTGCAAGGGCTGGGCCGGTGGAATCACCAGCGTGAAATGCATGTCCGCTTCGGCGCTCGGCAACTCACGGAGCGGCACGCGAACGATCTTGGGCCGGAACGTCGGTAACGTCGCCGCCTGGTACAAGATGACTTCGTGGTCCAGCGGATAATCGCGGCTCAATACGTCGACCAGCACTTGTCGATACGCCGCGCCGGTGGAAAAGCGCGCCAGCGACTGATCGCCCGACAGGCCCACCTGCCACAGGATCAGGTACGCCCCGGTGTCGAGGCGCCGCCGGTTGAACATGAACTGACTGGCTTCGTAGTGCTGGCAACCGTACTTGCCGGGATCGAAGCCGAGATCGGCGTACATGCAATCGGCCGCGGACACGCCGGGCTCCATGTGCGCGGTATAACCTTCGCTGCGCGCGGTTTCGATGGCTTTGTGAGTCGGCCACGCGAACACGCCGGGATGGCCGTAAAACGCGGCACAAACGCGCTTGCCGGCGCGCACTTCGGCGAGCATGGTCTCGACCATCTCGCGATAGGTCTGCATGCGCGATTTGCCTTCCCGATACAACGACTGCAGGCTGCGCACGTCCTTGTTCATGCCGGCGACCCACATCTCGATGATGCCGTCGGACAGCCCGGTGAACACCACGTCGGCGTTCTGGATGTGGTCACGCGCCAGCGGCGTCAGGTGCGATCCGAGGGTCATGCCGATGCCGACGCACACCAGACTCCCGCTTCGATTCATGTGCTTGCTCGCTCCTTACCGCGGCTACTTTGCGTCCGGCTGCGCCTCGGGCTTCGCGGCTGCGAAGGCAGACAACGACTCGAGATGAGTGCTGATCGCGACCAGCTTCGGAAACGGCGTGAGATCCGTGTCGAAGCGACGTGCGTTGTACATCTGCGGAACCAGACACACGTCGGCGAGCGACAGGCTGTCGCCGAAGCAGTAACGCTGCTCGCTCGAATACCTGGCCACTTGCTGCTCCAGGCCGCGGAAGCCTTCGCTCACCCAGTGGCGATACCAGGTATTCACACCATCCTCGTTCTGCCCCAGTCGCTGGCGCAGATAGTTCAGGACTCGCAGGTTGTTGAGCGGATGAATGTCACAAGCGATGGCCAGCGCCATGGAGCGCACGTGGGCGCGCGCCAGCGGCTCCGTCGGCAGCAGCGGCGGCTGCGGATACGCGTCGTTGAGATATTCAATGATGGCCAGCGATTGCGAGATCACGTCGCCATTCACTTCCAGCGCCGGGATCAGGCCTTGCGGATTCAACGCGAGATAGTCGGCCGCGCGATGCTCGTTCTTGGCGAACACCTTGGCGATGCGCTCGTATTCGACCCCCTTCAAGTTCAGGGCGATGCGCACACGGAACGCAGCCGAGCTGCGAAAAAAGTTGTAGAGCTTCATTCGACTAGATCAGCGTCACGATGAGGGGTTCGAGTCCGTCGACGCCGCCTTCGAGCCGGTCGTTGGACTGGATGGCGGCCACGCCGGGCGGCGTGCCGGTGTAAATGAGATCGCCCGGCGCCAGCTCGAACAGCGTCGACAGCTCGGCGATGATTTCCGGCACGCTCCAGATCATGTCCGCGAGCTGGCCTTGCTGGCGTACCGCGCCGTTGACCTTGAGCCAGATCTTGCTACCAGCGAGTTGCACTTCCGACGCGGGAGTGATCGCGCCGATGGGGGCGGAGCGGTCGAAACCCTTGGCCGTGTCCCAGGGCCGTCCCTTGTCCTTGGCTTCTGCCTGTAGGTCGCGCCGTGTGAGGTCGAGACCTACCGCATAGCCGTACACATGTGACAGCGCCTGCGAGATGCCGATGTTCGCGCCGCCGGTGCCGATGGCGACCACCAGCTCGATCTCGTGATGCAAGTCGGAGGTGCGCGACGGAAAGGGCAGCTGCGCGCCGCTCGGCGCCACGGCGTCGGCGGGTTTGGTAAAAAAGAACGGCGCTTCGCGCTCCGGGTCCTTGCCCATTTCGCGGGCATGCGCCGCGTAATTGCGACCGACGCAATAAATGCGATGCACGGGAAAGCGTTCGGTACGCCCGACGATAGCCACGGCGGGCGGCGCCGGCGGCGGAAAGACGAAGGACATGGATACTCGCGGCCGAAATGTTTCGGGCCGCTAGGATACTCCGACGATCATTTGCTCGACCACCCAGCGCTTGAGCATGCCTGCCGCCTGCATGGGGACGGCCTCCGCTTCGTGCCATGCGCACAGGGTGTCGCAGAGCGCTTCGAACGTCCCGCCCGCGCGCATGCACTCCAAGGCGGCATGTTCGTCGGCATCGAGCGAGCGATATTGCGTCTTCAATCCTTCACGCCAGATCAGCCAGGGCTGCGGCTCGTCGAGCGCCACCGCCGGAGGCGGCAGGTTTTCTTCTGTCAGCGCCTTGAACAGCTGCGCCGCGTTGGTCCGCAGCTGCAGGCAATGCACCGTCGGATGAAACCGAAACTGTAAGGCCGGCCATTGCTCCGGGGCGACTGCTGCCAAGATGTCGACACCCACCGGTCCCGCATCCGGACCGTCGAAGGCCGCGGCGATGGTCCATTCCCAGGCAGCGAGTTCGGCGAGCCAAGGCTGCTCGGGGAACGAGCGCTGCAGTAAGCGCGGCATCTGATCGCCGAACCAGCGGATCGAGGGATAGGTCGACGGGCTCAGGTCGATATATTCGAGCGCCAGCGCCGCGAACTGGTCCCTGCCCATGAACTGTTGCAGGCGGGGCAGGGTGCTCGCGAGCGCATCGGTCAGCCGGAGGCGATACGCTTCGGAATAAATGGCGAGGCGCAGGATCGCCGGGACGCGCGGTGTGCCGCCGACGGCATCGACGATGCGCTCGTGGCCATGCATGACATGGCGCTGAAAATCACGCTGCAAGTCGGCCAATGCGCGTGTGTCTTGAGCGCTCATGCGGCGGACTTCGACGTCTGCGCGGTCGTCGTGATGTCGCGAGCACGATCCAGTTCGGCCAGCAACACATCCAGATCGGGAATGTTGTCGTCGCGCTCGATCATGGTCGACACCGGCCCGAAGCGCTCCACCGCCGCATGAAACAATTCCCAAACCTCGTCGCACACCGGCGCGTCGTGCGTATCGATCAGATAGTCGCCCATGTTGCGATGTCCGGCGAGGTGGAACTGCTGGACACGCTCCACCGGAATGCCGCGCAGATAAGCCATGGGATCGAAATCGTGATTCACGCTGCTGACGTACACATTGTTCACGTCCAGCAGCAGCTGACAGTCGGCCCGCTCGGCGACTTCACGCAGGAATTCCCATTCGGTCATGTCCGAGCTGGTGAAGCTCACGTAGCTGGACACGTTTTCCAGGACGAGGCGTCGTCCGAGCCGCTCCTGGACGGCGGCGATTCGCGAGACGACATGCCGTAACGCCACCTCGGTGAATGGCATGGGCATCAAGTCGTGCAGGTTAACGCCGTCCACGCCGGTCCAGCACAGGTGATCGGACACCCACGCCGGTTCGACACGGTCGGCCAGTGCTTTGACTTCGCGAAGATAAGTCTCGTTCAGCGCATCGGTGCCGCCGATGGAAAGCGACACCCCATGCAGCACGACCGGATATTCAGCGCGCAGCCGTTCGAGGTAGTGCAACGGCTTGCCGCCGGGTAGCAGATAGTTCTCGGTCAGCGCTTCGAGCCAGCTGACACTGCCCTTGCGCTCGCCCAGCAGCGCTTCGTAGTGCACCGGGCGGACACCGAGCCCGAAGCCCAGCGATGGGAGGGAAGACGGTTTAGACACGTAATGCTCGTATTACGAGAACGGAAAGCGGCGCGACGTTGCCATAATGGTCGCGCCGCCCCGTTCATAGAGACCGGGCCGGAGCCGAAGTTATTTCTTCAGCTTGGCCTTGGCGGCGTCGCATTCAGCCTTGCTCAACATCAGGAAGCCCGTGCCTTTGCAGGCGTTCTTGCCGGCGCAGGCGTTGGCGGCCGTGCCACAGGCGCTGGTGCCCTTGCACGCGTTCACGCCTTCGCACTTCACCTTGGCTTCGTCCGCCGCATTGGCGGCCGTCAGCGGCGCGCTGCTGAACATCACCGCAGCCGCGGTCGCCAGTGCCAGAGTAGAAAGTTTCTTGCCGTGGGTCATCGATGCCATTCCTCGTGGAAAGTCCGCTTCGAAGGCGAAGCGCAGGAGTATACGCAGTCGGCCGGGAATCGGATTCAGGACGGGGCGACATAAGGAAGGGGCGGGTGATCGCTCACCCGCCCCCTTTGTCCCACTACGCAAGACGTGGGATCAGCCGCCTTTGCGGACCTCCAGCGCGTCCTTGACGCTTTTCACGCCGTCAACGTCGCGAGCCAGTTGCAGCGCGCGAGTGCGAGCCTGGTCGTTCTCGACGAAGCCGCTCAACTGCACCGTGCCCTTGAAGGTCTCAACGTTGATCTGATGCGCCTTGGTCACCGGATCCTCGATGAGCTTGGCCTTGACCTTGGCCGTGACGACGCCGTCGTCGATAGCCTGGCCGGTCGATTGCTGCGTCGGGGTCGACGAGCAGGCGACGACGGTCGAGGCCATGATCGCGGCCAACAACAATGCCGCCGTGTTTTGCCGTGCCATATCCATCGCTCCTGAACTATTCAAGTTCCTGACTAAGTGAGTGTCTCATCAACCCGCGCCGTCGCGACGCGCTTCAGCCGCTCGCTTGGCGTTCTCCAGATCGGCGTCCGCACGCTCCTTGCAATCCTCCTGAGCCGTGCCTTGCAGCGCCTCGCACTTCTCGACCGCAATCTTATGCGTGGCCTCGGCGCGGGCTACCGCGACTTTGAAGTCGCCTTGCGCGGCGGTCTCGCTGGCGTCGCGAGCCTGATCGGCCACGTCGTCGGCGTCATTGTCAGCCTGCGCATCCGCCACATCCTTCTGTGCATCCGCCATCGATTCCTGAGCATCGGCCTGCGCGTCTGTCACATCGCGTTGGGCTTCAGCCTGTGCGTTCGTCACGTCCTGCTGGACGTCGGCAGGCGACTCGGCTTTGTTGCAGCCCGCCAGCGCCAGGCCGGCCGCGGCGAGAATCAAATAACAAACATTGCTCTTCATGTGCATACCCTCAGTTGAGTGATAACCGCGCGCTTACTGACTAAATCCTCCTGCGAAACAGCCAGTTCCCCCAAGATTCATGCAACTGCTTGGCAGCGCGTGGAATTCGCGTCGATAACGTGCCGATGGAATGCAAGGTTCCGCGCACAACCGTGGCGCGCGGTCGCGCTGCGACAGGTACGCACGGCATTTCTACATGAGTTTGTATGAACGCTCCGCGCGCAATCGGCGACATGGGCGTTGTCCGTCGGCAACGGCTGACGAAGGAACCAAAAAATGTACACAGCCGTTGCAGGTCACGACTGCTCTGATTGCCTGCAGGAGGCCATGGTCGAAGCAACTCACAGCGGGCATTCGTCGAATGCAACGTTGAACACGCCGCCGGCGGCGACCGGAGGTGTGCCCTTGCACGTGCGCATCGTGATCGTGATTTCGATCGCGCTGCTGATGGTCAACGCCACGCTGCTGATCATCAACACCGCGGCCACCATGGACTCGCACGCGCAATACGCGCGTTCGTATGAAATCAAACGCTCGCTCAGCACGTTTCAATCGGTGATCACCGCGGCCGAGTCCGGGCAGCGCGGCTATCTGCTCACCGGGCAGACGGGATATCTCGAGCCGTATTACGTGGCGATGCGTAGCTGGCGCACGGAGATCGACAAGCTGCGCAGCCTGACTTCGGAAAACGCAGCCCGCCAGAAAGACATTGCCACGCTGGAACAGCTCACCGCAGCGGCCATCAGCCGCTTGAAGGCGACGATCAGCCGCAGCCCGCAACCGGGCCCGAATGGCACAGCCGACGTCGCGGGCACCGAGCGGGCCACGACGACGATGGATCGCGTACGCGGAATCGTAGATCGCATGGTGGCCGAGGAAGACGCGCGCATCGAGGCTCTGCGTCGCGAAGTGTTACGCGATCTGCTCGTGGCTGGCGGCCTGGCTCTGCTGACCACGGTTGTGACCGTTGCTGTGCTGATCGGTCTCAATAAACTGCTGCGCAAGTACGTGCGCGATCGGGAGACGGCCGAGAACGCCATCCTGCGGGCCAACCAAGCCTTAAACGAGCAGGTCGAGCAGCGTACCGCCGAGCTCACCGAGCTTTCGCAACACCTGATCCGTGTCTCGGAGGAGGAGAAGGCCAAGCTCGCGCGCGAGCTGCATGACACCCTGGGCAGCAATCTCACCGCCATCAACATGGACTTGAACTGGATTCAACGCCGCCTGCCGGAAGGCACGCGCGAGATCAAGGAGCGGCTGCAACGGGTCCTGCAGATGTTGACCGAGACGGTGGAGCTCAAGCACGAGGTCATCGAAGGCTTACGTCCCAGTCATCTGGACAACCTGGGCCTGGCGTTCGCCATGCGCTCGCACTGTCGCGAGTTCACGCGCCGCACCGGCCTGCCTTGCGACCTGGATGTGCAGGAGGACTTCGACGATCTCGACCCGGCCCGATCCATCGCCTTTTATCGGATTGCCCAGGAGTCGCTGACCAACATCGCGAAGCACGCGCAAGCCAGCCGCGTTCATGTCGCACTTGCGCGCGAAGATGGCGGGATCCGCTTGCGGATCATCGACGACGGCGTCGGCGTGGCCGAAGAGTCGCTGAGCAAACCCAAATCCCACGGCATCGTCGGCATGCGTGAGCGAATGCGACAGATGGGCGGCAAATTCCAGATCCGCCGCCCGGAAGAAGGCACCGGCACCATCGTCGAAGCCTTCATTCCCGCCACCAATGCGACTGCCATCTCTGCCTGAGCCATTCCCGAAAGGCAGGGTGGGTCTTCTGGGTGGCAAGCGCCTCAACCCAGTGCAATGCGACCCCGCGGTCAATACGTAGGAAACGTCTGACGGTACGAACTTCACTTTGTGGGGAACTTTTCCTCGCCCTGACGCCGTTGTGATCCATCGGGCCACGAAGTGTAAAGCTGACCGTCAGGAGCGTTCGCATGGAGAATCATGTCGAGAGGGCAACCCACAATGATCATCGCGCCAACTACGCGGGCGATGAGGCCCATTCGGGCGACGAATTGTCGAACGAGGAATTGTCGGGCGAGGGCACTGTGAGCGGCGAGCGCAGTCATGCGCAGGCGCCGATTGCATTGCGCATCCCCGTCGGCACCAACCTCGCCGACGTGGAACGCTGGATGATCTTTGCAACGCTTCAGAAGTGCGGGGGAAACAAGACCCGCGCGGCGGCGTTGCTGGGGGTGAGTCTCAAGACTCTATACAACCGCCTCAATGCATACCGCGCGCAGGGTCTGGCCATGGATTACGGCTTGAATGACGGTCAGGACGTGGCCATTACCACCTTGCAGGGGGGCGACCTCCGTGAAGCCATGACCGAGGTACCGCAGCGATGTTGAATCCCAACGAACTAGGCACTCGTGAAAATGAGGCCAGGGACGCGTTTCAGGCATTGCACACGCCGATTCGCGTGTTGATTGTCGACGACCACGCCATCCTCCGCGCCGGAGTGCGCGAGATGCTGGCGGAGGAGCAGGATCTCCAAGTGGTCGCCGAAGCGGGCTCCGCCGAAGATGCGCTTCAGCAGTTGCGCAACGGCTTGCAGGTCGACGTGGTGGTGCTCGACATCACCCTGCCTGGCCAGAGCGGCATCGATCTGCTGAAGCAGCTCAAGCGCGATCAGCCGGAGCTGGCGATTCTGGTGCTGAGCATGCATCCGGAGCGCAGCTTCGCAGTGCGCCTGATGCGCGCCGGCGCGAACGGCTACGTGCCGAAGATGATCGTGCCAGAAGAGCTGGTGAAAGCGGTGCGCGCCGTCGGCACAGGGCGTCGTTACATCACGCCGCTGGTGGCCGAGCTGCTCGCATCGGAGTGTGCCGCGGACGAAGAAGGTCCGATGCACAACCGGTTGTCGGAGCGCGAGCTGCAAGTGTTCACACGAATTGCGCGTGGCGTCTCGCCGGCCGTGATGGCCAACGAGCTGGGCCTCAGCGTCAAGACCGTGAGCACGTATCGGGCTCGCATTCTCGAGAAGATGGGAATGCGCAGTAACGCCGAGATCGCCGCCTACGCGGTTCGCAACCAGTTGGTGGAGTGAGGCACAGTTGCACTAGAGCTGGAGAGTGGGGATGAGCGGACGGAATGCTCCCCTCCTGCCCAGGCGCGCATCATGGCTGGATCCGAGCTGACGATCTACATCGTTGAGGATTCGCCCGCGGTCATGGAGCGTCTGGTGGAAGCGGTTGGCGATATTCCCAACGCCAAGGTGGTGGGTAGCGCCGATGCGGTGGCTGCTGCGCTCGAAGGAATGCGCAAGTCGCAGCCGCGAGTGCTCATCCTCGATATCCAGCTACGCGGCGGCAGCGGCTTCCAGGTGCTCAAGCAACTGCGGACAAGCCTTAGCAGGCCCGAAGCCGTGATCGTGGTTACGAATCATCCATCCGATGATTACCGGATTGCGAGCCGGGAGTGCGGAGCCGATCATTTCTTCGACAAGGCTTCGGAGTTTCACAAAGTACGCGAGGTGTTGTTGCAGATCGACGCTGCCTGATTTGTCTCTCCGTAACTGCCGAAACAAAACCGCAGCCGAATCACGGAACATACTCAGGATCCTGCGCGTCTGGTCGTGCGTTGTGGGTCGACTCGGACCCTTTCTGCCGAATTTGAAAGTGAGACGAACGGAATTCGAAATGGATTAGCCCAGAACCCTGCGCAACTCGTTACATGGACCTCCCCAGGACGATGGGGGCACCCGCTGAGAACCCATCGGACACCATGCTGACGGCTGCGCACTTCAAAGGCCGCGCTTCTAATGGAGCGCGGCCTATTTTTATGTATTTTTTAAAACGACCGATCGGACATCCTGTCACGACGGTCGCGCTCCGGGAAAAAAGCGTGGTTTTTTCCCTCCGCCGCCACCTGCGGTGGCGGGGTACATCCATGTACCCGGGTTGTTCAATCGGCGCACTTAGCGCTCTCTGTCTTCGTGACTGATATTGCGACTCCACTCGGCGCGGCTGCGCGAGGAGTCGTATTCGACGGCGGTTTCGGAATGAGTGCTGCGACATTCGTCCTGCCAACGCACCACGACGTAGCGGCCGGTGCGCAGCTGCCAGACGTCGCCACGTAAATCCACGTCGCTGTCTTTGAGGCGGACCGGGTCGCCGATGCGCAACCGGGCGCGCACCTGTTCGCTCATTTCGCTGCTCATGATGTCTCCTTACTCAGCACTATCGGCACGAGCAGCGTCTTAGGTTAGGGGCTACGTTGTTGATGTTCGACTAGGGGAAAGCATTAAGCCCCCGATTCGTGCCGGGAATGAGCATTACGTCACGCGCTGTACGCGCAGTGCGTGTGAGCCGGATCACAAATTGTCGCGTGTTTGTTTTTAACTAAATGCCAGATTGCGCAATGTCAAAGATGCGCGCGGGCGCTACTCGGTCCACCAGCCGATGAACTCTTCGAAGCTGATCGAGCCGTCGCCGTCGGCATCGGTGAGCTCGAACGCCAGCAGGCATTCATCTTCGGACATGTCCTGATCCAGCGAGCGCAACAGCGCGCTGAACTCCTGCACCACGATCCAACCGTCGCCGTTGCTGTCGCAGGCGTCGAAGCTTTGTTTCAGCTCCTTCAGGTCGTCGGCGTCCACGTCGATGTCCTTGACTGCATCCAGGTCCGTCATTGCGCTCATCCTTTGTTACCGCGATCTCTTTATTACTGAAGTGTTACGACTCCACGTTCGGAGTCGCAGGCCAGGCGAGTAAATCTTACCTGTCCGCGGAAAATTTCTCCGCAAAGAAATCGCCGTTTGCCCAACGTGGCGCCGACGCCGCGTTCGCCGCCCCGAGCACGATGCGCAAGTTGATGCGGACCAGGTCGGCCGCGGTCCGATAATCGATCGGCAACGTTAAATCGTCGCTCGGCTGATGATAGTGAGTCGATAGAAACTGCCGGCGCAATTCGTCCAGATCCACGCTGGGATTGCGCGGTTGGTAGCCGGCGCCGAGCACCAGCGCCGGAATGCCGCGACGGATGAACGAGAACTGATCGCTGCGGATGAATCTCACCTGCTCGGGCGCGGCGTCGGCGCTGAGCCGGTAACCCTGCGCGGCGACTGCTTGTCGCGCGAGCGAGCCCAGCGATGAGTGTTGGACGCCCAGCGCCACGAAGTCCTGCACCGGCTCGAATGTCAGCGGCATGTCCATGTTGATGTTGGCGACCAGCTTCTGTTCCTGCGCCAACGCCTGGTGCGCGAAGAAGTCCGAGCCCAGCAAACCTTTTTCTTCGGCGGTCACTGCCACGAACAGCACGGAGCGGCGTGGCTTCACATTCGAGGCGTGCAGCGCTCGCGCCAGCTCCAGCATGATGCCCATGCCGACTGCATTATCGTGAGCGCCGTTATATACGGAGTCGCCGTTGACCGCCGTGCCGCGACCGAGATGATCCAGGTGCGCGGTGACCACGACGTATTCGTTCTTCAGCTGCGGATCCGAGCCGGGCAGCATGCCGACGACGTTGGCGCTCTCGGTTTTGCGCAGCCCCGTGGTCGCCGACAAGGTCAGCATGCCCGGCAGCGCGAAGCCTTGAGGCGTGCCTTCGTCGGAGGCGGCCAAGACCATCGCGAAACTGCTTTGTGCCGTTTGGAACAGCTGCGTGGCCGCGTCGTGATTGAAACGAAACCGCAGCTTCAACGCCGGGAAAGCATTCTGCGGCGTGCCGGCTTCGTCGAGCCAGCGCATCTGCGGGATCCAGCTCATGGAGACGCGACGTTCCCATGGCGTGCGTTTGATGTCCGCGGATGAATCGACGGTGATGACGCCGACCGCGCCTTTGTCCACCAGCGTGGTCAGCTTGCGGTCTTCCCACGAGTAGTACGCGCGTTTCTCGTTCGAAAACCTGGCCGGCGCGCCGCTGAAGATCACGGCGATGCGGCCTTTCACATCGATGTTCTCGAAGTCGTTGTAATCGAGCTCGGGTGCGTCGATGCCGAAACCGGCGAACACCAGCGGCGCGCTGAGCGTGGAGCTGGCGGAGGTGAAGTCGGCGCTCGGCAGATAGTGAGTGCCGTATTCGAAGGTGTACGTGTCGTCTTCGCGAACCAGCTCCGCCGACGAACCCGGCAGCACGGGTGTTGCTTCGAGCAGCGGCACTTTCTGCAAATAGCTTTTGTCATCGTCGCCGGCCGGTTGCAGCCCGGCCTGCCGGAACTGTGACGCTACATACGCGGCCGCGATGTCGTAGCCTCGGGACGCGGTGGCGCGACCTTCCAACAAATCGGCTGCAAGAAATTCAACGTGACTGCGGATGGTCTCGGGCTGCACTTCGCTCCAAGCCCCGCGCTCCGCGGCCGGCAAGCTGGCGGCGGACATCAACAGCACTAGTGAGACAGGCAATCGGACCATGGCGTAAGGGTTACAGGGGCGACGGGCCGCAACAGTATCATTGACGCGGCGATTCCGCTGGCGACCCGAGTTCATCCCATGTTCAGTGCTTGGCTCATAGCCTGGACCTCGGGCATGCTTCTCACGGTGTCGATATGAACCGTCCAGCAATCACGCTCTGTTTCGCGCTTGCAGCTGCAAGCTTGGCGCTCCAGGGATGCGCCGTGCCGCAGCCTTATGTGCCGCCGACTCCCACGTCGACGCAGATCCGGCCGCCGGTCGCGCCGCCCACGTCGGTGGGCAACGAAGTCGCGATTCGCGCCATCTCGCTACTGGGCGCGCCGTATGAGTGGGGCGGCAATGGGCCCACCTCGTTCGACTGCAGCGGCCTGGTGCGATTCATTCACGATCAACTCGGAATATTCGTGCCGCGCACCGCCGCCGAGCAGTACTCGGCCGCGACCCCGGTGGAGGTGAGCGACCTGGAGCCGGGGGATCTGCTGTTCTTCAAGATCAAGGGGCGCATTTCTCACGTCGCGATCTACACCGGCGAAGGGCGTTTCGTGCACGCCCCGCAAACCGGTCGCCCCGTCGAGCTGCGCATGCTCGACGATGACTTCTACCGCCCGCGCCTGGCGGGCGCAGGGCGGTTGTTCTAGACGTCAGCCCTCGACGGCCTTCTTTTTCTTCTTCTTGGCGGCCGGTTTCGCCGGCTCTGCCGGCGCAGCGGCCTGTTTGGCGGCGGCAAGCTCCGCGGCCGGGCGGTTCATGCGTTCGCGCACCAGGTTCTCCACCACCGCCGGATCGGCGAGCGTGGAAATATCGCCTAATTGATCGTGCTCGTTGGCCGCGATCTTGCGCAGGATCCGCCGCATGATTTTGCCGGAGCGGGTTTTCGGCAGGCCCGGCGCCCATTGGATCAGGTCGGGCGAAGCAATCGGGCTGATTTCCTTGCGCACCCAATCGCGCAGCTCGGTGCGAAGCGCCTCGGTCGGCTGCGCGTCGGCAATCAAAGTCACATAGACGTAGATGCCCTGGCCCTTGATGTCGTGCGGATAGCCGACGGCGGCCGCTTCGGCGACGCTCGGATGCGCCACCAGCGCGCTTTCGATTTCAGCGGTGCCCAGGCGATGGCCGGCGACGTTCAACACGTCGTCGACGCGACCCGTGATCCAGTAATAACCATCCTCGTCGCGTCGCGCGCCGTCACCGGTGAAGTAACGACCGGGGAAGGTCTTGAAGTAAGTATCGATGAAGCGCTGATGATCGCCGAACACCGTGCGCATCTGCCCCGGCCAGCTGTCGCTCAGGATCAGGTTGCCTTCGCACGCGCCCTCGAGCGTGTTGCCCTCGTTATCGACGATGGCTGGCTTCACGCCGAAGAACGGTAGCGTGGCCGAGCCGGGCTTCTGATCGATCGCGCCCGGCAGCGGTGAAATCAAGATGCCGCCCGTTTCCGTCTGCCACCAGGTATCGACGACCGGGCAGCGGCTGTCGCCGACCACGCGGTGATACCACTCCCACGCTTCGGGATTGATCGGCTCGCCGACGGTGCCGAGCAAGCGCAACGAGCTGCGCGACCATTCCTTCACCGGCTCCTCGCCTTCGCGCATCAGCGCGCGGATGGCAGTCGGTGCGGTGTAGAACAATGTGACTTTGTGCTTGTCGACGGCCTGCCAGAAGCGTCCGCTGTCTGGATAATTCGGCACGCCTTCGAACATCACCGTGGTCGCGCCGTTCGCGAGCGGCCCGTACACGACATAGCTGTGACCGGTGACCCAGCCCACGTCGGCGGTACACCAGAAGATGTCGTCTTCGCGCAGATCGAACACCAGCTCGTGAGTCATCGACGCATACACGAGATAGCCGCCGCTGGTGTGCAAGACGCCTTTGGGTTTGCCGGTCGAGCCGGACGTATAAAGAATGAAAAGCGGATCTTCCGCATCCATGACTTCCGGCGCGCATTCCTTCGGCTGCGAATTCACGACGTCGTCGAACCAGCGGTCACGATGGGAGTACATGGGCACGCGAATGCCGGTGCGTCTCACCACCAGCACGTGCTTGACGCAGTCCGTCTTTGGCATGGTCAGTGCGAGATCGACATTCGTCTTCAGCGGCACGCGCTTGCCGCCGCGAATGCCTTCGTCAGCAGTGATCACGACGGAAGAACCGCAGTCCGCGATGCGTCCGGCGAGCGAGTCGGCAGAGAAGCCGCCGAAGACCACCGAATGAACCGCGCCGATGCGCGCGCATGCGAGCATGGCGACGGCCGCTTCGGGAATCATCGGCATATAGATGGTGACGCGATCGCCCTTCTTTACGCCGAGCGACTTCAGCGCGTTGGCGCACTGACACACGCGCTCATACAACTGCCGATACGTGATGCGCTCCGACAGCTTCGGATCGTCGCCTTCCCAGATGATGGCGGTCTTGTCGCCCCGCTTGGTCAGGTGGCGGTCGAGACAGTTGGCCGCCACGTTCAGCTTGCCGTCGTAATACCAGCGGATGCGAAAGTCGTGCTCGTCGAAGCTGGTGTCTTTGACCTTCGCGAACGGCTGGATCCAATCGAGCCGGCGCCCGATGCGCGCCCAGAAGCTGTTCGGGTCGCGCACCGATTCCTGATACAACCGCTGATAGTCCGCCAGGCGCAGATGCGCCAGCGCGGCGAAATCTTCGGGAACTTTATAGATCTTCTGACTCATGTGCGTGTCGAAGCGATTATTGTCGGGGTGGCAAGGTGGCCAGCGCGGCGCGAACCCTTTCGGCGTGCTCGGCGAGCACGGCTTTGTCGGCCCAATCGCGGCTGTGTCCACGAATCGATTTGCCTTCGTAACAGGGCACGATGTGGAAATGAATATGAAATACGGTCTGGCCGGCGGCGGGCTCGTTGAACTGGATGATGCGCATGCCGTCGGGCTTGAAAGCCTGCTGCACGCCGCGGGCGACGTGCTGCGTCGCCTTGATGAGATCGGCGAGCGCCGCCGGAGCGATGTCGAAGAAGTTGCGCGCTTCTACCTTGGGAATCACCAGCGTGTGGCCGTCGGACTGCGGCATGGCGTCCATGAAGGACAGGGCCTGCGCGTCTTCGTAAACCTTGAATGCTGGAATTTCGCCGCGCAGGATTTTGGCGAACACATTGCTCTGGTCGTACATCGCGCCTCCTAAATGCCGGCCTTGGCCAGCGCGTCGATCAGCTGACGCACGGCGGTGCCGACCGCAGGATGCTCGGCCTCGAAGCTCACCGCGAGTTGCTCGAGGCGCTCGGTGAGCGGGTGATCTTCGTTGTCGAGAGACGCCGCGCCCAGCAGACGCGTCAAGTCGTTGAGCAACAACATGAGCGAGTCGCGCGTGCGCGAGTCGATCGAATCCCGATCGAGGCGCTCGAGCTTGTCGTGCAGGGCGAGGATGTGCTGCTGAATGTCTGGTGTCACTGGATGGGTCTCCGTCGTCGGCCTCGCTAAATCTTAGCGCGGCGCCATCATGTCTTTTTTGGTATATCCCGCCGGCACCTCGAACAGCGTCGCGGCCAGCGTTTCGCTGGTGATATTGCTGAGCGTGGTCTCGCTCTGCGGCTTACCTTCGTAAAAGTGCCGGCTCAGCACCGGAATGCCGCCCAGCGCCTCGAAGTTCTGCATTTGTTTCTGTGACATTTGCTTGAGCCACGGCATGTCGACGTTGGCCAACATGTCCTCGAGCACGGCCGCCATTTTGCGGGCGGACACCATCAGCTCGGCTGAGCCCTTGAGCGCGTTGCCTGGCACGACGCACAGCTCGTCGGTGAGCACGCCGTCTTCGCGCACTTCGACAAAGGTACAGCTGTAGCCGTTGATCTTGTCATTGCGTGAGGTGCGCTTGATTTCCTGTTTTTTCTCGGGCTCGCCGGCAGCGCCGGGAATGCGGCCGCCGAGCATCTTCTCCATCTGCGCGCGCTGCTCGGGCGTCATGTCCTTCATGCGCTCCTGGAGCATTTGCAAGGCTGGGTTCAGCTGCTCGGCCATGCGTTGCATGGAAGCGCGATCCATGGCGATGTAGCTCTTGTCCTTGTGGCTGATGGCGTAGATGGTGTCGTCCTTGAAAATCATGGTCGACTCGTTGGGCTGAGTCTCGACCCGCATCATGCCGCCCTGGGCCCAGGTGTTGATGGTGGTGGTGCGGTTCCCCGACAGCTCGCGGTTGACCGTTTCCAGCTTGGTGCCAGCGTGCGCGGCGGTCAGGGTCACGAGCAACAGAGACAGCGGCAGCGTGCGGACTAGCATGGAGTTCCCCCTCCGAAGCGGTGCTGGGATTCTACCGGACACCGCGGCTTTTATGTCGCCGTCGGAGCGTGGGTGCGTCCTCTCTTTTCCCTCTTGGCCGTCAGCGCTGGCCGGCGAGGGCCCGCGGACATGGCTTTGCGCCTTTCTAGGTTTGTCTCGCCGTTCTTGTCGATTCGACTTTCGTATAGGTTCAACGCGCCGAGCCAGCGAGGAATTGTCCTGGCCGGCAACCGACCTGAGCCGTTCATGCCGTTCTCCGATCACGGCAGATCGTCGCGCGCACCGCACGAGCACCGTGCCGTGCTCGCGCGATGCGCGGTTACTCAGCGAAGATCGCTAATTCCATTGCAGCTTGCAGCTCCTCATATACTGGGTATACGGCGCTCCACTCGAATTGTAGGCCCACTCGATGTCCAACCTCAGCGTGAACACGCCGGGGTTCTCGAGCATCTTGAAAAGCTGCGCCGTGCAATTAGACGACACGCCAGGTACCGACGAATTCCAACCGGGCACCCACAACCAGGTGATCTGCGTCTGGCCAACCTGCACGCCGGTGATCGTGGTGTTCCACGTCACCAGATTCTCATAGTTCTCTTGCTCGATCGAGTTGATGCTGGCGAACTCGTAGATCTCTCCGGCGTGCGCGCCGAACGAAATCAACATCGCGCCGGCGACCGTCATCAGGCAATTCAATTTGCGCATCTAAACAACTCCGTTGCTGTTTCAAGTCCTTGAGCACTGTGTAGCCCGCAGCAAGGCGGCAAAGCCGCGCCGATACTAGCGCGATCGTGAATGGCTTTGCGAGTGCAACGGTCGAGCGAGCGTGGCGCTCGCGACTCAGCGCGGCCGGGGTTTGGCGCGGGCGGTGGCCTGGGCGGTGAGGGGATCGTCGGGCCAGTAGTGTTTGGGATAGCGGCCTTTCAGTTCCTTTTTTACATCCAGGTAGCCGCGTGCCCAGAAGCTCACCAGATCGCGGGTGACCTGAACCGGACGATGGGCCGGTGAGAGCAATTGCAGGGTCAGTGGGACACGCCCCTCGGCGACTGTCGGCGTCTCGTGCATGCCGAAGACCTCCTGCAGCCGAACGGATACAGTCGGTGCATCTTCGGTGTAGTCGATGGGAATGCGCGAGCCGCTGGGAACGGCGAGGTGAGTGGGCGCGATCGTTTCCAGACGCTGTTGGGCATTCCAGTCCAGCAACGACATGAGAATGGCGTGCAGATCGAGGCGTGCGAGGTGATCGCGGCGACTCATGTCGGTCAGCCATGGCGCCAGCCAATCGTCGAGATGCTCCATCAGCGCCGCATCGCTCACATCCGGCCAGGGTGTGGGCGCGCGTTCGTCGAAACGTTTGGCGAAAATCATTCGGGTCTGCAGCGCGCGAGCAGGTTTAGTCCACGGCAGCGCGGACAGGCCAAGCTCGCGCACGCCCGTGAGCATGCCTTCCAGCATGCGCGCTGGATCGGGTTTGTCGATCCGACGTTCGTAGAGTTTCAACGCGCCGAGCCAGCGCTCATCCTGAGCGATGACGCTTTGCTCGCGCGAATCCCATTCGAAACGTTCGCGATGCTCGATATGAGCCGCGAAGTCGGCTTCGAGCAGCTCGCGAGTCAGCGGCGCGGCGAGTCGAATCAGCGCCTCGCGATCGCCAGCGTCGAGATCGGCGACCACCAGAAACTCCGCTTGCGCCAGGCTCTGCGCCGGCGGCAGCTGCGCGCCACGACCGCTCGACAGCAAATATCGGCCGCCGCTGCCACGCGACTGCGCGATGCGGTCGGGATAGGCCAGCGCCAACAAGCGACCTACATCGAAGTCACCAAGCTTCGTGTCGGCGGTAGCTGAATGTTCCAATTGCCGACCCAGCAACTCGATGCTCCGGAGCGCGCGCTGCTTCGCGCCCGAATCGAGCGACACGCCGGCGGGAAGACTGCGCTCACCGCGCAACGCCTCCACACGAAAGCGCAGATCGACATTTCGATCCTGGCCTTGGGTTCGAAGCAGATCGCGTTCCCCGAGGACGGCCGCGATCTGGAGCGCAGTCGTTCGTAAACCGAGCTCCGGGCCTCGCACGATCATGTGAGCCAACCGTGGATGCGTCGCCATTCGGGCCAGCGCGCGACCATGTTCGGTCACGCGACCGTCGGCTGCGATGGCGTCGAGAGAACGCAGCAGATCGCGAGCCTGAGCAAACGTCGCGGACGGTGGCGGATCCAACCAACGTAGCGCGGATGGATCGGAGATACCCCAATTCGCCAGCTCCAACGCCAGCGGCGCGAGATCCGCGCCGACGATCTCGGGTGCTGTCTGCGCCGGTAACGCGCCATGTTCGACTTCACTCCAGAGCCGATAACACACACCGGTCTGGATTCTTCCGGCGCGCCCACGACGTTGATCCGCCGAGGCGCGCGAGATGCCGCCGAGCTCGAGCCGGCTCATGCCGGTCGACGGATCGAAACGCGAGCGCCGCTCCTGGCCGCTGTCGACCACGATGCGGACGCCTTCGATGGTCAAGCTGGTCTCGGCGATGTTGGTGGCGAGCACGATCTTGCGTTCGCCGCCGCGGCTGGGTTGGATTGCTGCATCCTGCTCCTGTACGGACAACTCGCCGAACAACGGCAGCACTCTTACGCCACTGGGTAGCGAAGCTTCTTCGAGAAAACGTTGCGCCCGACGGATCTCGCCCTGGCCGGGAAGGAACGCGAGCACGTCACCGTCTTCATCCTCGATGGCTCGGATGATGGTTCGAGCCAGGATTTGTGCCATGTCCTCGTAGTGAGGCCGCGCGCTGCGCTGATCCAGCCGCTCGCGGTAGTGCGTGGTAACGGGAAAGGCGCGGCCTTCGGCTGTAACGATTGGGGCATCGCCCAGCAACTTCGCGACGGCCGCGCCATCGAGCGTTGCAGACATCACCAACAAGCGCAGATCCTCGCGCACGGTTTCTTGAGCATCCAGACACAGCGCCAGGCCCAGATCGGCATTCAAGCTGCGTTCGTGGAACTCGTCGAATATCACCAGCGCCACGCCTTCCAGAGTCGGGTCGCGTTGCAGCCAGCGAGTGAGGATGCCTTCGGTGACGACCTCGATGCGTGTGTCCTTACTGACCTTGGTTTCCAGTCGCGTGCGATAGCCAACGGTGCGACCCACGGCCTCGCCTAATGTCTGCGCCATGCGAGTGGCGACAGCACGAGCTGCGAGTCGCCGCGGTTCGAGCATCACGATTCGACTATCGCCACGCCAGGCTTCCGGCAAAAGCGCGAGCGGTACGCCAGTAGACTTGCCGGCGCCGGGCGGGGCTTGCAGAACGACGTTACGGTGCCTGGCCAGGGTCTGCCGCAACTCGGGCAGCGCTTGTTCGATGGGGAGCGTGGTTACTGAACGGTTCACGCCGTCATTATGAAGCACGACCGTCAGGTTCGTACTGCGAAACTGACCGGAAGGCTGTGCGACGAAAGGAGCGCGGCCGCGGGAATCCCGCGAGAGACCGGAGCGCGGTTCCTTTCGACATCGGCGTATGACTACACTCGGCGCGACAGGACACCACGCCCAACACAGGGGAATTTCATGAAGCTAGCGCGTCGCTTGTTTTGTTCGTTGCTGCTCGCGTGCGTCGTCGGCAGCGTGGCTGCCGCCGATCTAGGCAGCGCCCGGCCGGAAAGCGTCGGCATGTCGGCGCAACGGCTCGGCCGGCTCACCACGGAAATGAAAGCACTCACCGAACGGGGCGAGCTGCCCGGCGTGGTGACCATGGTGGCGAGGAAAGGCAAAGTCGTGCACTTCGAGGCAGCGGGCAAGCGCGAGCTCGAAGCGGGCACGCCGATGCAGAAGGACTCGATCTTCCGTATCTATTCCATGACCAAGCCCATCACCGGCGTCGCCATGATGCTGCTGTTCGAGCAGGGCAAGTGGCAGCTGAACGACCCGGTGTCCAAGCACATTCCCGAGTTCGCCGACCTGAAGGTGGCGAAGGTCGATCCCGCCAACGGCAGCGTCAAAAACGTCGAGCCCGATCATCCGATGACCATGCGCGAGCTGATGTCGCATTCCGGCGGGCTCACCTATGGCTTCTTCGGCGGCACGGCCGTCGACAAGATGTACGGCGAGCAGAAAGTATTCGATCAGACCCAGCCCATGCAGACCATGATCGAGCGCATGGCCAAGGTGCCGCTGCTGTTTCAGCCCGGCGAGCGCTGGCATTACAGCCTCTCGGTCGACGTGCAGGGTTATCTGGTGGAGAAGCTCTCCGGCCAGCCGTTCCCCGAATTCCTGCAGGAACATTTGTTCGGTCCGTTGCAGATGGTGGACACGGCCTTCCACGTGCCGCCGGCAAAGATGAATCGTTTCGTCGAGTTCTATTTCCGGGGCAAGGACGGCAAGACCGTCAAGCATCCCGGCATTGCCGATTACTCCAAGCCGCCGGTGTTTCCGTCGGGCGGCGGCGGTTTAGTGTCGACAGCCAGCGATTACATGCGTTTTTGTCAGATGTTACTGAACGGCGGAGAGCTCGACGGTCGACGCATTCTCTCGCCGCTCAGCGTGAAGCTGATGCGCACCAATATGCTGCCCGCGTCCGCGCCCACCATGGGGCCGGGCACGGGCTTCGGCCTGGATTTCGCGGTGGTTGAAGATCCGGCCGCGGCGGGCGGTTACGGGGGCGAAGGTACTTATTTCTGGGGCGGCTACGCCGGCACCTGGTTCTGGATCGATCCGGTGTACGAGCTGATCGTCATCGGGATGATTCAGCAGCGCGGCGATGACATGCCCGACTTGCGGGCACTGTCGCGCTCGCTGACGTATCAGGCCATCGTCGAGGAATAGCGCACTCCGCGTCAGTTTCTAACTGCAGCGTTGTTTTACAACCAACGCCGGGGATCGTTTCCTGACAGCAGCGTCAGCTGCGAGTCATGTTCTGGCACCCGGCGTTGGGCTATTTTGCTCCCAGCCTCGTTTAGAGGCTTTCGTGTCCATCGCCATGTCCATCCGACTTCCCCAATCCCGCGGCGCTCTGATCGGCGCAGCTTTGACCTTCGTCGTCGTAGTGCTGATTGCGTGGCGGCTGTTGTCCAGCTCGCTGGCCGCGGATCCGCCGAGGGGACCGCCGCCCGTGCCGGTGTCGGTCACGACGGTGGAGCAACGGGACGTGCCGCAACTCGCGGCGGGCATCGGCACGGTACAGTCGCTACACAACGTCGTCCTGCGCCCGCAGGTCAGCGGCATCGTCACCGAAGTGCTGTTCGTGGAAGGTCAGCAGGTGAAGCGCGGTCAACTACTGGCGCGCATCGACGATCGCACCATCCTCGCCAATCTGAACCAGGCGGAAGCGGAAAAGGCGCGCAATCAGGCGCAGCTCAAGGCCGCGCAGCTCGATAAGTCACGTTACGACAATCTGCTCGCCGAAGAGGCCATCTCGCGTCAGACCGTCGAGCAGCAGGTGGCGCTGGTCGAGCAGCTCGAAGCCGCCATTCGCGCCAATGAAGCGACCATAGCCGCTCAACAGGTGCAGCTCACATTTACCAAAATCACCTCGCCAGTGAACGGTCGCGTCGGCCTGCGGCGCGTGGATCCGGGCAACCTGGTGCAAGTCGGCGATGCCGAAGGCTTGGTGACTGTCACACAGGTCGATCCCATTTCCGTGATCTTCACGTTGCCGCAAGAGTTGTTGACCCGAGTGCAGGGGCTCACGAACGGCGAGTCAGAGGCGCACGTCGGTGCTTACGATCGAGACGGCGGTGTGTTGTTGGCCGAAGGCAAGCTCACGACCATCGACAATCAAGTCGATGCGAGCACCGGCACCATTCGTCTGCGCGCCGAGTTCGCGAATCACGAAGGCAAGTTGTGGCCCGGCCAGTTCGTGACCGTTCGTTTGCAAACCGGAGTCAGCGGCAACGCGCTGGTGGTGCCGGCGCGCACCGTGCGGCAGGGCTTGCAAGGTCCCTTTGTTTTCCGAGTGCGCGAGCAGAAAGCCGAAGTGGTGCAGGTACAGGTCGGCTACAGCAACGATGAGATCGCGGTCATCGAAGGCGGCTTGGCCAAGGGCGACAGCATCGTGACCGACGGCCACTCGCGTCTCACGCCGGATGCGAAAGTGAAATTGGTGGAAGTCCCTGCAACGCTGTTCTCCGCGGAAGTGCAGCCGAAGCGCCCGAACGGGAGCGCGGGACGATGAGCGCTAGTCGCGCGGATAATAACGGGGACCCGGCAAGCCGGGCCCAGGCGAGTCTCACGCGGCCCGGCTTGTCCGATTGGTTCATTCGCCATCCCATCGGCACCACGCTGCTGACGTTTGGCATCGTGCTGTTGGGCATCGTTGCGTTTCCCTTGTTGCCGGTCGCGCCCATGCCCGAGGCCGAGCTGCCGACCATGCAGATCAGCGCCAATCTGCCGGGCGCGAGCCCGGAGACCATGGCGTCGGCGGTGGCTACACCGTTGGAAGTGCAGCTGAGCTCGGTGCCCGGCATCACCGAAATGACTTCGAGCAGCTCGCTCGGCAGCACCACCATCACACTGCAGTTTGTACTCACTAAAGACATCGACGTGGCCGCGCAGGAAGTGCAGGCGGCGATCAACGCGGCCGCCGGGCGATTGCCTGCGGATCTGCCGAACTTGCCGACGTGGCGCAAGGTGAATCCCAACGACGGTCCCATTCTCGTCGTTCGAATGCAGTCGGATCTCATGCCCCTCACCGAGCTCAGCGATATCGCGGAGACCGTGGTCGGGCGTCAGTTGAGTCAGATCGAGGGCGTGGCGGAGACGCCGATCAACGGTCAGCGTAAGCCTGCCATGCGTATTCAAGCTGCTCCGGAGAAGCTCGCAGCGTTGGGCTTGACGCTCGCGGATCTGCGCCAGGCGATACAAGCAGCCAGCGTCAATCAAGCCAAGGGCGCGCTGTTCGGCGCGGACCGGGTCTCGACCTTGCAGACCAACGACCAGATCTTCACCACGCAGGACTACGACGGCCTGATCGTCGCCTATCGCGACAATGCTCCCGTATTTCTGCGCGACGTCGCCAATGTGACATTTGGCGCGGAGAACGAATATGTACAGGCGTGGCAGAACGGCAAGCCGGGCATTCATTTCGTGATCCGCCGCCAGCCCGGCGCCAACATCGTCGCGACCGCCGATCGGATTCGCGAAGCGTTGCCTCAACTGCAGGAACTGCTGCCCGCGAGCGTGGAGCTGGAAGTCATCAACGATCGTACTCGCACCATTCGTGCGTCGTTGCATGAGGTCGAAGTTACGCTGGTGGTGACCGTGCTGCTGGTGGTCGTGGTGATGGGCGTGTTCCTCCGGCAGCTGTCGGCGACCGCCATCGTCGCGGCCGTGCTCGCCGTGGCGCTGATAACCACGGTCGGCGCGATGTATCTGCTGGGTTTCAGTCTCAACAATCTCACTTTGGTGGCGCTGGTGGTGGCGGTGGGCTTCGTGGTCGACGACGCCATCGTGGTGGTCGAGAACATCCACCGTCATCTGGAAGCTGGCGAATCCATGCTCGATGCGGCCAGGCAGGGTGCGGCGGAGATCGGCTTCACCGTCGTTTCCATCAGCTTCTCGCTCATCGCCGCGTTCGTGCCACTGCTGTTCATGGGCGGTGTGGTCGGACGTTTGTTCCGTGAATTCGCAGTGACAATGACGATTGCGATCCTGATATCGGTGGCGGCGTCGCTGACGCTCGCGCCAATGCTCGCGTCCCGCTTCATGAAGCCGATGAAGCACAACGAGAATGCGGAGCCGGGGTTCGCGCAGCGATTGATTGCTCGGTACGACCGCGTCCTACAGTGGGCGCTGTCGCATCAGCGCGCCGTGCTAGTGAGCTTTGGCGCCACGGTGGCTGTGGCGGTGCTCGGTTACGTGTTCATCCCGAAAGGATTCTTTCCATTGCAGGACACGGCTTTTATCTTCGTAACCACCAAAGGCGCGGACGACGTTTCCTATGAAGACATGAAGGCCAAGCAGCAGGTTGCTGCCGGTATCATCGCGCAGGACGACGCCGTGCAGGCGATCGCGCACGTGGTCGGCGGTGGCTTGGGCAGCACGAGCATGGCCAGCGGTCGCATCTTCATCGTGCTGAAGGATCGCGGCGATCGCGACGTATCCGCGGAAGAGTTCATCGATCGCGTGCGGCCGAAGGTCTCGGGCATCCCGGGCTTGCAGCTGTTCATGCGTACCGCGCAGGACATCAACCTCGGGGCGGGCGGCGGTCGGGCACAATATGTATATGTGCTCCGCGGACCCGAGAGCGGCGAGTTGGCCGAATGGGCGCGCCAGCTTGCTCAGAAGCTGCAAGGCTACGATGAATTGCGCGATGTCTCCGATGATCTGCAGCTCGGTGCGGCTGTTACACGCCTGAATATAGATCGGGCTGCGGCCGCTCGTTTTGGTCTGCGAACCGTCGACATCGACCAGGTGCTGTATGACGCCTTCGGTCAGCGCCAGATCAGCGAGTATCAAACCGAGACCAATCAATACAAGATCATTCTGGAAATCGACGAGTCGCAGCGTGGGCGCGCCGAGAGCCTGCAGAATTTTTATCTGCGCTCGCCGCTGAGCGGCCAGATGGTGCCGCTGTCCGCCGTGGCGCGCATGGAGCCGCCGGGCACCGGGCCGCTGTCGATCACGCATGACGGAATGTTTCCGTCGGTCACCATCTCATTCAATCTAGCGCCGGGCGTGGCGCTCGGCGACGCGGTGACGTTGATTGAACAGGCGCAGGCCGAGATCGGCATGCCCAGCACGGTCAGCGGCAACTTCCGCGGCACCGCTCAAGAATTCCAGAAATCGCTGGAAACACAGCCGCTGCTCATCCTTGGCGCGCTGGTCGCGGTGTACATCATTCTTGGCGTGCTGTACGAGAGCTTCGTGCACCCGCTGACGATTCTGTCGACGCTGCCGTCCGCCGGCATCGGCGCAGTGCTGGCGTTGTGGCTGGCGGGGCAGGACTTCTCCATCATGGCGCTCATCGGCGTGGTGCTGCTGATCGGCATCGTGAAGAAGAACGGCATCCTGATGGTGGACTTCGCGCTGGAGCGGCAACGTAACAACGGCATGTCGCCGCTGGAGGCCATTCACGAAGCCTGCCTGGTCCGCTTCCGTCCCATCATCATGACCACGATCGCTGCGATGCTCGGTTCCATTCCTTTGATGCTCGGCTTCGGCACCGGCTCCGAACTGCGTCAGCCGCTTGGCTTCGCGATCTTCGGTGGCCTGGTCATCAGTCAGATTCTAACGTTGATTTCGACGCCGGTGATTTATCTGACACTCGACCGCGTGTTTCATAAACATTCGCACTCGGCGGAGCCCGAAGTGCCCGTGATCCCGGAGCCCGCGCGATGAGCTGCCCAATCTCACTCCGCGTGCTGCCGGTTCTTGGGTTGGCTGCGCTGGCCGCTTGCAGTCAGCCGGTCAAGCAATTGCCCGATGACATGCAGGCGTCGTGGGTGGACGAGCAGCGAGCAATCACTCCCGCTGACGCCACGGCGTTGACCTGGTGGAAAGCATTCGACGATTCGACTATCGATCAGCTCGTCGATCTGGCTCAGCAACGCAATCTCGATCTGCGTGTGGCCGAGGCGCGTGTGCGAGAAGTGCGTGCTCAACGTCGTGCGACACTGGCGAACCTCGCGCCGCAGATCGATGGCTCGGTCGATGCACAGCGTTCGCGAGGTCGCCGCGCGGGGTCTGACACCAGCGAGATCGACGAAAGCGCGACCGCCGCGGCGAACGCGAGTTGGGAAATCGATTTGTTCGGCCGACTGCGAGCCGAAGCTCGCGCCGCCAATGCGGAGCTGAGCGCCGTGCAGGCGGACCGCGATGGCGTTCGCCTGGCGCTGATCGCCGAGGTGATTCGAAATTATCTGGAGTTCCGGCTGTATCAAGTGCAGACCGAGCTGTCGCTGCGGAACGCGCAGGCGCAGGAGGAGACGGTCCGCATCACGCAGGCCCGATTCAACGAAGGCTTCGCCAGCCGGCTCGATCTGGAACGCACGATTTCGTCCCTTCGGACCACGCGGGCGCAGATCCCGCAGTCTCGTGAGTTAGCCGAAGCGGCGCGTCACCGATTGATTCTGCTGACGGCGTCGACGCCGGACACCTTGAATCGTCTGTTGCCGGCCTCAACCAGCGATCCGGGCGCCTTGCCGGACAGCGATGCGGAACGAGTGTTGCTCACGCCCGCCGATGTCATCGCGCGGCGGCCGGATGTGCAGGCGGCGGAACGCCGCTTGATCGCGGCGGCCGAACAGCGCAATGTCGCGGCGGCATTGCGTTACCCACGCATCACGCTCGCCGGTCTGCTTGGTGTAGAAGACGCCCGGGTCAGCGATTTGTTGGATACAGGCACCCGCACCTGGTCGGTCAGTGGCGGGTTGCTGGCGCCGTTGATCGATTTTGGCCGCATCCGTGCGGCCATCGACGCCGCGGACGCCGTTCAAGAGCAGGCGTATTTGACGTACGAACAAACGGCGCGCACCGCGCTCCAAGAAACCCAGACTGCACTGGTGCTGTACACGCAGGGTAAGCTTCGACAACAGGAGCTGGCGCAGGCGGCCGAATCCGCACGGCGCGCGGCGCAATTGGCTCGGCGGCAGTACACGGCCGGCGCGTTGTCGCTGCTGGAAGTGCTGGATGCGGAGCGCAGCGTTTATGCGGTGGAGTTGAATGCCGCGCAAGCCACGGCGGATGTCTCCATCCGCCTGGTGAATGTTTATCAGTCCATGGGCCTGGTGCCCGCGACGCAATGAAAGTTCTGATCGTAGAAGACGAGACCAAGACAGCCGATTACCTCGAACGTGGACTGCGCGAGCAGGGCTACGTCGTGGACGTGGCTCGCGATGGGCTCGACGGCAAGCACATGGCGCTCGAATATGAGTACGACGTCATCGTGCTCGATGTCATGCTGCCCGGGACCGACGGATTCTCCGTGCTGCACGCTTTGCGTGAGCAGAAGCAGACGCCGGTGATCATGCTGACGGCGCGGGATCGCGTCGACGATCGCGTGCGCGGCCTGCGCGAAGGCGCGGATGATTACCTGGTCAAACCGTTTTCGTTTCTTGAGCTGGTCGCTCGGCTCCAGGCGCTGACTCGTCGCAGCCGCGGCCAGGAAGCGATGCAGCTGCGCATCGCCGATCTGCAGATCGATCTGCTGGCGCGCAAGGCGTGGCGCAACGGTCAGCGACTGGATCTCACGGCCAAGGAATTTGCGTTGCTCGCGGCGCTGGCGCGTCGTAAGGGTGAAATCCTGTCCAAGACCACCATCGCCGAGCTGGTCTGGGACGTGAACTTCGACAGCGACACCAACGTCGTCGAAGTGGCGGTGAAAAGATTGCGCAGCAAGCTCGATGATCCCTTCAAGCCGACGTTGCTCCATACCGTGCGCGGCATGGGCTACGTGCTCGAAGTCCGCGATCAGAGCGAGGACGCATGAAGCTCTCGATCAGTCAGCGCCTCGCCGCGATGTTCGCCGTCGCCAGTTTCGTCATGCTGGCGGTGCTGAGCGTGGCCATGCACGGCTTGTTGAAGCGCGAGTTGGGGCGTCATCAGGATAATGAGCTGCAGGCTCGCTGGCAGATGTACAAGCCCTTTGTCATGCGCAACGACGAGGCTTCGCATTGGCGCATCACTTGCGCCAAGTTCGACAATTCGCTGTCGGAGAACAGCGGCGTCAAAGTCTGGGTGCTGGGTGAGGATGCCCGCTTTCGCTACGGATCGTCGCTGAACGAGGCGCAGCTGCGCACGGCTGGCATGCAAGGCTTCGGGCAAATCTCGGTGCCCGATCAAGAAGCGCCGCTGAAAACATTCTCGGGGCCGGTCGAAGGCCGCGGCGAGCGCCCGACGGTGCGATTGATGGTGGGCATCGATTCGACGCCGTTCGTGGAAACTTTGCAGTCGTTCACGGTGGGGCTGATCGCGTTGACGTTCGTCGGCGCGCTCGGCGCGGCGGCGCTCGGCTATTACATCGCCGGCGTGGGTTTGCGGCCGGTGGAGCGTTTGTCGGGCGAAGCGCAGGCGTTGTCGCCTGGGCATCTATCGCGACGATTGCAGACCGACACGCTCGCGCCGGAACTTTCCAAGCTCGCGGACTCTTTCAACGGCGCGCTGGCGCGGCTCGAGACGGCGTATCAGCAACTCGAAGCGTTCAACGCCGATGTGGCGCACGAGTTGCGCACGCCGCTGGGAAATCTCATCGGTCAAACTCAAGTCACATTGTCGCGCGAGCGCAGTGTCACGGAACTAAAAGAAGCATTGCACTCTAACCTTGAGGATCTCGAACGGCTGCGCGCCATTGTCAACGACATGCTCTTCTTGGCTCGTGCGGATCGCGGTGAACGCGCTCCGAACCGGATCGAAGTGTCGATCGCGCAGGAAGTGGCCCACGCCGTCGAGTATCTGGAGTTCATCTTCGAAGAAGCTGGCGTGCGTGTGCGCATCGAAGGCGATGCGCAGGCCAGTATCGAGACATCTCTGTTTCGGCGCGCTGTAACCAATCTGTTACAGAACGCCGTCCAGCACGCCCCGCGCGGTGCCGAGATCGTCGTGTTCGTTTTGCAGCAGCCGGGCGCGATTCGCGTCTCGGTGCGGAACAACGGCTCCGGTATCGCGCGGGAGCACCTTTCCCGCCTGTTCGACCGCTTCTATCGCGTCGACAGCTCACGCAGCGGCAGCCGAGAGAACCACGGCCTCGGCCTCGCCATCGTCCGCGCCGTCGCCACCATGCACGGCGGCACCGTCTTCGCGGAGAGCGAAAACGGCGCTACGACGATCGGGTTCACGGTGGCCCGCGCTTAGCCGAGCCACCGCCGGCTGATGGACGATACCCGTACGGTCAGATAATAATCAGGTCGTACAGCGGTTACGTGCTCAAATCTGACATAAGGACGTGCGACATGGTCGCTCTAGAGAATCTCTTCATCATGGATGTGGCCACCTTCACCAAGGATCTGTATCGCATGGGAAACGCCACCTGGCCCGCGTTCACCGAAGACCGCGCTCGTGTCGATGTCGTCATCGTGCAGCAGGATGGCATCGACACGGTCCTGGCCAATGGCAACGGATTTTCGGCGTACGATCACCTTACCCCTGTCATGAAAAAACCAGGCAAGAAGATCTGGCGCATCAAGAAGGGCGCGGAGTTGCCGAAGGAGCTCAAACTGGTCAAGGACCTGCGTCCGGGGCACGAAGGTCATTACATGTTGGCGCCGGCCAAGACCATGCCCTTGAAGAAATATCTGGGCGCTCTCGAGGAACTGGGCCTGGATCGATCGAGGGTCGTGCGGGTGGATGACGTCGCGGGAGGTAAGTCAAATGTCGGTTAAGGGCATCCAGCCGATCGTCAGTGAGTACCATCTGCTGTGGGAAGCTCTGCAGCACTATCAGGAACGCCTGGAAAAGTTTTCCTCGATGTCCACTGACGAAGACCAGCAGCTCAAATATGACGAGAAGCTGCAGGACATGGATGGCCTGTTGCGCTCGATCAAGCTGGCCGCAAAAAACGACTATCAGCTGGATCTCAAGTGATAACAGCGGCGGCAATGTTTCCTGCCGTTCTCATTGAAATCTTTTCATGGCCGGATGTATAGTCGCGCCCAACAATTAGATTAGTCAGCTCGCAGCGCGCCAATATTTGCAACAAAGCGTTCGCGGGCGAGGGAAGGGCCACGTTGTGACATAGCACGCGTCCGCGTGCCCGGGGTCGTTTGGACTCCGACGTCACCGTGCGTGCGGTTGTCATTTCGGGATTGGGGCAATTGTATGAGATCACGGCTGATCGAAGTTATCGGATGGCTGCGCGCGGAATCATTGTTGCCCCCGCTTGCATGGACGATGACGCTTGGGGCGGCGCTGCACTGTTTTGCTCCGTTGGTCCACGCGGCTTCGTGCGCCGATCGCTGCAATGTCGTTCCGGTGACCGATCCCGAGATGACGGTGACCGTCGATGTCACTACTCAAAAGTTGACGGGACGCCGCAGTTTTCCGAGCGGCGCCGATATCCAGGTGGTGCTCAGGAACAAAAACCCGTTCCGCTACGAGTATTCCATCGCGGCCGAGACCCAGTTCGTAGAGCGCGATACGTTGCGAGCGGGGCTGGGCTTTTTGAGCTTCCCCAACATCGACAAGTTGCTGTCCGACGCCGAGGAAGATGCAACGGAGAGCGCCGCCAAAGTAACGCCCGTGCAGAAGGCCGCAGCGGCGTGGACGAAGGGCGCGCAATCAAACGACCAGTGTGTCACGCTGCTCGCGCCGTATGGCGAGCGAATCGATCGCGCGTATGAGCAGCGCGCCAACGCGCTCGAAGCGGCCAAAGCCGCGGCGGAGCAGCTCAATGCATCCAAGGCCCAGTATCTGAAATTCCACAAAGCGGTCACCGATGCGAAAGTGACGACCGCGGCTTGTCCCAGCCTGTGCGAGAGCGCGGAAGGGGCCGAGCAAGCGCTCGGGCAGCTCGTCAAACCGAACGACCTGCAGCGTCATGTCACCAAATTGTCAGAGCTGAAAACCTCCGTCGAGGCGATCCCGGCGCAGATCCGCATGGATCTCTCCGAAGCGCAAGTAAAACAATGCGCGGCGCGCCTGGCAATAGTGGCCGCCAAGAGCTCGGATTTCGCGAAGCAGACGGCGCAGGCCAGCAGCGCTTTCGAAGAACTGGCCAAGGAGCTCAAAGACAACCAGGAGTCCTACGCAAAGACGCTGGCGGACTTACAGGGCACGCTCGCGAGCGCCAGCGCGTTCAATTCCGTCGAAGTGATCCAGAGCCACGACGAGGCGGTGGTTCACAAGATCAGCCTCGTCGTCAAAGATCGCCTGAACACCAAGGAACCGGCGCAGGTCTTCGCGCTCGGCGAGCTGCGAGCAGGCCGGCCGGCCCTCACGTTCTCGGTGGGTCCGGGCCTCAGCTTCATCGATCAAAAGGAATTCGGCCGTCAGGCCGGCATGATTCCCGACGGCAGCGGCGGCGCGACGCTGGGCAGCGTCGTCGCAGTGACTGACGAAGCCAGCACCAAGCTGGCGTTCGTCGGCCAGCTCAATGCGCGTGTCGTCGATATTCCCTGGCAGGATAGCGCGGTGCATGTCTCGTTTGGCGCGGCCATCGGCAGCGGCGAATCGGATGGCGATATCGGTCTGTATCTGGGGCCGTCGTTCTCGATGCGCCGCGACCTGGTGTTCCTGACCCTGGCCTATCACTATCAGGAGACTCGCAAGCTCGGGCAGACCTTCAGTCTCGGTCAGCCCGTGCCCGCGGATCTGGAAGGCGAGATTCCCACGTCGACGAAGCGGGTTGGAGGATTGTTACTCACGCTGACGATCAAAGCGCGCTAGGAGGTCTCGTATGAAGCCGTTGAGCCTGGTCCGGTCACGCGCAGCGTTGGCGCTGGCGACGGTTCTGTGCATCGATAGTGCAATCGCAACGCCACCGCCTCGCGGTGGAGGCTCTCTACCGACAGCGTTCCAGCAGCGTGCAGAGGCGCTGCCGGCGAATGTGCCAGCCTTCACATACAACCGAAGTCTCACTCAGGTGACGCAACGCGCGCTGCTCGCCCGGGCCATCGCGCAAATGACATTGGTGTCGCCGCAAGGCTTGCCGGACGCGCAGGAGGAGGCGATTGCCAAGATCTTCGGCAGCGTCGCCAATCTCGCCGAGGCTCAGCACGTGAATGGTCGGCGGGAAGTTCCCGTCATCACGATCAAGTTCGCGGAACACGGCAAGCCGCCATATCCCGCTACCAACCTGCAGACGCAGTTGTTCGACGGTCCCTGGCCCACGGGCACGATGCGCGACTATTACCGTGAGATTTCCGGTGGGCGTCTCAACCTCACCGGCAAAGTCACTGCCTGGGTGACGGCGGCCAAGAAGAGCATGCACTACGAAGGCGCGGATTTCGTCAACGAAGAAACGGGCGAGAAAGAGCCGTGCTTTGGCATGTGCGATACCAACAAAGTGGGGCAGCTGCTGAGCGAGGCGCTGTCCGCGCCGGCTAACGCCGCCATCGATTGGGGTCGCTACGACAACGACGGCCCGGACGGTGCGCCCAATTCCGGCGACGACGACGGCTACGTCGATTTCGTCGCTTTCGTGCATTCCGAATCCGGCGGCGAATGCGACGTGCCGGGCAATCGAAACATCTGGTCGCATCGTTGGAATCTCGCCAGCCTCGCCGGCAGCGCGCATCAGACGAGCAGCGCCAGGCACGGCGGCGGATTCATCATGATCGATGACTATGTGATCCAGCCCGGCCTCGCTTGTGACAACAAGACCATGATCGAGATCGGCGTGTTCGCGCACGAGTTCGCGCACGCCTTCGGTCTGCCGGATTTGTATGATACGGACGGCTCCAATGGCGAATCCGCAGGCGTTGGCAATTGGTGCCTGATGGCGGGCGGTTCGTGGGGCGGTGACGGCAGGAGCCCGCAGCGCCCGAGCCATATGTCGCCCTGGGCCAAGGAATTCCTGGGCTGGATCGACGCCAGGAACGTGGTCGCCGATCAAGTCGGCGCCAGCTTGCAGGAAATCCAGGACTCGCGGCTGGCGTACCGGATGGGCATCTCGAGCAAGATGTACTACTTGCTGGCCAACGTGCAGCAGCGCGGCTTCAACGACAAGTTGCCGGCGGCAGGATTGCAGATCTGGAAGATCAATCAAACCGTGATCGACAGTGCGATCCGGAACAACCGGGTGAACGCCAACGAGTTCAATCGGGGCGTGGAGCTGGTCGAGGCGGATGGCAACAAGAGCTTGAACGATCCTGCCGAGCGCGGTCAGCCGGGCGACGTGTTTCCCGGGACCAGCAACGCCACCTTGTTCGATGTGAACACGACGCCGGCGTCAGTGGGCCGTATCGCTGTCTGCAATATCTCGGCGCCGGCGGCTGCGATGACCATGGATCTGCGAGTGAGCCGGAATACCTGCGCTCCGGCTGCCGCACCGTTGCCATCCGGACCGCCGGAACAGGTTTCCTCGGCCGAAGAGCCGGCGTCCGATCTAGCAGCGCTGCAGGCGCTTGCCGAGGGAACTCATGTGCGCGCGGTCGGCGTCCTCGAAAATATTGGCGGCGACTACTTCAAGGCGCGCGACCGCAAGATTGCGCTGGTCAGCGAAGACGGCACGGCGATCGAAGTGCTCGTGGACAAACCTCTCGAACCGCGACTGCCGCAGAATCCGAAACAGCAGGAAGGGTTGTCTTCGTTGCTGGGCAAGCCGGTGGTCGTGGACGCCGTCGTGAAATGGACCGAGACCGCTAAAGGTCGGGAGATGAAGCTCGACGTCGTGTCGGTCGAGCCCACGACGTCGCAGCAATAACAAACGGTGGAGTGGCGGGTGACGCCCGTCACTCCAGCGTAAACCACTGCACTTCCACGCGACGATTCAGCTCGCTATCCGGGCCGGCGGGTTCTTCCCAGCCGCGGCCGATGGCTTCGATGCGCGAGGCGTCGATGTCTTTGTGGCGGGCGCGGAGGGCTTCGCTGACGGCGAGGGCGCGTTGGCGAGAGAGCTCCATGGCTTTGAGGGCCATGCTCTTCACCAGTTGTTCGCCGCCCTGATCGCGGAATTCGTTGACGCGAGCATTGTCGACGTGGCCGCGAAGGACCACGGTCGAGCCGGGGCTCACTTGCAGGAAGCTTTTGATCGTATCGAGGTATTCCTGATTCTGAGTGGCGCTCTTGTCGAGCGTGGCGGAGTTCGCTTCGAAGAAGAAACGAATGTCCTTGCTCAGCAGCGGGTCGCCTTCGAGCGTGGCCTGGGCGCTGCTGCGGATCGGGGCGATGGCGATCTTCTGATCGGCGAACAGACCTTTTTTCGCGAGTGCATCGAGCGCGGTCACGTCGGCGAAGCGAGACGCATCGGTGGGATTGCGAATCACGCTGCCGTAGGCCAGCACGGACGACTGGAAAATGCCGCCAAAGGAACCGGCGGAATCGATGGTGCCGGAGAAGAACGCGCGGTTCTCTGGAAGATTCGAAAGATGCACGCGTGACAGCTCGTCGCGAGCGTCAGCCTCGCTCCACCCGAACGCCTTCGCGACGATGCCGATGTTTGCTGCCTGCTGATCGCGCAGGCGACGGTTGCCTTCCAGAATGCCGTGCACGAGGCCGCGGACCATGTCCGGGTTGGCTTTGGCGAAGCCGCCGTTGACGGCGAGCACGTCCGCGATCACCAGCAGGTTGCGGTTGGAAACGAGCACTTTGGCCGCGCCGTTGGATTTCTCCACGACTTCGTCGGTGCGCGGGGTCCAGCCGACGCAGCCGTTCAAACGCTGCGAGCCATTCAGCTCGTGCTCGTAGGCGTCGCAGGCGACGAACGCGTCTTCGTAGAACACCAGGCCGAGCTCGCCGGAAGAAGGCTTCGAGTCGAGATCGCGCAGGACTGTGACGGGGACGCCGGCTTCCTGAGCCAGGTAACGAATGAAGAACTCGCTTTCGTTGAACTGCGAGGCGGCGAGCACCTTGCCGGCGAGCTGATTGATCGAAGCGATACCGCGATCGACGACGACCATGTCGGCGCCGCGCGAGTAGCCAATTTGCAGCGGGACGACAGCGTCGAACTGCCGGCCGAGCACGGCGAGCGCGTCAGTGGTGGTGGCGGTGGCGGCGAGGCGGCCGTTGTTGAGCGCACCCCAGGTTTCGCTCTCGCTCTTGGTGATCTTCACCTTGAAGCCATATTCCTTGGCGAAGAACGAATCGGGGTTGGGCTCCATGCCGCCGTTCGCGACGATCAGGCCGCCGTAGCCGGCGTACTCGCTGATATCGATTTGCAAGACGCCGTCCTTGGGCGTGTAAGTCGCGGCGGCTTCCAGCGCGGGCGTGCCGGTCACCGGCTCGATAGGCGAAGGCGCATCGCCGCCGCTGCTGCTGTCGGACGTCTTCGATTGCGACGACGTCGTGCCGCTGGTGCTCGCGGAGTCGGCGCCGTCCGAACCTTTCTTGCCCAGCCACAGATAAGCGCCCAGGCCGATGATCCCGAGCAACAACAACAGCGTGATGAGATTGCCGGCGGCGGACCCGCGGTGGATTCTTTTGTATGTGCTCATTGAAGAGTCCTTGCTGAGAGCTTGTTGATCGTCGATCGGGCGAAACTCACTGCGCCACTCGTTCCCGTTTGCGGCGACCGGCCGGCGCGCGGGCGCGCAGCAGATCCTCAGGCGGCGGTTCGTCGGTGAGGCCTTCGAGGCCGGCGAACAGTTCGCGTTGATCGCGCAGCCAGCGATTCGCCTCATTCAAAGAGGCAGAGAGCGCGTCGAGCGAGGAGGCGACGCTGTGCTCGTCCGTGGCAAGCAGCGCTTGCTCGCGCACGAGTGACACTTGTTGGCGCAGGCGCTCCAACTCGGCTTCGATGAGCTCGCGACGATGTTGGGCGTCAGTGTGCCCGGCGCGGCGAGAGCGCAGAACTTCGAGTTGTTGTTCGAGACTGCGCTTCAGCTCGTCGCCGAGCGTTTCTTCCGAGAGCCGATCGATGACGCGACGTTCCTGCTCTTCGAGCGCGCGCTTCTCTCGGTCGGCTGCATGGATGACCTGCAATATCGAGGCACGGGCCGCCAGCAACTTCAGATGCAGCCACGCCATCTGCCGCACATCGCTCTTCTGCATCTCCGTCGCGCCAGTACGCGACAAGAGATCGATGATCTCCCGCGCCTGATTCTCAATGGACTCCTGGCGAAAGCGAGCATCTTCGTCCAGGTGATAACTGAGCGCGTTGTAGCGGGCGACCCAATCCTCGCCCTTGCCGCCCGCATCCACAGTCGCACGAAAGCGCGGATTGCGTGACAGCGCCCAGAGATACAGACCCTCCAGCCCCGCGCCGATCAACCACAAACCCGGATTCACAAACGCACCCAGCAACGCGAACGCAGCGATGCCGAACCAGTTCGGCGGCAAGGGCATCCCGAAAGGGCGCGCGTTGAACGCGGCGGCGAGATAGGAGCGTGGGGCGCTCATGGCGCGATCGAAGAGGCAGCAGGCTCGGCGTATTTATGAAACGCCGGCGGCACGAACGCGAGATCGGTCGCCTCGCGGATCGAGATTCGCATCTGGAATTCCAGCACGTCGGCGGGCACCGGATTCTGATAACCGACCAGGCACGCCTCCAGCGCCGCGCGCGGCTCGAGATTCTCCGTGCGCACACGCCGATAAGCTTTCACGACCAGCGCCTCGGCCGCGCCCGGTGTGAGCAACAACGGCATGCGCGACTGAAGCGCAGTGAGATCCGCATCGTTCAATTGCAGGCCATAGCGCTTGGCGAGCGCGCCGACCAAGGCAGCGCTCTCGGCAGTGGTAGAGGTCGGCAACAGCGGCACTTTCACATCGACGCGCCCCGGCCGTTTCAAATCCACTTCGATCAGGTCGGGCCGCGAGGACGCCAGGATCCACAGCACGCGACCGCGATTCGAGCTATCCGACATTTCCTGCGCGATCATGGAATACAAACGTCCGGACAGGCCGCTGTCGCCGCTGCCCGAGTCGCGACGGCCGAGCGTCTGGTCCGCCTCGTCTATGAACACCATGCAACGGCCGAGCGCGCGGATCAGCCGGAAGATCTTTTCCAGGTTGCCTTCGCTCGAGCCCACCCAGCGATCGCGGAAGTTCTTGAGCTTGACCACCGGTACGCCTGCCTCGCCGGCGAGACACTCGACCAGAAACGTTTTGCCCGTGCCCACCGGACCGCACAACAGATATCCCATGGGCAGCGCTTTGAGATCGCCGGTCTGCCACAGCTTGATGTCCTGGCGCAGCCAGCGCTTGAGCGCGTCCTGGCCGTGATAGGCATCGAGCGTGCGAGTGGACTCGATGAACTCCACCAGGCCCGCGGAGTCGCGCTCCACCAGTTCTTTCTTGATGCGAGTGAGATCCGCGCTGTTCAGGGCCTGGCCCGAGTGATCGCGCACCTTGATCAGACTTTCCAATGCAGAAAGCGTGACACCGACCAGCGCGGCGCCGATCTGCGCCAGGTTCGCGTCTGGAGCAAACGCCTTCGGCTCGTGTGTGCGTAACAGAGTTAACGCGCGCTCGATTTCCGCCGAGTCCGGCAACGGCACGCGAATGCGCGAAGCGTGCGTGCTGAAGGCGACCAGCGGCTCGACATCGTTGAGATTGTCCGCAATCAAAATGCTGGTGAAGGGCAGATCGGCGAACGGCGCTTCCGACGACCACTCGCGCAATACGCTCGTCAGGCTGCCATGCTCGAAGCCCGCGCCATCGGCCGGCACGATGTGATCGACGCCGCGCAAGATTACGGCGACGTGTTCCTTCACCTCACGACCCAGCGCTCGCAAGTTGCCGAGGTAACGCAGATAGCGGCTGATCCATTGCAGCGCCGGCTGCGGCTCGCGCGGCAATGACTTCAGATCGGCGCCGCCCCATTTCTCGACGATTTCGCCACCGCGCTCGATGGTGAGCCCGCTGCCCAGATCGTACGAGAGCACGATCTGAAAACTCGACAGCAGCTGGTTCTCGAGATAGCCCGCGAGCCCGATGAGCTGTGCGCCGACGGCAATTCGATCGTGCACGTTGCCGTACAGAATGAACTGCCCATGCGCGCCGCTTTCGTAAGCAAGCGCGAGCTCGTTGGCCCAAGCCGGTGCGCCGTGCGGTGCTGGCATCGACGTTACGTTCCGCTGATTACGATTGGGATTCCGATTGCGCACCCATGGTGCGCGTGGCGGCCGGCGCCGGCGGCGCGCTGCCTTCGATCGAAATGCCCTCGCGAGCGGCGAAGTCGGCCAGCGCCTGATCGGCGAGCGCATTCATTTCGGCTTCCTGTACTTCGACGCCGCTCATGTCGATGGAGTCCTTGGCGATACGCGCGCGACCGGCGGCTTTGGTGCGCTCTTCCTCGACCATCTCGTGCAGACGATTGAGCGTGTCGCCGGAGCCGCCGATGCTCGTGATCATGCCCGAGGCCATCTCGTGGATTTCGGCCATGGCCTGATTCATTTTCAGATCGTTGATCGCGCCCTTGAGGCTCTCGATCTTGGCGCGCGCGGTCTGGACCGCCACGTCACGGGCCTTGATCAGATTCTTGTACGTGCCCTCGGCCTGCTCGAGCTGCTTGCGGTTCTCTTCCAGCTGCGACTCGATGGTCTGCAGGCGCAGCGCATATTGGCCGGCGGCCGACTTGTTGCCGGCGCGCAGATGCGCGGCCGTCTTGGCGCGCAGATCTTTCTGCTCGCTCTCGAGCTTGCGCACCTGGCCCATGATCCGCTCGCACAGGCCGGCATGCGTGGCCAGGCCCTGGTTGAAATTCGCGATCTGCTTACGGAGATTCTCCTGCTCGAGCTCCAGCAGCGCCTCCGGATTGCGTTTCTCCAGGCCGGAGATGAAGAGGGAAAAGAAGCCTTTGATGAGGTTCCCAAGTCGGCTGAACATGCACCCTCCTTCGGTCCGGGCCAGATAATGAAGATCGTAAAAATTGCGTAAAGGGTAGCGAAATTCGCCGGTGCCGAGTAGAGATCGCGGGCCGGCGGCGGCGGGCTGCCGGTGAGTGGCCTGAGAGCGCCGGCCGGTGCGGTGCTACACTGCCGGGCATGGCCACTCAGATCTCGCCGCCCCCGGCGCCCCCCGCTCCCAAGTGCCTGCGTGAAGTGCTGGAGCTCGAACAGCTCGACACCAACCTGTTCCGCAGCCAGGTCAACCAGATCAACGTCAATCGCACGCTGTTCGGCGGCCAGATCCTGGGCCAGGGCTTGATGGCCGCCACGCAGACCGTCGCGCCCGACCGGGTCTGCCATTCGCTGCACGGTTATTTTCTGCTGGCCGGCGCGAGCGACATCCCCGTGATCTACGACGTCGAGCTGACGCGCGATGGCGGCAGTTTCTCGACGCGGCGTGTCGTTGCCCGGCAGCGTTCGCGACCGATTTTCCATATGGAGCTGTCGTTCCACCGGCGCGAGGAAGGACTGGAGCACGACGTCACCGTGAGCGGCGACGTGCCCGATCCGGAAGATCTGATGGATGTGCGTCAGTTACTGGAAAAATTTGGCGACCGCCTGCCGAGGAACGCCACGGCGCTGGCCTCGCAGCAGGGCATCGTCGAGCTGCGGCCGGTGAATCCCGAAATGTTCATGCTTCGCAAGCAGAGCATGCAACGCGCGCAGTACTGGATCCGCTCGGCGTCGCCGTTACCGGATGACCCGCTGACTCAGCTCGCGGGCCTCGCCTATCTCTCCGATTACTTCCTGGTCTCGACCGCTTTGTTGAAACATCCGGCGGCGATGATGAACAAGGATGTGATGATGGCCAGTCTCGATCACGCCATGTGGTTCCATAATCCGCCGCGCGCGGATGAGTGGATACTGGTCGAGGCGGTGAGCCCGTTTGCCGGCGGTGCTCGTGGACTCACGCGCGCGGAGATGTTCAATCGCGACCGCAAGCTGGTCGCGTCGATGGCGCAGGAAGGATTGATCCGGTTGCTCGATAAGCCTGCCGGCTAGTCTTGCGAGAGCGTCGCCGCTCGTAACTTCTCGACATCTTTTTTGCCGAGCAGCTTGGCCTGACCCGGTTTGAGATCGCCCGCGCGCAGCGGGCCGATCGCCACGCGCTCCAGCTCGCGAACTTTCAAACCGACGCGCGCCAGCATGCGGCGAATCTCTCGATTCTGACCTTCACGCAAGGTCACGCTCAGCATGGTGCGGTCGCCGCGGGCGCGATCGACGAAACGTTTGATGATGCGCACCGATTCCATCGAAGCTCGCTTCGACGACTTCGTGCCATCCGCCGCCGGATTCACGAGGTACATGCCGGCGCGCAGCTTCTGCAACTGCTCGTCCGTGGCGAGACCGGAAGTCAGCACGCGATATTCCTTTGCAATACCGAACTTCGGATGCGTCAGCTGGTAGGCGAGATCGCCGTCGTTGGTGATCAACAGCAAGCCGGTCGAGTCGCCGTCGAGCCGGCCCACTGGAAACAGCCGCTCGTCGCGACGTAGCGAGTCGGGCACCAGGTCGAGCACGTTGCGACGGCCTTCGGGATCGCTGGTGGTGGTGATGACGCCTTTGGGTTTGTTGATCAACACGTAGATCAGAGTGCGTTGCTTGGTCGCGGCCTTGGCTGGTGCGTCGGTGCTTTCTTCCGGCACGGGCAGCTCGATCGTTTCGTCATCGAGCTCGACCACGTCGTTGGCGGGATCGACGAAGCAGGGCAACGTGTCCACGACGCGTCCGTTCACCTTCACGCGACCGGCGGTGATCATGTCTTCGCAATCGCGCCGCGCGCCGAGGCCGGCGTCGGCCATGGCTTTTTGCAGGCGTACGCCTTTGGCGGTGGAGGCAGGAGCGGCTTGGGGCTTGCGCATGGAGTGTCGGGGTCTGAAGACAATGGGGCGCAGCTTACACGCAATCCCCGACGACGCCCTCAGGCAAGCGCGCAAAAGTGCCGCTCGATGGAACTTCCCGGGAGCTGGTCAGTTAAACTCCGATGCGGTTTGGGAGGACGCATGGTCCAAGAGCATTTCGACGTCGTCGTGGTCGGGTCGGGTTTCGGGTCATTGTTTTTTGTCGAGGGTTACCTTAGTAAGCGACCGACGGCGAAAATCCTGATGCTCGAGCGCGGCACGTTCAATTCGCACGCGTGGCAGCTGGAGCACGGCAAGAACTCATCGCTTCCGCATGACTCCACGTTCCGTACCGACGCGGCAAAGAAGGTCTGGAACTTCACTATCGGCGTGGGCGGCGGCACCAACTGTTGGTATGCGCAGACACCGCGCTTCCATCCCAGCGACTTCAGGATGCGCAGCAAGTACGGTGTCGCGCAGGACTGGCCGCTCGATTACGACGAGCTGGAGCCTTATTACTTCGCGGCCGAGACCAAGATGTCCGTCGCGGGCTCGCCCGAGATGGGCGAGATCCTGCCGCGCTCGGCGCCGTTTCCTCAGCCGCCGCACAAGCCCACCGCTGTGGACGCGATCATGCGGCGGGCCCAGCCGCAGTTTCATTTCCCGATTGCGACTGCTCGCGCCAGTGTGGCGACCGCTGGTCGTCCGCCGTGTTGCGCTTCCGCGCGTTGCAATCTCTGTCCCATCAACGCGAAGTTCACCTTCGAAAACGGCTTCGCGAATCTACGCGAGCTTCCGAACGTCGAGATTCGTACCGACTGTGAAGTCACGCACCTCGATCATGCTGCCGGCGTGGCGCGCGCGGCGGTGTATCGCAAGGGCGGGGCAGAGCATCGAGTCACCGGAGATCTGTTCGTGCTCGGCGCGAACGCCATTCATAGCCCGGCGATCTTGTTACGTTCCGGGCTCGATCATCCGTTGACCGGCGTCGGCATTCACGAGCAGGTGGGATATTCGCTGGAGGTGCTGCTCGACGGCGTCGACAGTCTCGACGGCAGCACCATCACCACCGCCTTGAACTACTCGCTCTATGACGGCCCGTTTCGCAAGGACTACGGCGGCGCGTTGATCTACTTCGACAACCGCTGGCCGCATGGCCTGCGCAAGGAATACGGCCGCTGGCGTCAACTCGCGCCGCTGGTCGTGGTGGTGGAAGACCTGCCGCAGGATTCCAATCGTGTCGTGCTCGACAGCGATGGCATGCCCAAGGTGCTGCATCCGGACATTTCCGAGTACGCCAAGCGGGGCGTGCAGGCTTCCTTGGACAACATCAAAAAGGTGTTGGAGCCGCTGCCGGTGGAGCGCATCGACTTCAAGGGCATGCGCGATACTGAATCTCACATTCAGGGCTCGCTGCGCATGGGCACGGATCGCGCGACCTCGGTGATCGATGCGAAACAGCTCCATCACGACGTCCGCAATCTGGTGGTGGTCGGCTCGTCGGTGTTTCCTTCGGGCCCGAATTCGAATCCCAGCCTGAGCGTGGCTGCTCTGTCTCTGCGCAGCGCCGCTCTGATCGCGTGATGCCTATGAAAGCGACCAGCAATTTCTCGCCCGGCCGACGCAAGCTCCTGATCGCAGGCGCCGGTGGCACGCTTGCATTGGGAATATTCGGCGCGGCCTCGTGGGGCACGCTCAGCAACTATCGCGCGACCTGGGTCGAGAGCGTGGTGAGAGAGAACTTGCCAGGCATCGATCTCGATGGCGCTTCCCTGCAAGCGTTCATCAAGGACATCCTGGCTAGCGAACGGATGCAACGCAAAGCCGTGAAAGCCACCGTGTTCGCCGACCGCTTCGTGCCCTGGCTGCCAGCGCACATCGCCAAGGCGCGCAGCGGTCTCGAAGGGCTGGAGCGTTTCGTGCTGACGGAATATTTGATCGGCAGCAACTTCTTCCGCGTTCCCGATCCAAAGCGCGAAACCATCGTCTACAGCGGCAAGGTCGTTGCCTGCATCAATCCATTCACGTATCGCAGCGATCCGTCCTTCAGCAAGGTCTGATCTTCAAGCGCGCTGTTTCTTGGCGAACTCGTGATTGAGCAGGGCGCGCAGGCGCACTGCTTTCAGCGGCTTGTGCATCATCGTCAGTCCCGCTGCACTGACTTTGCGTAACTGCTCGGGTGCGGTGTCACCTGAGATCAGCACTGCCGGAACATCGCCGAGTTTCGCGCGCAGTTCGCGAATTGCGTCGATGCCGTTGCGGTCGCCGCGCAGACGCAGGTCCGCGATGATGAAGTCCGGGACGCGGCCGTTCATGCTGCCCAAGGCCTCCTCGGCATCCATCGCGGTGATGCATTTGCAGCCCCAGCTTTCCAGCAGGCTCTGCATCCCCAGGCGCACCGACTCTTCGTCGTCGATGACCATGATGAGCTTGCCACCGATCAGGTTCGGCACTTTCTGCTCGACGGTGGCGGCCCCGGTGTGAATCTTGTTCGGATCGGCCAACGGTACTTCGATACTGAAGCGCGAGCCGCGCCCCAGCGTGGAACGCACGGACAACGGATGTTCGAGCAGATTCACGATACGGCGCACCGTCGCCAGGCCCAGGCCCAGGCCGCGACTGCGATCGCGAGCGGGATTATTGAGCTGATAGAACTCTTCGAAAATGCGCTCGTGCTGTTCGGCCGGAATGCCGATGCCCGAGTCCCACACTTCGATGCTCACTCCATTCTGGCGCTTGCGGCAGGCGACGATCACGCCGCCTTTCTCGGTATAGCGCAGTGCATTCGAGACCAGATTGGACAGCACGCGAAACAGCAGCGTTGGATCGGTGAACAACACGCCGCGCGAGCGGCGCACGACCAACCTGAGTCCTTTGTCCTCTGCTGGAACGGCGAACGTGCTGCGTAAACGGTCGAGCACCAGGTTCGCGGGCACGATTTCCTTTTTGACTTCGACCTGGCCGGCGTCGAGCTTGGAAATATCCAGCAGGTTATCGAACAACTGTTCCAGCGATTCGGTGGCCTGGAGGATCTGGTCGATCATGCGCTTGCCGGCTTCGTCGACCTTGCCATTACGCAACGCCGTTGCGAACAAACCCAGCGAGTGCAGCGGCTGGCGCAGATCGTGATTGGCGGCGGCGAAGAACAACGATTTCGAACGGCTCGCGGACTCGGCGCGTGCGCGAGCCTGATCCGCCAACGCGTATTGCTGCTGTAACTGACCGACGAGCTGCTCGTTCTCATAACGCAGACGGATCTGCGCCACGATGACGCGCGCCTGGCGCTCGCCGAACAACAGCAGATAGCCCAGCACGGCGAACCACATCACACCCAGCGCAGCGTTGCCGTAGCCACCGAGCGAGATGTAACGCAGCGCCAGTAATCCGAACACCGGCGCAGTGAACGAATGCAGCGCCGGAGGAAAATGAGCGTGAGTGATGACGCTGATCGTAGCGCGGCCTGCGAGGCACGCTGCGATCAGTGCGAGCGTCAGCGATTGATTGGTGTCGACCAGCACGAATGCTGACGAACCCCACACGACACCGGCGATGGCCGAGAGCGCGGCGAAGCGCCAGCCCCACGCGCCGGACGCAGTGGCTCGATCGTCGGCCCCGCGATACCACGTGGTGAGTCCGAGCATGGCGACCTGCACGAGCAGCGCCACGACGGACCAGCTGACGATTCGAGTGTGGGAGGTGTGCGGCCAGGTGATGACGGCGATCATCGCCACCATCAGCAATGCAGAGCCGGAAACGGCTAACGCATTGCCATACAACATTTCCACGCGCTGTTGCTCAACGCGTCGCAACAGCGCGGCGTCCATGAGGCGGAGAGTTTGTTAGTTGTTACGTTATCGCGCGTTCGCGTAAGCCGGTGAAGAAGGCAGGAAGCCCCGCTTCTGCGCGACCAGCACGGCCTGGGTGCGATTGCGCACATTGAGCGCTTCGAACACCGCGCTCACGTGAGCTTTCACTGTCCGCTCGGCCACATCCAGGGCGCGCGCAATCTCTTTGTTCGAGAAGCCACGGCCCAGCATGCTGATGACTTCGAGCTGACGCAGCGTCAAACCATTGGGCTGCTCGGCGGCGGCGAGATTCGTGGTTTCAGGCACGAACACTTCACCGGAGAGCACCTTGCGGATCGCGGCGATCATCTCACCGGCGGTGAACGACTTGGGAATGAAACCGGAGGCGCCGGCGGCGACTGCACGAGCCGCGACGGCTTGCTGCTCGTCGCCGGAAATCATGATGCAGGCGGTGGTCGGGAAGCGCTCGCCGATGATCTTGAGCGCGTTGAAGCCGTCCTCACCCTTCAGGTGGATGTCCAACAGCACCAGGCCGATGTCGCCATCCGTTTGCAACGTCTGCAGCGCCTCGGGGACCGAGGACACGCTCAGCACCCCGGCGTCCAGGTCGCTCTGCTCGAGCACCGCATGGAAACCGGCGCGAAATAACGGGTGGTCGTCGACGATGAGGATTTTCATGACACTGCCCCAAACCAGTTGCCCTACCAGGATGCTTGCAGGGCGCTCCATCGCCGTGCGGATCGGTTGTATTCCCGATGTGAACTCCAGGCCATCGTACTTCCGCGTTAGGGGGCGGGCAATGACCCTTTCGTGCAGCCGGGGCAAGATTGTGACGGGCCCCGGCGGCGGGGCTCGTCATGAGAAGGGGCTGGGGTCAGGCGGCGGTCGGCGGCGTGTCCTCACAGGTGCAGCCTTGCTCCTTCAGCCAGCCCTTCAGCCGGCGCAGGATGTCGGAACCTGCTTGCGGATCGCGCTTCAACTCCAGATAACCCTCGCATAGCAGGGCGCATGCCTCGTCGGCATCGCGACCCTGCAGCGCCAGCGCCCGGCCGAGATAGGCCCGGGAGAGCGATTCGCCCGGGGTGCCTGGGCCCAGTTGCGCCGGCCAGATCTCCAACGCCTGATTCAGCAGCGCCTCGCCTTCCTTGCCCCCGGCGGCCGTGCCGCGTTCGACCGCGATCCGGCCCCGCCAGGTCAGCGCCTCGGCGATAAAGAAATGATTGGGCGGGAGCGTGCCGTTGCGGGTGCTGCGGGAATAGATGGCCAGGGCTTGCGAGAAACCCTTGTTCGCCGAATCCGGGTCGCCGCTGTCGTATTGCCAGCGGGCCAGATTGGCGTAGTCGTTGCCCACCAGGGGGTGCGACTCGCCGCGGACCATCACGCCCAGATCCAGCGCCTTCTGCAGGTATTGGCCGGCTTCCTTGGATTTCTTCGGCAGCCGGCGCAACAGCGATCCGAGATTGGCGTAGGCGTCGATCAGGTTCGGATGACGCTCGCGATTCAGCGTGTTGGCGTACAGGTCGATCGCATTGCTGTACGCACGGATCGCCGGGCCACGCTTGCCCTGCTGTTCGAGCACCAGGCCGAAGTTCGCCAGATGCGTGGCGTATTTGGGATGCTTGCGCGTGCCGAGTTGTTTCTGATCCAGCGCGAGCAGAGTGTTGTATGTTTGCTCCGCCTCATTCAGCTGGCGGAGCGCGCCTTGCGCGCGGCCGAGCACGTCGAGCAATCGCGTGGTATTTGGGTCCGTATCGTACAGCCCGGTTTGTTTCAGAATGTCGAGGCCCTCGTTCGCCGAGTTCGTGGCCTCGGTGAACCGGCCTTGCAGCAGTTGCACGACGCCCAGCTCGTTCAAGCTCACGGCCACGGGCAGCGCGCGATCGCCGTAGACTTTGCGATTGATACGTAAAGCGTCCTGGACCGTCGCGGTGGCCGATTCGTAATTACCGCGCTCACGCTCCACTCGCGAGAAGCTGTTCAGGCTCAGCGCCGTCGCGGGATGATCGTTGCCGAAAAACTTGCGCCGGATCTGCAGGGCCAGCTCGATGAGCTTCGCGCCTTCCTCCAGCATGCCGCGATTCAACAATGCGATGCCGAGCGCGTCGAGGATGGTCGCCAATTGTTCCGGCTGATCGCCGAGATCTAGGCTGTCACCACCCGGCTGGCCACCGCCGGCGCGCCCTTTGGCCTTCTTGGAGACGGCTCGCGTCGCGCGCGCGACGATCAGCCTGCCGATATCGGGAGCGCCCGCGCTGGCGCGGACCTTCGATTTACCCTTGCCAGCCGCCGCGAACAGCGGACGCAGTGTCTTGGAATGAGCGACTTCATCGTCCGCGATCAGGATTCGCATGGGCAGCCTCTCTTGTTTTGTGATGCGCGATACTGCAGCCCGCCGACTGCAGGCGCAACTGAACCAATGCTCTAGCGCTGAGACTTTTCGGCTGGCGCCGGCAACGAGGAGAAATATTCCTTCGCCGCGGCGGGCCGGTTCATGGCTTTGTAAAGATCTTCGATCCAATGGCGAATGTCGTTGGCCGCCTCGCGATCGCCGACGCGAGTGGAGTTGTTCAGCAGGGGATAGGCCGCCAGCAGCGCCGGTTCCGCTTCGGTGTAGTTGCCGAGCAATGTTTGCGCGCGGGCGCGCAGGGCGGTGGCGATTGCGTAGCCTGCGCTCTTGTCGCCATATTCGGCGTGCCATGCCGCGGCGGCTTCCGTCAGCGGTTTGATTGCATCCGCGGGCCGTTGCCGCTCGATATGAGTGCGTCCCAACATATTGAGGGTGGTGGCGATGAAGCCGCTGGTGGGCGGCAGCTCCTTCCGGTACACGGCCAATGCTTCGTTCAGGTAGCGCTCGGCGCTGGCGAAGTCACGTTTCTTGAACGCCAGCCGGCCCAGATTCTCCAGGTCGTTACCGACATAGAAATGACCCGGGCGGACGCGGCGGTTGATCTCCAGCACACGCGATAAGGTGCGTTCGGCGGCGTTGAGCTGGCCGCTTTCCATCTGGAACGTGCCCATGGCGCTGAGCGTGTCGAGCGTCTCGGGATGCTCCGGGCCGAGCACGCGCTCGCTGAGCTCCACGGCGCGGCGGAACAGCGGCGCAGCCTTGTCCGCAGCGCCGCGGTCGTGAGTGACGATGGCCAGCCGGAGCAGATGACGGAAATATTGCGGATGTTCCTCGCTGCGCGTCCGGCGATCGATCTCCAGCGCCTGATTCAAATATTTCTCGGCCAGCGCGTTGTCGCCACGATGCGAGGCGATATGCGCCAGATTGTCCAACGGCGCGGTCAGCGACTCGTGATGTTGGCCCAGTCGCGCGCGCCTGATATCCAGACAGGACTGAAAAAGTTTCTCGGCCGCGGCCAGCTCGTCCTTCAGCCCGTGAATGACGCCGAGCCGGCACAGGCTCACTGCGGTTTGCACGCTGTCGGCGCCGGTTTGTTGCTGATTGATGACGAGGCTTTGTCGCGCCAGAGCCTCGGCTTGCGCCAGATCGCCTTTTTTTTCATAGACGCGATTCAGACTGTACAAGCTGCTGGCCACCGCTTCGCTGTACTCGCCGAACAGCGAGCGCCGGATGGCCAGGCCTTGTTCGATCAGCGGCTGGGCTTCCTCGGGCAAGGCGAGGCCCAGATACGCGCTGCCGATGGTGTCGAGCACGGCGGCTTTGATGGCCGGTTGATTGCCGAGCTCGCCACCGATGCGTTTGGCGCCGTTGTCGAGAATCTGGCGAGCGGTGACGGAGCTGCCCTGCGCAAAGGGGTCGACGACTTTGAACGAGTCGATGAGGAAGGCCGACACCGCTTCGGCGCGCTCGCGTTCAGCTTCGGCCACCGTGCGTTGGGTCTGAGCCAGGTCGCGCTCTTTCTCGATTCGCAGAGATTGCAGGTAAACAGTCGTGGTGAAACCGATCAGCGTGGCCACCAGCGCGGCGGACAGCGCCACGCCGATCGAATGACGGCGGACGAACTTTTCGGCGCGGTAACTCCATGAATCGGGCCGCGCCAGCACCGGCAGGCCTTGCAGATAACGATCGACGTCGCCGGCCATTTGCTCGGCGGACGAATAGCGGCGCTCGGGCTCCTTGCGCATCGCCATTGTCACAATGTTGTCCAGATCGCCGCTCAGCTGGCGGCGTAACCTGGCGACGCTGATCGAACGTTGGGCGGCCACTTGCGAGATGCCGCCGTCCTTCTGACTCTCGGCTGTGGCGATCACCGTGCTCGGAGCAAGCGGCTGGTCCTCGCAAATCGCACGTTCCAGCTCGGCGAGGCGCTTGCCTCGTAAGACAAACGGTTTGTAACCGCACAGCAGTTCATACAACAGCACGCCCAGTACATAGATGTCGCTGGCGGTCGAAATCAGATCGCCGCGAACCTGCTCCGGGCTGGCATGGTCGGGCGTCATGACGCGGACGTCCTCCTGCGTCATCGCCAGCGTATGCATGAGCTCGCGGTCGTCCAGCATCTTGGCGATGCCGAAGTCCAGCAACTTCGGCACGCCGTCGGAGGTCACCAGAATGTTCGACGGCTTCAGGTCCCGATGCACCACCAGCCCCTGGTGCGCGCGATGCACGGCCGAGCACACGGTGATGAACAGCCGCAGGCGCTGTTCGATGGTCAAGCCACGACGGTCGCAGTAAATATCGATGGGTTCGCCGTCGATATATTCCATGACGATGTAGGGCGTGCCGTCTTCGGTGGTGCCGCCGTCGTACAGGCGCGCGATGTTCGGGTGGTCCAGCGTCGCCAGGATCTGGCGCTCCTGCCTCAGCCGACCCTGAACGTGTTTCGATAGCAGGCCGTGGCGAACCAGCTTGATGGCGACCTGCTGGCGGAATTGATCGTCGGCCCGCTCGGCAAGAAACACTTCGCCCATGCCGCCCTGACCCAGGCTGCGCACCAGGCGATAGGGACCGATGAGCTGGCCGGCTGGATCGGGGCGCTCGACGGGCACAGCGCTCGGATCCTCGCTTCGATCTTCGACCTGGCCATCGGTATTGAACCATTCCTGGCGCGACAGCTCCCCGTTGTGCACCTCCCCGGACGCGAGCTGCTCGCTGGCGCACGCCGCTCGGATGAATTGCAACTGCTGATCCGGCGGCAGCGTCTGCGCACGCGCCAGGATCTCATCCAGCGAGTGTTTGCGAATTTCCGTGAGGGGGTGGTGACCGGAGGTCATGGCAAGGCTCGGTGGGCAGGTACCAAGGATCAGTTGTCGATCTCGCACCGCCTGTGCAACTATTTCCTCGAGTCAGAGGCTTTGGGAGTCCGCCCATGTTCGAGCAGCAAGACGCAGCAGCAGAATTCTCCAAGGGCCTGTTTGGCGGTGGCGGTGTAGGTCGCCACGTCCGGCCTTATCGACCGCAATCGGAATAGTCGGCTGCATCCTAAACCTGCGACGTTATTAGTCAACGCCAGGGTACGAAGGAGCTAATCGCCGGCTCGGCGAGTCGGCGCAGAAACAGACCTGGCCGACTGTGCAAAAACGGCAGCAGGTGCTCATCGCCGCGGGAGGTCGTAAGCTCACGCTTCGGCCAACTCAGCAAAGTGAGCAACCATGCAGGATTTTTCCCGCCGTCGTTTCATGCAAGGCGCAGCGGCCGCGACGCTCGCGGCCCCGTTCGTCAGCACCGCCACGCGAGCCGCCAGCCCCGATAAAAAGCTGGGCGTGGCCCTCTGCGGGCTCGGCAACCTGAGCACCAATCAAATCGCGCCGGCGTTACAAAAGACCGAGCATTGCCGGCTGGCCGGCATCGTCACCGGCACTCCCGGCAAAGCGGACGAGTGGCGCAGGAAGTACGACCTGCCCAAGCGCAGCGTCTACAGCTACGACACCATGCATCGCATGGCTGACAACGACGATATCGATATCGTCTACGTCGTCACTCCCAACGCACTTCACCTCGAGCACACGGTCGCTGCCGCCAAGGCGGGCAAGCACGTCTTTTGCGAAAAGCCGCTGGAGATCTCGGTGGAGCGCTGCCAGCAGATGATCGATGCGTGCAAATCGGCGGGGCGGATGCTGGGCACGGCGTATCGATGCCGGTTCGAGCCGCATCATCTGGAGTGCATTCGCATCGCGCGCGAGCAGGAGCTGGGCGCGGTGCGGATCATCGAAGCGGGCTTCGGCATCGATGTCGGCCGGCCCGATCAGTGGCGTGTGAAACATGCGCTGTCGGGCGGCGGCGCGTTGATGGATGTCGGCGTGTATGCCTTGCAGGCGACGCGTTATCTCACTGGCGAAGAGCCGGTGCTCGTGACTGCGACCGAAACCAAGACCGATCCGGTGAAGTTCAAGGAAGTCGACGAGACTGTCACGTGGACGGCGCAGTTCCCGAGCGGCGCGACCGCTTACTGCACGGCCAGTTTCAAAGTGGGCGGCATCAAGAACTTCCGGGCCAACTGCGAGCGCGGCTGGTTCGAGCTGGATCCCGCGTATTACTACGGCGGAATCAAAGGTTCGCGCAGCGACGGCAAGCCGCTGTCGTTTCCTGCGGTCGATATGTTCGCCGCGGAGATCGACGACTTCGCCCGCTGCGTCAAGGAGCGTCGTCCGACCATCGTTCCTGGCGAGGAAGGAATGCAGGACGTGAAGATCATGACAGCGATCTACGAATCCATCCGCACGGGTCGCGCCGTGCGGATCTGATCGGTCAATCTGCTGCTGCGTGCGCCGCGCCGCCCGATGATGGTCGGCGCGCCAACCATACCAGCGCGATCATCGCGAGCGTCAGCCACGAGGAGATCCAGAAATAATCGAGCGATGACAGCAGATACGCCTGGCCCACCATTTCTTTGTTGAGCGCCGCCAGCGCCGCGCTGTCCGACAGGCCGAGCGAGTGCATGTGGTTCAGCGCCTGCTGCGTCTGCAGGTCATAGACGCTCGATCCGGATGCCAGATGGGACTGGTGAAACGCCTCGCGGCGATCCCAGAACGTCGTGGTGATGGATGTGGCAAAGCTCGCGGCAATGGTTCTTAGAAAGATTGCCAGACCCGAGGCTGCCGGCACGCGCGGCGGCTCGATGCCGTCGAGCATGATGGTGAGAATGGCCACGAAGAACGTGCCCATCGCCAGGCCCTGAATCAGCTGCGGAATGATGAAGTCGATGACCGCCGCGTCCGCGGTCAGCTGCGCCCGCATGTAATAAGAAACAGCGAAGGCGACGAACGCCAGGGACGTTAGCCAGCGCGCGTCGAATTTCGCGAGGAAGCGCGCCGCGAATGGCGAGATAAGAACCGCGACCAGACCGCCAGGCGCGGCTAGCAATCCAGCCCAGGTCGCCGTGTAGCCGAGCTGGGTTTGCATCCACAGCGGCAACAGCACGATGTTGCCGAAGAACACCGCGTAACCCAGACACATCGGAATCAGCGCAAACGTGAAGTTGCGGTGCTTGAACAACGACAGATCGACGATGGGATGCTTCTCGGTCAACTCCCAGATCAGCCAGGCGGCGAATGCGACCACCGAGACGATGGTGAGCACGACGATGAACGGCGAGGAAAACCAGTCCTCGTCCTTGCCCTTGTCGAGCATGATCTGCAGCGCGCCCACCCAGATCACCAGCAGCGCGATGCCGACCTGATCGACGGGCAGCTTGCGCGTCGGCGTTTCACGATGACGCAGCTGGAACCAGCACACCGCCACGGTGAACAAGCCGATCGGCACGTTGATATAGAAGATCCAGGGCCAGGTGGCGTTGTCCGAGATCCAGCCGCCCAGCATCGGGCCCATGATGGGCGCGACCAGCGTGGTCATGGACCAGAGCGCTAGCGCCAGGCCTTTTTTCGCTGGAGGGAACAGCAATAGCAGAAGGGCTTGCGAGCCGGGCACCATCGGGCCGGATACGGCTCCTTGCAACACGCGGAAGAACACCAGCGAGGGCAAGTTCCATGCGAGGCCGCACAGTAACGACGCCACTGTGAACGCGAATACTGAGACCAGGAAGGTGCGCACGATGCCGAAACGCATCATCAGCCAGCCGGTGAGCGGCACGCTGATGCCGTTGGCGACGGCGAACGAGGTGATGACCCAGGTGCCCTGGTCCGCCGATGCGCCGAGGTTGCCGGCGATGGTCGGAATGGAAACATTGGCGATGGTCGTGTCCAGCACCTGCATGAAGGTGCCGAGTGCCAGCGCCAGTGAAGTGACGGCGAGAGCGCCGCCCTGCATGGGCGCGGTCGCAGATGCATCTGCGGCGCTGGTACTCACGTGCTCGCAACCGTGGCCGTCGGAGCGGAGGCATTCCGATGAATGATCTCGGCGATGCGCTGCTCGATGCCCGGATCCTCACCGACACTCTTCTGTAACGGCTGCGGCGTGTTGCGGACCTGCGAGGCGACCAGCGGCCCGGAGGTGTCGCGCACTTCGATCTCCGCGTGCATCGACAGGCCCACGCGGAGCGGATTCTTCTTCAGCTGTTCGGCATCGAGTGCGATGCGCACCGGTACGCGCTGGACGATCTTGATCCAGTTGCCCGACGCATTCTGCGCAGGCAACAGAGCGAAGGCGCTGCCGCTGCCCGCGGCGAGACCGGCCACCGTGCCCGTGTATTCCACGTCGTCGCCATAAATGTCGGCGTGCACGGTGACAGGCTGACCGACGCGCACGTGCTTCAGCTGGCTCTCTTTGAAGTTGGCGTCGATCCACACGTCATCGAGCGGCACCACTGCGAGCAGCGGCGCGCCGGCGTTCACGTGCTGGCCCACCTGCACGCCACGCTTGGCGACAGTACCTGTCACTGGCGAACGAATCGTCGTACGGCGCAGGGCCAAGGAAGCGTCACGCAGTCGGGCTGCAGCGGCGAGCACATTGGGATGATCTTCGAGCGTCGTTCCTTCGATCTGCGCCAGGGTGGCGTCGAGCTGGCGTTGCGAGGCATGCAATGCTGCGCGCGCCTGCGCGATTGTGTCCTGCGCGTGCGCCAGTTCTTCTCCCGACACTGCGCCGTCAGCGACGAGGGCTTGACGTCGTGTGTAGTCGCTCTGAGATTTCTTCAGGTCCGTCTCACGTTCGGCGATCTGAGCGCGCAGCTGTTCGGCTTGCGCATACAGAGCGCGAACTTCGCGAACCGTGCGTGCGAGCTCGGCTTCAGCGGCCGAGACCGCGATGTTCGCATCCGCCGGGTCGAGCTCGACCAGCACTTGACCGCGTTCCACGGTCTGCGTGTCATCGACGTGTACGCCCAGCACGGCGCCCGAGACTTCGCTCGTGATCTGGACGATGTCGCTGGCGGCGTAGGCATCGTCGGTGCTCTCGTAGTACCGAGAGACGGTCAGCCAATACGCGGTGTAACCGATCGCGCTGAGCGCGACGACGGCGGCAAGGATCAACAGCCCCTTTCGCCGGGCGCCGTTGCCGTTGGTTGCAGGAGCAGTGGTATCGCTCATATGGATTCCGTGATGTGTGGCGGTCAGCTGGCGGCGCTGAAGTTGCCGCCAACGGCGAGCAACAACGACACGCGTGCGAGCGCTTGTTGATGAAGGATGTCCACGAAAGTGGTGCGTGCGTTCAAGACCTGAGTTTCGGTCGTGAGCACGGACAAATAATTTGCGAGGCCGGCTTCGTAACGCTTGTGCGCGAGCCGGTAAGCTTCTTCGGCGGACGCAAGCGTGGAGCGTGCTTCTTGAAGTTGTCGCGCGCTGTAGTTCACCTGGCTCAGTTGATCCGCAACCTGCTGCACAGCTGACAGCACGACGCCGTTGTACTCGCTGACCGCTTCGTCCTGCAGGGCCGTGGCCGCATTGAACTGTGACTCCAACCGCTGCGAATCGAACAACGGCAGGCTGATCGCAGGGCCGGCGCCGTAGGTCCGGTTGTTTGCCTGAAACAGATTGTCCAGGCCGATGGCCTGAAAACCGGCGAACGCGCTCAGGTTGATATTTGGATAGAACGCCGCGCGAGCAGCAGCACGTTGTGACGTCGCGGCTTCAACGCGCGCGCGGGCTGCGAGGATGTCGGGACGACGACCGAGCAGGTCCGCAGGCAACTCCGTCGGAATCGACAATGCCGTTTCCAGGTTCAGCGTGGGCTTGCCGATGCGTTCATATGAATCCGCGCCTTCGCCGATCAATGCAGCGAGGCGATGAACGGCCACTTCGCGGGCAGCTTCGGCCTGCAGTCGCGCAAGCTCCGCCTGTGGAACTGCGGATTCCGCTTCACGCAGCTCGACATTGGTGTCGAGGCCAGCGCCGATGCGCTTTTTGGTGATATCGAGAATGCGCTGCCTCTGCACCAGCGACTGTTGCGCGATATCGGCGAGCGCGATGGCGCGATTCAAATCGAGATACGTTTGTGACAGCGCCACGGTCGTCGCGAGTCGCGCCGCCGCCGAGTCCAGACGCACCGCTTCTTCGGTCGCCTTGGCCTGATCGATGAGCGCGGCCTGCCGACCGAAGAAATCCAGATCCCACGACAGATTCGCCAGCAACTGGCCGGACCAATAGGTGCCGCCGCCAAAGGGCGGCGGGATGAGATATTCCTCGGGCAGACGGCTGCGTTGTTCCTGTCCGTTCAGCGTCACGCCGGGCTGGCGTGGCGCCGTAGCCAACTGCACTTGCGCCTGAGCCGCGCGCAGACGGGCCAATGTTTGTTGCAGGTTGGGATTGCGTTCGAGCGCCGCTGTCACCAACTGATCGAACTGCGGGTCGCCGTACTGTTCCCACCAGCGTTCTTCCACGACCGGCGACGTCGTCGTGCCGAGTCCGACATTCTGGTCGGCGAGGGTATGCAGTTGAGGCTCGGTCTTCGGCGGCGTCACGCAGCCGCTGAGCGCAGTGGCGATGCCGAGCAGCAGCGCCGCCGTGCGCGAAGAGAAATGTATCGGCGTCTTCATGACGCTTACTCCTTGTCCGCGTTGGCCGGCGTTCCGGACGACGACGCGGCGAGATTTTCCAACTGAGTGAGCATGCGTCCGAGCATCGACTGCAGCGTCTTCACTTCCTCGCGGGTGAAGCCGTCCAACGACTCGTTCAGCACGTCACAGACGGTAGGGATGAGGCTGTCGAGGAGCTTTTCGCCCGCCTTGGTGAGCGACAGCTCGATAACGCGCCGGTCACTCTGAGTGCGACGCCTTTCCACCAGATCGCGGGACTCGAGCTGGTCGATGAGGCGGGTCATGGCGCCGCTGTCGTGGCGCAGCTCGCGGCACAGGTCGGCGACGGTGATGGCGAGGCCGTCGCGGACATGCATGAGCACGACCCACTGTTGCAGGGTGCAGCCCTGCTCGGCGAACCGCATCTCGATCCGTTCCTGTAGCAGGCGCTGAGAGCGCTTCAACAGGTAACCGATGCTGTCGCGAGAGTGAAAGGTATCCGGTCGATAATGCTGCTTGGGCATTTGTTGCCTCGGCAATGACTGCCTAGGCAGGCATTATAGGCCGGGGCCTCTGCCGGGCAAGCCGCCAAAACGCGTTTTCAGGAACTAGTCCGCGGAATCTGGAGCACGAAACGGCGTCGTCGCCGGTACGCCTGTGCTCTTCGGTGGGCGTCCCAACCATCGCGCGGGCAGGGACAGGGCGCTGATGAACGACATAAGCAGGGAAGCGGCGTAGGGAATCGCCTGGATCAGCAGCACTGCCACCCACAACGAGACGTCCGGGGCCTTCAACTCCTCGGGAATCCCAAGCACCAGGCCGGGGGCGATCGTGAACTGCTGCGTGAGGCCGACAGCGGCAACGACCAGCGCCAATAACCACGCCGTCTCGGCACGGGCAGCCGCGAAGCCGCCGATCAAAGCATGCGATCGTTTGAATTTGGGCGTGCGGAAAAAAGGCTCATTGCGCGTTAGCAATCCTTTGACCACCGCGACGCTCACTGCGTGAGATAACGCAAGTCCCGCCAACGCCGCGGCCAGCGTCTGCCGGATGTTCGCGCCCACTCGAGATGAGTATAGATGCGCGAGCTTCGCCATCTTGAATGCAAACAAAGCCAGCGGCAGCACCGAGAACATGATCAGTGGCGGATCGTAGCGATGTGGCGCAACGATCATGGCGGCCGACCAGATCAAGGCGAACAGGTTGAAGATCAGGTTCAAGCCGTCGGCCATCCACGGCAGCCAGCCGGCGATGAAGTGATATCGCTGGCCCTGGGTGAGCCGCTCGTCGGCGCTCAATAGAACCTTGGCGTGTGCGCACAGGATCTGCACCGCGCCGTAGGCCCAGCGGAAGCGTTGTTTCTTATAGTCCACGAACGTTTCGGGCATGAGCCCGCGACCGTAAGTGACTGGCAGGTACTGCGCTTCATGGCCATGTTCGAACAGTCGCAGCCCGAGCTCGGCGTCTTCGGTGATACACCACTCCGCCCAGCCGCCAACCTTTTGTAGAGCCGAGCGTCGCACCAGTGTCATCGTGCCGTGCTGAATGATGGCGTTGCGCTCGTTGCGCACCACCATGCCGATGTGAAAGAAGCCGCGGTACTCCGCGTAACACATCGCTTTGAACGCGTTCTCTTCGGCGTCTCGATAGTCCTGCGGCGACTGGACGATGGCGAGCTTCTCGTCCGCGAACGCGGGCACGAGGCTTCGCAGCCAATGCGGCTCGACCTTGTAGTCGCTGTCGATGACCGCAACGACGTGAGCATCGGCGGCGGTGTGCTGGAGTGCGTAGTTCAACGCGCCTGCCTTGAATCCCGACAGCGGCGCGACGTGAAAGAACTTGAAACGCTTGCCGAGCTGACGGCAATGCCGTTCCACCGGCTGCCATACCGATGGCTCCGCGGTGTTGTTGTCGACGACGATGACTTCGTAATCGGGATAATCGAGCCGGGCGAGGGCATCGAGCGTTTCGATGAGCATGTCCGGCGGCTCGTTGTACGCCGGCACATGAATCGAGACCTTCGGTAACGGGGCGCCGGGAGGTGCGACAACGAACGGCCGTTTGCGCGGTTTGCCCCAACGGGCCTCCGCCCATTCCAACGCTTCGGTCAGCAATACGGCGATCACGCCGAGCATGCCAAGGATCAGCAACGTGCCGATCAGAACACTGGTGACGGTGAGATAGCGTCGCGAATAGTCATAAATGATCCACACCATCGTGGTTGCAACCGCGTACGCCACGACTGCCAGCAGACTGCGACCGCGAGTGCCCAATGCGAGGCTGTGTACGTACAGCAGGCAGAGAATCACGGTGGCGATCGCGACTGAAACCGTGGCGAGGGTCTGCCATTGTGGAATGCGTACGATCGGCTCGACGAAGGCGAACTTCGGCTGGCGATACACATCGTAGACGCCCCAGTACGCTTCCACGGCGCCCTGATAGCGCGCCTTCCAGGGCTGATCGAATGCTTCCATCACGTAATAGACGTAGCCCTCGTCCCTGGCGCGTTCGAGGAAGCGTCGCAGGAACATCGCTTGATTGCTGGTCGACGCCACCGCGCCTTCGCGAGTGCGGCCGTCGGAGGGCCAGCCGACTTCGGCGATCACGATGGGTTTGCCCGGGAAGGCTCGCTGCAACTGGTCCATGCGGGAATCGATGTAGTCGATGGCGCGCTCCACCGGAATGCCTTCCCAGTAGGGCAGCATATGAACCGCGAGATAGTCGACGTGCTCGACCAGCTCGGGATATCGCAACCACACATGCCAGGGCTCGGCGGTGCTGACCGGTTGCGCCACTGCGTCGCGCACGCGGTCGAGTTGTTTGACGAGCTGCGCGACAGTCAGGTCGCCGCGCAGGATGGACTCGTTGCCCACGACGACACGGATCACGTTGGCGTGCTTGTTGGCCAGCTTGATCGCGCCGGCCACCTCGAGGTCATTGGTGGCGAGTCTGCGATCCAGCCAGGCGCCTACCGTCACTTTCATGTCGTGACGGGCGGCGACTTCCGGGATCAGGCTCAGACTCTTCAGCGTGGAGTAGCTGCGAATGGCGGTCACTTTGCCGGCCAACAAGCGCACGTCGCTGTCGATCTGCTGCTCGGTGGGCAGGCTTTGCACGACCGGGTCCTGGCCCGCCTGGAACGGCGAGAACGCCATTCCCTGTACGTGCGCCGGCCAGGGCGGCTCGGCGGTCGGCCGGTTCACGTAGGCCCACAGGCCGAACGTGAGCGCCGCGAACACGGCGGCAACCAGAAAACCCGACCACTTCATGATGTCTTCGTTGCGTCAGTAAGTCGCGACCGTTTGAGGCGCGGCTGCGAATAGCGTGAGGTGAGGGCGACGTTCAGGTAATGAACCTGCGACATGTTAACTTAGCCGGCGCGACCCCAAGCCGGGTCGCCGAGCCTGCATCTGAAGGAGTCTTTAGGCTATGCATTGGCATATTGGTAAGTGGTTCTTTCCACGACAGATTTCTGCGCGCGGCGTGATGCGAGCCGCGCTTGGCGCAACACTGCTGGCGGCGGCCGGGACGGCCAGTGCGCAAGCGCCGACCAACGACTATCCGAATTGGGAGATCACGCCCTTCTTCGGTTACATGGCCGGCGGCGAGTTCGAGGATCCCGCGACCAACACCGATCGGGACATCGAAGAGGACAACAACTTCGGCGTGATCTTCAACGCCGCCGTGGATCGATGGCGGCATTACGAGCTGCTCTACAGCCAGCAGAGCACCGAGGTCGGCGGCGCCGCGCCCATGGACCTGGATGTGCAGTTTCTGCAGATCGGCGGCACGGTCAGTCATCCCGATGCCGAGCGCGTGATCCCGTATTTCGGTATGACGATCGGCGCGGCGCGCTTCAGCCCCGACGGCCCCGGGCTCGACGATGAAACCAAGTTCGCGTTCTCCGTGGCCGGCGGCTTCAAAGTGCCGGTGACCGATCATTTCGGGGTGCGTTTCGATGCGCGCGCGTTCGTTTCGTTGCTGGACACAGACGGGAATATCTTCTGCGTCTCCGACAGTGGCGTGGGCACGTGCGCGATTCGCACGAAGTCGGACACGCTCCTGCAGTACTCGGCGGCGCTCGGCCTCATCTGGGCATTCTGATCGACGAGACAAGTCGCGCCCGCGATGCTCCAGGTCGAGAATATCAGCAAGTCCTTCGGCGGACCGCCACCGCGCCGTGTGCTCGGTGGCGTTTCGTTGCAGCTCGCCCCTGGCGAGTACGTCGCCGTCATGGGCGAGTCCGGCACGGGCAAGTCGACGCTGCTCAATTTGATCGCGGGACTCGATACGCCGGACGCAGGACGTATCTCGCTCGACGGTCGCGATATCGGCGCGCTCGACGACGATGCGCGCACGCGCTTGCGTCGGTCGCGCATGGGATTCGTGTTTCAAGCCTTTCATTTGTTGCCGCACTTGAGTGTCGAACGTAACGTCGCATTGCCGCTGGCGCTGAACGGACAGCAGGGGCGCGAGGCCGCGGATCGGGTTCGCGAGTTGCTGGATGCCGTTGGCATGCTGGAGCGGGCCGGTGCATCTCCTTCGCAACTTTCGGGCGGCGAGATGCAACGTGTCGCCGTGGCTCGTGCGTTGGCTCATCGTCCGGCATTGGTTCTGGCGGACGAGCCCACCGGCAATCTCGATGCGGAGTCCGCGGCCGAGGTGCTCGAACTGCTGGCTGCTCAGCTCAAGCGCGATAATGCCGCCGGCATTCTCGTGACGCATTCGGAGCTCGCGGCGGCAACTACCGATCGCATCCTGCAACTTTCCCGACAAGGACTGGCGCCGCGAGCCGCAGCCATCGCCCCTCGATCGTGATCCCTCCGCTGCTCATCGAAGCCGCGATCACCGGGCCGATGCGCCGTTCGCCCGGACGGACCTTACTCGCGGTTCTGGCCATCGCGCTCGGAGTGGCGCTCGGGCTGGCGATCTATCTCATCAACCGGTCCGCTGCCGATGAAATCTCGCTCGCTGCTCGCAGTCTGTACGGACTGGCGGATCTCGCTGTCGAGGGCGGCAGCGATGGATTCGACGAGAACTTATATCCGCGTATTGCCCGTATTCCTGGTGTGGCAGTTGCGAGTCCCGTCGTGGAAGTCGAGGCGAAGCTGGTCGGCCAGCGCGGCGCGTTGACACTGATCGGATTGGACGGGTTTCGCTCGAGTCAGTTGCAGCCAGCGTTTGCCGCCGCCGTCGTCGGTGGTGGATCCGACGATCGGGCGGCCGCGGACCAGGAATCGGACGACGAGGCGTCGAGCGATTTCGACGATCGCGCAATCTTGCTGAGCGCCAGCGCGGCGCGCGAGTTGCAGCTGGCGAAAGGCGACTTCATCGACTTCCAAGTTGGCGTACAACGCGAGCGACTGCGTGTGTCCGGCGTGTTGCCGCCCGCGGCTCTGCAGGAGTTTGGTGGCGTCGTGGATATCGCCACGGCGCAGTGGGTGTTCGGCAAGCTCGGCAAGTTGTCTCGAATCAACTTGCGGCTGGTGACGGGCTCCAGTCCGGAGCAAGTCAAGGCAGCGCTCAGAGAGATATTGCCGGCGAACGTGCAGGTAACGACGCCCGGCGAGGCGAGCGACGACGCGTTACGACTGTCGCGCGCTTATCGATCCAATCTCACTGCGTTGGCGCTGGTCGCATTGTTCACCGGCGGGTTCTTCGTTTATTCGACGCAGTCGCTCGCGGCCTTGAGAAGGCGTCGCGAGTTTGCGGTCATGCATGCCATCGGCGTCACGCGCTTCCAACAACTCATGTTGATGCTCTCGGGCAGCGTGTTCGTCGGCGTGCTGGGTGCATTGATCGGCATCATGCTCGGTGTGTTCATTGCGAACCTGGGCTTGAGCGCGTTGGGTGCGGATCTTGGCGCTGGCTACTTTCGTGGCTTGGCGCCGGGCTTGAATGTGCATGTCGCCGAGATCGCGGTGTTCTCCTTGCTGGGCATCGGCGTGGCTGTCGCCGGCGCGTTGCGGCCGGCGCTCGATGCAGCTCGCGTGCCGACCGCGAGCGCGCTGAAAGCAGGCGATATCACCAGCGGTGAGATTCGTCCGCATGGCTGGATCGTTCTGACACTCGGTGTGCTGGCGGCGATTGCCGTGAGCATGCCTCCCATCGCCGGGTTGCCGCTGCCTGGCTTCATCGCCATCGCGCTGTTGCTCATCGCGTGCGTGGTCGGTATGCCGTCGGTCGTTCGCTTCGTGCTGCGCCATGCGCCGCGGGCAAGGCAGATTCCCTATGAGATCGCAATTTCGCAGATCTCCGGCACGGCGCGCTACGCAACCTTGAGCGTGTCTTCCATCATCGTGAGTTTCAGCTTGATGGCGTCGATGGCCATCATGGTCACGTCGTTCCGCGATTCGCTCGATCAATGGACTCAGAAAGTGTTGCCCGCGGATTTGTATGTGCGCGTCGGCTATGTGGGCCAGTCCGCCTATCTCGACGAAGCACTGGCTCAGTCGATGGCGCGTATGGCAGGCGTCGATCATGTCGCCTATAGCCGCTTCGCTCGCGTACAACTGTCAGCCGATCGCCCCGCCCTGACGTTGATTGCCCGAACGCTGGATCGTGAGCATCCCGGCGAGGCGTTGTGGATGATGAGCGCGGCCTCGAATGAGTTGCCTGACGGATCGCTGCCGGTGTGGATCAGTGAAGCAGCGGCGGATCTGTTCGCACTGAAGCCAGGCGATGAGATTCAGTTCAGTCTCGGTGGTAAGTCGGTTGCAGCTTCGGTGCGGGGCGTGTGGCGTGACTACGAACATCAGAACGGCGCCATCGTGATGGATCGCAGCGATTATCTGGCCCTGACCGGCGATCGCGCGATCAACACCGTGTGGTTCTGGCTGGAAGAGTCGGCCGACATCGCCAAGGTGGGCAACGCCATTCGCGATCTGTTGCCGCCCGGCACGGAGCACGACCTGCGCACGCCACGCGAGATTCGTGCGTTGTCGCTCGCGGCGTTCGATCGAACGTTCGCTATTACCTACTTGCTGGAGCTGGTGGCGGTGACGATCGGGTTGTTCGGTATCGCGGCTGGCATCAGCGCCCAGGTGCTGGCACGTCGGAGCGAATTCGGTGCGCTACGCCACCTGGGCTTTACGCGCCGTCAGGTTGCGGGGATGCTGGCGATCGAGGGCTCGGTGCTCGGTGCGCTTGGGGTGATCGTCGGGTTGCTCGCCGGCGCGGTCATCAGCTTGATTCTGATTTACGTCGTGAACCGTCAATCGTTCCACTGGAGCATGGATCTGCATGCGCCGCTCGGCTTGCTGTCTTGCCTGAGCGTGGCGCTGATTGCGTCCGCTGCACTGATCGCTGTGGTAAGCGGACGGCAAGCCATGGGCGGGGAAGTCGTGCGCGCGGTCCGGGAGGATTGGTGATGCGCATCCGCTCGATGTTGATCGGCCTGCTGGCGGTGCTGGCTTCGACCGGGCGCGCCGATGTTGTCTATCCGGAGGTCGTGCCCGGCTATCGAATCGAGTTGCCTCGCGACGAAGGCAGTCATCCTCAGTTCAAGACCGAGTGGTGGTACGTCACGGGCTGGGTCGAAGGCGCCTCCGGGCCTGTTGGCTTTCAGCTGACGTTCTTTCGCTCTCGCACCGGCATCGATGAGAACAATCCGTCGCGCTTCGCTCTGCGGCAGGCCCTGTTCGCTCATCTTGCCGTGAGCGATCCGAAGCGGGGATCGTTGTTACATCACGAGAAGTCGGCGCGTCCTGGCTTCGGTCTCGCGGAGGCGGCGGAAGGATCGCTCGATGTTCACATCGACGATTGGCGGCTGCGACGAGAGGGCGACACATACATTGCCGTCGCGAAAACCGACGACCTGCAACTCGATTTGAAGCTGCAGCCGCAGGCGCCGCCTCTGTTACAGGGCGACCGCGGTTTCAGCCAGAAGGGCCCGAATCCTGGCTCCGCCAGCTACTACTACAGCCTGCCTCAGCTCGCGGTCACGGGGCGCATTGCAATCGATGGGCGGGATCAATCGGTGCGCGGTGTCGCGTGGTTCGATCATGAATGGTCGGGCGCCATCGTCGATGAGCGCGCGCAAGGCTGGGACTGGATCGGGCTCAATCTCGACGACGGTGGGGCGTTGATGATGTTCCAAATGCGCGGCCCGCAGAATAGCGAGCTGTGGGCCGCAGCCAAGTGGCGCGCCGCCAATGCTAACGACGCGCTGTCATATAAACCGGAAGCCGTGGAATGGAAGCCACTGCGTCACTGGCGCTCGTCGCGCACCGGTGTTCGGTATCCCGTCGAATGGCAGGTCACTGTCGGCGATCGTGTGCTCACGCTCCGCCCCCTGATGGACGACCAGGAAAACGACGCGAGCGGCAGCACCGGCACCATCTACTGGGAAGGCGCGGTGCGCGCCTTCGAAAACGACAAACCCATCGGCCGCGGTTATCTGGAGATGACTGGCTACGCGAAGAAGATGCGCCTTTAGGCGCCGGTTAGTTCAGATATGGATCGCCGACGCTGCGGCTTCGTACTGCTTTTGCCGGGTTGCCATAGGCCACCACATTGTCTGGCAGGTCTCTGTTGACGTAACTGTTGGCCCCGACCACGGTGTCATGCCCGATCTTCAGCCCGTGCTTGATCACTGCGCCGATCGAAATGGCGGAACGTCTTCCGATCTGCACCGTGCCGCCCGTGATCGCCCCCGGCGCCAAAGAGGAAAAATCTAACATCGCACAATCGTGATCGATCGATGCTTGTGTATTGAGCAAGCAGAAGCGGCCGACGCGCGAGTTGGGGCCGATGACTGCCTTGGGCATGACGACCGTGCCTTCGCCTATCTCGCTGAAGGACGACAGCACGGCGGATTGGTGTATGAGCGAAGGAAATCGCAAGTCTCCGTACTGCCGCACCAACTCGGCGTGTAGGCGCTCCCTGACCGCGTTGTCGCCGACGGCAATGGCAAATGAAAGCTCGTCCTTCAGGTCCAGCTCTGAAATGTTACCAATGACGCCAATGCCAAGCAGCGTCGCGCCACGTTTGTTGGCGTCGACGAAGCAATTGATTTCGTAGCCGGCCGATAGTGCCACGCTTGCGACGCTGACGGCGTGACCGCCCGCTCCAACAATAACGAGGTGACGTGATTCCTGCGGCGTGCGATTTGTCATTGCTGGATCCGCTTCGGCGTACAGTCGAACGGGTAGTTTAACTTCGCCGATAGCGGATCAACAAAATTTGTCGGTGAGGCACCGATAACAATGATGCCGCCCCTGTACGTCAGGCGCCGCGCTTCGGGCGGCGCACGGCGCGCACTTTTCCACTGCCGCCGCCGCCGCAGAAGAATCGATCGGCGCCGTCGGACTCGAGCCCCGAAACAAAAACGCCCGCCGGCATGTCCAGTTGCTCCTGCACTTCTCCCGTGCGCGGATCGATGCGACGCAATTCGCTCTCGTCGCCTTCCCACGTCGCATGCCAGAGCTCGCCATCGACCCAGGTCACACCAGTGACGAAACGATTGGATTCAATGGTGCGGAGAATCGCGCCGGTTTGCGGATCGACTTGATGAATCTTGCGCTCGCGATATTGACCGACCCAGAGCGTTCCTTCCGCCCAGGCGAGCCCGGAGTCGGCGCCGCCGCCAGGTGCTGGAATCGTGGCGAGGATGCGGCCGGTTTTCGGGTCGATCTTATGAATGCGATCCTCGGCGATCTGAAACAAATGCTGACCGTCGAAGGCCGTGCCGGCATGCGCGGCGATATCCAGCGTGCGGGTTCGTTGGCCGCTGGTCGGATCGATGGCGTTGAGTTTGTCGCCGGAGGCAAACCAGACTTGCTGACCGTCGTAGGACACGCCGCCCACGTTTTCCACCCCCTCGAAGGGGCCGTATTCACGAAGGACGGTGGCTGCTGCTTTTTTCATGATGTTGCCCTCGGGCAGGAAGTGCGATCGGTGGTCTCATACTAGTCGCTGGGCAGCGGGGCAGGGAGTAACAAGGTCGTCGTGAATCCCGGCAGGGGCGGAGTCATCCAGCGGCGCGCCCGGCCGCGGCCGAACGACTGCGCCTTGCCCTCCGCGGCCAGTGAATCTAGCGCGCGCTGCACGGTGCGCTGGCTGGCGCCGAGCGCGAGCGCCAGGGCGGAGCTCGACCAGGATTCACCGTCGGCCAGGAAAGCGAGCACGGCGGCGTGTTCTTCTTCTACTGGTCGCGCTAGTACTACGACTTCCGGTGCTCGACGCGGCGTTAGTGTGAAGCCGTCTTTGGTCGCATCCACGCTTGCCAATGTGCTCAGCATTTTTCGGAGGCGGCCGATCTCGACACGCAAGCGCGCTCGGTGCGATTCGTCCCCGTGCTTGGTTCTGAATGCTCGCGCGATGAGGGCGCCTCTCGGAACATCTCCGGGCCAGGCTTCTGCAAGGGCGCATGCCAGCTCGAATAGGACTGGCCGTGTAGCAAGCGAGATGGTGGTGCGCGCGTCGCGTACAACGTAGCGGCATGCGTCCACGACCAGCGCATTCGACGCCATGACGGCTTCCACTTCATTTAGTAACAGAAGGCGCTCTTCGCCCTGTTTCATCAGACGTGCAGCTGGCGTCTTCAACGCCAGATACGCGCCTTCCACTTCCGCCACCAGCGCGGGAATGGCTGCTCGATAGGCCGCTTGCCTGGCTCGATCGAGCGCATCGTGAGCTGCTTTCGTGCGAAGACGGCGCATCGCAATGCCTGCGACGACCAGTTCGTGAGCGGCTCGCAACGCGGGCGGGAAGGTGGCGGGATCGAATTCCGTCAACGTTCGTTCTGCTTCGTCGATGCGCCCGATCAGAAGAAGGCGTCGCATCGACAGGTATCGCGCGTGGGCGGCGTTTGCAAAGTCGCCATGCTCTTCGAGCGTCGCGCGAGCTGCGTCGAGCGCTTTCGGCGGCCAGCCCAGATCGCGCATGGCGAATGCAATTTCAGCCTCGGCGACCACACATCTAGCCTTGGCTACAGATTCCTTCGGGCTGAAAGCGCGCGCGGCGCTTCGCACCAGCGCTTTGGCTCGAACAAAGTCTCCTAACTGCGCCATTGCTATGCCTCGCAACGCCAGCGCCGGCGCGTCGTCGCGCAAGGCGACGCGCTTCAAGGCGCCCAGCGGATCGCCCGCCGCGAGCGCGCGTGCGGCAGCTGTGATCATCGAGTCCATCGGAATCCCGCCAAATTTGTCACTCCCTAGGTGCGATTGCCCGGCCCTAATCTAACTCACGAACGATGCGGACATCGCACAGGAGACCGGATTATGACCTCACATACGACTGGAACACGCGACCAATGGCTGGCGGCTCGGCTCGATCTGCTCAAGGCGGAAAAGGAGCACACGCGCCGCGCCGATGAACTTGCGCAGCGACGTCAGGCGCTGCCTTGGGTGCGCGTCGAGAAGCACTACCGATTCGACACCGATGAGGGCCTCGCCACGCTGGCGGACCTGTTCAGAGGCCGCTCGCAACTGCTGGTTTATCACTTCATGTTCGGGCCGGATTACAAGGCAGGCTGCGTGTCCTGCTCGGCCGTCGCGGACGGATTCGCAGGTAACGTTACTCACCTGGCCAACCACGACGTAACGCTCGCTGCCGTATCACGCGCGCCGCTGGCGAAGCTGCAGGCGTACAAGCGGCGGACGGGATGGACGTTCCCGTGGGCTTCTTCGCACGGCGGCGATTTCAACTTCGACTTCAATGTTTCGTTCACGGAAGAGCAGCAGCGCACAGGCGCCATCGAATACAACTACGCAGTTGGTGAGCACGCCATGGACGCGGCGACGCAGGTGCCGCCTCCGGTTTCCGATAACGCGATCATGTGCGGCACCGATGTCGCCACTTACGCGCGCGATCGGCCGGGCCTGAGCGCGTTCGTGCTCGAGGATGGCGTTGTCTATCACACGTACTCCACTTACGCGCGAGGACTGGACGGCTTGTGGGGCATGTTCCAGTGGCTCGATCGCGCGCCCAAGGGGCGGAACGAGCAGAACGTCTGGTGGCGGCGTCGTGACGAGTACGCTCAGGCCGGTGCGCGCTGAGCTTTGGTAGATGGAACGAGCGCAGGAGATTTCACGCATGGCTACCGAACAAGTTTCGCAGCGGGTTTTCTTCTGCGTCTCGGCATTGTTCTTCGTGACGAGCGCGGTTGTGACATTCGTCTGGTGCTCGTCCATGTCGGCAATGAGCGGGATGCCCATGCCCGGCGGCTGGACCATGTCCATGGCATGGATGCGAATGCCCGGACAAACATGGGCTGGCGCAGCTCTGTCGTTCGTGGCGATGTGGGCGGTGATGATGGTGGCGATGATGCTGCCATCGTTGCTTCCCATGCTGTTGCGGTATCGACGGGCCGTGAGTGCGGACGGCCAAGTGCCTCTTGGCCGTCTCACTGCACTGGTTGCTGCGGGATATTTCTTCGTCTGGACCTTGGTCGGAGCGGCTGCCTTTCCGTTGGGCGTCTCGCTCGCCGCGCTCGAGATGCAACTACCCGCTCTGGCTCGCGGCGTGCCGATCGCTGTCGGCATCGTCGTCGTCATCTCCGGCGCGCTTCAGTTCACCGCCTGGAAAGCTCATCACCTCGCTTGCTGCCGCGGCGCATCGCTATGCAAGCCCATTGTTTCATCCACATCGCGCGGCGCCTGGCAGCACGGCCTCCGCCTCGGCCTTCACTGCAGCTACTGCTGCGCCGGCCTCACCGCCATCCTTCTCGTCATCGGCGTCATGGACATCCGCGCCATGGCCATCGTCGCCATCGCCATCACCCTCGAACGCCTCGCGCCCGCCGCCCAACACGTCGCTCGCGCAATCGGCGCTGTCACCATCTGCGCAGGAATGTCTCTAATCGCCCGCGCGGTTGGGCTCGCGTGATCTGCTTGTTTACCCGATCAACGAGCGGCGCGCGACGATGACGCCGTCTTCGTCGGCATACAGCCAGTCGCCGGGGCGGAAGGAGATGCCGCCGAAGCGGACGGGGAGGTCGCGCTGGCCTTCGCCGCGTTTGTCGGTTTTGAGAGGGTGAGTGCCGAGGGCTTTGACGCCGATGGGCATGTCGGCCATGGCGGCGGAGTCGCGGATGCAACCGTAGACGACGATGCCACTCCAGCCGTTGTCCACCGCCTTCTTGGCTAAGAGATCGCCGACGACGGCGCGGCGCATGGAGCCGCCGGCATCGATGACGAGTACGCGGCCGTTACCGGCTTCGGCGGTGAGCTCGCGGACGAGAGAGTTGTCTTCGAAGCATTTGATGGTGGCGATCTGCCCGCCGAATTGCAGCTGACCGCCGAAGTCGCCGAACAGAGGTTCGCAGACTTCCAGCTCGTCGCTGAATTGATCGCAGAGATCGGCGGTTCTGATGTCCACGGCGGCGTCCCGAGTTGAATCAAGACGCCGAAGTTTGCCGGACAGGGAAGAATCGGGCCAGTCGCCGCCTCGTCGGCAGGCGCCGCGCCGCGAATTTCTTACTTCTTCTTGCCGAGCAGCCGAGACAACAACGAGTTGTTCTGCGGCAGCTTCCGAATGCCACTCTCGGACAGCTCGACTTCGCGGGCCTCTTCGAGCAGCTCTTCAGCCAAGCTCTTCTTCAGGGACTTGTGCTTCCCGGTCGGATCGGACCGCTTGGTCGCAGGGCTCGCGGACTTGGCCGCGACCTTGGTGTCCAGCGCTTTATGAACGCCGGTGCCGTTCAGCTTGAACGCACCCGTGGCATTGGCTTTGAACGCGCCAGTCGCGTTGGGCTTGAAAGCTCCAGTGGCGCCAGGCTTGAACGTGCCAGTGGCGGAGCTCAGCGCGCCCGTGGCGTTCGGGCGGAAGGCACCCGTCGCATTCGGACGGAAAGCGCCCGTCGCCGAAGGATCCACTTCCATCGTGACCGTCGGCACCACCGGCGCGCGATTGGCGCGGGCGTTGTTCAGCTCGACGACGTTGTTCTTCGGCTCTTCCGGATCGGCGCGACGCGGCTGAGGCGCATCCTTGAAGCGCGCCTGCTCGGCGACGCTGATACGCAGCACCGACGGCGAGGCGAAGAATGTTTTCAGATAGCCAGCGACCGCCTCGGCGGACACAGCTTCCTTGAAGAAGCCCAGCCGCAGCGAATGCACGATCTTGCCGCTGCCGGCGGTGGCAACGGAGTAGAGGCTATAGGCCTCGAAGATATCGAGGTGCGGCATGGTGTCGAGGTTCACCGGCTGCTCGGACGCGGCCAGCTGAATCGCAAACCACTTTTCCTGTGCGCCGTCGTTCAGCTCTTCCGTCGTCAGCGCGCGGATGGTCTGCGTGCTGTCGAGGTTGGGATGCTTTAGGGACGACTCGCGAACCGGCGCGGGCGGCACCGGCTTCAACATCGGAGCAGCAGGCTTGGCCGCAGCCGGCGCCGCTGGCTTTGCCACGGGCGGCTCGGGCTTCTTGGCCACGGGCGCGGCGGGCTTGGCCGCGGGTTTCGCAGGAGCACCCTTCTTTGCCGCCGCGGCCGGAGGCTGCTGAGCAGCGGGCGTTGCCGGCGCGTCGTCATAGAGATCCAGCTCGAACGCGTCGACTTCTTCGATGCGGACGCCCTTGCCAACGTGATACGGCTCGTTCGGCGCAGCGTTCGATTTCTGCGCGCTGGCCGGCGTGGGCGCGGGATCGGAGAACGTCAAGGCGGGCACGCGCACGCTGGCTGCCGTATCGAGCTTCGGCGGCACGGCCTGGGGCGCGGGCGGCGTGACAGGTTTGGCCGCCACAGGCGCGGGCGGCGTGGCAGGTTTAGCCGCCACAGGTGCGGGCGTGGCCGCTTTCGAGACCTTGAGCTTGGTCGTGTCGAGCGCCGCGAACTTGCCGCTTAACAGACCGACAGCCAGCGGCTCCTTGGCCGGGGCTGGCGTGAGCGTCGGCGCGGGCTCGTCGTCCCAGCTCATCTCGTCGAGGCCGACGGCCTCGGTCAACGCTTTGATCTTCGGCAAAGACGCGGACGTGACCGCGGCTTTGGTTTCTTCGTCCGGCTCCCACGTCATTTCGACGATTTCTTCGACAGGAGCCTTGACGGCAGCCTTCGCGGGTTGGCTCGGCTTCGGTGTGGGGGCGGGCGCTTTGGCAGCAGCAGCGGGCTTGGCCACGGCAGGCTGGACGGCAGGCTGTGCCGCCGGGGCCGGAGCGGGTTTAGCAGCGACAGGAGCAGGAGCGGCCTTAGGCGCAGGAGCCGCAGCAACAGGAGCAGGCGCGGGCGTGTTGACGACAGCAACAGCGGGACGCGGAGCGGGAGCGGGGGCGGAACGTTCAGGCAGATAACCGCGCGCAAAGCGACGGTCTTCATCGCCGAGGCTGGTGGTGAACGCAGTCGGATACTGCTGGCGAACGACGGTGAGTACGCGTTCAGCATGCGCTTCGTTAGTGAAGAAGCCGAGGCGCAGACGATGGCGCGTGCGTCCGTCCTCGACGCGCGCGACCTGATAAAGCTTGTAGTTCTCGAGACCGGGCATGTTTCTTCCGGTCGTCGACACCGGCGCGATCGACGCGCACAGGTTGATGACAAACAGCTGCGTGCCCGGGCTCCCATTCGGGGGCACGAGCGGCGGCTGTGAGCTGTCCGGCTCTACGTAAACCTTGCTGGTGTTGTCGTCCACTGTTCTTCCCCAACCCGTTTCGCTGCCGTAACACCGCCCGCTTGCGGTGGACGCAGCTTCGCTGACGGAGACATTTCGACGGGGAAGTGAGCGCGCGTATGCGCATGGCGCTCGTGCACGGCGGTTTCGCTGTTTTCTTGTGTGGCGAAACCGTTGCCGCCGTCGTAAGCGGCCCCGTGGCAACCCCGCTGTCTTAGGAAATGAATCCGTTAGACCGGAAGCTTTGCGTCCTCGCCTTTCGGCGAGTTTGCCCAGGAATCTCGACTAGGAACGGCTTCGATAATCGGCACGCCTAAGCCATAAGTCAAGCAGTCCGGTCGCTTTCAGCAGACATGTGTATTTGGCGACAGGTAACGGGCTGCCATGGCGTTGAGGTTATGTCTCATCCGGTCAATTTTCTGGCGGTATCCAGACTGTTTTGTTACACCGCCATGCGCGTCCAGGCTTCCTTGCTCGCGCTGGCCGGCTCGCCCGCCATGATGCGCGGCGCCAGCTGAGAAACGATGTGCACCTGGGCGGCATCGGACAAACCGAGCGCTCGCAGGGCGCCCTCCAAACCTTCGATCAGCTGCCGCCGCTCGTTCTCGTTCGGGCAGCTGTCCCGCGCCAGCGCGGCGAGCTCGTCGCCCACGCTTTCCAGTGTTTCGGCGATCGAGGGCGCGAACTCGCTCAGGTCGCCACGCAGCCGCGCGGCGAATCGAAACGAGTTGTATGCGCACACGTACGCGCGATGTCTGAGCTTCAAGTTCTTCAACATTCCCACCGCATCGGTCTCCCGCACGAGGTCACGGGAGAAAGTGTGAAGGGCGACACGCTTCGCGCGGTGTGCGCTGGATCGCAAAACGCGGTCGCATTCCGCTGTTGCATTTACGCCGCGTTACAGATCAAGCACGTACGCGCGAACTATTTTTTGCTGCAAAAAATTAATGCGCGCAGCGTTGACAATGAGCCACTAACGTGGTGTCGAGTGCGGCGTTTCGTTTACTCGCAAGCAGCGCGTGATTAAGCGCGCCCGACGTTCCGATCGGTCGGCGAATGGAAATATTCGCTTTCTTCGGCGAACTGGCGCATCAGCTTGCGCAGTTCCTCGATGCGGCCCTGCGCGGTGCTGATGGGCTGGCACTCTTCGCACTCCGGATCCGAGCACGGCTGACGCGAGTACAGCCAGTACTGCACGGCGCCCGCCAGCAGACCGTCGGCGATGTCCCAGATGTCGGCCTTGTCGTCCGTGTCGGCGATCCGGTTGCCCAGGTCCACGGCTTTGCCGAAGGCTTCGCTGAAGGGGTTGTCGGTTTCCTGCATGGCATTGCTCGGGCCGGGGGCCCGTTGCTCTCATTAAAGATGACCCCATTGTACCGGCGTTGGAGGCGCTGACGAATACTGTCACTGCCTTGAAGACGGCGGCCCTGGCTGGTCTACTGTCATAAGGCAACGCCATTTACGAAGCCCGCCGCAAGCGGGCGAATTCATTAGAGGTTTCACATGGCCGACGATCGTAATCAGGACCCGCAGATGGACGCCGACGCGCTGTATCAGGAGGACAATTTCACCGACCGGCGCGTCGGCGCAATTCGTCGCCTGTCTCCGGTGCGCGCGGACGGCTCGGCCGACCCCACCCGCCCGGTGCTGTTCATCGGCCAGGCCGAGATCATGACCAACATGGGCCCCGTGCCCATCAACTTCGAGATCGAAGGCCCCACTCTGGCCGAGGCGGTCAAGGGCTTCGCGCCGGCGGCGCAGGCGGCGATCGAGCGCACGGTCCAGCAGATCCAGGAAATGCGCCGTCAGCAGGCCTCGCAGCTGGTGGTGCCGCAGGGACCGGTGCCGGGAATCACCGGCGGTGGGCGCGGCGGCGGCAAGATCCAGATGCCGTAAATCGACGATCAGGGTGATGGGGAAAGCCGCCCCATCATCGTGCGCGAGGCCGGCCGTGCAGGCCTCGCGTTGGTGCATGATGGATGGCCTCTGTCTTGGCCTGCCCTTGAATCACGCAAAATCTCAGGCCCCTTCCGACTGGCACGTTTTTCGCTCCATCGCCTGACATCAAGCTCGAGCCGCGCGGCATCGTCGCCCGGGCTCGCCCGCCGAAATGACTCGGCCGGGTCACAACAGAGGTCCGGATGTCGGCGAGCCCGTACGATGAAATGCATGCCGGCGACGGCCAGGTACGCGAGCATTACAAGACCTTCGCTTCCTGGCTGGCGCGCACTCCGACCGAACGCGTCGCTCACAAACGTGCCGAGGCCGACACGTTGTTTCATCGCGTCGGCATCACCTTCGCCGTGTACGGCGAGGAAGCGGGCACCGAGCGGCTGATTCCTTTCGATATCGTTCCTCGCATCATCCCAGCGGCCGAATGGAAACATCTGGCTGCGGGATTGAAGCAGCGCGTGCGCGCGCTCAATGCCTTCATCAACGATATTTATCACTCGCAGGAGATCCTGCAGGCAGGGCGGATTCCGGCCGAGCAGGTGCTTTGTAACGGTCAGTATCGGCCGGAGATGCAGGGCATCGACGTGCCGGGCTCCATCTATGCGCACATCGCGGGCGTGGATGTGGTGCGCGCGGGCGCGGGTGAGTTCTATGTTCTAGAAGATAATCTACGAGTGCCGTCCGGTGTGTCGTACATGCTGGAAGACCGGCGCATGATGATGCGATTGTTTCCCGAGCTGTTCGCGCTGCATTCGGTGGCGCCGGTCGAGCACTACCCCGATCTGCTGCTGGAGAATCTGCGAAGCGTCGCGCCCTCGGGCGTGAACGATCCAACTGTCGTGCTGCTCACGCCCGGCGCTTACAACAGCGCGTATTTCGAACACGCCTTTCTGGCGCAGCAGATGGGTATCGAACTGGTCGAGGGGCAGGATCTGTTCGTCGACGACGAGTTCGTCTACATGCGCACCACTCGCGGCCCGCAGCGGGTCGACGTGATCTATCGTCGCATCGACGATGATTTTTTGGATCCGCTGGTGTTTCGGCCGGATTCCATGCTGGGGATTCCCGGCCTGCTTGCGGCGTACCGCGCGGGACGAGTGACCATCGCGAATGCGATCGGCACGGGGGTGGCGGATGACAAATCCATTTATCCCTATGTGCCGGAGATGGTCCGCTTCTATCTCGGCGAAGAGCCGCTGTTGTCGAACGTGCCGACGTTTGTTTTGCGTCGGAAAGAAGATTTGGACTACACGCTGGCGCACCTTGGCGAGCTCGTCGTCAAGGAAGTTCATGGCGCTGGCGGTTACGGCATGCTGATCGGCCCGGCCGCGAGCAGCGCGGAACTAGCCGCCTTCCGCCAACGCATCCTACGCTCACCGGAGAAGTACATCGCCCAGCCGACGTTGGCGCTATCGGCCTGTCCCACGTTCGTCGAAGCTGGCATTGCGCCGAGGCACATCGACCTGCGACCGTTCGTGTTGTCCGGCCGCGAAGTCACCTTGGTTCCCGGCGGCCTGACTCGCGTCGCGATCAGAGAAGGCTCGCTGGTCGTGAATTCGTCGCAGGGTGGTGGGACGAAGGATACGTGGGTGCTGGAGCGATGAGCTCGCGCATAACGCCGCCAGTGGGTTTTATCTCCCCTTCGGGGAATGAGGAGAGGATCGGGTTTCCGGTCAGGGCCGTTTCCCCCGAAGAGGGAAACAAAAAAATCTTCTCTGGGCGAGGGAGCCCGCAGGGCGTACGAGCATGCTGAGCCGCACGGCCGATCATTTGTACTGGATGGCGCGCTACACCGAGCGCGCCGAGAATCTGGCTCGCATGCTCGACGTGAACTCCCGCATGTCCCTGCTCCCGCAGGGCGCGGAGATTCTCGAGCAAGGCTGGGTAGCAACGCTAACCATCATCGGTCTGATGGACGCGTTCCGTCAGCGCTATGACGCAGTCACTTCGTCGAACGTCATCGCCTTCATGGCCTTCGATCGCGACAACCCGCTGAGCATCTACAGCTGCCTGCGCGGTGCTCGCGAAAACGCGCGCGCAGTGCGCGGTACGCTCACATCGGAAATCTGGGAAACATTGAACGCGACGTGGTTGGAAATGCGCGTGGCCGGACTTCGGTCTTCGAATGAAGCCGAAGTGGGCAATTTCTTCGAGTGGGTGAAGTACCGCGCGCATGTGGCCCGCGGAGTCATCCAGGGCACGATGTTGCGTGACGAAGCGTGGCACTTCACCTGGCTGGGCACCTACCTGGAACGCGCCGACAGCACCGCCCGCATTCTCGATGTGAAGTACCACCTGCTGCTTCCTCGCGGCGAGCAGGCAGGCGGCGCCGCTGACTACTACCAGTGGAGCGCGCTGTTGCATTCCGTGTCGGCGTTCGAGATTTATCGACGCGTCTATCGCGATCTGATCACGCCTCGACGCGTCGCCGAGTTGCTGGTATTGCGCGATGATATGCCGCGTTCGTTGCGACGATGCATGTCCCAAGTTCACATGCATCTGCAATCAGTGCGGAATTCGCAGTCGTCGGAAACCGAGAGACGCGCCGGCGAGTTGCAGGCATCGCTGCACTTCGGTCGCATCGATAGCGTTTTCGAAATGGGGCTTCACGAATACCTCGTTCGTTTCCTAGGCCAGGTGCGAGATCTGGGTGACCGCGTGTCCCGTGACTTCCTGGTGTCGGCGGCGGATTGAACTATATTCAAGCATTCCCGGCGAAGCCGGGAATGCCCTGTTGGTGAAACGACATGCATCTGCATATCCGACACGAAACGTTCTATCGCTACGGCGAGCCCGTCAAACGCAGCGTGCAGAATCTGCGCCTGACCCCTCGTCGCGATCCGATGCAACGCGCGCTCAGCTGGAACATGTCCGTGCCCGGACGCTGCCGCCCGCAGGTGGATGCCTACGGCAACATCGTGCATCTGTTGACGCTGGACGAACCGCATCGCGAGATCCGGATCGTCGTGGACGGCGTCGTGGAGACTGCCGACGCCGCGGAAATGTCCGATGAAGGAACAATCTCGCCATTGGCGTTCCTCGCCGAAACGCCATTGACGCGCCCCGATGAAGCCATCGCCGCTTTCGCCCAACCACGCTTGCACGGCAGCGGCGACATGCGAGCCAAACTCCTCAGTCTGGCTGAAGCCGTGTGTGAAGAAGTGCGGTATGAAAAAGGCGCAACCGATGTCCACGAGTCGGCCTCACGAGCGTTCGCGCGAGGCGCGGGTGTTTGCCAGGATCATTCGCATATCTACATAGCCTGCTGCCGCAGCGCCGGCATTCCTGCACGCTATGTCAGCGGTTACTTTTACGTGGACAAGGACGGCGAGATTGCCAGCCATGCCTGGGTGGATGTGTGGACCGGCCGGGAAAAAGGCTGGATGTCCATCGACGTCACCCATCGCATGCCGACCGACGGTCGGCACTGCCGGCTGGCCGTGGGACGCGACTACCTGGACGCATGCCCAGTTCGTGGCGTCCGTCGCGGCGGCGGCCCAGAAGAAATGCAGGTCGCGGTCCGTATCGCGACCTCGGCCCAGCAATAGTCAGAAGCCGCAATCTCTCTGGTCGAGCGCGGCCCGTATCGGCTATGGTGCCCACCTTCTGACCATTCGTTAGTCATTGCTATGACGTATTGCGTAGGCATGCTGCTCGATGCCGGCCTGGTGTTCCTGTCCGACTCGCGCACCAATGCGGGAGTCGATCAGATCAGCACCTTTCGCAAGGTGACGTGTTTCGAGCGGCCGGGCGAGCGCGTGATGGTGCTGCTCACCGCCGGCAACCTGGCAATTTCGCAGGCCGTCGTGAATGTTTTGCACGAGCACGAGAACGAGCCGGGCGTGAGCATCTGGGGCGCCAAGAACATGTTCGAGGCCGCGCTCAGCGTCGGCGCAGCGCTGCGTGAGATTCATCGGCGCGATGCTGATGCTTTGAAGGAGCATCACATCGAGTTCAACGCGTCGCTGATCTTCGGCGGCCAGATCGGCGGCGAAGAGCCGCGGCTGTTTTGTATCTACGCGGCAGGCAACTTCATCGAGGCCACCGCGGACACGCCGTACTTCCAGATCGGCGAGTCCAAGTACGGGAAGCCGATCCTGGATCGCGTGATCTCACGTTCTACCAGCCTGGCTCAAGGGGCGAAGTGCGCGCTGATCTCGATGGATTCGACGATCCGGTCGAATCTATCGGTGGGGGTCCCGTTGGACCTGCTGTCGATCAAACGCGATGAGCTCAAAGTCCACAGCCACGTGAACATCGACGAGAACCACGCCTACTTCAGAATGATCCGCACTCGCTGGAGCGAAAGCCTCCGCCACGCGTTTCACGAGATTCCCGATCCGGAGTGGATGCGGAGGAGCTGAAGCCGTCCATATTTTCAACGGCGCGAGTCTTCGATCGTCCGGCCGGGCGCTTTGTTAGAAGCGCTTGCATTCGCCTGAGAGACCCACTCATCGAGGCGTTGATCGATGCGAACGAGGGCGCGATGAGCGCTACCCAGTGCAATACCACCAGCCGCGACCGCGCAGCCCCATGGATCCCCATTCCACAAGAAGACACCGAAGCCGAATATCAGCAGTGCACCACTCAGGATGCGACTAAAGGCTAACATGCGCTTGGGAGAAACAAGTGGGCCGAGGCCTGTCAATCCAATACGTCGGTCGACGGAGGTGTTGAGTGCGTCCACGCAGAACACCAGGCAAATTAGTGGTAGGAGCAATAACAGGCCGATGTATTTAGGTTCCATCTTCTTCTGTCTGTCTAACTTGCTGACGGTGCTTTAACAAAGCGTTCTTGTCCATTTGCCGAAGATCATCGGTGATCTCGAACCACGGCGCCTTCATCTCGACAAAGATGTGCTTGTCCGGTTGGAGCCGAGGATCGTCGTCGAGTAATCCGGCGGCGATCTCGAAGAGCTCCGAACTGTCTTCGGGGTCGGGCACACATGAACCACAGACCGTGCAGAAGCACACGCGATAAGCGGGTGGTGATTGCAGCAGCGGAGCCTCAAATGCCCTGATGAGCTCGCGACCGGAGATCCACCTGAAGTCCTCGCGACGTACACCAATCGCCGCCATGAACGCGGAGCCACTCACTTTCTTGCAACGATTGCAGTGACACAACTCGAACGGACCGACTACCCGATCGAGTTCATCTGTGCTCAGGCGCGCGGCTTCGTCTTCGCGCGCGATCGGGTTGCACGGCTTGTTGGGCTGTTCCGCAACGGCCCTTGATACCAAGTCTTTCTGAGAAGCCATTTAGCGTAGTCGCTGAAGATTTTAGTGAGCCCATTCGCCTGACGGTAGCTGAAGAACTCTCCCAGAATCTCACCCGCTGCGCTGATTGAGGCTTCCGGCGACGCAGAGTTTCCCACCCTCTGCCGAACCGGGCACTCGAGATTGCCAATCCAGGAAACGTTGTCCGCCCCGTCGATCTGCAGAACGAGCCACTGATGCAGGCCCATCAGCGGGCCGCCAGCCTGTGCAGTATTGAATCCGTCGATGAATGCACAGACCCGCCCTAGATCGGCGTCCACTACATACATACCCGGCCGCTTGCACATAGCCGACACCCATTCCTCGAGTGGTGTCGACACACATTCAGTTTGTGAGGGAGGCATATGCTCCTTGCCCAACGACGCCGAAGCGCCAGAATGAACCCCTTCAGTCGCGCGTTACCGCGTTGACTCCATTGTATCGTTAGATCGCTGCGCCCTCGCACGAATGTCCAGCGCCTTCTGTGCTTCGTCCAGTTCGCGGAAGAATACTCCGGGCACTACAGGCTCGAAGGATCCCCCTTTCAGTATAAGGAGCATGGTTCTGGAGGGCTCTCGATGAGCTTCTCTGATCTGTCCCAAGCTGAAATGCATCATCGGATCGAGCGGTACCCGAATAGTATCGGGCACTGCCTTGGCGCGCGAGAAAAAGACCTTGTCGACCTTGATGATCAAGCGGATTTTCGTTTGACGACCCGGCCCGGTCATTGCCGTTTCGTCGCTTATCTCTTTTCCGTCCGCACCGACCATATCGACGCCGATCACATGACCAGCCAGGATGTGATCGCTGTCGCTCGCAAGCTGCTCCAAAGTCGCTTGTAACGGCAGGGTGGCGAATGCGGCGATCGAGCACAGGCCAATGAACAGGGCTACAGCGTATCTCATGTGTCATGCCGCCCACGTTTGCGCATCTGATTTTCAACCTCGAGCAGTCCGCCCGCCACCAGTCCGGCCGAGGACGAGATCTGATTCGGTCGCAACTTCGACAAATGGACGCACAAGGACTGAAGCTCTGGCAGGCTCGCCCCGAGAAACCGAATGGGCCTCTGCTTCTCGAATTTCATTACCGCTCCCCATCCAGAGCCGATCTCCACCGCCCGCAAATCATCGAGCGACCGAGCTGACAGGATTACGCGACCAAGAAAAACGTGTTTGACAGAGCTGGCGTCAACTCGAATCGCGAACGCGCATGTTGGAACGATCGCGACGAGTGGAATCGACGCGATTCCCAAGCTGTAAATGATCGATGACATCAGCCGCGACGGCAGGTCTGCATGGATTCGGTCGAGCGACACGAAAAGTACGAACAGAGCAAGCCAGAGGATTCCGGCGAAATAAAAGGCGCCGCGAATGGATGAGAACGAGTTGCCAAAGGTTCTCACGAGCACCCCAGGAGCCGGCGGCGTGTTAGGGAGAATATGTGATGACACCGCCCACCCGGATTGTCGCGTCCTAAATACCCTGCGGATTGTCATGACTGCGTCGCTCATCGTTACAGGCACTGCCTCACCTATTCGCGAAGCTAGAGCACCTGAGATCATGACCACAGCGGCCAAGTACATCAACAGAATGAGGACTCCGAGAGGATCCGCAACGCAGTCATAGCAGTCGAAGCAGAAGTAGTTCTCACCAATGACCTTCTCTGGTTCTGGCAAATAGACAGGGTAAGCTGAAGATAGTCCGCAGTACCCCCAACCGCCGGGATCGTATGCAGGTGATGGCGCGAAGATGAGCCCCGCTGCGCCGAATACTATGCCGCCCAATGCCGTCTTACGATGAAAGCAGCCGCGATAGCGGCCGCACCCCCAATGAGGAGGCTGGCAGTCCCATTCATGCCGGCCACTGCCATTGGATACGAGGTTCCGAGCAGACTATAGGCGGCGCCCAACCAAAACCAATGCATCGGCAGTCTTACTCGCCTTTGCTTCGTCAGGTCCAAAAGCACGTTGATGAGAACGGACGGGATCGCTACAAACGCGCTGAACATCGGTATCCCAAAATACGCCATCTGTGGGCCCATGTTTGGCCACGTCGCAGGATCGTCCATATCTATTCGCGCCAAGGCGATCTGCACGCCAATGAATACGAAAAATGACAGGCCGGCACAGATTCCGAGCAGCATCATCGAGTAGTAAGACTTGGCATACATATGTTCTTCCGTCGGCTATCCCATTCAGTTGGAGCGCACGTTTTCGCGCGCATTCGGTTGCGACGGCTTGATCTGCTCATCTTGCAATCGCCAGGTGAATTTGAATTCGCCTGTACAGGGCTTCGGTATCGGAGAGAAGCGCCAGGTCTTCACAACAGGAACCACGTTCATTTCCAGAAATCCTTTGAAGTGGCCAGGCTTGTACACTGACGCATTGCGCCCCACGAGGTCGTACACTGAGTGAATAACTCGTGCATCTGAAACGGTTCCGTCTCGACTCACCACGAGCTCTACAGTGACTGTGCCCGCCACAAACACATGCATGTACGACGAACCTTTGACATACGGCTCCGCCTGTTGCGACGAGGGATAGTCTGGCGCTGGCCTGTGAATCGGCTTCAGCGTCTGCTGACATGCCGACACCTCGGCGTGCGCCGCTGCGCTTGTACATGCAAGCAGAGCAAGAACGGCGCGTGCGATTTTCATGTGGAACGCACTGGTTTCACCACGTCGGCTCCAATGTTCTTTTAGAGGCTTCACGTTTGCCCGCCGTCGCGAGCATGGCCTTGTTGGGCAATGCATGCTGGACACAGCGCCTTATGCTCATCTCCGGGAGTGGGCCGCCAACCTTGCTCATAGGCAAGCTCTGCTGTTCGGTAGTACGCCAGATCGGAGTACGGCTTCACTTCTCCGAACTCAGGCGAAGAAGCGTTACAACGCGCGCAGAAGAATATGCCGCAAAAAATGAAAGAGATCTCGTAGAGATCTGCCACTTCGGGTCGCGCACTTCTCACGCGGGATTCATCCGCCAAGCAGTACAGTCAACGTGAAGGAAAAGAATGCGATGGCGAGCCAGGTTGCAACGTAAACCCAAAATGGCTTGCGTCGTTGCAGCTTTCGATTCAGCTCCGGGAAGAGATCTCCCGATTTCAGCGAGCCGTCCACATACGCCTGGCCTGCGATCTGCCTTCGACCGATCTGTATGGAGATGCGAATGGCATGACCGGCGGCGTTGAACTCGCGACTGCCGGAAGGCATCAAGCTCCAGTGCTTGAACACTAGGCTGTCACCGACATAGTACCGTTCGGCCCCCAACCACGAGAACTCCATCCGAAGCTCATGGACGTCGCCCTCACCGAAGCGAAACGAGGCAGTCGTCATCGTGAAACCTTCGTCATAACGGCACAGGTGTCATAGTCGAATCGGAACGCCAGCTTGTCTCCAACCGTGCCTGGCATCAGGGTCAACATGCAGATCGTCAGGACGCCATCGCGCCAGGAGTACTTCCCGTTGGGGTGCTTGCCGTCTTTGACTTCCTGAAATGCAACATAGTTCGGCTCGAGCTCATATTTGATCGGGCCACGCTTACGGGCTTGGAACCTGCCGTCGGCTGCCCTCTTGTCGACAGAGTTCACCCATCCGGATTCGGGCAAAAGCGCAAGCTCTCGAATCACGTCAAGGGTCAGTGTCGCCGGTCCCGTTTCGCCGATATATTTGTCTATGAACACGGGCTCCGGTTCAGTGGTGGTCGCACAGCCGCTCACGCCGGCCAGCGTCATTAAGATCGCGTGTCGTTTCATGTATTTCTTGTTCCGCGGTCAGCCTGAGCCATGCGGCTTTGTCGAGTCGCTTTCGTCTGGCATGTTCTCAGGGTTGTAAACGAGCGTTACCTGAGATTGCGGAACAGGAGGAATCGGTGAGGGCTCGTCGGGATCGAAAGGCGGGCCACTGGCGGACTCCAATGAGGTCGCACCAAAGCAGAAGAATGCTGTGACAGTGAGAACGACCGCAGCTCCTCCGAAGACAGCTCGGAGCGAACCCTCGAATAGGACTGCCACAATGGCGGCGCAAATCCCTGCCAACGCCGCTGCCGAAGCGAGAAGCCACGCCCGTCTTGGCACACGGTGTGTGGATTTCAGAGTCGATTCCTTTGGGCTCTTCACTCATGTCCGTACGGCAGGATCCTTGGAGACAGTCTAACGCCGCCGTTAATCCGGAGCACGCGTCTTCGCGCGTCGCTGCGTTGTCAGGCGCGCCTGTTCACCCGAACGTCTTGCGCTCCGCCGCTCTTTCGAATCAAAGCCTCGATGCACGCGGACACCGCATCGTTATCCGCAAGTTTATTTCGGCCAAAGATCTTGTCGGTCAATGACCGTTTCCGATGAATCTGGATTATCCATTCTCTCGGCGCCGGCTGATCAAGGTCCGAGCTCGCACCGATAAGACATGAACTCTCCCGGTCTTTTACATAAACGTACCAACCCCAGTCCTCGGGCTCCGGCGCCGTAACCTCATATCCGGCGTCGCGAAGCTGCTCCCGAAGCCAGTTGAGGATGCCTTCACCGGCAATGGGATTGATCGGATTCGGCGCCTCCGCCACCGGATCGAACTCGGAGCTCGTGAATGTAATGAGATGAGTCATATACGCCTAACGTAGCATGCTCACACGCTCCGCATGCGCGCCGATATAACTGCACCGAGCCATGCCGCCCACGCCGGAACGGCGAACTTTGCGTAGAAAAACAACACATCCAGCGGGTTCGACGCTGTAGTGCTGTGACGGAAGAGCAGCAAGCTCAGCACCCCATACGCCACTCCGAACCAAGCCGCGAATCGGGCGGAATTTTTCGTCTCTACCAGACGCACCAACACGAAGCCCGCCGGCACAAACACCGCAACAAAGAATAGAGCTTCAACCAGTTCCGCGACCCCAGGAAACCAAGCGCGACCGGAAACGAAAGAATTATCCCAGGATGCGGAAAGAAAGTTCTCTACTACCAACGTGACGAACAGTAGTCCGACTACATGCACGAGATCCGTCTTCTTCATGGCTCGATCTCAACGTCGCGGTCAATACCAACGATCTTTGCAGGAGTGCCAGTACATCAGTCGCCAACGGCTCATGAGCGCAACTGGCGCCAGAGTAGGGCCGCCCCGATAACCAGCAACAGTGGGGCGCTGAGTTGGACAGCGATGCGTGCACGAGCGGGATACCACCTTCTTGACTAAACCTTCGCCACCCAGCACACAGCCGATTCCGGAAAAAGCAAAGGCATATCCGGTGCTCATCGCCATCGTGAAACGGCGAGGCGACAGATCCCCCGGCTGAACTGGGACGTCCGACTCGAGCAGGGCATAGCCGAAGCCTCCGAGAAGCGCCAACCAGGCTGCTATCGAGAAGACGAGGCCCAATATGACCGAGGTCTTCGGGCTTATCATGAACGTATCTCCGCCCGTTCGCGCGCCACATAACGTCCGCGCTCAGGCGAATCCGATTCGCGCGTCGCCTGCAGCGCGTTGTTGGGCCGGTTCAAGGCCAATTGCCCACATAGATGTAGTAATGGAATTCTTGCTCTGATTTCGGATCGACAAACACGTAGTGATCACACGCTGCAAACTCACCCGGACGCTGTAGGCCGCACTCGACGAGGCTCCGGACCCGATACTCAAAGTCTTTCGGCACATTCTTCGATAGCCAGTACTTCTGGAGGCCCACCCTGTGTTGTCGATCTGCCTCGGTTAGCTTCCGCCCCGGTACGGAAATGACGATCGGTGACTCCGATGTTGCATCGGCAGCAGAGAAGATAAACGTTGGACTGGTTCCGTCCTGGCTTCGTACTTCGAAGGACTCATAGCGTTTGCTTACCGCCTCGCCGGCGACGACCGCTCCCGCAAGCACGAGCAGAATCAATCCGAAGAGCGGTGTGTTCATGACCTGGCGACGCGAATGTTTCATAACGGGAGCCATTTTCTTTTCCAGAAAACCATTGTGCACGCGAGCAGAGCAAGAACGACCCCGCGTGTTTTCATGTGGAACGCCCGCGTTGGTTTCACTGCGTCGGCCCTATTGTGTTAGAGGTGTTCGTCCGCCGTCGCATACACGGTCATCTCCAGACCCAGCCTCAGCTTCGAACAAAGCGCCATTAGCCCTGCCGGGAAGTGGGTGGCCTGAGCAGCCGGGCCAGAACCATCGACTGGAAACCACCAAGCGAAATCCAGATAGCGCTCCTCCACAGACGGATGGGACAGAATCGCCTCAAGATGCACGGCGTTCTTCGTCAAGTACGCTGTCGCATCTTCAGCCTGCTGGCGCACACGATCGCCGTCCGCCTCGCTTACAACTATAGCGAAGCCACCTCGCTCATTTATTTGCTGCGAGGCTGGGCCAGTAGGCCGCCTCGGCTCTCCCTTGCGCCAGATGCGATGAATTGCGAGCGGACATCCAACGAGCAGATCCGTCGGTTCCATGTCGGTACCACTGACTCGAAGTACGCAACTCATAGTGCTAAGAGATCGCGTGTCGTTTCATGTGTTCCCTGAAATTCCAACACCGCGTGCAGGCGCGTGTTAGCTCTCTCCACGTGGATAGCCAATCTCGCTTGCCTCTGAATAAGTAGAATCCAACACAGCGTCCGGATTGTGCGAGCTTTCGATAGGCCGCCCGCCCAGCTCCTCGACCTGTCTCACGCTCTCTCCAACACGGAAATCTCTTTCAAGACTGCCTTGCGATTTTTCAGGTCCAGCAAGAAGTGAGGAAGCCTGCTTGCCAGCGATGAATTTCTATTCGGTTCTCGGACACGGATAGTCGCTTGCACGTAATTTCGTATGAACGACAGATGCGCTGCGTTATATGCCCAGAACACGCTCCCCTTCACTACGCCGACAAACCACAGCGGATATCCGAAATATGGATCGCAAGGCGTAGAAGCCCAGCTACGCGACCAAGAGATCGGCTCCCGCATTTCCGTGTTGCAGCCGGGGCACCTCAGGCGAGCCTCATGAGTGTGAGGCGAGCCGAAGTACTTTCTCTGGAGCCACCGTCCACAATATCGGCATCGGCGTTTCGCGATGCCTATAGCGGGACCTTTGTAGCTCCGGCGATCCCAAGATGCGCTGTACCCGCAAGAAGTGCACGAGAGTTTTGCACTATTGGCGCGGTAGCCATTGCCATCGGCGAACACATACGCGCGGCGCTGACATCTCGGGCAGCGGACGGCTACCTCCTGCTGAAACTTAGCGTCGTACGTGCCGTTGTCGTGAAACCTAATCATCTGACTTCTAGTTGTGAAGCCATGCCACCGCCAAGGCGGGTGCATCGGGTCATATGGATGGAATCGGTTGGCGGGATCCTCCAGCTGGAACGCGCACTGTTAATTCCAGCGGCTCCGATCGATCCGACCACAAGCAGACCACAAACCCAGAAAGCTTGTGGTCCCGACAAAACGAGCCAAGACGCAAGCGCAGGCACGATCAAGGACAGAGGCGAGAGCAACCCGATCGCAAGTCTGAGCGCCGCTCCGCACCTCGCTTCGCTAGCGTGATCTGAACTGGTTCCGTTATCGATCTTGCTTCGCGGCACTGAGTTTTTTGATGAGCGACTGGACCATGAGGAGATCGGTTAACGTATCTCCCATCTCCTCATCGTCTTGCTCCAACAGGGCCTTCTCGTACCTTCTCAGTGCGATGAGGGTATACGTGATTTCCTTCTCGCTCAGTTCGATCGCTTTCATGACTTGTTCCATCAGTGAGTGGCGCCGTAAAACTCTTTACCTTTCTTGCTGAAAGGAATCAACGCTACAAGACTAAGGAACGACTTGATGGCCATGGGTCTGGTGATCGTGAGCGTGCAGTGGCCGGGAGGCTTACCATCGTATACCAGTGACAATCCGCTCGGCAGTGGGTGGCCCTGGTCTATGCCCCACCAATGGACCTCTTTTCGCTTGTACTTGTCGAGTTTTTTCCACGATGCCGCGTCCATGACGACCATACCTTCGGGAATCATGCGCTCCAGGAACAACGAGATACCCTGACCGGGCTTGAGGCCTATCTCCAGCTCCTCTTCCGGAATACGTCCTTCCTTGTCATCGACACCGATGTCGATCCAGCGCAGGTAATCGACGTTTGGCTTTCCCGATGCGCCTGAGCGAAATACTTCTCGCTCGAGCTCTACATCCACCGCCCAAAGCACCGTTCCAGGTACCGGAAATTTAGCTTCGCTTCCCATGCATCACTCTCCGTGAACTCTCACTCTTGGTATGAGCCGCCCGAATCCGGTAGTCCGCACGGGGCGTACTTCCGGATGCCACAAACGTGCGGTGTAACCCCGTCCGATCTGTTCGCGACTTAGGGTTCAATATTGGGCAGTTCGCCCAGGAGTTCTTATGTCGACTGATTCACAGAACCGGAAGTCGCCTCGGGCTGTGAAGCGTAAATGTAGCGGCGTCGGCTCTTATGTCACCTGACCGGTGAGACGACGGCGGCCGCGATGGGGGCAGCGGTACTTCCACCAGCATCGTCGGCGGGAGCCTCCTCACTGGAGGCTCCGCTAGCTGGGGTGGACGCGCCGTCGGGCTGAACCGCGAGCAGGGTGCCGTTCTCATGCAGGATGGCTTCTTCGGTGCGGCGATTCATCACGATGATACTGATGCGTCGGTTCACCGGACTGTCGGGCACGGCGCTGTCGAGTAGTACGCTGGACGCCAGGCCGACGACGCGGCCGACTTTGGTTTCGGGTAAGCCGCCGACGATCAAAGCGCGGCGAGCGGCGTTGGCGCGGTCGGCGGAGAGTTCCCAGTTGCTGTAGTTGTTGGCGACGTAAGGTTTGATATCGGTGTGACCGCTGATGCTGATGCGGTTGGGCACCGTCTTGATGATGTCGGCCAGCTCGTAAAGGATCTTGGCCGTGAACTCTTCCAACCGCGAGCTGCCGAGAGGAAACATCGAGCGGCGCTCGTGATCGATGATCTGAATGCGCACACCCTCGGGAGTGATGTCCAGCAGGATCTGATCTTTGAACTTGGCCAGCGCCTCGCGCGCGTCGATGGCCTCCTTCAACTGATTCATCAGTGCAGCCAGCCGCTCACGATCGATTTCTTCCGCACGCTTCTCGGCGTCGTCGTCATCGTCATCCATCGCGGGCGGAGCGTCTTGAGTATCGCTGGCCGTGTGCAGCTCCATGCCGCCGCCGACCTGAATCATGCTCGTGCTTGCGCCACCTGGACCTTGCACGGACGTCGGCGAGGGCGCGGTGCTGGTGCCCGGCACTGCGGACGGATTGTTGAAATATTCGGAGATCGCGCCTTTCTGTTCCTCGGTGGTGGAGCCCATCAGCCACAGGAGCAGAAAGAACGCCATCATCGCCGTCGCGAAGTCGGCGAACGCGACTTTCCACGAGCCGCCATGATGACCATGGCCGCGCTTCTTGACCTTCTTGATGATGATCGGCGCGACAGCCTCGCCGTCCGCACCTTTACCGCGTGCCATGGCGTACCCCGATCAGGCCTTCTTGCCGCGCAGCTGCGCTTCGAGATCTTTGAAGCTCGGGCGCAGATCCGCCGGCGTCGACTTACGGCCGAACTCGATCGCGATCTGCGGCGGATGACCCTGCAGGAATCCCATGATGCAAGTCTTGATGGCCGTGTAGAACGCCGTCTCGTCGCGCGCGCGGCGCTCCATGGCTTTGCTCATCGGGCCGAGCAGACCGTACGCGAGCAGAATGCCGAGGAACGTGCCGACCAGCGCGGCGGCAACCTTGATGCCGATTTCTTCGGGCGGGCCGCCAAGCGAGCCCATGGTGTTCACGATACCGAGCACCGCCGCGACGATGCCGAAGCCGGGCATGGCATCGGAGATGTTGTTCAACGCGTGAGCTGGCTCTTCGCCGCTGTGATGATGCGTCTCGATCTCCAGGTCCATCAGCGCTTCGAGCTGATGCTGGTCCATGTCGCCGCTGATGATCAGGCGCAGGTAGTCCTGAATGAATTCGACGGCGTGACGATCGGCCAGAATCAGCGGCCGCTTCTTGAACAGCTCGCTCTTCTCCGGCTCCTCGATGACGCGCTCCAGGCCCATCATGCCTTCCTTGCGCGCGATCGACAGCAGCTCGTACATGACCGAGAACAGCGCGAGGTAATGATCCTTCTTGTACGGCGAGCCTTTGAGCAGGGCGGGAATGCCGGCCGCCACTCTCTTGGTGACGCTGAACGGATTGGCGATGATCAGCGCGCCGACGGCGGCGCCGCCGATGATGAGCAGTTCGGACGGTTGCCACAGCGCGCCGAGCTGGCCGCCATGGACGGCGAAGCCGCCGAGCACGCAGCCGAACACCACCACGATGCCGAGGATCAGATTCATTGCTTTTCCGGGACCAACAGGCGAGCCGCGGTTCAAGGACCGCACACAGCCTGATTCGGCATAATCCCGGTGGGCTTGAGCCGCGACGGCCCTGGCAAACCCGCTGATTGTGCTTAGGTGTTTGCCTGAGCCGGGTGTTTAATCAGCTGCGCACAGGCACTTAGCCCGTGCAACGAGGCTACATGAGCGATTCACGCAAACAGATTCGTCGGCTGGGGCGACGTTCCTGGCTCGGCATCGGCGCCTGCCTGATGGCGGCCGTGGTGTGGGCGCAGTCCTTGACTGTCATCGAACTGAAGCATCGGCGCGCCGAGGAGATCATTCCCGTGCTCCAACCGCTGCTCGAACAGGGCGGCGCGCTGACCGGGCAGGACTACAAGTTGTTCGTCCGCGCTAGCAGCGCCAACCTCGCGCAGCTTCGCTCCGCGGTGGAGCAATTGGACAGGCAACAGCGACAAATGTTGGTCTCCGTACGCCGGAGCACCGCGCAGGACATTCAGCGCGAACAGGCGTCTGCGTCGGGCACGCTGCGCACCGGCGACGGGAGTATTTCAGTCAACGAACGGCCGCGTTCCGGATCGGGCGTCACGGTGCGCGCCGGCGAGCGCACTCTGCAGACACAGAACTCCAGTGTGTCCAGCGTGTCGGTGCTCGAAGGCAACTCAGCATTCATTGCTACGGGTACGAGCGTGCCGATTGTGACCGCTGTCGCAGTCGGCGGCGGGCGGCGGCCCTTCGTCGCGGGCGCGATCGAACATCGCGATCTACAACGCGGCTTCACGGTCACGCCGCGTGTCGCCGGCGATCAGGTGATTCTGGATATCTCACAACAGGACGAGCGCGTCTCCGGCGGCGGCATCCAATCGCAATCGTTGAATACGCAAGTGATGGGTCGCCTGGGCACTTGGATCCAACTGGGCAGCGTCAGCGAGTCTTCGTCCCGCACCGATCGCGGCATTCTGAGTCGCAACTACAGCACCGGCGCCAACGAACTGGCGATCTGGGTGAAGGTGGATCCGCAGTAAGTTCTAGGTGGAAGAGAGTCGCTTGACGTGCACCGGCAGCACGCATCGCACGAGCAGGCCGGGGCGGTTGTCGAGGAGCTCGATGGTGGCTCGGTGCAAGCGCATGACGGCGGCGACCAGGCTCAGGCCGAGGCCGCTGCCGACTTGATCGCGGTCGCGTTCGAGGCGAACGAAGGGTTGCAGGATGCGAGTGCGGTCGGCTTCGGGAATGCCGGGGCCATTGTCACCGACCGTCAGCGTGACCGAATCGCCTGTGGTGCGCACGCCGGCTTCCACCTTGCCGCCGTCGGGCACGTACTTGATGGCGTTCTCCAGCAGATTGACCACCGCCTGCGCGAGCAATTGTCGATTGCCGTGTAACGTGGCTGTCGTGTCGCCGCGATAGTCGAGGCTGATGTTTCTGTTGCCGGCTTCGGGTTGATACAACTCCACCAGTTCGCGGGCGAGCGCGGCGACATCGACGTCTTCGGTGGGAACGTCGCGGCCGCGGCCGTCGGTCTGCGCGATTTGTAACAACGTTCCCAACGTCCGTTGCACGCGATCGAGCTCGGCGAGCGTGGCTTCCATCGTCTCGCGAACATTGTCGGCGAGCCCCTCGTGTTGCAACGACTCCTCGATGCGCACGCGAGCGCGGTACAGAGGGCCGCGCAAATCATGAGCCGCGCTATCGAAGGTCGTACGGAGCATCTCTGTTTGCTGCTCGATGGTCTCGAGCATGCGGTTCACGGCGGCAGCGAGAGCATCGAACTCGTCGTGCGCGGGCTCGACAGGCAAACGTCGGGACAGATCGCCGCCGATGATGGACTCACACGTGGCCGCGACGGCACGAACGCGACGGCGAATGCGCCGGCTGTAGCTCAAGCCGAACAACGTAGCTAAGAGCACACTCGCGCCAACACCCCAGAACATGGCCGTACGCAATCGCGAGGCGAGTCGGCTGCGATCCAGGATGTCCGTGCCGACGAGCAGCCAGCGGTTGCCTGGCAAGCGAATGATCTGTGCGCGCACCGGGTGCGACACCGCGCCGCCGGCTTCGCTCGCGTCGATCTCGAACTCGACCCAATCGTTATACCGACTGACGACCTGCGGCCAGCGCGCGAGGTTGCCGGCGATCGGGAAGCCATTATTCTCGACCAGCAGATACACCGCGCCGGACCGGCCCCAACCGTCGGCGCGACGATGCAAGGTCGCGACCAGCTGCAGCAGCCCGCCGCGCGAATAGTCGTCGACCAGATTGTTGACCTCGGAGTTGATGACCGCGTCGACTTCCTGGTCGAGCACGCGCGCCGTCAGGATATAAACGGCGGTGAGCACCAGCGTGACGCCGACGGCGAAGATCACGATGAACAGCATGGCGAGCCGCGACGTGGACAGTCGCATGCGCGGTCGCGGGCGCGTCTTCGGCCCGGCGGCATCCGGACGGCCGGAGTCGGTCATGCGTTCGCTGCTCTGAATTGACGTAGAGATGGCGGCCATTCTACTCAGGAACCCGCGTCCCGGCCGCCCGGGTCGCTATTCCTTCAGGACATACCCCGCGCCGCGCACGGTGTGGATCAGCGGACGGGAGAACCCTTTGTCGACGGCATTGCGCAGGCGGCTCATATGCACGTCCGTGATATTGGTCTGCGGATCGAAGTGCAGGTTCCACACGCCTTCGAGCAGCATGGTGCGGGTGACCACCTGGCCGGGCCGCCGCATCAGGAACTCCAGCAGCTGAAATTCCTTGGTGGTGAGATCGATGTTCTGGCCGGCGCGCGTCACTTTCCGGGCCAGCAGGTCCAGTTCCAGATCGGCCACCTTGAGGCGGCTCGATTCGGCCAGCGCCGAGCCGCGACGGCTCAGCGCTTCGATGCGCGCGAGCAGCTCGGCAAAAGCAAAGGGCTTGGTGAGGTAATCGTCACCACCGGCTTTCAAACCATGCACGCGATCGTCGACCGTGCCGAGCGCCGACAGGATCAGCACGGGAGTGCGATCGTTGCGCTCGCGCAGAGTGGTGATGATGGTGAGCCCGTCGACATGCGGCAGCTGCCGGTCGGCGATGATCACGTCGTAATGACGTTGCGTGGCTTTATCCAGACCGTCACGCCCGTCCGGGCTGTGATCGACGCTGTAACCGCTGTCGCGCAGGCTTTTGATGAGGTATTCGGCGGCCTGCAGATCGTCTTCGATGAGCAGTAGTTTCATGCAATCCAGGTGCGCAGAACTGACCGGCGATGGCGAGGAGGGGGAAGACCGAGGAGAAGTGTCCGCCATCGCCAGTCAGCATTCAAACGTCAGCTAAACATCAGCCCACGCGCACCGGGACGAAGATCTGTCCGCCTTCGCGCTCGATCAGCAGCGCGACGATCTTGCCCTTGGTCTTGCGCGCGGCGCTCTTCAGATCGTCCACGGATTTCACCGCCTTGCCGTTGACGCCGAGGATGATGTCGCCCCGTTGCACGCCGGCCATGGCGGCCGGACCATCGGCGTCTTCGACGACCAGCTCGCCGTCCGTCTCAGCCTGGCGCTTCTCTTCCTGCTCCAGGGGACGCACGACCAGGCCAAGCTTCGCCGTCTCGTCGGCTTCGACATCGTCACGGTTGGCGACCTTGACGCCTTTCTCGACGATCTCCACCGGCTTCGCGGTCAGGCGCTTGGTGCCGCCGTCACGCCACACTTCGATGTTGACCGTGCTGCCGGGCTTCTTGGATGCGATCATGCCGGGCAACTGCGAGGATGTTTCGATCTCGGCGCCGTCGACCTTGAGGATCACGTCGCCCGCCTTGATGCCGGCCTTCGCGCCCGGACCGTCGTCTTCGACCATGCCGACCAGCGCGCCGCGCGGACGGTCGAGGCCGAACGACTCGGCGAGCTGGGCATTCACGTCCTGAATCGACACGCCGATGCGGCTGCGAGTGACTCTGCCGTTGGACACCAGCTGCTGCTGCACGTTGCTCGCCACATCGATCGGAATGGCGAACGACAGACCCATGTAACCGCCGCTGCGGCTGTAGATCTGCGAGTTGATGCCCACGACTTCGCCGTCCAGATTGAACAGCGGGCCACCGGAATTACCCGGGTTCACGGCCACGTCGGTTTGAATGAACGGCGCGTAGTTGCTGCCGGGCATGGAGCGCGACGTTGCGCTGACAATGCCGGCGGTGACGCTGTTCTCGAAGCCGAACGGCGAGCCGATGGCGATCACCCACTCACCGGGACGCAGCTTGGAAGCATCGCCGATTTTCACGGTCGGCAGGTTCTTGCCATCGATCTTCAGCACGGCCACGTCGGTCGCCGGATCGGAGCCGATCACCTTCGCGGTGTACTCACGGCGGTCGGTGGTCTTCACTGTGACTTCTTCGGCGTTCTCCACCACATGCGCGTTGGTGAGGATGTAGCCGTCGGAGGTCACGATGAAGCCGGAGCCTTCACCGCGGGGCTGAGGCATTTGCTGGCCGCCGCGGGGCATGGGCTGTCCGAATCGGCGGAAGAACTCGTAGAACGGATCGTTGGGGGACATGCCCGGAATGTCGGCCACGGGCTGCGCCTTGCCGACGACAGCGACATTCACCACGGCGGCGCCGTAGTGCTCAACCAGGGACGCGAAATCGGGCAGGGCCGCGGCGACATTGCGCGAGGCCGTCGCGATCGCCGGCGGCGGGCTCGATGCAGCCGTCTGAGCCGGGCTGTTCTCCGCAAAGCTGCCGGAGCAGCCGGCCATGGCGATACCAAGGACAGTGGCCGCAGTGACCACGGTGACGCGAGCTCGATTGAAGCGTTGTCTGACAAGCATTGTTGCTCCTCCCACGAGGTTTTAAATCCAATGCTGGTGAGACGCCCCACCCCCGCCAAAGTTTGCGGCAAGTAGGCTTTATTACGGCGTTTTAATGCTGGCGCGCAGTTCTTCCAATTCCTGGCGTAAAGCGGCCACCTGCTCCTCCAGATGGAGCACGCGGGCTTGTAATGAGGGAGTCGGCGCGGTGGTCGGCGCGTTTGGCTGCGGTTCAGCGGCGCCCTCTTCGGATGTGGACGGAAACACTTCTTCGCCACTGAACAAGTGCGCATAGCGCGAATCGCGACGGCCGGGTTCGCGCGGCAACTGCTTAACGAACGGACCATCGGGGCGGGTAGCGAGATCTTCAAGGGCCGACTCGACTTCCGCACCATCTTTCAATTCCGCCATGCGCGGCACGCGAGAGCGCAGCTCGCCGGGCGTCTGCGGCCCGCGGACCAGGAGCTCGCAGATGATGGCCGTCTGCACCGGGGTGAATTCGAACGAGCCGAAGCCGGTATTGCAGAAGCGGTGCTGGTACTTGGGCACGCGGCTGCCAAAGCCCGACTTTTCCAGCACCAGATGCTTTTTCACCAGGCCCTCGACGCACTCCTGCACTGCGCGCTCCTCCAGGCTCAGCACCGGGTCGCGGTTGCTCTTCTGATTGCACGCATTGGTCAGCGCGTTGAGCGACAGCGGGTATTGATCCGGCGTGGTGATGGCCTTTTCGATCAGGCTGCCGATCAACCGGGCTTCCAGGGCGGACAGGTAGGTGTTCATAAGCCGCTTATGCAGTTTGGTTTGGGGAATATAAAGGATTGGCCCAATTAGGAAATCGTGCCTTCATCGACCGGACTGTTACCACTACAATCACGGTCCATACCACGCCCCGGGCTTAAGCAGCCTTACTACCTTGCGCAACCTGTCCCTACCGCTCGATGCCATGGAGCCGGATCCGGCTGTCGCCGTTGGTCCGGCTGCTCGTCTGCGCGAAATCCCCTACAACTACACCTCGTTCTCGGATCGCGAAATCGTGATCCGCCTGTTGGGCGAGCCGCTGTGGGCCATTCTCGACGAGCTGCGCAGCGAGCGCCGCACCGGCCGCTCGGCGCGGATGTTGTACGAAGTGCTGGGCGACATCTGGGTCGTGCAGCGAAATCCCTATCTGCAGGACGACCTGGTCGACAACCCCAAGCGTCGCCGGCTGCTGATCGAGGCCCTGCATCACCGGCTCAACGAGATCGAGCGCCGCCGCGACGTTTCCGATCCTGAGCGCGACCGTAAAGTCGGCGAGTTGCTGCAGGCAGCGCGGCGCGCCGTGGAATCGTTCGCGACCGACTTCGATCGCCTGGTGCAGCTTCGCAAGCGCGCGCGGCGTCTGCTCGAACGTCACACTCGCGACGACAATATTCGCTTCGATGCTTTCGCGCGTGTGTCGCACGTGACGGATGCGACCGATTGGCGTATCGAATATCCGTTCCTGGTGCTGTCGCCGGATACGGAACATGAGATTCCCGCGCTGGTGCGTACGTGCATCGAGCTCGGGCTTACCATCATCCCTCGTGGCGGTGGCACTGGTTACACCGGTGGCGCGATCCCATTGACGCCGCTCTCTGCTGTCATCAACACAGAGAAATTGGAAACATTGGGCGAGATCGAGACCATCGACATTCCCGGTGCTTCCGCGCCCGATGCGAAGGTGGCGACGATTTTCAGCGGCGCTGGCGTGGTGACTCGTCGTGTCTCCGATGCGGCCGAGCGCGCTGGCCTGGTGTTTGCTGTGGATCCGACGTCCGCGGATGCATCTTGCATCGGTGGCAACGTCGCGATGAACGCCGGCGGTAAGAAGGCGGTGTTGTGGGGCACGGCGGTCGACAATCTCATGTGGTGGCGCATGGTCGACCCGGACGGCAACTGGCTGGAGGTCACCCGGCTCGATCACAATCGCGGCAAGATTCACGATGTCGAAGTCGCCAAGTTCGAATTGATCTGGAAGGACGGTCGCGACAATCCCTCGCGTGCCCGCGTGCTGCGCACGGCTCGCGTCGATATCGAAGGTCGCAAGTTCCGTAAGGCCGGGCTCGGTAAAGACGTCACCGATAAATTCCTCGGTGGTCTGCCCGGCGTACAAAAGGAAGGTTGCGACGGCGTGATCACGTCGGCGCGCTGGATCCTGCATCGCATGCCGAAGCACACGCGCACCGTGTGCCTGGAGTTCTTCGGGCACGCGCGGCATGCGATTCCGTCTATCGTCGAAATCAAAACATTCCTCGACAACGAAGCGCGCACCACCGGTGTGCAGCTGGCCGGTCTGGAGCATCTCGACGAGCGTTATCTGCGCGCTGTCGGATATGCCACGAAGTCGAAGCGCGGCGCTTTGCCCAAGATGGTGCTGCTCGGTGACATCGTTGGCGACAACGAGGACGCCGTGGCGCGTGCGACTTCCGAAGTCGTGCGTATTTCCAATAGCCGTGCCGGTGAGGGCTTCGTTGCCGTCAACCCGGACGCGCGCAAGAAATTCTGGCTGGACCGTTCGCGCACGGCCGCGATCGCGAAACACACCAACGCCTTCAAGATCAACGAAGACGTGGTGATTCCGCTGGAGCGGATGGGCGACTACACCGACGCCATCGAGCGCATCAACATCGAGCTGTCGTTCGCCAACAAGATCAAGATGCTCCGCGAGCTGCGGGATTTCTTCGAGACTGAGCTGCCATTGGGCAAGGTCGACGATCCCGATTTGGTCAGCGTGTCGCGCGCCGAGTTGCTCGGCGATCGGCAGATCCAGGCTCAGCAGGTGATCGCGGATACGCTCGCGCGTTGGACGTATCTCGCCGAACATTTGGATACACCGCTCAGCGAGGCGTTGCCGCAGCTGACTTCGCTCGGCTTTGCCCCGCTGCGGGGTGATTTCGAGCGTCGCGTCGAGCGCGAGCCGCACGTTCGTATTTTCGATCTAGTGCAGGATCGTTCGTTGCGTACGTCGTGGAAGACGGAAGTGCGCGCCCATTTGCGTCGCCTGTTCGTCGGCGGCGCGTGCCTCCCGATCCTCGAGGCGGTGGAACAAATCCACAAACGCGTGCTCCGTGGTCGCGTGTGGGTGGCGCTGCATATGCATGCCGGCGACGGCAACGTGCACACCAACATTCCGGTGAACTCCGACGATTACGAGATGCTGCAAACGGCGAATCACGCCGTCGAGCGCATCATGAAGATCGCTCGCGGTCTGAACGGCGTGATCTCGGGCGAGCACGGCATCGGCATCACCAAGCTGGAGTTCCTGACGGACGCCGAAACGGAAGAGTTCCGTCGCTACAAGGATCGCGTCGATCCGGACGGGCACTTCAACAAGGGCAAGCTGATGCCGGGCGGCGATCTGCGCAATGCGTATACGCCCAGCTTCAACCTGATGGGACACGAGTCGCTGATCATGCAGCAGTCCGACATCAACTCGATCTCGGACGCCATCAAGGACTGTCTGCGTTGTGGCAAGTGCAAGCCCGTGTGTGCGACGCATGTGCCGCGCGCGAACTTGTTGTACTCGCCGCGTAACAAGATTCTGGCGACGTCGCTGCTCATCGAGGCGTTCCTGTACGAAGAGCAGACGCGCCGTGGCGTGTCGCTGCGTCACTGGGACGAGTTCTCGGATGTGGCCGACCATTGCACGGTCTGTCACAAGTGCGAGAAGCCTTGCCCGGTGAACATCGACTTCGGCGATGTGTCCATGGCGATGCGCGATCTGCTGCGTCGAATGGGCAAGAAGCGCTTCAATCCCGGCACGGCCTCGGCGATGTTCTTCTTGAACGCCACCAATCCGCAGACCATCAAACTGGCGCGCACGGCCATGATGGAGTGGGGCTTCAAGGCGCAGCGCATGGCGAATCGCGCGTTCAAAGTGGTGGCCAATGCGCAGACGGCGCGTCCGCCCGCGACGACGGGCAAGCCACCGGTGCGCGAACAGGTGGTTCACTTCGTCAACAAGAAGATGCCGGGTGGGCTGCCGAAGAAGACGGCGCGTGCTTTGTTGGATATCGAGGATCGGCACTACGTGCCCATCATTCGCGATCCGTCGCGCACGACAAGCGATTCGGAGGCGGTGTTCTATTTCCCTGGCTGCGGATCGGAACGTTTGTTCTCGCAAGTCGGCTTGGCCACGCAGGCGATGCTGTGGAAGGTCGGTGTGCAGACGGTTCTGCCGCCGGGCTATCTGTGCTGTGGCTATCCGCAGCGAGGCGCGGGGCAGTTCGACAAGGCCGAGAAGATCATCACGGACAATCGCGTGCTGTTCCATCGCGTCGCGAACACGTTGAACTACCTCGACATCAAGACGGTGGTGGTCAGTTGCGGAACCTGCTTCGATCAGCTGCAGGGCTACAAATTCGACGAGATCTTCCCGGGCTGCCGCATCATCGACATTCACGAGTTCCTGATGGAACGCGGCGTGAAGCTCGAAGGCGTGACCGGCGTGCGCTACATGTATCACGACCCCTGTCACACGCCGATGAAGAGCTACGACCCTTTGAAGGTCGTGAACACGCTCATCAACGATCAGGTGAACGGCAAGGTCGAGAAGAACGACCGCTGCTGCGGCGAGTCCGGCACATTCGCTGTCTCTCGTCCCGACGTGGCCACGCAGGTTCGCTTCCGCAAGGAAATCGAAATGCGCAAGGGCGCGGAGAAACTTCGCGCCGATGGCTTCAAGGGTGACGTGAAAATTTTGACGTCGTGCCCATCCTGCATGCAGGGCCTGAAGCGTTATAACGACGACGCGGATGTGGATGCTGACTACATCGTTGTCGAGATCGCCAAGCACGTGCTCGGAGCGAACTGGCTGCCGGAGTATGTGCAGAAAGCTAACGCCGGCGGCATCGAGCGCGTGCTGGTGTGATTAGAAAGCCGGGGCTGGCCTGTGCAGCCAGCCCCGGAGTTCTAGGTCAGCGTCCCCACAACCGATTCAGCAGATTGGTTTTCCGCTGATCGAAGTTTTGCCACTGACCCCAGCCTGCGGTGTTGGAGATTGGGTCGTAGGCGTGGCCATACCAGCCGGCGGTGTCGCCGGATTCTGGGTTGATGGACCAGTAGCAGCCTTCGATGTTTTTGCTGACCATGTAGTCGACGAACGCGTCCTGCCACTGCGCATCGACGCCGGGCGTGATGTGCGACCAGCGGTCGCGATCGCGGATGCTGGCTTGGCCGAGCGGCCAGTCGAGGTTGCCGCCGAATTCGCCAACCACCACGGCGTAACCCTGGTCCCTCAGATAGCCGAAGTGCTCTTCCCAACCAGCCCGCAACTGCGTCGGGTTGATCACGATGTTGCAGTTCGCGTCGCCGGCTTCGTCGCCTTCCAAGCCAGCGCACTGAGGCTGAGCCGGATCCATGAACATCCGCTGCACGAACACCGACGGACCGTAAGTGTGCGGCGAGAACACCAAGCGTTCTTTAGGAATATTGATCGGGTTGGTTCCTGCTTCGAACAGGTTCTCGCCCCAGTTCGGGTTGGATGCCGCGGCTCCGTGAGGAACCGCAGTGGTCGAGGTCGGCGTGCCGTCCTGCGTGCCAGCCACCGTGCCGATGCCCTGCACGAACAGCAGCGTATTCGGGTTCACGGAATTGATGGCTGTATACGCAGCTTCAGTGAGCGCTTTCCACTCCGCCCAGGTGTAGTCGTGCGGCTCGTTATAAATGTCGATGCCGATGATGTTGTCGACACCGAGCTGTGTTCCGAGGCCAGCCAGCGTGCGCAGGTTATCCAGCCACGTAGCCTGGTTGTACGGATGCGTGGTGGTCACCGTGCTCGGATTGCCACTGGCCGCGCACGAGTAGTTCTCTCGTGTGTAGTCATAGTTTTCGCGAGTCGCATCGACCCAAGGTGGACGCGCATCCAGACGGCCCTTTCTCCAGCCCACATAGTTCGAGCACGAGTGGACGTCGAGCATGACCTCGATGTTGTTCTGATCGGCCGCTACGATGAATTGCTCCAGCGCCAGCCGCGAGTTGGCCACGCGCACGGATGAATGATTCTTCAGATACGGGTCGCGGCCTTGCGGATTGTTTGCATCCAGTGTCTGCGGCACGACCGGCAGGCGCACCACGTTGATGCCCATGCCGGTGATCTCGGTCATGGTCTGCTGAATCGTGCGGCCAGTGCCGGCGTTGCCGTTCGCCCAGGAGGTATTGCCAATGTAAAGCTCCATCGGCGCACCGCTGGGATTGATGGGATCGTCGGAAGGTTCGTGACGACCCTCCAGACCGAACCACGATCCGCAGCGCACGGGGAACGCCTGGCCATTCTTGGTGATGCGGCCAGTAGGATCGACGCGGAACACCGCGCCACCCGAGCTGGTCGACCTCGACACGGTGATCGTCGCCGAGGTGTAGCCTGTGGCAGCAGCGGTGAATGTCGAAGTTGCTGTCGCCGTACCCGCAGCCGCGGTGAAAGTCACATTCACGCCCGTGTTCCAGTTCGAGCTGTTGAGGGTGACGCTAGTGGGCGAGTGCGTGATCGCTGTGCTGCCCGTGCGCGTGATCGTCACCGTCACCGGGCTCGCCGGCGAAGCGCCCAAGCGAATCGAGGAAGTGCCGGTAGTGCCGCCAGGGAGCTGCAACGAAGTCGGCGTCGCGGTGATAGAAAGCGTCGACGTCCCGCCAATCGTGAACGGCACCGCTGCGGTCGCCGTGCTCAAGGACGGCGTGCCGTTATCGAACGCCGTTGCTTGCGCGGTGTGACTACCGTTAGCCAGGCCCGTTGCGTTGAAGCTGTACGGTGAGCTCGTGTCCGTGCCCACCAGGCTGCCATCCACACGGAATTCAACACGACTCACCGCGCCACCAGGATCGCTCGCTGTCGCGGCCAGTGTCACCGCCGAACCAGCGGGAAATGTTTGACCGCTGGTGGGGCTGCTCAGGCTGATCGTCGGCGGCGTGTTGCCAGTCCCGCCACCGGTGCAAGCCGTGCCGTTGAGCGTGAAGCCCGTCGGCGTGCCAACCGTGCTGGTAAACGTGCCATTGAAGCCCGCCGTGAACGTTGCACCGCTGCCGATGCTCTGATTCCACGACGCGTTGCTCGACACAGTCACCTGCGCGCTGCCGGCCGGTTGGGAGAACGTGACCGGCCAACCATTCTGCACGCGCTCGCCATTGGTGAACGTGAACGTCAAGGTCCAGCCGTTGGTGATGGCCGGGCCCGTGTTCATGATGGCGATGTTCGCGCCGAAGCCGTTACCGCCTTCCCAACTCTTGGTGTAGGTGACCTGGCAAGCCGCGCTTTGCGCGAAGGCGCCCGAGGCCGCCGCCAGGTAACAAACAACCAACGTGAGGCAAGACAGGATCCATCGCACCGGGGCCGCGGACGAAAGAGGCCGAAGCCCCTTCGCCCGCAGCACAGGCGCTGCCGACGTACGATGAACGAATGAACGAAGCATGATCATCCTCCGTGTTGATGCCTCAGAACGTGCCGCTTTGGGTGTACTGCGTTCCACCGCTGGTGTAGGTCACCGTGTAGGTGTCACCCGCGGTCGGATGGCTCGTGCCCGTGCCGCCAAACTGCGCGGCGAACGTGCGATTCGTTCCAGGACTGAGCGTCAGTCCCGAACCGAGCGTGTATTGATAAGTGATCGCGGAGCTCGTGCTCGAGTTGGTCTGCGTGACCTGGCCGCCAAGCGTGTTGTATTGGCCGGCGTAGCTGACGCCCGTGGTTCTCTGCACGACGATCGTGACCGACAACGCAGTAACCGCCGCGGTGTTGGAGATGCGCAGCTGTTGCTCGTTGTAGTACGGACTCGCGGAAGTGATGGCCGGCGTCACCGTCAATCCGCCGTTGCCAGTAGTGGGTGGCGTGACCTGCAGGAACGCGCTCTGGATGCCGGCCGAGTTCTGCGCGTACACGCGATTGGCGGTTGCGCTCTGCTGTGGCACCACCTGGCTTTGTGCATTGAGCACACCGACGCGGACTGCGCCGTTCCCTGCATTGACGGCCTGGCCCAAGGCCAGCGGCCAGGCGGTGGCGGCAGCGTTTGCTGCGGTGATCGTCAGCGGAGTCGTTGGCCAGAACGCATCCTGTCCGCTCGTCGATACTGTGCGAACAGAAACGCGGTCGCCAACTGTGAGTGTGCGCGACTCTGAAGTCAGAGGTCCCAGATCGAACCACTGCGAGGCAGTGTTTGCCGGTCGATGCACGAACGTGCGCGTCGCACTATCGGAAGAACCGCCGCTCGATACGACCAAGGAGACAGTAACGTTGGCGGACGCTTGCGGAGTGCCCATCGTCAGTGTCGCGACCGACTGATTGGCGTTGGTCAATGTATAGAGCGAAGGATTCTGCGAGCTAACCGTCCACTGATAACTCAGGTTTGAACCGATCGAGCCGCGCCCATCGAGCGTGATCGAGCCGGCGCCTTCGAACTCGGCGACGTCAGGAGACAGTGCGATCGCCGCATCCAGCGTCGGTCCCGTCCCGCCCTGAAACATCGCGTCTATGCAGCCGTGGAAACGTTCGAACGTCCACTGATTGCGTCCCCACTCGGCGTAGATCACATGCCGGCCGGTACGCGCCGGCACGTTACAACGCGTCTGAAAAGTCGCGGCGCCCGGATTGGGAATCACGTCCGGGTTGGCGTTCGGAGTCGCGTCGTTGTAATTCAGGACGCAGAACGGCTGGTCCTCGAAATCGTTGAACGACAGCGGCGTGCCGACTTGATACTGAAAGCCCGGCTTGGTGATCCAGTAGCGGAACTCCTCGGTGTCCGAGAAGTGCGGGCCCCACGAGATATTCCAGGTGAACACCTTTGATCCGGCGGTCATCGGCACGGTGGGCCAGTTGATCGGCTGATCCCATGGAGTGGCCGCGCCGTTCCAGCTCTCGGAGTTGAAGCCGCAAACATTGTTTCGCGGCCCCACGCCCGAGCGGCCGGTGGTGTGCGTGAGCACGCTCATGAAACTGTAGCCGGCGTTGGGATCGATGCCGGGCGCGGTGAACGCCTGGCCGCAGACCGGATATTGCGCGGTCCCGTTCGCAACTTGATCGGGTTTAGTGATGGCGCCGCAGAACCAGTTGCGTGCCGGCGGGTCCTGAATGAGACCATGGCCGTTGGCGCCGCTCACGATGAGCAGCAGCGCTGTCAGCAGCATGGTCCGTAGTGCGTCGAGCCTCATACATCCTCCGTTGAAGTCTGAAGTCCCGTGCCTCGCTCCGATGTTTGCTCCGCCAGATCCGGCGCGCGAGGCGGCGCCGGCTCTGGCGTTTGTTTCTTACAGCGGCGGATACGCGTTCTGTAACAGCTGCTGGAATTGCGCGGGGAACCAATGACCGGAGAGTGGCGCATTGGGCAACGCACCGGTCGCGTTGTTGTTATTGCGCGGGTTGCCGCCGTACGTTGGATCGCACATGCGGTCGAAGCCCTTGCCTTCGTCATTCGGAATTTCCTCGCTCGCGCCATCGGATTCGCCAGGCGGCTTGATCCAGACATACGCGTCGATGCCAGCTGCCGGAGCGGCGCGTGGACGCTCGCCCAAGCCTGCGCCGCTCGGATTGCACCAGTTGCCTTTATGAATGCGTCGGTCGACGCGCGAGGCGTCGATGCGAGTATTGAGATCGGCCGCGGCGCTCGGACCGGTCGGACGATTCGGGCCGCCCCAGCCGTTGCGCGACGTGTCGATCAGCATGCCGATGTTGGCGTCGAAGCCGGCCGTGACAGCACGCTGGCGGAACGCCTGCGCGTACGTCAGCTCGTCGTTGAATTGATTCCAGTCAATCCAGCGCGACGGACGCGTAGTGTTATCGACAACGATATACGGCTCCTGCAGCGCCGACGTGTTGGCGGTGTTGGTGATGAAGCCGTGTACGTTCGCCAGCGTGCTGCCGGAGGCGGTCGCGGCCGTCCGTATCATGTCCACGGACGGACCCAAGTTGGTGTCCCAGCCGAGCCAGCCGTGATGACCGGCGTCGACGTAGTTATAAACATTCGGAATCGCGCCGAAGGTGGCGAGCGCATAGCCCACTCCGTCAACGTAGCCGCGATTCTGCAGCATCGTGTCACATTGCGCCGTGCCGGTGGGGCGGGTCGTGACGTTCGTGACCAGATTCGGCAGCGAGTCGATCTCGATGATCAGCACGATGCGCAGGCTGGCGTACTCGGGCCGCCGTAGGATGGCCGCGATGGGATCGATGTATTCGGCCTTGTAGCGTGGCAGTTCGTTCGGGCCGAGCTCGCCGGCCGAGGCGAGGGCGGAGCAGTCGCGTCCAGGCAGGTTGTAGATCACGATCTGAATGACCATGGGCGTGGCGCCGTTCGCCTGGTCCTGCGCCACCGCTTCGTTCAAGTGATCGACCAGACCCATCGTGCCGGTGGTGGGGCTGTTGTTGCCGGCAATCGCGCTGATGCGATCCAGCCACACGCCAGTGGGCTGCATGGAAATCGCGCTGCCGCCACTTGCGGCCGCGTTCGCTCGCCACTGCGGATTGTTATAAACGCCGGAGCTGATGTACGGGTTGTCGACGCGGCCGGTGACTGGACCCGTGCGCGTCACTGAGACTGTGCCCGATGTGTAACCCGAAGCAGCGGCGGTGAACGTCGAAGTTGCAGCTGCTGTTCCCGCGGCTGCTGTGAACGTGACATTCACGCCCGTGTTCCAGTTCGTGCTGTTGAGCGTGACGCTGGTGGGCGAGTGCGTGATCGCCGTGCTGCCCGAGCGCGTAAGCGTCACCGTGACAGGGCTCGCCGGCGAGGCGTTCAAGCGAATCGAGGATGTGCCGCTAGCGCCACCCGCCAGAGACAACGTGCTCGGCGTCGCGCTGATGGCCGGCGTGACTGTTCCCTGAATGGTGAAGGGCACATTGGCGGTCGCGGTGCTCAGCGCCGGCGTGCCGTTGTCGAATGCGGTGGCCTGTGCAGTGTGACTGCCCGAAGCAAGACCCGTCACATTGAAGCTATAGGGCGAGGTCGTGTCCGTGCTCACGAGATTGCCATCGACGCGGAACTCGACGCGGCTGACTGCGCCGCCCGGATCGCTAGCTGTCGCGGCAAGCGTTACGGCCGAGCCGGAGGGGAATGTTTGACCGCTGGTCGGGCTCGACAAGCTGACGATCGGCGCCGTGTTGCCGGTGCCGCCACCGTTGCAAGCCGTGCCGTTGAGCGTGAAGCCGGTGGGTGTGCCCGCCGTGCTGGTCATCGTGCCATTGAAGCCCGCAGTGAACGTCGCACCGCTGCCGATGCTCTGATTCCACGACGCGTTGCTCGACACAGTCACCTGCGCGCTGCCGGCAGGCTGAGAAAACGTTACGGGCCAACCGTTCTGGATCCGCTCTCCGTTGGTAAACGTGAACTGCAACGTCCAGCCGTTGGTGATCGCCGGGCCGGTGTTCATGATGGCGAGGTTCGCGCCGAAGCCGTTGCCGCCTTCCCAGCTCTTGGTGTACGTGACCTGACAACCGGCGGCTTGACCGAAAGCCTGCGTTACGCCCAGACAGCAAACGAACAGCACAGCAAACAACCAGCGAACCGCGTGCAAGGGCGCGACAGGTTCGCGATTCCAGATCGATGAGCAAAGCATGTGGTCCTCCCATATCGGCGGCGAATAGCGGGCGCACGCGCCGATCCGTGACAGACGGGCGCACGCGGTCGGAGCCGAAGCCGGCGCCGGCACTCGAGAAAGGCTGAGTTGGAATTGAGGCGCTAACCTCGCCGCGGCCCGTAGCGTGAGCCGGCGCGAGTGCGAGTTTTCAGCGCAGTTGCGGGTCCCCAGGACCCATGTCGTCCGTCCATGTCACGACCCCCTGAGAAGGCATCGTGCTCGTGCGTCTATTCGCGCATTCGCAGCGATGCGTAACGATCCTTGGTTTCGAGCGATCCGCACCATGGGCCAATTGACTAACGCTGTCAACATGCAAAGTTTTGCCATTCGAGCCAATTGGAGACATGAACAGACAAGCGGCAAGCGCTTGTTTGCAAGCAAATCAGCATTATTGCGATTGCAGGGCGAGTCATTGCGCAGTCAATCGTTCGATATCTACGCCGCACCGTGGTGCGCGCTCTACGGATACGAATTTTTTGCTGTCGTCGGTTGCCGGCGCTCGTTCTTTGCAGGCAGCGACCGCGTCGCTACACTCGTTCACTTTCATCACAGGGGAACGTCATGAGCCGGGATCTGCACACCGATATCGCCAACGTGTTCTCGCGCATGGAGCTGAATCGCCGGCACATGATGGTCAGCGGTCTGGCCGCGGCCGGCTTCGCGCTTGCCGTGCAGCCCATCGGGGCCGCCACCATCATCACCGACGCCAGCGGCATCGAAGCCAGCGACGTGAAGATCAAAGTCGGCGAGGAAACACTGCCGGGCTACCGCGCCATGCCGGCCAAGGGCGGACCGTTCCCGGTGGTGCTGGTCGTGCAGGAGATCTTCGGCGTGCACGAGCACATCAAGGATATTTGCCGTCGTTTCGCCAAGGCGGGCTATTACGCGATCGCGCCCGAGTTGTATTTCCGACAGGGCGATGTCTCCAAGCTGAAGACGATCGATGAGATCCGGCCCATCGTCGCCAAAGTGCCCGATGCACAGGTGATGGCCGATCTGGACGCCACGGTGGAGTTCGCGCAGAAGTCCGGCAAGGGCGATGTGGCGAAGCTGGGCATCACCGGTTTCTGCTGGGGTGGCCGCATCGTGTGGTTGTATGCCGAGCACAGCAAGCAACTGAAGGCCGGCGCGGCCTGGTACGGACGTCTGGTTGGCGATCCCAGCGAGAATCAGCCGAAACATCCGGTCAATGTGGCGCCTGATCTGAAGGCGCCGGTGATCGGCCTGTATGGCGGCAAGGACCAGGGCATTCCGCTCGACACCGTCGAGCAGATGCGTGTGGCGCTCAAGAAGGCGAAGGTGGATGCGGAGATTGTCGTGTATCCAGAGGCTCCGCACGCCTTCCTCGCCGACTACCGTCCGTCTTACGTCGAGGCAGACGCGAAGGATGCGTGGCAGAAGATGCTGGCGTGGTTCAAGAAGTACGGCGTGGCGTAAAATCGCTAACCCCCTTTGCGGAGATTCTGGATGAAGTGTCGCTCGCTCTTGATCAGCGCCTGTCTCGGTGTGTTGTCGGCAGCTTCCGCCAGCGGCGCGGAAAGCTCCGCCGCGAATGTCATCGAGCACTACGGCCTGCAACAGGGCGACACGCCCGTGAAGGAGCGCAAGGGCTGGCGACAGCCCAAGCGCATTCTGATCGGCGGCTTCGCCGCGCGGTCGGGCCCGGTGCTGCAGTCCGTTGCGCCGGGCGTGGAATTCATCGTCGCCGGCACGCCGGAAGCTAAATCCAAGATCGCGAGCGTCGACGCAGTCATCGGCGTCTGCGACGCCGACATGGTCAACGCCGGCAAGTCCATTCGATGGATTCAGCTGGTGACCGCGGGCGTCGAGAACTGCGTGTCCATTCCCGCCGTCAAGGAACGAAACATTCTCGTCACCAACATGCAGCGCATTACCGGCCCCATCATTGCCGAGCACGCCATTGCCATGACCTTGGCGTTCACGCGTGGTCTCGATTTGTATATACCCGCGCAGGCTCGTGGTGAATGGGATCGAAGCGTGCCGCCGGGTCGTATGGCTGTGGTCAACGGCAAGACCATGCTCGTGGTGGGGCTCGGCGGTATCGGCACCGAAGTGGCGAAGCGCGCGCACGCACTCGGCATGAAAGTAACGGCGACGCGCAACAGCGGTCGCACCGGCCCCGACTTCGTGAGTTACGTCGGCCTGCCGGATGAATTGCCGAAGCTGGCGAGCGAGGCCGACTTCATCGTGAATACCGCGCCGCTGACGCCACAAACAAAAGGCATCTTCAATGCCGAGCTGTTCGCGAAAATGAAACCGACTGCGTATCTGATCAACGTCGCACGCGGCGGCAGCGTCGTGACATCGGATCTGATTGATGCGTTGAAGAGTAATAAGATCGCGGGCGCGGGTCTCGACGTGACGGATCCCGAGCCGCTGCCCTCCGATCATCCGCTGTGGAAGGCGCCGAACGTCATCATCACGCCGCACATCTCCAGCAGCTCGGATCTCGGCCAGGACGCGCAGATGGAAGTTGTGCGCGAGAACCTGCGACGTTACGCGGCGGGCGACAAGATGTTGTCGGTGGTCGACGTAGCGCGCGGCTATTGATAACCGACAGTCGGCTTTCGCGATTGCGGCCGATAACGGAACCGGCCGCTCGCTGCGAGCGTTTCGCCGACACTACCTCGTTTGGCATTTTTGCAAGTTTCCATAGCGATGTCCGCGCGTAACGGTAACTCTTCTTTGTTCCAACCCGGCCGCAATTGCTGGCGAGTGGAGAAGGCGCAGCGCGCGGCGTTCATGATCGACGGCGACGCGTATTTCACCGCCTTCGTCGACGCCGCTCGCAAAGCCAAGCGATCCATCCTGATCACCGGCTGGGATTTTCACAGCCGCACCCGGTTGTTGTGCCGTGATCCCAGCGATTGCGAGCTGGAGCTCGGCGACTTCTTGAACGGGCTGGTCCGGCGCAATCGCCATCTGCATATTCATATCTTGATCTGGGACTACCCCGTGATCTTCGGCCTGGATCGGGAGTGGGCGCCGTTCTACGGCCTTGGATGGCAGCCGCACCGGCGCGTGCACTTCCGTTACGACAACACTCATCCCACCGGCGGCTCGCATCATCAGAAGATCGTGGTCGTCGACGACGCCGTGGCGTTCAACGGCGGGATCGATCTGACGTTCCGTCGCTGGGACACCAACGAGCACTCGCCGACCAACGAGCATCGCCAGGTGAAAGGCACCGCCTATCCGCCGTTTCACGATTTGATGATGGCGGTCGAGGGCGACGCCGCGCGCTCGCTCGGCGATCTGGTCCGTGAGCGCTGGCGCAAAGCCACTGGCGAAGTCATTCGTCCGCCGGCCGCGCAACGACGAATGTTTCGTCGCAAAGCCGCCGCCGAGGAGATGAAGACGTCGCGCTGGCCGCAGTCTCTCGCCGCTAATGTTTCAGATGTGCATGTCGGCATCTCGCGCACGGAGCCTGCGGTCAACGGCAGCGAAGGCGTCCGAGAGATCGAGGCGTTGTACCTGGACATGATCGCCTCGGCGAAAAACAGCATTTATATCGAGAACCAATATTTCACCGCGGACAAAGTCGGCGACGCCCTAGCGGCACGCTTGGCCGAGCCCGATGGTCCCGAGGTCGTGGTGGTGCTGCGTGAGCTGAGTCATGGCTGGCTGGAAGAGCTGACCATGCAGACCTTGCGTACGCGTTTGGTGCAAAAGTTGCGGGACGCGGACCGATATAACCGTTTCCGCGCCTTGTATCCGTTCATTGCCGGATTGAAGGAAGGCACCTGCATCGACGTCCATTCCAAAATGATGGTGATCGACGACGACATCGTGCGCATCGGCTCGGCCAACCTGGCGAATCGTTCCATGGGCCTGGACACCGAATGCGACCTCACTATCGAAGCGCGTGGCAGGGAAGATGTGCAGCAACAGATCCGCGAGTTGCGCTCGCTGCTGCTGGCCGAGCATCTCGGGTTCGAAGTAAAGCAGGTCGAGCAGGCGGTCGCTGCCGCCGGCAATCTGCGAGACGCTATCGAACATCTGCAGCGCGAGGATCGTACTCTCCGTCCGCTGTCTGAAGCGCCGCCGGTCTCGGAAACGTTGATGAATGTCATCAGCGTCGCGGATCCGGAAAGACCCGTCGAACTGAGCGATCTTGCGCTGATCTTCAGTCCGCGCGCCCCCGAGCCCAGCATGGCTGAGCAACATGGCGGCGCGTTTGTCACCGACAAGTCCGGGTTTACGGACGCGACCCCGGTTCCCACCGGACCCTCCTGGGGCAAGCTCGCCGTCATCGCCGCGGGATTGATCGCTCTGACGGCGCTATGGCAGTTCACGCCCCTCGCCGAATATCTCGACGGCAATCGCATCACCGGCTGGGCGCGCGACGTAGGTAAGACATGGTGGGTGCCCGTACTGACGCTGCTGGCGTACACGCCTGCTTCGTACGTGATGTTTCCCAGACCGTTGATCACGTTGTTCGCGGTGATCGCCTATGGACCGATCTGGGGTTTCATCATCGCCATGAGTGGCATCCAGGTCGCGGCGTGGACCACGTATGTGGCCGGCAAGCGTCTCGAGCCCGGCACGGTACGGCGCATGGCTGGCGCGAAGTTGGACCAGATTCTGCAAGTCTTGCGTCGTCGCGGATTGCTCGCGATGACGGCGTTGCGACTCGTACCGCTGGCGCCGTTCGCCGTGGAAGGCGTCGTGGCCGGCGCGATTCGCATGCGCATGTGGGAGTTCTTGCTAGGGACGGCGATCGGCATCCTGCCAGGCACGCTCACGTCGACGGTGTTCGGCGATCAGCTGTCGGCGTGGCTCGACGATCCCGCTCGCATCAACTATTGGGCGATCGCCCTGGTGCTGTTCCTGCTCGGCGGCGCAACCTGGTTCGTGCGGCGTTGGCTGATATCGTCGGCAGCAAGTCACTCGCGAGATGGCGTCCGCGACGCGCGCACTGTCTGAGACCGACGTCCAGGGCGACGCGGTCGAGACGCCGGCGCCCGGCGTGCGCCGCATCTCCATCGGTTCGTACAACATCCATAGTTGCGTCGGCATGGACTTGCGTCGCTCGCCATCGCGCATCGCCAGCGTGCTCAAGGAGCTCGACTGCGACATCTACGCTTTGCAGGAAGTCGATAACGAGCCGGGCGAGGAGGACGATTCGCAGCAGCTCGAATATCTCTCCGAAGCGATGGACATGGCGGCGATCCCCGGCCTGCGCATCGTGCGACACAGTGGCGAGTATGGAAATGCGTTGCTGACTCGCTTTCCAGTGCTCAGCGTGCATCGACATGACCTGAGCTACGGCAAATGGCTGGAGCCGCGCGGCGCGCTCGATGTCGAACTGGATGTGGGCGGCCGCGCGTTGCGTGTCATTGCCACACATCTGGGCCTCAGCAGATCGGAGCGGCGCTTTCAGTGGCGGCAGCTCCTCGCGGCGGTTTCATCTTCGCCGCCAGAGCATCCGACCGTGGTGCTCGGCGATATGAATGAATGGTTCCCGAGTGCGGGCACATTGCGCGACGCTCATAAAATATTGGGCGAAGCCCTGGCGCCGCCGGAGTTTCCGTCGTTCTGGCCGTTTCTCGCACTGACGCGAATCTGGGTACGGCCAGTGCAAGCGATCGTCTCTGTCAAGGTTCACAGCACGCCGCTGGCCAAGCGAGCGTCAGATCATTTGCCGTTGCGCGCTGAGATCGACGTGGAGCGATTCCATCTTAAATGACTCGGGATCGGGCATCCTGCCACGACCCTCGTGCGAGTCGGCAAAAGGCGCGACTTTTGCCGATCGCTCGCCACCTGTGGTGGCGGGGTACATCCCTGTACCCGTATTGTTCTTAATGCGAGGCCAGAATCCTCGACTTGCTGGTTTCGTACTGCGCTTCCGTCAGCACGCCCAACTCGCGCAAGCGATGATGCTCGCGCATCTCATCGCGAAGGAACGTCTGTGGAGGCTGCGGTCGCGCGGCCTTGGCGGCATTGATGCTCTTGATGAGCTCGACGAAAAACTTCTTTCCCTCACGCGCGCTGCCGATGGCGCCGGTCACGCTCACCAACGTGACACCGCCGTGAACGCTGGTGAATTCCAGCGATTCGGTGGTGCGACGTAGAAACATCAACACGGATCCCACCGAAGCCAGCAGCGCGGCCACCGCGGTGATGAGCACAGGACTGAGCCACTCCGCGGCGGTCTGCGGCCACAGCATCGACAGCGCGGCGGTGGCGAGCGCCGCCAGGCTGACGGCCAGCGCCAGCCAGAACCACGCGATGTGACGCACGATCATCGGCTTGGCATTAGCGAAACGCAGATCGAAATCGTACTTCTTGGGCTCGATGTCCGGGCGGGTGAGCTGCACCGACAGGAAATGATCGTCGAGCAACGCCAGCTGCGTCACGCAGCCGCGCAGTCTGCTAGCCAGGGTGTAATTGAGTCGAGTCTTGCGATGGGGGCGCTTTTTTGGAGCGGCCAGGCTCTCGTCATGGCCCCCTTCGATGGAAATGTGTTCGGCGCGAGCGCGGACGGGGCGTGCTTCAGGCTCCTGCATCGTCGTTTCGGCCGCTGCGTTCACATCCTGACCTCTGAATCCGAGCTTCGTCATTGCACGAAGGCAATGCCACTGGATCGGGATGCTAGGACTGTGACGAAGTCGGCAACGAGAACTTCGTCACACTCGCGCAGGCTCGTGTGGTCGCCCGCCGACAATTTGCGGGAGTCCCCGAGCGCAACAGGGCAAGTGTTAAATTTGAGTGCGGGGCATCAACCGAAGACCCACCCCCTGCCCCCTCCCGTGCACGGGAGGGGAAAACCATTTTTTTATTTTTCTCTCGGAAACAGGATCGGAAACGAGGCGAGCGCATCAACCGTTCGCGATGTCGATGAAGCGCAGGAACTCGTTGCGCGTGCGCGCGTCTTCGCGGAAGTCGCCGAGCATTTTACTGGTGATCATGGACACGCCCCGCTTGTGGACACCGCGAGTGGTCATGCATTGATGGATGGCGTCGATGACGACGCCCACGCCCCGCGGCTTGAGCACGTCGTTGATGCAACGGGCGATCTGCGCGGTGAGCTTCTCCTGGACCTGAAAGCGGCGCGCGTAGCCGTCCACGACCCGGGCCAGCTTGCTGATGCCGACCACTTTGTTGGTCGGCAGGTAGCCCACGTGCGCCTTGCCGATGATGGGGGCCATGTGATGCTCGCAATGACTCTCGAACTCGATGTCGCGCAGGACGATCATCTCGTCATACCCCTCGACCTCCTCGAAAGTGCGGCGCAGGTAGTCGGCGGGATCGCTGAGATAGCCCGAGAACCAGTCGCGATAGGCGGTCACCACGCGCTTGGGGGTGTCCCTGAGGCCCTCCCGCAGCGGATCTTCCCCCGCCCAGCGCAACAGCGTTTCGACGGCCTGGCGCGCGTCCTCTTCGCTCACCGTGGGCGCCTGTACGTGCGCTTCCGGGATCCAGCCGTTGACGGACTTTTTCGTGGTCGGGCCTTTTCTCTTGGTCATGGAGGCTAGGTTACCATCCTTCACCGGCAGGGATTACCATGCGCGGCCTTCAGCGGGTCAACGAGGAAGAGGAAACAACATGCGAGCTTGCCTGGCCTCGATGGTCGTCATGGCCGCCCTGTTCGGCTCCGGCGCGGTGCGCGCCGAGATCGTCAGCGCCGCTCCGAGCGGTTTCAATCTGCGCCACACCGTCGAGGCGCCCAACGTCGCGCCGCCGGTGATCTGGGCCGCGCTGTCCGATGTCGCCAAGTGGTGGGACCCTGAGCACACCTATTCGGGCGACGCTCGCAATCTCACTCTCGAGCCGAATGTGCGCGGCTGCTTCTGTGAAAAGCTCAGCCTTTATGCTGGCATCGAGCATGGGACCGTGGTGTATGCGCAGCCGGCGAAGACGTTACGAATCAACGGTGCGCTCGGGCCATTGCAGGAGTTCGGCGTGAACGGCGTGATGACCTGGCAGATCGAATCGGCCGCGGGCGGCTCCCGCATCACGTTTACATACAACGTCGGCGGCTTCGCCGACCGGCCGCTGTCCGATTGGGCGCCCATCGTCGACGAGGTGCTCGGCGGTCAGCTGCAGCGGCTGGCGCGCTACGTCACCGCGGGCAACCCGGAACAGCCCAAGCAGACGCCGGAACCACCCAAGCAATAAAAACATTGCACGTTTAGGAGGATTCTCATGCGCATTCGTGCCTTGTTGGTTGCCGCCGCCGCGGTCCTGGCGACGGCGTGTCAAACCGTGCAGACCACTCAGCCCGGAACGATCGGCGTGGACCGCAAACAAATGATGGCCGTGTCCGCCGAAAAGGTGGACGAGGGCGCCAAGGCTGCTTACGACCAGGAAGTGAACAAGGCGCGCTCGGCGGGCGCCTTGAACAAGGACAAACAGACTTACGACCGCGTGCAGAAGATTTCGCAGCGGCTGATCCCGCAGACCAAGACGTTCCGTCCCGACGCTCCCGGCTGGGCTTGGGAAGTCAACGTGCAGAGCTCCGAAGACGTGAACGCGTACTGCATGCCCGGCGGCAAGATCATGGTCTACACGGGCCTGATCGACGTCATCAAACCGACGGACGCCGAGCTCGCCGCGGTGATCGGCCACGAAATCGCGCATGCCCTGCGCGAACATTCACGCGAACGATTGTCACGAGCGTATGCCGAACAACTGGTGCTCGCTGGCGTAGCCGTTGCCACTGGGGCCGAGCAATCGACCATGCAGATTGCCAGTCAGATCTCCGCTGTGACATTCACGTTGCCGCACAGTCGCGAGCAGGAAGCTGAAGCCGATCGCATCGGCCTGGAATTGATGGCGCGCGCCGGCTTCGACCCGAATGCGGCCGTGACGCTGTGGCAGAAGATGTCCAAGGCCGGTGGCGGCGGCCCGCCCGAATTTCTGAGCACTCACCCGTCGGGCGAGTCGCGCATCAAAGATCTGGAGAAGAATGTGCCGCGCGTGCTGCCGCTATATCAGGCAGCCGCGAAGTAACTAACTCATCCGCCGGTGGCGGCCATGCCGATCGCAACGATAGCGACCACGATGGCCACCACCGCCGTGCCGCCCAGCCACAGCACCTGACGATGTAGCGCCGACACGGCGCGCGACAGGATCGACATCTGCTGGGCCATCTGGCTGACCAGCTCGGCCTGGCGGCGCTCGTTGTCTTCCAGAGTGAGCACCCGCTGCGCCAGCTCATCCACGTTCTGTGGGACGGGCAGCTCCTGCGGCTCGGGCATGCGCTTGGTGCGCTTCAATAGCTCGCGAGACACCTCGACGATCGAGGGCACCAGCTGAACGATCTGTAACCAGGGTACGGCCATGCGATTAGGGTAGCAGAGACGACACGGCCCCACCGCACCCGACCTGTTCTGGAAGAATCAGGCGGGTGGGTGAGGCCCGTTCCTCACGATGAACGACTCGGCTCAGCTCAGCTCTTCTGCCGGGCGGTGAACTCGGTCTTGCTCAGGTAGCCATCGCCGTTGGTGTCGGCGGTGGCGAAGCTGTCGGCCAGCGTCTTGTCGGCGGCCGCTTCGGTCTTGCTCAGCTGAGCATCGCCATTCTTGTCCAGGGAATCGAACGTCACGGCGGAGGATTTCATCGAGTGGTCCTTTTTGTCCTTGTTGTCGCCGGCGAAGGCCGTGACCGACAACAGGGCCGCTGCAACAAATGCAATCAATCGGGTCATGATCGTCTCCTCGTTGATCGACGGTTCGTGTCTCGTCACTTCAGCCCGAACTCAACGCGGAGCCGTAAAACACGGTTCCGGCGGCGGGGTAGCGCATCCTGCGGGAGTACGCGCGCCCGGAGAATTTCGGACATCCGCCGACTGCCCAGGACATGCATCGACGGGTCTGCGCAAAGCGAACTGCCGGCATCCCGCCTGTCGTTGTGCCACGCGGTGCGTAAACTTGACGAAACTTCGCAACCGATGCGTTTTCGTTATGCCATGGTCCAGCCGCAGCGCCGGGGACCCGCCCTATGGATCGAACCATGACTTTGCCCGCCTCCGTACTGATCGTCGACGACGACCGCGAGCTCGGTCAGATGCTCACCGAATACCTGACCGGCGAGGGTTTCCAGGTGTCCATCGTGCGCGATGGCGCCGAGGCCCTGGAGCGGCTGACCGGCGAATCGCACCCGTTCGACCTCGTGATCCTGGACGTGATGCTGCCGTCGCTGAGCGGCTTCGAAGTCCTGCGCCGCCTGCGACACAGTCTGTCGGTGCCAGTGATCATGTTGACTGCTCATGGCGCGGACGTGGATCGCATCGTCGGGCTGGAACTGGGCGCCGACGATTACTTGTCCAAACCTTTCAATCCACGCGAGCTGGTGGCTCGCGTGCGCGCCGTGCTCCGGCGTTTCTCGCCTCGCGATGCCGATACGCCCGCGCATCCGGTCAGCGTCGGTCCGTTGCGTCTGGATCCGGCGACGTTCGAAGTCACGTTGTCGGGCCAGTCGGTGCGTCTCACCGGCACCGAGCTGCGCCTGCTGGAAGTGCTGATGCGAGCGGTCGGGCAAGTGCAATCGCGCGAGTCATTGACGGAGCGAGTGTTGGGCCGCCGCCTCACTCCCTACGATCGCAGCATCGACACGCATGTGAGCAACCTGCGTCGCAAGCTGGGGTTGGGTGAGAACGGGCTGCCGGAGATTCGTAGCATACGAGGCGCGGGCTACGTGCTGATCGCCACCGGCGAAGCACGTGCCGAGCCGCGGGCCTGATAGCCGCCAAAGAACATCACGTGCGCTCGCTGTTCCTCCGTATCTTTTTATCTTTCTGGGTGGCGACGCTGCTCGTGCTCGCCACCACCGCGGCGGTGGCTTGGTATCGCTTCCAGCGCGATCAAGCCGCCTCGCCCGATATCCGCCAGCTGGCTTCGGAAGCCTCGAATCGCCTGCTGGTCGGCGGCATGACCGATCTCTACAAGTGGATCGAGAGCGCTCAGGAACGATATCCCGGCCGCGATATTTATGTGGTGCGCCCGGACGGCCAGGATATTTTGCAGCGGCCGCTGCCCCCGACCTATCGCAGCTACGCGAATCGACTCAAAGACGCCGGTTTCTTCGGTCGCGAGCCCCCGCCGAGCGGTCGCGACGATCCGCTGCTGCTGACTCCCTTGTTCACCGATCGCGACGGCACCGTGTACACGGTGATGATCGGGCGGAGCTCTGCGTTGAGTCCGTTGCAGGCGTCGGATGTGCGACTGGTCGTGCTCGCGTTCGCGCTCGTCATCAGCGGTCTGGTGTGCTGGTGGCTGGCGCATTACATCAGCAAGCCGCTGGAGCGTTTGCAGTCGAGCGCGCGCTCGCTGGCGGCGGGAAATCTCGAAGCGCGCGTGGGTGAAGAGTTTTCCAGCCGGCGCGACGAGTTGGGCGTGCTGGCGCGTGACTTCGATACGATGGCGGATCACATCCGTACGTTGATTGCATCGAGAGAAGATCTGTTGCGGGCGATGTCACATGAGTTGCGCTCGCCGCTGGCCCGGTTGCGTGTCGCATCCGGTTTAGCGCGGCGGCCGCAGGCCGACATCGTCAAACAGTTGGATCGTATCGAGCTCGAAGCGGAGCGCCTGGATACGCTGATCGGACAGATGTTGCAGCTGTCCCAGCTGCGAGCGAAACCGACGCTGCCGTTGGAGCCCGTCGACGTCACCACGTTACTGAACGAGGTGGTTGAGGATGCGCGCCTGGAAGCGAGCGCCGCGGATAAAAACGTCGATTGGACGCCGGGCGAAAGCCTGTGGCTCAACGGCGATCACGATCTCATGCGCAGCGCCATCGAGAACGTGCTTCGGAACGCCGTACGTTTCACCAAGCCAGGGTCGGCCGTGTCTGTTTCACTTACCCGCGAGCATCGCGATGCTGTCATCGCAATCGAAGATCACGGGCCGGGCGTCCCCGAGGCGGAGCTGGCGCGGATCTTCGAGCCTTTCTATCGCGTGGCTGAATCCCGCGATCGAGATTCTGGCGGCACCGGTATCGGGCTCGCCATCACGGCGCGGGTGGTCGGTTTGTATCAAGGGCAGGTCCGCGCGCAGAACGCGGCCAGCGGTGGACTGCGCGTCGAGATTCGGCTGCCCTTGCGAAGAGACTAATTGCGATCGTGTCCTTGCACGGCGTGCTGGGCGACTGCATGACTGCGCAGTGACTGCGCGCGGTCGCGAATCGCAGTGATCTCCTCGGCGCTCACCTCTTTATCGCCCGCTCGAGCGACTAGCACTTTCCCTTGCAGATCGAATTCCAGCTCGATGTCGTCGTTCGAGCCGAGCGCGGCGCCTCGATACTTCATCAACCGCGCGCCGCGAAATTCATACGTGCCGGTTTGTGAGGTCGCTTTTCGAGTTTCTTCCAACGTCTGAATCTGTCGGTCGCTGAACGTCGCGCGATAAGTCGCAGCGACGCCGCCTGGAGCGAATGAGCCACGAAACTCGTCAGTGGGCGTTGGCGCCGGATCGGCGGCACGCTGCTCGACCAGCGGTGCACTGGGGGCCGCTGGTTGTTCTTTGGAACAAGCGGTCGCGAGTAGTGACGCCGCAAGGACGATTGCAATCTGCTGGGTGAGTAACGAAGGCTTCACGGGTCTTTCCGATGCGAATTGCACGACTGACAAAATCCGTCACACGAGCGCCGATGGATCGCGGCTCGAGCGCGGATTGCGAACGTTCTTTATTTCACGGCTGGACGCAAGATGCTTCGCCGTCTGTGGCGGGCGACAGCTGCTCGACATAAAACAGTGTTGCCGAGCGTCGCTGATGCGAACGTGATTTGGCTCACACGGCGTCGCTCGCGCTTCCTCTAGTCTGCCAGCGACTCGTGACCGTCGTCTTTATGGAGGATTTGATGAGCGCTGCCAGCCCCGTACAAACTCAGGTTCGTCGCAACGCCGCGGCCGCGCCTTCGCAAGCACCCCATCCCGCCGCTCAACCGCAGCGTCCGGCCACGCAAGTGTTCGACTTCTCCAGGCCGCGTGGCGAAGACGAGATTCGAGTGAACCTCGCCGACGTTCCGGTCATGCGCGCCGACATCGAAGTCGAAGTGTTCGAGCCGACCCTGTTGAGTCGCGTGTTCGATCTGTTCGGCCCTCGCCGCTGAGCAATCGCTCGACGCGTTCAGCGGCAACGCCGCTGCGAAAGCCCGCCTGCCGGCGGGCTTTTTTATTGAGCGCTCGGTTTCATGGCTCATGGCATGAAATGCTACATTGCTGCGTCTTTCGAGGAAGGCTATGACATTGCACCGTCTTTGCATCGCGCTGGCACTGTTCCTCACGACGAACCTCGCCTTCCCGGCGACTTTCAGCGGTGAAGGCGAAGTGGCCAAGGTGTTCGACCTCATGCAGCAGCGTCTCCAGGTCATGCCGTCCGTGGCTGCGTGGAAGCATGCCAATAACGTTCCCGTTACCGATGCGGCTCGCGAGCAGCAAGTATTGAACGCGACCGTCGCGCAGGCACAGCGCCTCGGCATCGACGGCGCGTCGGCGCGCGAGTTGTTCGAATTGCAGATTCGGATGGCGCGCGACGTTCAAGAGCATTTCATATCGGATTGGAAAGCCAACGGACGCGGCGACGAGCCTGTGCGTGATTTGAGCAAGGAGCTGCGGCCACAGCTCGATCGTCTTGGCGAGCAGTTGTTGCGTGCGATTTACCTCGCATTGCCCGAGCTGGCGGCCGCCGACTTTGCTTCACGCTATGGCTCGTATGCCGCCAGGATCGATATACCTGGTCTGCAAGATGACGACAGACAAGCCCTCCTGAAATCGTTATCCCGGTTGCGGACTGCGTCGATGCCGCCGCTCGATCGCATCAAGGCGAGCAAAGTCTTGAGAATCGGCATGACCGGCGACTACGCGCCCTTCACGCTGGATCGTGGCGGCGAGCTGTCGGGCGCCGATGTGGCGATGGCCGAGGCTCTGGCGAAATCGCTGGACGCGCAGCCGCAGTTCGTGAGCACGAGCTGGAGCGGATTGATGCGCGACTATCAGGCCGGTCGCTTCGACGTGGCGTTGGGCGGCATCAGCATCACTCCGGAACGCGCCAAGGTCGCGACCTTTTCGGTTCCTTATCACCAAGGCGGCAAGACACCCATCGTTCGTTGCGGCACCGAGTCGCGCTTCGATACGGTGGCGGAAATCGATCGCCCCGACGTACGCGTCGTCGTCAATCCCGGCGGCACCAACCAGCAGTTCGTGCGGGAACGGTTGAGTCACGCTCAGGTCACCGTGCATCCCGACAATCGCAGCATCTTCGCCGAGATCGCCGGCGGGCGCGCCGACGTGATGGTGACCGACGATGTCGAGGTGGACTTGCAGGCCCGCCATGACAAACGGCTCTGCCGCGCCACTTCGACGACGTTTACTCATAGCGAAAAAGCGATTCTGCTGCCGCGGGACGAGGCGCTGCGCGGTCACGTCGATGCCTGGCTCCAACGTCAGATCGCCGACGGCGCGGTAAAAGCCTGGTTGGATGGCGCGATCGCCGCCGGCGGCGCCAAGGCTGAGAACTGAGTCGCCCGCCGGTGCCGGCCAAGTCGTTGGCCGGTGGCGGCAGGCCATTGGCCGGCAGTCCAGGTCATGAATTGCGTGCATTCGGTATGCTTTGAATAGCGGCATTCGCCGGGGAGGTCGTCAGATGGAATGGATCGTTTTGATCGTCATCGTCCTGGTCGCGTTTTTTTTCATTTCGATCTACAACCGACTGGTCGGCGGCCGGAACGCCTACAAGAACGCGTTCGCGCAGATCGACGTGCAGCTCACGCGCCGTCATGACCTGATTCCCAACCTGGTGGAGACCGCGAAGGGTTATATGAAGCACGAGCGCGAAACGCTCGAGGCTGTCATCAAAGCCCGCAACGCGGCGGTCACCGGCCTGAAGAACGCGGCCGCCAATCCGGGCGATCCCAATGCCGTGCAACAGCTGTCCGGCGCGGAGAATGCGCTGAGTGGCGCGCTGGGACGTTTGTTCGCGCTGGCCGAAGCGTATCCGGATCTGAAGGCCAATCAGAACATGATGCAACTCTCGGAAGAGCTGACCTCGACCGAGAACAAAGTCGCGTTCGCCCGGCAGGCGTTCAACGACGCCGTCATGACTTACAACAACACTCGCGAGATGTTCCCGAACAGCATCGTCGCCAACATGTTCGCGTTCCTGCCGGCGCAGTTGCTGGAGATCGAATCGCCGGAGAAGCGCGCGGTGCCGGTGGTGAAGTTCTAATAACGAGAGCGCCTGCGGCGGGTCGTAGGAATGAACTTCTTCGAGCGACAGGAACAATCGCGGCGCTCGTCGCGCCTGCTCGTCGTGCTGTTCGCCGTCGCCGTGCTGGCGGTGATCGCGGCCGTGAACGTCGTCGTGTGCTTCGTCCTGGCCAAGGCGGAGGAGCGCACGCTCGGGTACATGCCGACCGTCGGCGAGTGGATGAGCACGCATACCGGCACTCTGCTGGTGACCACGTTGATCGTCGCAGGCGTCATCGGCTTGGCGAGCTTGTACAAGTCGATGGTGCTCGGTGGCGGCGGTGGCGTGGTGGCGCGTTCACTCGGTGGCGTTCGCGTTTCGCCGGATACCACCGATCCACAGCAGCGCCGCCTGCTCAACGTGGTCGAGGAAATGGCCATCGCTTCCGGCGTGCCTATGCCCGAGGTCTATGTGCTGGAGCAGGAGCGGGGCATCAACGCCTTCGCGGCGGGTCACAATCCGGCGAATGCGGCGATTGGCGTCACGCGCGGCACGCTTACAACTTTGAATCGCGCCGAGTTGCAGGGCGTGATCGCGCATGAATTCAGTCACATCCTGAATGGGGACATGCGGCTGAACATTCGTCTCATGGGCCTGCTGTTCGGGCTGCTGGTGATCGCGCTCATCGGCCGCACTGTATTGCGACTCACGGAGGGCGCGCGCGATTCAAAGAAAGCCTGGCCGGTGATGCTGATCGCGATGGCCGTGCTCGTCATCGGTTACGTGGGTTTGTTCTTCGGACGTTTGATTCAGGCCGCGGTGTCGCGCAGCCGTGAATCGTTGGCCGATGCGTCGGCGGTTCAGTTCACGCGCGACCCAACGGGACTGCGGAACGCGCTCGTGAAAATCGGCGCGCTCTCGTATGGTTCGAAGATCGGCAATCCCGAGGTCGAGGAAGTGGCGCACATGCTGTTCGCGCCCGGTATCGGCCGCTTCTTCGCCACGCATCCTGCGCTCGAAGATCGGCTCAAAGCCATCGATCCGCGGTTCGATCCCAAGGAAATCGATCGCGTCCGCGCCGAAATGCTGCTCGCTGAGGAGCAGGCGAAAACCCAGGCAGCTCCCAAGAAAAGCTCAGCGGAACGTCTGGAGTCGCTGATCAATGTGCCTGGCGCAGCGGCCGTCGCCGGGTTGGTTGGCAATCCGAGCACCATCCATATGCAGGTGGCGCGAGATATTCGTAAGTCGTTGCCGGATGCCGTAGTTATGGCGGGCCGGCATCCGGAATCGGCGCGGCAGCTATTGCTGGCGCTGGCGCTCGATCCGAATCCAGAGGCTCGCGAGCGCCAGAGGCAGTACATTACCGCGCAGCTGGGTTTCCATACCGCTGACGCCATCGCTCAGTTGCAAGGCTCGATCGATTCGCTCGAGCCGGAACAGCGCATGCCCGCGCTCTTCACGGCATTCCCGGCGTTGCGCCAGCTGACTCGGGACGAGCGTCTGCAACTGATGTCGACCTTGAACGGCATGTTGCAGCGGGAAGGCCGGATCTCGCTGCAGAGCTATGTACTGCGCAAGCTGGCCCAGGTGCAGCTGAAAGATGAAATGAGCCCCGCCGCGCGCACGCGGCAGTTGCCGTTGAGCGCCGTGCAGAAGGATGTTCAGGTGCTGTTCTCGGTGCTGGCCCAGCACGGCCATGCCGACGGCGCCTCGGCCCGCCACGCTTACGAAGTGGGCGTGCACCACCTGTTACCCCGGCAGCGGCCATCCTTCACCGCCATTCCGCATTGGGCGCAGCCGCTCGATCTGGCTCTGAGCCGGCTGGATCAGCTGGCGCCCATCATGAAGGAGCAGCTGGTGGAGGCGCTGGTCAAGACCGTCACCCACGATCAGCGACTTACGCTCGGCGAAGCCGAGCTTCTGCGAGCCGTCTGCGCCACTTTGCACTGTCCGCTGCCGCCGCTAGTAGCCCCCACCGAATCTAACTAGACATCGGCTGACAGATTTCGGGGATTCAATGCGCGGTGGGTTGGGCGCGGTTGAAGCCGCGCTTACAATCCGCATCTACCTGCGATTGGCCCGGTTCCCGGGCCCTCCGTTTTTCCTACAGTGTTCCTGGCCCACGGCCAATGGTGAGCATGTCCCAGTCCATCGTCATTCGTGGCGCGCGCCAGAACAATCTCAAGAATCTGCATGTCGAGCTGCCCACGGGTGAGCTCATCGTCGTGACCGGCGTGTCCGGGTCGGGCAAGTCCTCGCTGGTGTTCGACACGCTGTACGCCGAAGGGCAGCGCCGTTATGTCGAGACGTTCTCGCCGTACGCGCGCCAGTTCCTCGATCGTATGGATCGGCCGCAAGTAGAGCGCATCGACGGCATTCCGCCGGCCATCGCCATCGATCAGACCAATCCGGTGCGCACCTCGCGCTCGACCGTGGGCACGATGACCGAGCTGAACGATCATTTGAAGCTGCTGTTCTCTCGCGCCGCGCACGTTTATTGCCGTCAGTGCTCCGCTCCGGTGAAGCGCGACACCGCGCAGACCATCTACGACGAGTTGAGCGAGCGACTGAAAGCCTTGGGCCGCGCCGATGCGCGTGTCGTTGTGACATTCCCGGTGCCCGTGCCGTCGAACTTCACCGAGGCTGAAGTGTTGAGCCTGCTGGAGAAGCAGGGCTACACGCGCTTGTTCCAGCGGCTCGCGCCGCCCGCGCCCGTCAGTGCGCCAGCGACAGGCAAGGCCGCAAAAAAGAAGGTGTCGAAAAAGAAAGGCGCCGCGGAAGAGCAGGCGACCATTTGCCTGGAAATGATTCAGGACCGCTTCCGCTTCGACAACACCGATCGCGAGCGAGTCATCGAGGCGTTGGAATCGGCGCTGCGCGTGGGCCGCGACCGCGTGTGCGTGCATGTGCTCGACTCGTCAAACGGCGGCGCTCGCACCAGTGAGAACGACGCGTCACCGCCGAAGACGGCGGCGACGTGGCGCTTCTCCTCCGATCTGCATTGCGCCGATTGCGACATTCATTATCGCGAGCCGACGCCCAGCCTGTTCTCGTTCAATTCTCCGTTGGGCGCGTGCGAGTCGTGCCGTGGCTTCGGCCGCATCATCGGCATCGATTTCGGACTCATCGTGCCCGACGAGAGCAAGACGCTAAAAGGCGGCGCGATCCGTCCGTGGCAGACCGAGTCGTATCGCGAATGCCAGGACGATCTCATCAAGTACGCGCGCAAAAGAAACATTCCCGTCGACGTGCCCTGGCGCGAGCTCACCGAGCAGCAGCGGCAATGGGTGCTGGAAGGCGAGGGCAGCTGGGAGGACAAGCTGTGGTACGGCGTCCGGCGCTTCTTCGCGTGGCTCGAAACTAAGTCGTACAAGATGCACATCCGCGTGTTGCTGTCGAAGTATCGCGCGTACACCCCGTGCACGGCTTGCAATGGCGCTCGCCTCAAAACCGATGCGCTGCTGTGGCGGCTCGGCACCAAGGCGGATGCTGCCGCGGTTCTGCCGAAGGAGATCCGCTTCAAGCCCAACGGCGTGCAATGGAATGACGAGCAGCTGGCGCAGCTACCAGGCATCGGCATTCACGAGCTCATGCTGCTGCCCATCGATCGTTGCAAACAATTCTTCGACCGGCTGACCCTGCCCGCGCCGTTGGACGAAGCGAGCGATCTGGTGCTGCGTGAGATTCGCGGGCGCTTCGGATATCTGATGGACGTGGGTCTCGGTTACCTGACCCTCGACCGGCAGTCGCGCACTTTGTCGGGCGGTGAAGTTCAACGGATCAATCTGACGACCGCCCTCGGCACCTCGCTGGTGAATACGTTGTTCGTGCTCGATGAGCCATCGATCGGTTTGCATCCGCGCGACATGGGGCGCGTGATCGACGTGATGCGTCGGCTCAAGGCCGCCGGCAACTCGCTGGTGGTGGTCGAGCACGATCCGCAGGTCATGCAGGCCGCCGATCGGCTGATCGACGTCGGTCCCGGGCCGGGCGAGAAGGGCGGCGAGATTGTTTTCTTCGGCACGCCGCCGGAACTGAAGGATGCCAAGCGCTCACTCACGGCCGATTATCTGCTCGGTCGTAAACAGGTCGCATCGGGCTCGGCCGCTACGCAGCCCGCGCCGACAGCGAGCCTGACGATCAAGGGCGCGCGCCAGCACAACCTCAAAGGCATCGACGTTTCGATCCCGCTGCAGCGACTGGTGTGCGTCACCGGTGTGTCGGGTTCTGGCAAATCCACGTTGATCCAGGATGTGCTGTATCCGGCGCTGCTCAAGCACTTCGGCAAGCCGACCGAGGCGCCGGGCGAACACGACAGCATCAACGGCGCGGAGAACATCAGCGCGGTAGTGATGGTGGACCAGACCTCCATCGGTCGCACCACGCGTTCCAATCCCGCCAGTTACGTGGGCGCGTTCGACGCCATTCGTAAATTGTTCGCGAACGAGCCGGTCGCGAAAGAACGTGGCTACACCATCGGCACCTTCAGCTTCAATTCCGGCAACGGCCGCTGCCCGACTTGCGGCGGTAACGGCTTCGAGCACGTCGAGATGCAATTCCTGTCGGACGTGTACTTACGCTGCGCCGATTGCAACGGCCGTCGTTATCGCGGCGAGATTCTCGAAGTCACATTGAATCGCGGACCCGGCCCTGGCCGGAGCATTGCCGATGTGCTCGACATGACGGTCTCCGAAGCGGTCGAGTTTTTTGCCGGCGAGCGCGAAGTGCTCGCGACGCTGCGTCCGCTCGCGGAAGTGGGTCTGGATTATCTGCGGCTCGGCCAGCCAGTGCCCACGCTGTCCGGTGGCGAGGCGCAGCGTCTGAAGCTCGCCGGTCACCTGGCGGAAAGCGCGACGGCGAGGCCGGACGATGAAACGCCGGGCAAGTTGTTTCTATTCGACGAGCCGACCACCGGCTTGCATTTCGACGACATTGCCAAGCTGCTGCGCGCGTTCCGACGCCTGATTGCCGCTGGCCATTCGTTGCTGGTGATCGAGCACAACCTGGACGTCATCGCGGCGTCCGACTGGCTGATCGATCTGGGTCCGGAAGGCGGCGAGGCCGGCGGCGAGATCATCGCCGTCGGCACACCGACTGAAGTGATGAAGGTTCCGGGCTCGCACACGGGCAAGGCGCTGCGCGCAGTCGAGAGCGGCTGGAACATCACCGATCAGCGCACCGTGGTGCCGTTGGCTGCGTCTGCCGCTCATCGGCCGCGCGCCAATGCCATTAGCATCCACGGCGCTCGCGAGCACAACCTGAAGAATGTGGATGTGGAGTTGCCGCGCGACAAGTTCACTGTCGTGACCGGTGTGTCCGGGTCGGGCAAATCGACACTCGCATTCGATATCGTGTTCGGCGAGGGACAGCGTCGCTATCTGGAATCGCTGAACGCCTACGCGCGCCAGTTCGTGCAGCCGTCCTCACGTCCCGACGTGGATGCGATTTTCGGTATCCCGCCGACGGTGGCGATCGAACAACGCACCAGTCGCGGCGGTCGCAAGAGCACGGTGGCGACGCTCACGGAGATCTATCACTTCCTGCGTCTGCTGTACGTGAAGCTGGGCACGCAGTACTGCCCGGATTGCGATGTGCCCATCGAACCGCAGAGCTTCGAGTCCATCTTTGCTCGCATTTGCCGGGACTACAAAGGCAAGAGTGTGAGCTTGCTCGCGCCACTGGTGGTGGCCCGCAAAGGTTTCTACACGGACCTGGCAGCGTGGGCGGCGAAAAAAGGTTACGAGCACCTGCGTGTCGACGGTGACCTGCTGCCGACGAACGCATGGCCGCGCCTGTCGCGTTTCCAGGAACACACTATCGAGCTGCCGGTAGCGACGGTGCAGGTCTCCTCTCGTAATGAGCGCGAGCTGCGTGAAGCACTGACCACCGCGCTCGATTTCGGCAAGGGCGTGGTTCATTTGCTGGACGAGAGTGTCAAGGTGAAGAAGGCGCCGGCGACCAAGAAATCGAGCAAAGACGTCGTGGCCGCGAATGCGGGCTTGTCGATTTTCTCGACCCGACGCGCGTGCCCTTCGTGCGCCAAGAGCTTCGCCGAGCTCGATCCCCGCCTGTTCTCGTTCAACTCCAAGCACGGCTGGTGTGAGGACTGCTACGGCACCGGTCTGCAGATCCGCGGCTTCGACGAGGAGCAAAGCGGCGAGGAGATCTGGTGGAACGAATGGTTCGAGCAGGAAGCGGAAGTCTGCGAAGTCTGCGAAGGCCAGCGCCTCAATCCGATTGCGCGCAACGTTCGCTTCCGCGATCAGTCGATCGCGGCGGTGACGGCGCAGTCGGTCGGCGACATGCGCAAGCAGTTCAACACGCTGAAACTGAAGGGCCGCGACAGCGAGATCGCGCGCGACGTGTTGACCGAAATCAACTCTCGTCTCGCGTTCCTGGAAGACGTGGGCCTGGGTTATCTCGCGCTCGATCGTTCCGCGCCGACGTTGTCGGGCGGCGAAGCGCAGCGCATTCGTCTGGCAGCTCAGCTCGGCTCCAACCTGCAGGGCGTTTGTTACATCCTGGACGAGCCGACTATCGGCCTGCATCCGCGCGACAACCGCATCCTGCTCGATACGCTCGACAAGCTGGCGGCGAAGGGCAATTCGCTGCTCGTGGTCGAGCATGACGAGGAAACCATTCGACGCGCCGATTACGTGCTCGACCTCGGGCCCGGTGCGGGCACTCGGGGCGGTCGCGTAGTCGCCGCGGGCACGGCGCGAGAGCTGGAGCGTTCGCCGGAATCGGTCACAGGTCGTCTGCTGGCGCAGCCGCTACAACATCCCATCGGGCAGCGTCGCGCCGTTACGCCGCGCTCGCCTGCGTTGGTGGTGAAGGAAGCGTCGCTGCACAACTTGCGTAAGCAAACCTGCAAGGTGCCGTTGGATCGTCTCGTGGTCGTGACTGGCGTGTCCGGCTCGGGCAAGTCGACCATGGCGCGCGACGTGCTCCATGACAACCTCCGTGCCGCGCTCGGCCGTCGCAAAGGCGCCAAGCTCGAGTGGCGCGGCTGCAAGGAGATCGCGGGCTGGGAGCAGATCGAGCGCATTCTCGAAGTCGATCAGACGCCCATCGGCAAGACGCCGCGTTCGTGCCCGGCGACTTACATAGGCTTCTGGGACGCCATTCGGAAAGTGTTCGCCGAAACCCCGGAGGCTCGCATGCGCGGTTACACGCCGTCGCGATTCTCGTTCAATACCGCCGGCGGCCGCTGCGAAGCGTGCGAAGGCCAGGGTATGCGCAAGATCGAGATGAGCTTCCTGCCCGACGTGCGCGTGATGTGCGACAGCTGCGGCGGTCGACGCTTCAATCAGGACACTCTGAGCGTTCAATACAAGGGACGCAGCATCGGCGACGTGCTGATGATGAGCATCGACGAAGCAGTCGACTTCTTCAGCGCGCATCCGAAGGTCCATCACTGTCTGCGGCTGCTCCAGGACGTGGGCCTGGGCTATCTCACATTGGGACAGCAGAGCCCCACGCTTTCGGGCGGCGAGGCTCAGCGCATCAAGCTGGTGACCGAGCTGTCCAAGGTGCGGGAGTCCAGGATGCTCCGCACGCCGGAGCCGGGCGAGGTCGTAGAGAAGTTGCCAGGGACGCTGTATGTGCTCGACGAGCCGACCGTCGGCCTGCACATGGCGGACGTGGAGAAGCTGATCCGTGTGCTGCATCGTCTGGTCGACGCCGGCAACACGGTGGTGGTCATCGAGCACGATCTCGACGTCATCGCCGAGGCGGACTGGATCATCGATCTGGGACCGGAAGGCGGCGCGGAGGGCGGTCAGGTGGTTCTGCAAGGTCCGCCCGAAGCAGTCGTCGAAGAAGCCCGGCGCTCGCACACTGCGCGCATTTTGCGCGAGTTCCTCAGCGAACGAGGGCGCAAGGACGATTCGACCGCGACCTCGGAACATCGGCGCCGCGCCTGATCTCAATCTGAGTCCTCTCGGGGCTCATTCGATTCTCGGGGCAACCTGTATGCAGCTTCGCTGCAGGTTGCCCCGTGTACTTAGCCGATTCCGGCCCCGTCATTGCCGGGATTTGTTGCTTTAAGTGCTCGCAAGCCGTTCGACGTTTCCTGTGCGTCCTGTGGCAGGCCTGCCACTGTATACAAATTACAGGGCTGTTGACCCGGCATGGGACCGCGCCGCGGCAATTCTGCAATCACTGGCTCCGCAAAGAAATTCCGTGGCTCAACTGAGTCGTTGAGCAACTTACGCATCGCTCTTTCTAAGTATTCGCCACAGCCGTATTCTCCGGACGCGGTGCGGCATCGCTGCAACATGTCGCGCCGCTTCGAGGCTCCACGCCTCACATCTGGCCATCACGGAGGCGTTCCTCGGACCTGACTCAAAAACTCAAAACCTCTCGCAGGAGGATCTATGTCGACGAAGGATTCGATTCGATATGCGGTGCGCTATGCACTGCTGGCCGGCGCCGCCGGGGCTGCAATGAGCGCAGCGCCCGTCAGTGCATCGGAAGAGCCCGCGGCCATCTCGGAGGTCATCGTGACTGGCAGCCGCATCACTGCCAACCGCGACGCCATTGCTGAAAGTCCCATCGTTACTTTCGATGCCGATGCGATCGGAGACAGCGGCCATACCACTGTCGATCACTTCCTGAACACCATGCCGCAGGTCGTTCCCGCGATCAGCTCGCAATCCAACAACCCGAGTTCCAATGGACGCGCCTTCATCGATCTGCGCGGTCTGGGCGAGAACCGCAACCTGGTGCTGATCGATGGCCGTCGTGGCATGGGGTCCACGAGCGGTGGCGTGGTGGACATCAACACCATTCCCGCGGCGCTGATCGAACGCGTGGAACTGATCACGGGCGGCGCCGCCGCGGCCTACGGTCCCGACGCGGTGGCCGGTGTCGTCAACTTCATCATGAAGAAGGAGTTCGACGGTGTCGCCCTCGACAGCAGCTATCACATCACCGACGAGAACGACGGCGAGGAGTGGGGCGCCAGTATGACTTTCGGCGGCAAGTTCGCGGATGACCGCGGCCGCGCCGTGTTCAACGCCAGCTACTTCAAGCGCGACGCGATCTATAAAGATGCACGCGAGTTCTCGTCGCAGGCCAGCGCGACCACCGGCACGTTTCCCGGCGGCTCATGGTCGCCAGGCACGAACACGCCGTCGGCCGCCGCGGTCGCGAATTTGTTCGGCCCGAACATGTGTAATGCCAATGGCGGCTCGGCGGGCTACGGGTTCAATCCCGACGGCTCGCTGTTCTGCACCGGTGTCGCTGGAGATCCCACGCGCGATGCCGTCGGCTACACCGGGCCCGATTCGGCCATCGCCGAGGCGTTCTATCCAGACTTGTTTTCATACAATTTCGAGCCCGACAACATCCTCGTGTTGCCGATGGAGCGCTGGAGTCTGTTCTCGCGGATGGATCTCGACATGGGCGCGCGCTTCCAGCCGTATGCGCAGGCGATGTACACCAACTACAACGCGTTGCAGGAGCTGGCGCCGACGCCGGCGACCGGCTTCACGGTGCCAGTGACCAATCCGTTCATTCCCGCCGCGATGCGTACGCTGCTGGCGAGCCGGGCCAATCCGACCGCCGACTTCACGTTCAACAAACGTTTCAACGATCTCGGCGGCCGCACCGGATATAACAATCACGACGTGTGGCAGCTGCTGGTGGGCACCAAGGGCGAGCTGGTCGGCAGCTGGAGCTACGACCTGTACGCTTCGTACGGCCGCTCCGTGCAGACGGAAATTCAGGGCGGCAACGTGCGCCTGACGCGCACCGAGCAGTTGCTGGATGCGGCTGACGGCGGCGCTTCGCTGTGCTCGGGGGGCTTGAACTTGTTCGGCTCCGTGCCGATCAGCGACGCGTGCAAGGCCTTCATCAGTCTGGAGGCGAAAAACCTCACGGTGGCCGAGCAGAACGTGATCGAAGGCGTGGTCAACGGCGAATTGTTCGACTTGCCCGCCGGCGCCGCGCTGATGGCGTTCGGCGCGTCGTATCGCGACCTGTCCTTCGACTTCAAGCCGGACAGCGGCTTGCAGCCGGGTCAAGTCGCCGGGTTCAACGAACAGTTGCCCATCACCGGCCAGCTCAACTACACGGATGTGTTCACTGAAATCCTGGTCCCCGTGCTGGCGGATCTGCCGCTGGTGAAGTCGCTGTCGCTCAGCGGCGGCTACCGCATCACCGACAACAATATTTTCGGTGACGATACGACCTGGAAGGTAGGTCTCGACTGGTCGCTCAACGATTGGGCGCGGTTCCGCGGCGGCGTTTCATATGCCGTGCGCAGCCCGAACATCGCGGAGTTGTATCAGCCGCAGGTGAACAACTTCCCGACGTTCACCAACCAGGATCCTTGCAATACCACCGGCGCTATCGCGGCTCAGTATCGCAACGGTCCGAACGGCGCGGCGGTGCAGGCGCTGTGTGCCGCGCAGTCGGCGGTAGCCGGCGGTCCGACCTATGCGCAACCAGCCGGTCAGGCCCGAGGCCTGGTGGGCGGCAACCAGAACCTGACGCCCGAGAAAGCGGACACGTACAGCTTCGGCTTCGTGTTGAGCAATTTCGATGCGTCGTGGCTGGAGCGAACCGCGGTCTCGCTCGACTACTGGTCGATCGAGCTCGAGGATCGCATTCAATCCATCGAGGCCGCGACCACCGTGCAGCGCTGCTTCAACCGTGAAGGCTCGAATCCGACCTACGATCCGGGCAACGCGTGGTGCCAGATGTTCGTGCGCGATCAAGCCAATGGCGGCGTGATCAACCTGAACCAGTTGCAGGCCAACCAGGCGTTCGCCAACACCAGCGGCATCGACCTGACGCTGGACTGGGGTTTCGGCCTGGGCAGCGTCGGCGACCTGAACTTCCGGTTGATCGCCACCTGGCTCGAGAAGTTCGAAGAGCAGACCGCGGTCACGCCCAACGATCCAGTGTATGACTATGGCGGAACGATCGGCTCGACCACAGGCACGTCCAATCCGGAATGGAAGGGCTCCCTGATCACGACGTACAGCTGGAGCGAGTTGCAGGTGCAGGCATCCGCTCGGTTCATCGACGCGATGGGTCACCGTAACGTAGTCAGTGGTGGCTCGCCGGTGTCCAACACCAGTGTCGACTCGACCTGGTACGTGGACCTTACCGGTCGTTACAACTTGACGCCGAACTCGACAGTGCGACTCGGCATCAACAACCTCACCAATCAGGAGCCGCGCTTGTACACCCCGAACGTGCAGGCGAGCACCGATCCCTCGTTGTACGACGTGCTGGGACGCCGCTACTTCCTCGGAGTCGAGGTGCGGATGTGAGCGTCGCGGGGCGGAGCGCAAGCTCCGCCCCCATCGACCCGATGCATCTTCTGACCATGTCCATACGAAGCACCGTTCTTTTAGTGGGACTCGCCACGTCCGTGGCGCTGGCCGACACGGATGTGATCGCGAGTTGTCGGGCTGCGCACGCCGACAATCCTGCCGCGCATATCGATTGCCTGGAACGAGCACTGCAGGCGCGCGATGTCGATGGGCCAAACCGGAGCCTCGGCGCGGAGCAACTCAGGAGCCGACGCGAGTCGGACGACGGCCCCGAGCAGGTCGAAGTGCGGATCGCTTCAGTCAGCTACTCCGCCGAGGGGCGGGGTTTGTTTGCAACGGCCGATGGCCAGTTATGGCGTGAAACCGAGCGTTCACCGCGAAGCCAGCAGTTGCAGCCGGGCCACGAATACAGCGCCCGGATCGAGCGAGGCGTGCTGGGCGGCTATCGGATGTACGTCGATGGCGTGCGCCGGATGATCAAAGTCGAACGCCTGAGATAGTTGGCTCAAAAAAAATAGTGCAGGTCATCGGTCTCGGCTCACTTAGCACAATCTCGTTGCGTGGCCTTGCGCGTGTATACAAGCCACCGCCAAACGCGTGGTTTTCAAGCACATTTTGCGGTCGCAGCAACGGAAACTGCATGCGCCGATATGGGCACTGAGCGGCGCGGTGCGTGAGCGCGCCGAAGTGCCCCGCCGGCGAGCAGCGGCATCACATTCGGCTCCACGCTCATTTTCGGAAGGAGTCGACCCTAACTTTAGTTAGGGACCGGTTCGCGAGAAGAACCACTACCCTGTGGTCCCGCCGCAACCCGCGCAATAAAAAATTCGGGACGTTCCACGAGCCCGTTCAGACAATCGACTCGAGGTCCGGCGGCCGCTCTGCACCATTGCGGCGCAGAGGGTTCGTTCCCAGCTCGCCATCCGCACCGATGTGGCGCAATAACAACGGTATACATGCAGCTTCGCCGCCTTGTGTGCAATGTACGCCAACCCCGCTGATTCGCGGGCGTTGTGCCGATGGTTTCAAGCCACAGGCTTCAAATAATCGCAATGCAGCTGTATGCTCGCCGCCACGCTTGGTCCGCTTAAAGTCTTAATCCAGTAGACGCCAAGAAGGGAGCATCGCGGGCATCACGCGATGGGTGATTCGGAATAACAAACCCCTCTCGCAGGAGGAATCTCATGTCGACTAGCTATTCGCTGCGGCGCGCCGTTCAATACGTTCTATTGACGAGCGCGACGGCCGCAGTTGCATTCCCCACGTACGCGCAGGACGCGGAAAACGAAAGCATCCAGGAGGTCGTGGTCACGGGCTCGCGTATCTCCTCGCCGAACATGGCGAGCATCAGCCCGGTGAGCTCGGTGTCCGCCGAGGACATCAAGGTCCAGGGCTCGACCCGCATCGAAGACATCATGAACCGCCTGCCGCAAGTGTTCGCGGCGCAGGGTTCCAACGTGTCGAACGACTCGGACGGTACCGCGACGGTCAACCTGCGCGGCCTGGGCAGCAACCGCACGCTGGTGCTGGTCAACGGCCGGCGTCTGGGCCCCGGCGACCCGAACTCTGAGACGTTCGCGGCCGACTTGAACCAGATCCCCACCGCGCTCGTGCAGCGCGTGGAAGTGCTGACCGGTGGCGCCTCGTCCGTGTACGGCGCCGACGCCGTCGGCGGTGTCGTGAACTTCATCATGGACACCAAGTTCGAAGGCGTGAAGATCGAAGCGAACTACAGCTTCTACGAGCACGAAAACGACAACGCCGTGGCGTCGATCATCGGCCGGACAGCCGAACTGCCGGACGACAGCGTGCGCGGCGGCTACGCGAAGGACTTCGCGATCGTCATGGGCTCGAACTTCGCCGACGACAAAGGCAACGCCACGTTCTACGCGACCTATCGCGATGTCGACGCGGTGCTGCAAGGCGAATACGACTACAGCTCGTGCACGCTCAACTCGGGCGACACCTTCAGCTGCGGTGGCTCTGGAACGTCCTTCCCGGCGCGCTTCCGTCCCGTCAATGACGCCGGCGTCACCCAGGGTTCGTACACTTTGAATCCGACCACGGGTGCGCTGCAGACAGGTACGGCCGCGCCCTACAACTTCGGCCCGCTGAACTACTATCAGCGTCCCGACGAGCGCTACACGGCGGGCGTGTTCACCAGCCTCGAAGTGAGCGAAAAGGCCGAGGTGTACGGCGAGTTCATGTTCATGCGTGACACATCGGTCGCGCAGATCGCGCCCAGCGGCGTGTTCGGCGACACGTTCACCGTGCATTGCTCGAACCCGCTGTGGTCGGCTGCGCAATTCAATGCATTCTGCGGCTCGCAAGGCCTCAGCGTGAATGACACCGTCGGCATCACCGTCAATCGTCGCAACGTCGAAGGCGGCGGACGCCAGCAGGAATTGCAGCACACGTCCTATCGCACGGTCTTCGGCGTGCGTGGCGACATCAACGACGCCTGGACTTATGACGCGTATGGTCAGTACGGCACGACCAGCGCCGACAGCGTGTACATGGCGGACCTGTCGATTTCACGTACCGGCCGCGCGCTGGATGTGGTCACGGATCCCACCACCGGCAGCCCCGTTTGCCAATCCGTGCTCGACGGCACCGACACGACCTGCGTTCCGTACAACATCTGGACCCTGAACGGCGTGACGCCGGACGCTCTGGCGTACGTACAGAATCCGCTGTTGGCGCGTGGTTCGGTCGACGAGCGCGTGGTGAACGCGTCCGTCACCGGCGACCTGACCGACTACGGCGTGAAGCTGCCCTCGGCCGATTCCGGCGTGATCGTCAACGTGGGTCTGGAATGGCGCGAGGAAAAGAGCGCCTATCTGCCCGACGGCTCGTACCAGACCGGCGACGGCGCCGGCCAGGGCGGCGCGACACTGCCGCTGGCAGGCGGTTACAACGTGAAGGAAATTTTCACTGAGGCGCGCGTGCCGCTGGTCTCGGACAAGGCTTTCGTCCAAAGCTTGTCGGCGGAGCTCGGCTATCGCTACTCGGACTACAGCACGGACTGGAACACCGACACCTATAAGTTCGGCGTCGAGTACAGCCCGATCGAGGACATCCGCCTGCGTGCGAGCTATCAAAACGCGGTGCGTGTGCCCAACGTGGCGGATCTGTTCAATGTCCAGCAGGTTGGATTGCGTGGCACGGTCGATCCGTGCGCGGGCGATGACCCGGTATTGACGTTGGAGCAGTGCGCCCGCACGGGTGTGACCTCCGGCACCTACGGCAACATCGAAGCGAACCCGGCTGCCCAGTACAACGGCTTCATCGGCGGCAATACCGAGGTCGAGCCGGAGACGGCGAAGACGTTCTCCTTCGGTGTCGCTTTGCAGCCGAGCTTTGCCCCGGGCCTGCGCGTGCAGATCGACTACTTCGATATCAAGATCGAGGACGCGATTCAGAATCCGAACGCGGACTTCACGCTGCTGTTGTGCGCGTTGAACGGCGACCCGGCTTTGTGCTCGAAGATCCAGCGTGACGTGAACGGCTCGCTGTTCGAGACGGACCAGGGCTTCGTCGTCGACACGCTGGAGAACATCGGCGAGATCCGCACCAAGGGCTTCGACTTCGACGCCTCGTACGGCTTGCCGGTCGGCAGCCTCGGCGACATCCAGTTTGCGTTCACCGGCACGTTGCTCGACTCGTACGAAGTGACGCCGCAGCCGGGCGTGACTTACGACTGCGCCGGCCTCTACGGCAGCGTTTGCACCAGCGGTAACCCCAACGGCGCGCCGCTGTCCGAGTGGAAGCACAAGATGAGCGCGACCTGGAACACGCCGTGGAGCGGCTTGTCGCTGACCCTGGGCTGGCGTTACCTCGACGAGGTGAAGCGCGACGCCGAGGACAGCAACGAGTTCCTGGCGTTCCTGGGTACGGCCACGGGCACGTTGCCGACGGATTCGCGGCTGGGTAGCCGTAGCTACGTCGACTTGTCGGCGGCCATGACCCTGGCGGAGCGTTACACCTTCCGCCTCGGCGCCAACAACCTGCTGGACAAGGATCCGCCGCTCAACGGCAGCACCACCTGCCCGACGGGTCCCTGCAACGGCAACACCTGGCCGCAGGCCTACGACGCGCTGGGCCGTCAGATCTTCATGACCGCAACCGTGGAGTTCTGATCGACTCGGTCGATGTTCGGAACGACGGCGGGCTTCGGCCCGCCGTTTTTTTGGCAGGCCGACTTTGTATACCTCGCGCCTATTTGGCCCCTGCCGCACGTATCGTTCCTGCCACAGGGTGGTTGGCGCGTGCCTTCTATTGCTTGCGGCGGCGCTGTATGCTCCTTACCACGCTGGTGTGACGCAGCATCGCGACACCTGTCAAATCACGCCGATTTTCGAGCAAACGCCTGCGGTGGGCGGCGGCCCATCCAGGAATCCGGGGCAGCGGGCGTGAGGTCAACGACAAACTTAGTTTGCAGAAGGAGTCTCTTGATGTCCGAGTACATTCTCCTACGCAGGGCGGTTCGTACCGCGCTGCTGTTCGGCGCCGCGGCCACGATGGCTGCGCCAATCTCCACGGCGCTCGCCGCCGAGGAAGAAGGGATTCAGGAAGTGGTGGTCACCGGCTCGCGCATCTCGCGTCCTGAAGTCGAGGCATCCACTCCCGTTCAAGTTCTCAGCAGCGACGCGATCCTGCAGCAGGGTTCGCCCAACATCGCGGACATCATCAACGAGTTGCCAAGCGTCGGTACGCCCGGCCTGTCGCGCACCAACAGCAACTTCCTGACTTCCGGCAACGGCGTCTCGACCATCAACCTGCGCAACATGGACGACAAGCGCACTCTCGTGCTGGTGAACGGCCGTCGCGTCGTGTCCGGCGTGGGCGGAACTTCCACGGTCGACATCAACAACATTCCGACCGACCTCCTCGAGAGCACGCAGATCCTCACCGGCGGCGCCTCGGCGGTGTACGGCTCCGAAGCCGTCGCCGGCGTGGTGAACTTCGTGCTGAAGAACGATTTCGAAGGTGTGGGCCTGCGCGCCCAGACGGGCACGAGCAGCGAGAGCGATCGCGGCACCGATCTGGTCTCCCTGACCCTCGGCAAGAACATCGGCGATCGCGGCAATGTGACGTTCAATGTCCAGTACGACAAGGACGACGGCCTGCGTTCGCGCGAGCGCGCGATTTCCGCGAACGACAATCCGGCGCGCAGCTCCCTGACGCCGCAAGGCTCGTTCATCGTCCCGCGCGGCGCCACCTGGACCTACAATCCGGACAACCAGCTGCAGCGAGGTTTCAACACCCCGGTCAACGGCTTCAACCGCAACGCCGAGCGTTACATCGCGGTGCCGCTGGAGCGCACGCTGTACACGGCTCTCGCGCATTACGACATCACTGACTCCACGCAGGTGTTCTTCGAAGGCAGCTACAGCGAAATGGAGTCGAACTCCAGCCTCGAGCCGCTCGCGACCGACAACTCCGACGCGGTGCTGAATGGCGTGCCTCTGCAGGGCTTGTCGCTGGATAATCCCTTCATTCCAGATCCGATCCGGCAGGAGATGATCGCCAACGGCGCCACCACCCTGGGGTTCAGAAAGCGCATGAACGGCGTGTTCGACCGTTCCAACGTCAACGACCGCGACTTCCATCGCTTCGTGGTCGGCTTCAAGGGCGAAATTTTCGACGGCTGGGACTGGGACGTGTACTACAACCAGAGCCGCACCAAGGAATACACCGCGTCTGAAACCGCGCTGCGCGACCGTTATTACTACGCGCTCGATGTGATTTCCGGGCCCGGTGGCACGCCGATCTGCCGAAACGACGCGGCGCGTGCCGCAGGTTGCGCGCCGTTCAATCCGTTCGGCTTCAATTCCGTTTCGCCGGAAGCGGCCGACTACATCACTAACGGCGGTCAGCTCGACTGGTATCGGGCCGAGGTCGAACAGAAGGTCGTGGCGGCCAACATCAGCGGCTCGCTGTTCGCTCTACCAGCCGGCGATCTGCAGATCGCGGCGGGTTTGGAGCGTCGCTGGGAAGACAGCTCGGAGCGCTTCTCGGAGGACACTCAGGCTGGCAATACCATGGGCAACGCCCTGACCAACACAGACGGCGACTACACCGTCAATGAAGCCTACGTCGAAGCTCTGGTGCCCCTGCTGAAAGATGCTCCCGGCGCCCATGCGCTGGATTTCGAAGCGGCTTTCCGCGTCGGCGACTACTCCACCGTCGATGAAGTCTTCAGCTGGAAGACCGGCCTGACCTATGCGCCGATCGAGGATGTGCGCTTTCGTGCCGTGTACTCCGTCGCCACCCGCGCGCCGAACATCGGTGAGCTCTACCAGGGTGCGAACCAGACCTTCCCGACCGGATTGGTCGATCCTTGCGAAGGCGTGACCGCGACGAGCACCGGCGCGGCCGATGCGTACTGCCGCTCGATCCCGGCGATTGCGGAGCAAATCGCCGCGAACGGCGTGTTCGAGTACACGCAGAGCGATATCCAGAGCATCGAAGGTCGCGAACTGGGCAACCCGGATGTCGAGGAAGAAGAAGCCAAGACCTGGACTGTCGGCGTGGTGCTCACACCGGCGTTCCTGCCGAGCTTCACGGCCTCGATCGACTGGTTCCAGATCGAGATCGACGATGCCATCACCTTGATCCCGCGTCAGACCGCGATCGACGAGTGCGCCTTCTCCGGCGGCACTTCCGAGCGCTGCGCGCTGGTGACACGCGAAGACATCGGCACGCCGCGTCCGCGTACACCGGGCACGCTGTTCAACATCGACTCCAATTACATCAATGCGGCGTCGATCAAGACCAGCGGCGTGGACGTTGCCTCGTCCTACACCTTCGATTTCGCAAGCAACCAGCGTCTGCGTTTCGCGGTGAACTACACCTACCTGGATAAGCTCACGCTGCAGTCGGGCGCCGGCGAGCCGGTCGAAAACAACGTCGGTCAGCTCAGCGGCGACGGCCGCCTGGGCGCGGGCTTCGAGCATCGCGCGGTGGGCACCATCAACTACGGCATCGGGGACTTCACCGCCACCTGGCGCATGAACTACCTGAGCAAGATGAAGGACACGTTGATCGAGAACGGCGGCGATCCCGATGATGAAGGGAACACGGTCGGTTCGTACGTGTATCACGACGTGAACCTGCGTTACCAGTTCGGCGCCGAGCAGCAGTACAGCGTGTACCTGGGCGTCGATAACGTGTTCGACAAGCTGCCGCCGGTGCTGAACCAGCTGCGTGCTTCGCACATCACCGGTACCGAGACCGCCGCGGATACTTACGATCCGATCGGTCGTTACGGTTACGCGGGCTTGCAAGTGAAGTTCTGATCGTCTCGATCGAGAGCCCTCGAGAAGGCGGGGATCGTTCCCCGCCTTCTTCCTTTCCAGCACACGGCACGGGAGGCGCCCATGCCCGACATCATGCCTTTCTTCGCCGTTCCGTTCGGGTTCGCCCGGCTGGAGAACGCCGAAGCGCTGAATCAGCAATTACGCGCGCTGTTCCTGGCGCGCACTGCGGAGGGAGATGCGCACGCCAACCCGCGTCCGCTGACTCAGCGCAATTCGCAGGTGTTCGAAAGTAATTTCGACCTGTTCCGATCCACCGAGCCCTGCCTCAAGCAACTGAAAGAATTCTGCTGGTGGCACCTGCTCAAGCTGGTCTGCGAGCTGAACAACTATGACGAGGCCACCCGCGAGCGTTTGCTGATCTATTCCGACGCGTGGTTTCACGTCACCCGGCGCGGCGGTTTCTTCGGCCTCCACAATCATCCCAACGCTTCGTGGTCGGGCGTGTACTGCGTGGATCCGGGCCGGCACGATCCGGGCAAGCGCGACAGCGGGTTGCTGAGTTTCGTGAATCCCTCGGTTGCCTCGGCCATGCACATGGACGCGGCCAACGCCAATCTCGCTGGCGCTTACTCGCCCAGCATTCGTCACGTGCGCTTCGAAGCCGGGCAACTCGTCCTGTTCCCCTCCTGGGTGTTGCACGACGTGAAGCCGTTCGAAGGCGAGGGCGAGCGCATCACCGTCGCCTTCAACTGCTGGTTTCAGTTGCAGGGCGCGCAGCGCGGGCGTTGATCAGCGGATTCTCTTGACCTTGGCGATGCGCCCGCTGGGCGTGGACAGCCGGAAGGAGTTCAGCGCCGCGCGTGTGATGGTCACGACATCGCCTTCCTTCAACAACAGTGTCTTCGAGCCGCTGATCTGGCGCCACTGCTGCCCGTTGTCCAGCTCGACGACGTTCATGCCTTCGCCATCGGTCGTCAAGGTGGCGATCCGCGCCGTCACTGCGGACAGCTCTTCGCGCTCCGGCAAAGCGGGGGACGCGTCTTGCGGCTTGCTGGCGGTCGTGCCGAACATCGCTTCCGGCGACGGCTTGAACGTCGCGTCCGGGCGCCCGTCCGCCGCGGCCAGCTGCTCGACAGTCCGGTCGTAGCAGGCAAGGCGCTCGCTGCTCCGCTTGATCGACGCGCAAGTACGCAGCGACTCGGGCAGAGCGTTGCCCGGCGGATTCGCGAGAGACGCGCCCGACCAGAGCATGACTGCCAGGCAGGCGAACGAAATGTCAGACCTCGGTCGGCATCCCTTGAACAACTTGTAACCTCTCGATCAATGCGCTTCTTTGGCGGGCGAGTGCGGACCATAGTACTCGGTTATGCCGCCGACCATGGCTCGCACCGAGTCTCGCTCCGCCGCGCTGAGATAAGGATTCCAAACGTCGAAGATGAGTACGGCGCGCGGCGCATCGCTGTCGTTCCAGGCTTCGTGCTCGATCGTGTCGTCGAACACCCAGGCTTCGCCCGTGCGCCATTCGCGGGTGTCCGCGCCGACCCGGAAGCGACATCCCGGCGGAATCACCAGCGGTACATGCACGATCACGCGTGTGTTGGTCACGCCCGTGTGCGCCGGGATATGCGACTTCGCATCGAGAATGGAAAAGAACACGGTCGGCCCGACGCCGTGGATATCCACCGTCGGCACGCTGGCGATCAGCTCGGCGGTTTTCGGACAACGATCGAGATGTTCCTGGATCGGTTTGCCATCCCGCCAGAGATAAAAAACACTCCAGCGGCGCGAATGATTGAGCTCGCGCCACTGATCGAGCGGCAGGCCCTCGGGATAGGCGATGTAAGGCTCGAGCTTGTCGCTGTCTTCACTGAAGATGCGCTCGAACTCGGCACGGATCTCCGCGCTCGCCGCTTCAACCCGCGCGAGCCACGGAAATTCGGTACGGGGATAAAACTCCAGCGCAGGGAGCTTGGGAAAGTGCAGGAAGGTCGGGCGGCACGTGTAGATGCGACGCTTGCCGAGGAAGGCGTCTTCGCACAGCTGGAATCGGCTACGGTCCTCGCCGGGATGCTGGGCGTGAACTTCATCGAGCCTGCTCCGCAGGAACTCCTCCAGGGCGGCATTGTTATCGCTGACTGCCTGGCGGGCTCGCTGTATCGGCGCGCGCAGCGACTCGGGCAACTGCGAGCCTGGCGGAATCGTCTGTAATGCATTGAAGTAAACCAAGGCGGCGGCGCGCCGCTGGTTCGTCGCTTCCAACAGCGACGCCTTCTGCAGCAGGGCCAGCAGGTGACGGGGCTCGATGGCCAGCGCGCGATCCAGCGCAGTCATTTCCTGCTCCGGCAGGTTCAGGCGACGCAGGACCGAGCCGAGATTGATCCAGAACGCCGGATTGCGCGCGTCCCGCTCTATGGCCTGCTCGATCAAACGGCGCGCCTCGGCCAGGTTTCCCCAGTGCAACTGCTGTACTCCCGAGGCATTCAGCACCAACGGGTGCTCTGGCGCCAATGTTCTGGCGCGCCTCAAGAGATCTTCCGCCTCGGGGCGTCGCCCGCTCGCCCAGGCGCGTTCCGATTGTTGTACTAAGTTGCGAACCTGAGCTTCATCGACCGGAGTCGTCGTCATATAGTTCGTATTCCCTCCCGTTGCGGTACTGTAGCGTCACATCAGCAGATTCGGCTACGGAAGCGCCCAAAGAGTCATAACTATTCTCGGATTTGCGACGCCGGGCGGCAGGAGTGTTGGCAGGCTGTCGCTCGCCTCGCGCGCCGGGGCGATACAGTGAGCCGGTGGAAATCGATCATGCTGTTTCTGGGTAGCGCATTGTTGCTGCTGGTTCTGGCCGCCGAAGCATCGGCGGGGACGGAGCCATTGCCGCTCGTCGATCCGTCGCTACCGCAAAGTCAGGCCCGGGATACCGGCGCAGCCGAGGCGGTCCTCGACCCCGACGAGCCGTTATACGCATCGCCGACCCGGCGCGATCGCATCGGCAGAATCATTGCCCCGGTCATGATCAACGGCCAGGGCCCTTTCCGTTTCGTGGTGGACACCGGCGCCACGCACTCGGCCGTGTCGGAACGCCTCGCGCAGCAGTTGGGATTGGCCGTCGATCCGAAGGAACCTGTCCGCCTGCGCGGTGTGACCGGCTCCGCTCTGGTCGCGACCACCAACGTAGCGAGGTTTCAAGCCGGCGACCTGCTGATCGAGAACGGCAGCATCCCGGTGCTCGCTTCGGTGTGGTCCGGAGCCGACGGCGTGCTGGGCATGCACGGACTGGACGAAAAGATCATCGTGGTCGACTTCAAGCGCGACCGGATTCAGATCTTGAATTCGAGCAGCAAGCGCTGGCGCGACCTGACCAGCGTCCCGGTCAAGCTTGGCTTCGAACGGCTGCTGCTCGCGGACGGATATGTCGGGCGCGTGCGGGTCAAAGCCATCATCGACACCGGAGCGCAACACACGCTGGGCAATCGAGCCTTGCGCGAGGCCCTGGAACTCGACAGCGGCTCTCGCATGCCAACGTATATCTCCGTGCAGGGCGTGACCACCGGAGTGCAGCTCGGCGAACTGGCCGCGGCGCCGCTCATCCGCATCGGCAACATGCACATGGCGCAGGTCAACGTCGCTTTCGGCGATATGCATGTGTTCGATGTATGGGGACTGGCCGAGGAGCCCGCGCTGCTGGTGGGCATGGACGTGCTCGGCGTTCTCGAAGTCATCGTGATCGACTACCGACGCCGTGAGCTGCGTTTCAAGTCACGCTCCAGCGGCATCACGGTGCGCTCCCGCTGAGCAGCGGGCAATTCCACGAAGGCGGCGCCGCCGCATTGTTTCCTGTTTGTTGCGATGTCATCAGTTCGCCGGGCGAGTACACAACTCGCACGGAATGATGCGCTGCGTGTAGCGATACACGTTCGGACACTCTCCGCCTGTCAGCCAACAACCCGCCGGATGTGGGCACAGATTGTTCGTTTTTCACGAAACGCCACCTTGCCTGCGTGTGGTGACTTAGCAACGGTATACAACAAGCGTGCGCGGCAATGTGCGCTGCGCGCAGCAAGTCCAAGCATTTGCCGGGGATGAGCTGGTGATCGCACGCAACAGGCTTTAAATGGGTCAATCACGGTTGTATGCTCAACGCGACGCTTGGTCGATGCAGATGAAACATCTGTTTACGACCCGGGGCCAGGACTGACAACACAGGGAGATCACACAGGGAGATCACATCCGCCCACACCCTCTCGCAGGAGGAGATATTAAATGTCCACTAGTACGTCGATACGACGCGCAGTTCGCTACGTGCTGCTGTCTGGCGCCTCTGCTGCAACAGTGGTGCTGCCTGCACAAGCCCAGCAGGAAGAACCCGCGATCACGGAAGTGATCGTGACCGGCTCGCGAATTCCGCAGCCCAACCTCACCAGCATCAGCCCGGTCACTGCCGTGACCTCTGAGCAGATCAAGATCGAAGGCGTGGTCCGCGTCGAAGACTTGATCAACAACCTGCCGCAAGCCTTCGCCGACTTCGGCGGCAACCTGTCGAACGGCGCCACCGGCACCGCGACGGTCAACCTGCGTAACCTCGGCTCCGAACGCACCCTGGTGCTGGTCAACGGCCGCCGGCTGATGCCGGGCGACCCGACCCAGAACGGCGCTGCCTCGCCCGACTTGAACCAGATCCCCGGCGCGCTGATCGAGCGTGTCGAAGTGCTGACGGGCGGCGCGTCCGCGGTGTACGGCGCCGACGCCGTCGCGGGTGTCGTCAACTTCATCATGAACGACAACTTCGAAGGCATCCGCGTCGACACTCAGTACGGTTTCTATCAACACGAGAACGACAGCCGCATCGGTGACATCGTGCGCGGCCAGGGCTTCGCGACGCCTGACAGCAACGTGACCGACGGCACCCAGAAGGAGATCACCTTCATCGCCGGCATCAACACGCCGGATGGCCGTGGTAACGCCACGGTGTACGTCGGCTACCGCGAGCTCGATGCATTCAGGCAGGACCAGCGCGACTTCAGCGCCTGCGCCCTGGGCTCCGGCTACGAAGAAGATGGCGATACGGATTTCTTCTGCGCCGGCTCTTCGACCTCCGCGCGCGGCCGTTTCTTGTTCGGCGATCTGGACAGCACCATCGGCGACGATGGACAGCTGCGCGACTGGACCGACGCGGACCTGTACAACTTCGCGCCGGACAACTATTACCAGCGCCCGGACGAGCGCAAGACAGCCGGCGTGTTCGCGCACTATGACTTCAGCGAAGCGGCCAGCATCTACACCGAGTTCATGTTCATGGACGACCGCACCCTGGCGCAGATCGCGCCGTCGGGCGCGTTCATCGGTGGCGGCCCGGCGTTCCCGCCGTTCTTCGGCGACCAGGCCATCAACTGCGACAACCCGTACCTGAGCTCGAGCATGGTCGAGGGCTGGTGCGGTGGCGATACTGCCGCGGGCGACGTGAACGTGACATTGGGTCGTCGTAACGTCGAAGGTGGCGGTCGTATCGACGACCTACGTCATACCTCATATCGCGGCGTGCTGGGTGTGCGCGGCGATTTCGCCACTGCCTGGAACTACGACGTGTACGCCATGTACGGCGAGACGGTGCTGTCCGAGCGCTATAACAACGACATGTCGCGCACCCGCCTGGGCAACGCGTTGAATGCGGTCGTCGATAGCGACACCGGCGAGATCGTCTGCCGGCTCAATTCGACACAGGAAGGCAATCCGCTGAACAACGATCCCGCTTGCGTGCCGTACAACATCTTCCAGCTGGGCGGGGTGACGCCGGAAGCTCTGGACTACCTGCAGATTCCGGGTATCTCGACCGGTTCCACCGTCGAGCAGATCCTGAGCGGCTCGATCGCCGGCGACCTCGGTGAGTACGGCATCAAGTTGCCGACGGCGAATGACGGCCTGGGGGTGGCGTTCGGCGCCGAGTACCGCTCGGAACGATCCGAGCTGCGCACCGATAACGCGTTCCAGACAAACGATCTCGCGGGTCAGGGCGCTCCGACGCTCGACACGGTGGGCTCGTTCGACGTGCGTGAAGTGTTCGGCGAAGTGCGCCTGCCGATCCTGCAGGAGAAGCCGTTCGCGCAGACCCTGTCGGTCGAGGCTGGCTATCGCTATTCGGACTACAACCTGGGCTTCCAGACGGACACCTACAAATTCGGTCTCGACTGGGCGCCCGTGGAGAGCATCCGCTTGCGCGGCAGCTATCAGCGCGCGGTCCGTTCGCCGAACGTCCAGGAGTTGTTCCTGCAGCAGCGCGTGCAGCTGAACGGCAACCAGGATCCTTGCGCGGGCGATGAGCCGACGGCCACTTTCGAGCAGTGCGCACGTTCGGGTGTGACGGCAGCACAGTACGGCAACATCCTGGAGAACCCGTCCGCGCAGTACAACGGTCTGGTGGGCGGCACTGTGACTCTCGATCCGGAAGAGTCGGACACCTACTCTTACGGTCTGGTGCTCACACCGACATTCCTGCCGGGCTTCACCATGACCCTGGACTACTTCGACATCAAGGTGGAGAAGCAGATCGACCAGATCGGCCAGGACTTCATCATCGACCAGTGTCTGTTGTCGGGCGATCCGGCGTTCTGCGGTCGCATCAACCGCATCCAGGCGCCGGGCACGATCGCGGATGGCTCGTTGTGGCTGGGTGACTCGGGCTATGTCCAGGATCCGTACCTCAACACGGGTTCGCTGCAGACCTCGGGTATCGACATCGAGACCAACTACCGGCTGGAAGTCGGCCCCGCTGGCGCGATCGCGTTCAGCCTGGTCGGCACCCACACCGAAGAGTTCATCACCGAGCCGTTGCCGGGCTATCCCAAGTACGACTGCGTCGGCTTCTACGGCACCACTTGCGGTACCGCGATTCCGGAATGGCGCCACAAGCTGCGTGCGAACTGGCTGTCGCCGTGGGGTATGGATCTGGCCGTGACCTGGCGCTACATCGACGAGACCGAGCTGGATGCTTCCAGCAGCGATCCGGATCTGGCGAGCCCTGGCTTTGCGTTCACCGACGCCCGGTTGGGTTCGCGCAGCTACATCGACCTGTCCGCGTCCTACACGTTCCAGGAGATGGGCCCGGTCAACAGCTTGACCGGCCGCCTGGGCATCAACAACGTGATGGACAAGGATCCGCCGCTGATCGGTCAGGACAACTGCCCGTCGGTGCTGTGTAACGGCAACACCTTCCCGCAGGTGTACGACACCCTGGGGCGGTTTATCTTCGTCGGTCTGACGGCTGATTTCTAATCGGCTTGGATCGAAACTGCACGGCGGGCTCGATGCCCGCCGTCTTTTTTTGGCAGGGTTATGACGATCCGCTCGCTTGCCATCGTGCTGCTGTTGTTCGTCTCGTCCGCTCCGGCGGCGGAACAGACCGGCAAACACACGTTCCAGGCGGCAGGGTTACGCCGCACGTTTTATCTCTACTCGCCCGCGATGTCCGCGGACACACCGCCGCCGCTGCTGCTCGCCTTGCACGGATCCCATGGCAGGGCGGAGGACATGATCGAGAGCTGGATGCCGATAGCGGGCGCAGCTGGGCTGATGGTGGTCGCGCCGGTGGCGCGGCAGCCGGCGGCATGGCAGATCCGGGCGGATGGTCCTCAGTTCATGCGCGCGCTGGTCGATGAAGTCGAGCGGCTGCATCCCATCGATCGCCGTCGTATTTATTTATTCGGTTATTCCGGTGGCGCTGTTTTCGCGCTCACCTTGTCGATGCTGGAATCGGAACATTTTGCGGCTACGGCGGTGTACGCGGGCGCCTGGCGCCAGCCGAACGAATTCATCGCCGTGCCTCACGCCAGACGCGCCATTCCGGTCGCCATCTTCGTCGGCGAGCGCGATGAGTATTTTCGGTTGCACGATGTCCGTAAGACATATGAGGTCTTGCAGGAGGCCGGCCATCCCTCCAACCTCACGATCCTGCCGGGGCGCACTCACAGCTACGGCAACGTGGCGCGGGAGGTCAACGAGGCCGCCTGGGACTGGCTGAAGGTTTATCGATCATGACGACCAAATTGCAACGTATCGTCCTCGCGACGGCGATGGTCGTGACCCTGCAGGCAGCGAACGCGGCGGAGCGCCTCGACGCCGAACGCGTCGTTGCCTGCGCTGACGAGCGTGACGATGCGCGGCGCCTCGCTTGTTATGACGACGCAGTCGCCGCTGCCAAGAGATCAGGAGCGCCCGTCTCGCCGGCGCCCGCTCCCGCGATGAATTCCAAAAATGAGTTCGGCGTCACCGGCAGCGCGGTCGCTCGTCAGCGCAGCGACGAGCAGCAAGAGCAGACGCGTGACAAGGAGGCGATCGAGAGCCTGACCGCGGTGGTCACGGCCGTATGGTCGAAGCCGCATGGCGAGCTCGTCATCACGCTCGACAACGGCCAGGTCTGGGCGCAGAAGCGCAAGGAGCGCTACTTCGCCGCCAAGCCTGGCGATAAAGTCACGATCGATGCCGGAATGCTGGGCTCGTACCGCATGATCATCGGCAATCGCTCGACGCACGTCACGCGGCTCAAGTAGTCGGTGGCTTGCGCGGCACGGCGTCGAACGCGATGGTCGTGCGAGGCTCCGAGCCATGGATGGGATTGGTTCCGTGCCACGTGTACGAAGGAAACAGCACCAGTCGACCGGGGCGTGGCTGCACCACGGCCTCGGGGCCGACGCCGGGAACGGCAAAGCGCGGCTCTCCGAACTTGAGCCAACCGGACATCAAGCTCTCATCTTTCACTTCTTCGGGAACGGCGACGTAATACGCCGAGCTGATCCAGCCCTGAGGGTGCACGTGATTGACGTGATAACCCTCTCGGCGCAGTTGCACCGACCATGCGGCGACAATGTCGGCAGCCCCCTGGTTGCGCGAGCTCAAGGGATGTTTCGAATCGGCGCCGATCCGCTGCTGGTAGTCCTGCAATGGCAGCTGGAAGATTTCGAGGATGGCGCGGATCGCGGGGTCGGACTCGATCAGCAAGTTGCGCGCCGTCTGACTGCCGTTGCGTAGACTTTGATCGAGCGGATGTTTCGCGAAGGGATGGCGTGTGTCCAATGCACGTAACAGCGCCGCATTCAACTCTTGCATCGATGACCAGCCTATCGGTGCTTCGATGTCATAAGTGCGCACCAGCCGGCTGTAGTCGTACAGCTCCTGATATAACGGATCGCCGAGCACGCGCGCCGCAGTCGCTTCATAAGCGATCCAGCTCTGCACCGATGGATTCAACTCGCGTTGCCGCTTGATGAAGGGCAGGGCGTCTTGCGCGCGACCTCGGGACAGAAGGATCGACACCAGGATGTCGCTGAAGCGCGGGTCGTCGGGTCGCGCGCCGGCCGCTTCGAGCGCGTAAGTCTCCGCGTCCTTGAGCTGACCGCCTTCGAGCAGTACTTCGGCCAGAGCAGCGGACGCATCGGGCGTCGAGCCATGTCGTTGGATCGCATCGCGGAGCGTGGACTCGGCGCGCCGCAAGTCACCCGCCCGTCGCAACAACAGGCTGAACAGGATTTTCAGATCGGGATCCGAACGCTCGGTCGCGGTCTCCGCGAGGGTGCGTGAAAAATCCGGATCGCCTCGCATGAAACGCACACGCGCGAGATTGATCTGCGCTTCGCCGTGCAACGGGTTCAGCGCGACAGCGCGTTGGAAGGCGCGCTCGGCGTCATCGAGCCGGAGCAATTGCGTGAGCGCAATGCCACGGTTCATTTCCAGCTCCAGGCCGCTCAGCCCCAGCGATTGAGCCTGCTCCAGCGCCTGCAGCGCTTCCTCGGCCCGATCCATGCGCGTCAGTACCGAGCCGAGATTGTGATAAGCATGCGGCTGGGTGGGCGCCGCCTGAACGGCTCGTCGATAAGCCTGTTCGGCCTCCGGCAGTCGCAGCTGTTCGCGCAGGGTCATGGCCAACAGCGACCACGCAGTGCTGTCACGCTCGTTTGCAGCCACGAGCGTGCGCGCCTCTGCTTCGGCAGTCGTATGTTTGCCCTGATCGCTCAACGCGCGGATCAGGCCCACGCGCGCGCCGCTTTGATTGGGAGCGAGCTGCAGCGCCTCGCGATAGAGCGACTCCGCCAGCGCTGGTCGGCCGGTCCGGCGGAGCAGGTTGGCGAGATTGGCCTTGAACTCGGGTTGGCGCGGTTCGAGCGCGATGCTCTCCCGCAGCAGGCGTTCGCCATCGGGCAGATCGCCGCGGTCCTTGCGAATCAGACCCAGCAGGTGAGTGGCAGCCGCATGCCGCGGAGACTGGGTCAGGATGTCACGACAGCAGACTTCCGCCTCGGCGAGTTTCCCTTGCCGCACCAGGGTCGTGACTCGGGCCAGCTCCGCGCTCATCCGACTCAACTCATAACGTGCCGTTCAGGGGCGCCTCGTCCTGATAGTACTGTTTCATTTCGCGCACTGCCTTGCTGACCAGGGCGCGCTCGGCGGGGGACAGGAACGGATTCCACACGTCGAAGATGAGGATGGCGCGTGGCACGTCGCTGTCGTTCCAGGCTTCGTGCTCGATGCTGTCATCGAATACCCACGCGGCGCCGGGACGCCATTCGCGCGTTTCGGAGCCGACACGAAACCGGCAACCTTCGGGAATGATCAATGGCACATGCGTGATCACGCGCGTGTTGGTCACGCCGGTGTGTGCAGGGATGTGGGATTTTGCGTCGAGGATGGAGAAGAACGCAGTCGGCGCAAAACCCGGCACATCGTGCATCGGTAACTGCTGCAAAATTTCGGCCGTTCGTGGACACCGTTCCAGATGCTCGTGCTGTGGCGCGCCGTCGCGCCACAAATAGAAAACGCTCCACTTGCGCGAATGATTCAACTCCGCCCACTGATCCAGAGGCCGACCTTTGGGATAGGCGACATAGGGTTCGAGCCGGTCCGCATCTTCCGCGAAGATGCGTTCGAACTCGGCGCGAATGCTGTCTGTGGCCGTTTCGACGACGCTGAGCCACGGGAACAGGTCACGTGGATAGAACTCCAGCGCCGGAAGCTTGGGGAAGCACAGGAACGTCGGTCGGGGCGTGTAGATGCGTCGGCGGTGTACGAAGCTGTCGATGCAGTGATCGAAGCGTGACTGATCTTCGTCCGCGTGTTCCTGGCGCAGCTCGCGCAGCTGTGTCGCCAGATGATCTGCCAGAGCCGCATCGTTCGCATTGGTGACATCGATCGCTCTCTGCACCATCGTGCGTAGCTGGATCGGCAGCTGGGTGTTGGCCGAAAGGGTCTGCAACGCGTTGTGATAGACCTTGGCCGCCGCTTTGGGTTTGCCCTGCCGCTCCAACAGGGCGCCCTTCTGCAGCAGAGCAGCCAGGTGCCGCGGCTCGGTTTCCAGCACGCGCTCCAAGGCTCGCATCTCATCTGCATCGAGCGCGAGGCCACGTAGCGCGGCGGCAAGATTCATCCACAGCCGGGTGTTCGCGGGCTCCTGGGCGACCGCACGTTCCAGCAGCGAGCGTGCGCTGGCCCAGTTGCCTCTTTGCATCTCGCCGACGGCGGTGGCGTTCAGGATGGCCGGATGTTCCGGCGCGGCGCTCCGCACACGAGCCATCAACGCTTCGGCCTGCGGCCGGTTACCGGACTGCAAAGCCTGCTCGGCCTGCTGGATCCAGGACTGCACTTCGGCCGGATCGACCTGAGCCTGCGTCATGGCGTTTATGTCATGGCGTCACGGGGCGGTCGTGAACGCCGGGTGAATGACCTGAGCGCCCGCCTTGATGTTATTGCGTTTGGCGACGCCTGCGTTGAGCTCGATCACGGCCAGCACGGGCGCGCCCGATTCGATGGTTTTGGTCGACATGGGCGTGGTGCTTTCAACCACGCGCTCGACGCGGCCATCGGCGCGGACAAACAGCATGTCGAGCGGGATGTGCGTGTTCTTCATCCACATGGCCACCGGTTGTGACTTGTCGTAGATGAAGAGCATTCCCTGTTGATCGGGCATCTTGGTGACGAACATCAGGCCGCGCGCACGGCGTGCATCGTCGTCGGCGATCCACACGTCGAATTTGTGAAGGCGCGCGTCGGGCGTCGCGATCTGCAGTGTCGAACGGCGGAAATACTGATCGAGCTGCGCTGTGGCCTCATCCGCCCGGGCTACTGGCGCATGGCTGACCGCCAGCCAGAACGACGCCGCCGCGGCGAAAAAGGCACGGAGGTACTTTGCACGCTGCGTCATGGTTGGTTCACTGCCATCATCTTGTCTTCGGGCTGTTCCGTATCCTGCTCATCGAAATCCACGCGACCCACGTAGTCAAAGCGCGAGAGCATCACTGCGCCTTTGCCGTTCACCGCCCGCGCGGGTCCCGTACAAAATCCACGGGCGGAAATTCGGTACGATCGCGAGCGGTGCGGTATACCGGTGATGGGCTGCTGCGCGACCTCGTCCAGGGTGCATTTGTTATCTCCCTGCGTGCTGTAAAACTCGCCTTGGCCTTCTCGTATCACCGTCACATTGACTGGCAGCGTCTTGGCCGACTGGCCTTCACGCAGGCCGGCCACGCCGAACAGCAGCACCAGCCGGCCGCCTTCGCTGCCGTCCGGATGGCTGAAACGAATTCGCAGACCGCCGTCCGGGCGCACGGCGCCAGTGCATTCCATGCCGTCGTTGCCCCAAACCAGCTCTGCTTGCACCGCGCCGGAGAGGCGCGCCTTGAGGTAGCCACGGCCGTCCGGCAGGCATGCGGCAGGGGCGGCCGCGCTACTAGCGTTGTCATCTTCCGCAACCGGCGGCTGAGCATGGACCTTGCAGGTCACTCCCAACGTTAACCACCAGATCGTTATTGCGGGCAGGCACCGAAGCCGGCTCGCAAACTGCGAGGAGGCTCCGACATGTCTGAGCGGGAAAACGACGTCGTCACTGAACCGTTGCAGCATGCGGGTATGCTTACTCTCGATGAGGGGTTCCGGCAGACTGTAGCGCCGGAACCTCGCCGTCCCGGTCCTTATCGGGATGGCGAGCAACCCACAATGCCGAAGCTGCGCCCTGCAGGCAAGCGGCGGAGGTCTTCGCCGACACTGAAGTCGGCCAACTTCAGGGACGGGCCGCGTGCCGACGGGGCCGCCCTACGAGAAACGAGAATTGCGGATATGGACGATAGAGCAGAGCCCGCTCGATCGAGGGAAGATCTGGCCCGACGCAACGGCGAGATGCAGATCCGGACGCGCCGTTACGTCAGTCGCATCACGCGCAATACCCTGGCCGTCATCATGGCCGGCGGCCGCGGCGAACGTTTGAAACACTTGACCGATTTTCGATGCAAGCCCGCCACCCCGTTCGGCGGCAAATTCCGCATCATCGATTTCGTGCTGTCGAACTGCGTGAATTCCGGCATCCGGCGCATTCAGGTAATGACCCAGTACAAGGCTCACTCGCTGATTCAGCACATCCAGCGCGGTTGGGGCTATCTGCGGGGCGAGTTCGGCGAGTTCGTCGAGATCATCCCGGCCCAGCAGCAAATGGGCGATTTCTGGTACCGCGGCACCGCCGACTCGCTGTATCAGAACCTGCAGATCATCAAACTGCACAACCCCAAGCACGTGCTGGTGCTGGCGGGCGACCACATCTACAAGATGGATTACGGCGTGATGCTGGCGTCGCACGTCGCCAAGCGCGCCGACATCACCGTCGGCGTGGTCGAAGTGCCGCGCGAGCAAGCGAGCTCTTTCGGCGTGATGAGCGTCGATCCGGACTATCGCATCACTAAATTTTCCGAAAAGCCCAAGGAGCCGGAGGGCATTCCGGGGCGCGAGCACATGGCGCTCGGGTCGATGGGCATTTATGTATTCAAAGCCGCGCTGCTGTACCGGCTGCTCGAGGAACAGGCTCAGCGGTCTGATACGTCGCACGACTTCGGCCGCAATATCATTCCCGGCGCGCTCGGCACTCATAAGGTAATCGCGTACCCGTTCACCGACACCGAGACCCGCGTGCAACACTACTGGCGCGACGTCGGGACGGTGGATGCGTTCTACGACGCCAACATGGAGCTGATCTACGTCAATCCCGAGCTGAACATCTACGACGAGCACTGGCCGATCTGGACCTATCAGCGCCAGTACCCGCCCGCGAAGTTCGTGCTCGACGAGGACGGCCGACGTGGCGTGGCCATCAACTCTATGGTGTCCGGCGGCTGCATCATCTCCGGCGCCACCGTCAATCAGTCGCTGCTGTTCTCGAACGTGCGCGTCGAGGAACGCAGCTACATAGAGCGGTCCGTGATCTTCCCCGACGTGAAGGTCGGCGCGGGCAGCGTGATCAAACGCGCCATCGTCGATACCGGCAGTGTCGTCCCGCCCGGCACGCAGATCGGCGTCAATCGCGAAGACGACGCCCGGCGCTTCTACATGAGCGAGGCAGGCGTCGCGCTGGTCACCAGGGACATGCTGGCTCGATTGCAGCGAGGCTGAGAGAGGGAATCCCTGCAGCCGGCCTGAGCCGGCGCGGGTCACGGATCGGTTGTGCGTCACAGGAGTCCGGCCCGGGCTCTGCTATTCTTCGCCCCCAGTTTCCCCTGGGGGCATAGATGAACAAGGTCGTTACGCGTTTCGCGCTGGTCTTCGCGCTGCTCATCACCGCCAGCAGTTGCAGCGTCTTGCGTCCGGAGTTGCAGGCGCCGCGGTTGGCGCTGATGAGCGTCGCCATGACTTCGGCGGACATTTTCAATCAGCAGTTCCTGATTCGCGTCAACATCGAGAATCCGAACGATCGCGAGTTGCCCATCACCGGGCTGGACTACAAGGTGTTCCTGGAAGGCGATAGCTTCGCCAAAGGCACGCTCAAGCGCCCGTTCACGGTGCCGGCCAACGGCGAGACCGATTTCGACATGACGATACGGACCAATTTCGTGAGCGGCATCGGGCGACTGCTGTCGCGGCTGAATGGCCGCACGCAGGTGAATTACACGGTCGAGGGCAAGCTGCTCACCGACATCCGGTTTCTGAAAAAGATTCCGTTCAACGAAACCGGCAGCGTCAACCTCGACGTCATGAAGTGATGCCGGTGAGGTCTCGATAGAGTCTCACGTACTCGCCGGTCTGCTTGTCCCAGGAAAAATCCTGGGCCATGCCGTTGCGCATGAGCTGCCGCCAGCCGTCCTGATCCTTGAAGAAATCCAGCGCCGTGTGGATGGCCCAGGTCACCGCCGGGACGTCGAAGTCGTTGAACACGACGCCCGTGCCCTGGCGGGTCGCCGGATCCCACATCTGCACCGAGTCGGCGAGGCCGCCGGTGCGGCGGACGATGGGCGCCGTGCCGTACTTCAGGCTGTACATCTGATTCAGGCCGCACGGCTCGTACTGCGACGGCATTAGAAACATATCGCTCGCCGCTTCGATCAGATGCGCCAGTTCCTCGTGATAGCCGCGATGGAACACCACTCGATCCGGGAAGCGCTGCTGTAGGCCCACGAAAAAACCTTCGTAGTGCGGCTCGCCGCTGCCCAGCGCCACCAGGCTCATGTCGCGCGTCGCCAGAATGTGCGGCAGCGAGTCGAACAGCAGATCGAAACCTTTCTGCACCGTCATGCGCGACACGATACCCATCATGGGCGCGCTGTCGCTGACCGAGAGATTCAACCAATCCAGCAGGGAGCGCTTGGTGGCCAGCTTGCCGGACAGATCCTGCGGCGAGAAGTGATGTTTCAAATACCGGTCGGTGGCCGGATTCCACTCGCTGTAGTCGACACCGTTCAGAATGCCGACGACGCCATCGGCTCGCGCACGTAGCGCGCCGTCGAGCCCGTGACCGCCGATGGGGCTGCAAATCTCCTGCGCGTAAGTCGGGCTCACCGTGGTGACCCGATCCGCGTGCCGGACTCCTTCGCGCAACCAGTTGAACGCGCCGCCCGCCAATGTTTCAGGCGACACCAGGTGTCGCACCTCGCCGCCGATGTCGTAAGTCGTGCCGGCGGAAAAGATGCCTTGATAGCCGATGTTATGAATCGACAGCACCGAGCGCGTGTTCGCAAACAAACCGTCCCAGGCGTACACGCTCTTGAGCATCATCGGCATGAGTGCCGTGTGCCAGTCGTTGCAATGCATGACGTCGGGCGCGAAGCCCATGCGCTGACAGCCGTCCAGCGCCGCTCGTTGCAGCACCAGAAAGCGGAGGTGCTCGTCCACGCCCGAAGTGTAGAGCGAAGGCCGATCGTAGACTTCCGGACAGTGCACTAGATACAGCGGCACCGACGAATTCGGCAGCTGCGATTCGAGCAGGGAAAATGTGTAGCGATGCGGGCCCAGCGCCAAGGGCACCTGGCGCGCATTGTCCAGCGTGGGAGCGTGATGGACCGCGCCGTTGCTCATGGTTGAATACAACGGCATGAACACACGAACGTCGTGCCCGAGCTCGTGCAGATGACGCGGCAGCACGCCGGCGACGTCGGCGAGACCGCCGGTTTTGGCCAGCGGCGCGATTTCCGACGCGACGAAACAAATTTTCAAAGGCATGCGGAAAGTCAGGACGGGTCGTCGCCGCTGTCGGGCGTGTTGTTTTTACTGCCAGGCTTGCCGGTCTTGTCCTTGGCAGTGTCGCGCGGCGGCGCGAAGGTGGCCAGCAGGGTTTCCTGCATCTTGGCCCACAATTCGAGATTCTGCCGGGCCAGCTCGGCGATGGGATTGACCCCGTTGCTGGCGCTGCCGTTGTTCAGAGTCCGCGCCATGACCTCCTGCTGTCGGATGAAGGTCTCGACGCTTTTTTCCAGGTAGCTGCTGAAGTGGCTCTGCATGGAGTTGCCGTAGAAGCGGATCATCGATTCGAGCAATGAGGTCGAAAGAATGGGCCGGCCGAATTGTTCCTGGTCGGCGATCACTTGCAGCAACACCAGGCGCGTGATGTCCTCGTTGCTCTTGTCCTCGATCACCTTGACCCGCGTGCCGGCAATCACCATGTTGCGGATATCGTCGATGGTGATGTGACGACTCTGCGCGGCGTCGTACAGGCGCCGGTTCGCATATTTTTTAATCAGTCGTTCTTCGCTCATGCTCAGCTCGACAGGCTTTTGGCGCGCAGCCCGGCATGGAATACAACAATGCGACCCGCGGCCGAGATCCCCGGCGCCGGCGGCGGGCTACTGTAACGACGCGCATTTGGCGGTGCAACACGCATTGCACCCCAGAGGCGCTCAAGCGAGGCGACCCCATCGATTCGCTCCTCGCGCAGGTCATAATGCCGGGCCGATGAACGGCGGGAAGCGGCAATGACCGAGTCGACAAACGACGGATCCGACTGGATCCAGGCATGGATCGAGCAGCAGCGCGAGCAGCTGCGGCGTGCAGGTATGCCGAGCAGCAGTGCGGATCCCGCCACCGGTAGCGCCAGCGGGGACAAGGTTTCGGATCAGGTTCGCGACATCGGCATGCGCTGGTTGGAAGCAGGGCAGGCGTATTTGCAAGGCTGGCAGCAATTCGCGCAGCGAAGCGCGGCCGGAGCGGCGGCTGGCGAGCCGCCACTCAAATTCGGCGAGGACATGCTCAATGCCTGGCAGGGCGCCTGGGCTGGCGCCGCCACTGCGGGCGAAGGCGCGACGCGTCAGTTCGCCGATTTGATCTCGCGATTGCCGGCGCTTGGCCTGGCCCGCGAGCAGACCGAAGCGTGGCGCGAGCTCATGGCTGCACAGGCCGAGTATCACCAGCTCGAACAAGAGTTGCGCACCGTGTGGACCAAGGTTCAGACGGATGCGCTGACGATGCTCGAGCGTCTGATTCGCGAGCGCAAGGCGCAAGGCACCGAAGGCGCCGTGGGCGGCGTCGGCGAGTATCGCGAGCTTTATAACTTATGGGTCGAGTGCGGCGAGAAAGTTTTCTCACAAGTCGCGCACAGCGAGCCCTACTGCAAATTGCAGGCGCAGCTCGGCAACGCCGCCATTCGTTTGCGCGCCGGCCAGCAGGCCATGCTCGAACGCCTGTTGAAACAGTTCGATCTGCCGACGCGCTCCGAGTTGAATACCGTGCACAAGCAAATGCGCGAGTTGCGTGAGCGCGTGGCTACGCTGGAAGCGCAGTTGGCCGAGGCGCGCGGCGAGGAACGATCATGAGCGAATCCACTCCAGGCTCTTCCGAGCTTGCCGCGGTCACCGGCGACTTCATGCGGCGCATGTCGCAGGGACTGGCGGCTCTGGCGAACGCGGGTGAAGTCACCATCGGCTGCTCGGCGAAAGACGCGGTCTTCAGCGAAGACAAAGTGACGTTATATCGCTATCGGCCGTCCGAAGTCGTCGCGCCCGAATTGCGAGTGCGCACGCCGGTGCTGGTCTGTTACGCGCTGGTCAATCGGCCTTACATGATGGATCTGCAGACCGATCGCTCGTTGATTCGCGGTCTGTTGCAGCGGGGCGTCGATGTTTATCTGATCGATTGGGGTTATCCCGACGGCGCCGATCGCTATCTCGCGCTCGAAGACTACGTGACGCGTTATTTGCCGCACTGTGTGGACTTCGTGCGCCGGACCAGCGGTCATGAGCAGATCAATCTGCTCGGCGTGTGTCAGGGCGGCACCATGAGCTTGTGTTACGCGGCCTTGTATCCACAGCGGCTGCGCAATCTCATCACCATGGTCACGCCGGTGGATTTTCATACGCCGGAGAACCTGCTGACCAAGTGGTCGAGGCACGTGGACGTCGATGCGCTGGTCGCCGCCACCGGCAATGTTTCCGGCGAGGCGCTCAATGCACTGTTCGTGAGCCTGATGCCGTTCCGGCTGAACAGCCAGAAATACGTCGACCTGTTGCATCAGCTCAACGATGCCAAGACCAGCGGCGCGACGCTGGAGAATTTCCTGCGCATGGAAAAGTGGATCTTCGACAGCCCCGACCAGGCGGGCGAAATGTTCCGTCAGTTCCTGACGCTGTTCGTCAAACAGAACCGCCTCAAGGACGGCACGCTGACCATCGGCGGCCGCAAAGTGGACCTGAAGCAGATTGGGATGCCGCTGCTGAATATCTATGCCACGCAAGATCATCTGGTGCCGCCCTCCAGCAGCAAGCCGCTGGAGCAACTGACCGGCAGCAGGGACTACAGCACCCACGAATTCCGCGGTGGTCACATCGGTATTTACGTGAGCGGCACCGCGCAGCGGGAGATCCCGGACAAAATTGCCGGCTGGTTACGCGAGCGTGACCAAAGTTAGGGAATCCCCACATTCCAAAGGGTTGTTGACGGCATCCGGGCCCGCGCGCAATCTGCCGCTCCCTCCCAATAACCTGTAGTTCCAGCCATGATCTACGACAACATCCTCGGCACCATCGGACGCACGCCCATCGTCAAAATCAATCGGCTGGCGCCCGCGCACGTGACGATGTACGCCAAGTGCGAGTTCTTCAATCCGCTGTCGTCGGTGAAGGATCGTCTCGCCATCGCCATCATCGAGGACGCCGAGCGTCGCGGCACGTTGAAGCCGGGACAGACGGTGGTCGAAGCCACGTCCGGCAACACCGGCATCGCCCTGGCCATGGTGTGCGCGGCCAAGGGTTACCCGTTCGTCGCCGTCATGGTCGAGACGTTCTCGGTCGAGCGTCGCAAGATCATGCGCATGCTCGGCGCGAAAGTGATTCTCACGCCCGCCGCCGAGCGCGGCTCGGGCATGGTGCGCAAGGCGCAAGAGCTCGCCGACAAGCATGGCTGGTTCCTGGCGCGGCAGTTCGAGAACCAGGCCAACCCCGAATATCACCGCAACACCACGGGCCCGGAAATCCTCAGCGACTTCGCCGGTCGCCGGCTCGATTTCTGGGTCACCGGCTGGGGCACGGGCGGCACGCTCACTGGCGCCGGCGAGATGATCAAAAAGGCGCGCCCCGATGTGAAAATCATCGCGACCGAGCCGGCCGGCGCTTCGTTGCTGGCGGGTGGCGAATTCAAACCCCACAAGATTCAGGGCTGGACCCCGGACTTCGTGCCGGCCGTGCTGAATCGCGAAGTGGCCGACGAGATCCTGCCGGTGACCGATGACGAAGCCATTCAGACGGCGCGTCAGCTCGCGGCGAAGGAAGGCATCTTCTGCGGCATCTCGGCCGGCGGCACTGTGGCCGCGGCGCTGAAGGTCGCGCAGAAGGCGCCGCAAGGCTCGGTGATTCTCGCGATGCTGCCCGACACAGCCGAGCGCTATCTGTCGACGGTGCTGTTCGAAGGCATTCCCGACGCGTCGGATGCGGAGCCGGCGACGGTCATCTGAGTTATCTGACAATTTTGTAAGCTGACGCCGCGGATCGGATTTCCGGTCCGCGGTCGCAGGTCCTTGTTTTAGCGATTTTTTGCAACGTTCACGACGGCGCCCGCCCATTTCGCATAACTGTTGCGCAGACAAGCTGCAGTGCAGCTGGGAGAATGACCGGCTCTCCTGGCGATCAAACTGTGGCGGGTTCGTGAATCCCAAGCACATCCCTCGTCTGTCTCTGCTGCTCCTCGCGCTCGTGCTCGGGATGGGCGCCTGTACGGATTCCGGTACGAATTCCAAAGGGAACAAGGGCGGCCGCGCCGGCGGCCCGCGCGAAGTGCCGGTCACGACGGCTCAGCCCAAGCTCAAGGACTTCGCGCTCGAAGTCGAAGCGCTCGGCACCGTGCGCGCCAAGGAGTCCGTCGACATCACGGCGAAGGTCGCCGATCGGGTCGCCGCGATTCATTTCGAGGAAGGCAAGCAGGTTCGCAAGGGCGAGGTGCTGGTCGAACTGGACAACGAAGAAGCGCGCGCCGATCTGGCGGCCGCCGAAGCGGCCGAGCGCGACAGTCGCAGTCAGTTCAAACGCAGTAAGGAGCTGTTCCAGACGCGTGCGTTGTCGGAAGCGCAGCTCGATCAGCTCGAAGCCACCATGCTCGCGAATCAGGCTCGCGTTGCTGCCGCCCGCTCGCGACTCAACGATCGACTCATCCGAGCTCCGTTCGACGGCCGGGTCGGTCTGCGCAATGTCAGTCTGGGCTCGCTGGTCAGCCCTGGCGGGGTGATCACCACGCTCGACGATCTGAGCATCGTGAAGCTCGACTTCGCCGTGCCGGAATTGTTTCTTTCCAGTCTCAAGCCCGGGCTCACCGTCGAGGCGCAGACCACCGCTTATCCCAACACGACGTTCAAAGGGCGCGTCGACAGCGTCGACACGCGCGTCGATCCCACCACTCGCGCCATCGTGGTGCGTGCCTTGATCGACAACAAGGATCACCGCTTGCGTCCCGGCATGTTCATGACGCTGCAACTCGTGCGCAAAGCTGGCATGGCGCTGATGCTGCCTGAGAGCGCCATCGTTCCCGAGGACAGCAAGCATTTCGTGTTCGTGGTAGCCGACGGCCGAGCGCGCAAGCGTGAGATCAAGATCGGCCGGCGTCGCCCCGGCGAAGTGGAGATCCTCACAGGCGTGACAGAAAAAGACACGGTCGTGATCGACGGCACGCTGAACTTGCACGACGGTACGCCGGTGGCTACGCGGACCGAGTCCGCCCCGCAGGTCGCCTCATGATTCTTTCCGAGGTTTCGGTCCGCCGTCCGGTGTTCGCGATGGTCATCAGCATGCTGATGACCATCATCGGTTTGATGGCGTTGGGCCGGCTCACCGTGCGTGAGACGCCGAACGTTCAGCCACCGGTGGTCAGCATCGACACCGTGTATCGGGGCGCGTCCGCCGCGGTCATCGAATCGAAGATCACGCAGGTCATCGAGAATCAGATCGCGGGCCTGGAAGGCGTCGAGACGTTGCGCTCCTCCAGCTTCGATGAGCGCTCGCGCATCTCCATCGAATTCGCGCTGGATCGTGACATCGAATCGGCGGCGAACGATGTGCGCGATCGTGTCGCGCGAGTAGTGCGGCAACTGCCGGAGGAGGCCGATCCGCCGCAGGTCGCGAAGGTCGATACATCCTCCGAGCCGGTCATGTGGCTGGCGTTGACCAGCGCCACGCGGAACCAATTGGAGCTGACCGACTATGCGGATCGCTACCTCGTCGATCGGCTGTCGGTGGTGCCCGGCGTGGCGACCATTCGGGTCGGTGGCGAGCGTCGCTACGCGATGCGCGTGTGGCTGGATCGCAAGGCGCTGGCCGCGCGCCAACTGACGGTCCAGGACGTTGAAGATTCGCTACGCGAGGAAAACGTCGAATTGCCCGCCGGGCGCATCGAATCGTTGGAACGCGAGTTCACGCTGCGCACGGACACCGGATTCCGCTCTGCCGACGATTTTCGGCAGCTCGTGATCGGTCGCGGCGTCGACGGTTATCTGGTGCGACTCGGTGAAGTCGCGACGGTCGAAGTCGCCGCGGAGGATCTGCGCTCATTGGCCCGCACCGACGGCAAGTCGGGCGTGAGTCTCGGCATCGTGCCCCAGTCCACTGCCAACGTGCTCGATGTTTCCAAGGGCGTGTACGCGGAGATGGCCGAGATCCAGAAGACGTTGCCCGCCGATCTGGTGTTGGACATCAGCATCGACGACTCGGTGTTCGTCGACAAGTCGATCTACGAGGTGGAGCACGCGTTGGTCGTCGCGCTGCTGCTGGTGCTGGTGGTGATCTATCTGTTCCTCGGCACCGTGCGCGCCACCATCATCCCCGCGGTGACCATTCCGGTGTCCATCATCGCTGCCTGCGTCGTGATGGCGATGTTCGGCTTCTCCGTCAACGTGCTGACACTGCTCGGCGCGGTGCTCGCCATCGGCCTGGTCGTCGACGATGCCATCGTGGTGCTCGAGAACATCGTGCGTCGCATGGAGTTGGGCGAAGCGCCGTTGCTCGCCGCCGTGGATGGCAGTCGTGAGATCGGTTTCGCGGTCATCGCCACGACGCTGGTGTTGATGGCGGTGTTCGTGCCGATCTCGTTCATGCCCGGCAACATCGGCCGGCTGTTCGGCGAATTCGGCATCACCATCGCGGCGGCCATCGGCATCTCGGCGCTCGTGTCGCTGACGCTGGTGCCGATGATGTGCTCGAAAATTTTTGCCAGCGGCATCGTGCGCGGGCGTGTGGCGCATGCAGTCGATCGCTTTTTCCAGTGGCTGTCGAGCGCGTACGAGCGCAGCTTGCGTCGCGCGGTGGCCTCGCCCGCGATCGTCGTCGTGGCGGGTGCGCTGGCGTTCGCTCTGGTGTTCATCCTGTTCAAGAATCTGCCTTCCGAATACGCGCCGACCGAGGACCGCCAGCGCGTCTTCATTCGCATCACCGCTCCGGAAGGTTCGAGCCTGCAGTATCTGGATCGTTATCTGCGGCAGGTCGAGGAAGTGGCGCTCGAGGAAGTGGAGCGAGGCAACGTGCGTCGCTTCAACGCGCGCAGTAACAATTTTGGCGGCGGCAGCGACGTGAACTCGGGCTTCGTTTCTTTGAACCTGAGCGAATGGAACGAGCGTTCCGAGTCAGCGATGCAGATCGCTGCGCGCTTGCGCGAGCGACTGTCCAATTTGGTCGGCGTGCGGGTGAACGTCGGCACTCCCGGCGGACTCGGTGTCGGCGGCTCGGGAAATCCCGTGCAGATCGTGCTCGGTGGCAGCGACTATGAGGAGTTGACCCGGTGGCGAGACATCATTCTCGCCAAGGCGGCCGAGAATCCCGGCCTCACCAACCTCGAATCGGATTACTACGCACGCAAGCCGCAGATCCGTGTCTCGGTGGATCGCAATCGCGCCGGTGACCTCGGCGTGTCGCTCACCGCCGTGGGACGAACGCTGGAAACAATGATGGGCTCGCGCATCGTGACGACGTATCTGGATCGGGGCGAGCAGTACAACGTCATCCTGCAGGCCAAGGATACGGACCGCGCGACCACCAGCGATCTGACGAACATCTATGTGCGCTCGGCGACGACGCGTCAGCTGGTGCCGCTGTCCAATCTGGTCACCGTGGAAGAGACGGCCGGTCCGATCGAGCTGAAGCGTTTCAACCGGCTGCGCTCGGTCAAGCTGTCCGCCAATCTGACGCCCGGCTATTCGCTCGGCGAAGCGCTCGACTACATGGAGAATCTGATCCGCACCGAGCTGCCGCCTCATGCGGTGATCAATTACGACGGCGAGTCGCGCGAGTTCAAGCGCTCGGGCGACGCGTTGTACATCACCTTCATGCTGGCGCTGGTGATCGTGTTCCTGGTGCTGGCGGCGCAGTTCGAAAGTTTCCGCCATCCGATGATCATCATGATGACGGTGCCGCTGGCGGTGGCTGGCGCGTTGCTCGGACTGTGGATGACGGATCGGTCGATCAACGTCTACAGCCAGATCGGTTGCATCATGCTCATTGGCCTCGCGGCCAAGAACGGCATCTTGATCGTGGAGTTCGCCAACCAGCTGCGCGACCGCGGCGTCGAGTTCGTCGAGGCCATCATCGAATCGTCGGCCATCCGCTTGCGGCCGGTGTTGATGACCAGTCTGTGTACGGTATTCGGCGCGGTGCCCCTGCTGGTCGCCTCAGGCGCCGGCGCGGAGAGCCGCAGCACCATCGGATCGGTGATCGTCTACGGAGTCACGTTCTCGTTATTGCTGACGCTGTACGTGGTTCCAGTCGTCTACGCCTTCGTCGCGCGCAACACCCAGTCGCCGGAGTACATCAGCCAGATGATCGAGCGCCTCCGCTCGGCAAGCAGCAAACAACTGCCTGCACCGGACGCCGAAAGATAAAACAAACGATTGGAATAGCCGCCCCAGGTACAGGGATGTACCCGCCGCCCTCCGGCGGCGGGCGAGCGGCAAAAGTCACGCCTTTTGCCAAATCGCCGCGTCGGGCGGGGCAGGAGCCCCGATCCGGCGCCCGAAAAAAAGCCGGTAGGCTGCAACACATACCGGCTTCTTGTCCCAGAGCGGCTCACAACCACTCTCGCAGGAGGACGGTGTATGAGACCACGGTCAGCGCACCTCGTTCCCTAAATATTTTGTAATTCAGAAATACATTTTTGGAATAAATACCCGCACCAGTCCACAGGGGTGCGCGACCATCAGTTAGGAAAATTTACCAATGCGTCGCGAGTCGCCGACGCCTGGAAAACCGCTCCGCGGTCCGGCGAACTAGGTCGACCGCCTCATTGATAGAATGCGCGTCTTTGACGGTCCCCCTTCTGGACCCTCCGGATCGCGCCATGGCTCTGACGCCTTATCAACAACTCGAACAGGAATTCCGGCGTCTGCACGCCTTCCGCAGCGCTGCCAGCCTGTTGCGGTGGGATTCCGCCGTGATGATGCCGCGGGGCAGTTCCGACCTGCGCGGCGAGCAATTGGCTGCGCTGGAAACCGAGTGCCACTCGCTGGTGACTTCGCCTCGCGTCTCGCGCCTTCTCGATCGCGCCGAGGCCAACCTGCAGGGCCTGGAGGACTATCAGCAGGCCAATCTGAAGGAGATGCGCCGGGAGCGCGATCACGCCATCGCCACACCGCAGAACCTCGTCTCACGGCTGGCGAAGGCGACCTCGCGCGCCGAGATCAAATGGATCGAGGCTCGTCAGAAAAGCGACTTCTCGCTGTTCGCCCCGCACCTCGAGGAAGTTTCGAACCTGGTGCGCAACAAGGCCGAGCTGCTGGGCAAGGCGCTCAAGCTCGACCCCTACGACGCCTTGCTCGACGAGTTCAGCCCGGGCCTGACCACCGCCGAGATCGATTCCATCTTTACGACCCTCGGCCGCCGCCTGCCGAGCCTGATTCAGGAAGCCATCGACGTGCAGGCCAAGTACACGCCGGTGGAGATCACCGGCCGCTTTGCCGTGAGCAAGCAGCGCCACCTGGCCACCGAGTTGATGAAGACCATGGGCTTTCCGTTCGATCGAGGCCGCCTGGACGAGAGCGAGCATCCGTTCACCGGCGGCATTCCCGGCGACATCCGCATCACCACCCGTTTCAATCCCACCGACCCGCTGACCGGCCTGATGGGCGTGCTGCATGAGACGGGTCATGCGATGTACGACGTGGGCTTACCCGAAGCCTGGCGCGGCCAGCCAGTGGGGCGTGATCGTGGTATGACCGTGCAGGAAAGCCAGTCGCTGATGCTGGAAATGCTCATCTGCCGCAACCGGCCGTTCCTGCGCTACCTGAAGCCGCTGCTGGAAAAAGCCTTCGGTGTCACCGGCCCCGAGTGGGAAGTGGAGAATCTGTACCGGCTGCTGACCCGCGTCCGGCGCAGCCTGATCCGCGTCGACGCCGACGAGGTCACTTACGTCGTGCACATCCTGCTGCGTTTCGAGCTGGAACAGGAGATCCTGAACGGCGGTCTGAAGATCCGCGACCTGCCCGAAGCCTGGAACAACCGCATGGCCGATCGCCTGGGCGTGCGTCCGGCCAACGATGCCGAGGGTTGTTTGCAAGACGTGCACTGGGCGGTGGGCTCGTTCGGTTATTTTCCGTCCTACGCGATTGGCGCGGTGATCGCCGGCCAGTTGTATGAGAGTCTGCGCTCCGACCGCCCGCAGCTCGACGAGGAGATCGCCGCGGGCCAGTTCACGGGGTTGTTCGACTGGTTGCGGCAGAATGTGCATTCGCTGGCCGCCAGCGTCAGCACGCCCGATCTGATTCGCAACGCCACCGGCAAACCGTTGTCCGCCGCCGCCTGGCTGCGCTACATCGAAGGCAAGTACCTGGAAACCTGATCATGTCCGCCGTTCCCGACTACTCGAACAACTTCAAGCGCCTGCAAGCGCGGCTGCGCAGCCTCGCCGGCAAGGCCATCGAAGACTTCCGCATGATCGAGGCGGGCGACAAGGTGATGGTGTGCCTGTCGGGCGGCAAGGACTCGTACACGCTGCTCGACATTCTCATGTCGCTCCAGCGCAGCGCGCCGGTGGACTTCGAGCTGGTGGCGGTGAATCTGGATCAGAAGCAGCCGGGCTTTCCGGAGCATGTGCTGCCCGAATATCTCAAGGCGCTCGGCGTGCCGTTCCACATCATCGAGCAGGACACTTACAGCGTCGTCAAACGCGTCATTCCCGAAGGCAAGACCATGTGCGGCCTGTGCTCGCGCCTGCGTCGCGGAGCCCTGTACAAATATGCGGCGGAGAACGGCGTCACGAAGATCGCCCTCGGCCATCACCGCGACGACATCGTCGAGACGCTGTTCCTGAACATGTTCTTCGGCGGCAAGCTCAAGGCCATGCCACCGAAGCTGCATTCGGAGGATGGTCGTCACATCGTGATCCGGCCGCTTGCATACGTGGCCGAATCGGAAATCGAAAGGTACGCGCGCGCTCGCGAATTCCCGTTGATTCCCTGCTCTCTGTGCGGCTCGCAGGAGAATATGCAGCGCGTGGAGATCAAGAAGATGCTGCGCGAGTGGGAACGCCAGTATCCCGGCCGCACCGAGTCGATCTTTTCCAGCTTGCGTAACGTGGTGCCCTCGCACCTCGCCGATCCCGCCAGCTTCGATTTCAATAAACGACCGACGCCGGAAGGTCCGGTCACTAACAATCCCGGAGAGCTGTTCGAGTGAGCCAGCAATACATCGTGTTCTCGCATGGCCAGGATGGCGACCCCTGGGGCACGAAAATCGTAGCCATGGCCGAAGTCGCCAGGCGTCATGGGCTCACGGTCGAATCGGTCGATTATCGCGGCATGGCCGATCCAGCCGCGCGCGTCTCCAAACTGCTCGAGGTTTGCAAGAAGTTGCCGGGCGAACTGCTGCTGGTAGGTTCGAGCCTCGGCGCGCACGTATGCACGACGGTGTCGACTCAGGTGCTCACGCGCGGGCTGTATCTGCTCGCGCCGGCGTTTTTCATGGCGGGCTATGAGAAATACACGCCCGCGCCGCCAGCGTGCCCTGTGGACATCGTGCACGGCTGGAACGACGACATCGTGCCGGTCGAGAACAGCATCCGCTATGCGCGTCAGTACAAATGCGCGCTGCACATCCTCGACTCGGATCATCGGCTCACCGCCAACCTCACCGAAGTCTGCGAATTGCTGGACCAGTTCCTGCGCCGCGTGCTGACAAAAACCTGAAAGCAGGCGCTGCTGCTACTATTCGCCCCCGAAACGATCACCCGACCGCCGCATAGCGCGTCGCGAAGCTAACGATGGCCGATCTTCCCGGACTCGACAGACTCTGGCTGGGTTTACTGCGCGCGCCCGTTTCCGTATGGGCGCGTCCGCATGTGTTGCCTGAAGACCTGCGCGCCCGCTACGCACAGCGTGAGCGGCCGATCTGCTATGTGCTGAACGAATCCGCCGTCGCCGATCTGGTCGTGCTGGAGAAAGTCTGCGCTGCGCATGGGCTGCCGGCGCCGCTGGAGGCTCTGAAAAAACCGCTGCCATCGCAGTCCGTGCTGTTCCTGGAGCGGCGCGCCGGCTTCTGGGGCGATCGCACCGACTATCGCATTTCCGATTCGATGCGCTCGCTGGTGGCCGCCGCCTTCGACGATCCCACGCTCGATGTCGATCTCGTGCCGGTGACCGTACTCTGGGGACGCGCGCCCAATCGGAAAGATTCCTGGCTGCGCATTCTGCTCTCCGAAAACTGGGAGCGCGTCGGGCGCTTCCGCCGCCTGCTGTCGCTGATGGTGAACGGGCGCAACTTGTTCGTTCAGTTTGGCGAGCCTGTTTCATTGCGAGCCGCGGTGACCGAAGGGCGCGACAAGCCCCGAGCGGTGCGCCGCCTCACTCGTACCTTACGTTTGCTTCTGGCTCGTCAGCGAGCCGCGACCATCGGGCCGGACTTGTCTCATCGTCGGACCATGGCCACGCAAGTGTTGCGCGCCGGCGCGGTGCGCCGGGCGATGGCCGATGAGATGCGCTCGAAAAAGATCTCACGACGCGAAGCGTTGAAGCTGGCGCAGGACTACGTCTGGGAAATCGCCGCCAACTATTCGCACATTTTCGTCGCGTTCATGGCCAAGGGGCTGAGCTGGTTCTGGACGCGGCTGTACGACGGCGTCGAGCTGCATCACGTCGAGCAGTTGCAGAAAGTGATCGAGGGCAACGAAGTCATTTACGTGCCCTGTCATCGCAGTCACATCGATTATCTGCTGCTGTCGTATGTCATCTACTACAAGGGCTACGCCATCCCGCATATCGCCGCAGGCATCAACTTGAACATGGCGGGCGTGGGTCCGTTCCTGCGCAAAGGCGGCGCGTTCTTCATGCGCCGCAGTTTCCGAGGCAATGCGCTGTACACCATGGTGTTCATGAAATACCTGGGCCTGATGATGGCGCGCGGCCACTCGATCGAATATTTCATCGAAGGCGGCCGCAGCCGCACCGGACGCTTACTGCAGCCCAAGACCGGCATGCTGTCGATGACCTTGCGCAGCTACTTGCGCGATCCGCGCCGGCCCATCGTGTTCCTGCCCGTGTACTTCGGTTACGAGCGCTTGATCGAGGGCAAGACCTACGTCAACGAGATGCTCGGCAAGCCGAAGGAAAAAGAATCCATCTTCACGATGTTGCGCACCCTACCGGCGCTGCGTAAGCGCTTCGGCAAAGTGCATGTGAGCTTCGGCGAGCCGATTCATCTCGACGAGGTGTTGAAGCGGCACGATCCGGAGAACCGGCGCGCGACTGAAAAAGTGGAGCGACCCTCCTGGTTGCCTGCGGCGGTCGACGAGCTCGCGACTCGCATCATGATGAGCATCAACAGCGCGGCCTGCGTCGCGCCGATGAATCTCATCGCCACGGCGCTGCTGGCGACGCCCAAGCAATCCATGCTGGAAAGCGATCTGGCGCGGCAGCTCGAACTGCTCGCTTCGCTGTTGCGTCAGGCGCCGTATTCACCGCTGGTCTGGGTCACTGAAAACGATGGAGCCTCCATCGTGCGCCATGGCGAGCGCATGGGCGTGATCCAGCGGCTCAAGCATCCGCTCGGCGACGTCATGCAGATGACGGAAGAGAACTCCGTGCTCATGACTTACTTCCGTAACAACGTGCTGCACCTGTTGGCGCTGCCGTCGTTGATCGCGTGCTGCTTTCTGAACAATCGCACCATGCGGACCGAGGACATTCAGCGCCTGATGTGGCGTATTTATCCCTACGTGCGCGACGAGTTGTTCCTGCGCTGGACCGAGGAAGAAATGAGCGCGGTCACGTTAGAGACGCTCGACGATCTCGCCAATCACGGGCTGCTGGAGTCGGTCGAAGCGGGGGCGCAATGGCGCCGTCCGCCCACGGGTTCGGCCGAGGCCGTGCAGCTATCGATGCTGGCGCAGGTCACGGTGCAGATCATCGAGCGTTACTATCTGGTGATCGCCGTGCTGTTGAAACATGGCAGCGGACGAATCAGCCAGGACGCGCTCGAATCGCAGTGTCAGCTCATGGCGCAGCGGATGTCGCTGCTGTACGAGCTGAACTCGCCCGAGTTCTTCGACAAGATCCTGTTCAAGAACTTCATCGACCTGCTGCGCGCTCGAAATGTGCTGGGCGTGAACGCCGAGGGTCGCCTGACTTACACGGACATGCTGCCCGCCGTGGCGGACGATGCGCAGCTGGTGTTGCACGAACAGATCCGGAACAGCGTGCTCCAAGTTACGCATCGCTGACGCATTTGATTTTCAGGCTGGCTGTGCGTGTCGTGGCCCGGTACGCTTCAGCGAGTTTGTCGCTGCGGTCTGGCAGGTGTTATGAATATTTCCAAGCTGTTACTTGCGCTCGCCTTGCTGGCGAGCGGCGTCGCGCGCGCCGACATCATTCTGTCCACGCCGCATGCGCAGGTCGTCTCCGGCACCGCCTTCCAGCTCGACCTGACCATCACCAATAGCGATTCACAGCCGTTGGTGGTGGAGTTGCCGGCCGGGTTGCACGTTCGCTTCGAAACGCCGGTGGCGCTGTCCATCATCGAGCTGGAGCCGGAGCGTAGCGGCGCCATCGAGGTCGCGCCGGGCGGGTTCACTCGAGTGAAGCTGCAGGGGAAGTTGCCTGCTCAGGTGGAAGGAGTTGCGACACTGGTGCCGACGGGATTGGCGTCGAACTCGGTGGCTTTGCAAATTCTTCCGCCGGCGCCCGATGCCAACTCGATTGCGACCCATGAGGCCGTGCGCACGGCGGAGGATTCGAAGTCCAGGGATTCGTACACCACCGCATTGGTAGATAAGCCGCCGCCGTTGGCGGTGTCCGTGTACGAGCCTGTTTATTTCATCGTGGGCGGCGACGGTGGGCTCAACGCGAAGTTTCAGATCAGCCTGCGCTATCAACTGTTCGACGGACGCGGCGCGTTGGCGAGCCGGCTGCCGTGGATCGATGACCTGTACTTGTCGTATTCACAGACCTCGCTTTGGGATCTCGGCGACTTGTCCAAGCCCTTCAAAGATTCAAGCTATCGGCCGAGATTGTTCTACTCGAACTACGACCTCGCGCGTTTCTTCGACGGTCAGTTGCGCGTGGGCGTGGAGACGGGATTCGGACACGAGTCGAACGGCAAGGAAGGCGAGGACTCTCGCAGCTTCAACATGCTCTACGCCCGGCCGACACTGACACTCGGCGATCCGGCCGGACTTCGTTTCTTCGCCGCGCCCCTGATCCACAACTACATCTCCGACGACGAGAACCCGGACCTCAAGGACTACCGTGGCTACGTCGACTGGGTGCTCGGCTTCGGCGCCAAAGGCGGCCTGGATTTCTGGACCACTCTGCGCAAGGGCCAACGCAGCGACTACGGCAGCATCGAGCTCAATGCTTCCTATCCGCTCTCCAAGCTGAGCGGCGGCGATCTCACCGGCTGGCTGACCCTGCAGTACTTCAACGGCTACGGGGAGAGCCTGCTCGATTACAACCGCAAGCTGGACTCGCAATGGCGGCTGGGAATCGCGGTGGCGTTGTAGGCTGTCGACGACCCGTCAGTGCCACAGTCCCAGGATTACTCCAAACAAAACGAATTGCACCGTGTGATAGCCGCCGTCCACCGCCACAGCAGCGTGCTGCGATTGGCGAATTGATAGTTGATGCCGAAGCTCGCGGCAACCATGCCGAAGCCGGCGAGCAGGCCGCGAACGACTGCGTCGGGTAGGGCGGGTGAGGGGCCGAGCCAGCAGGCGAAGGCGAACGCGGCAATCAGGGAGAAAACAAAACTCACGCCGAAGACTTTGGCGGGATGACCTGCGCCTTGCGACTTCGGGTCCGAGCGGTTTTCACGGTTCCAGAGGTTGCCGAACAGCGCGGGCGAATACCACAGGCCGCCGACCAGAAAACTCGAGACCGCGGCGACGATCACCGCCAGAAAGTTGATGTCTTGCATGGTGCATCCTCACTTCGACAGAACTGTTCTCGCGAGGCGGCCAAGCCATGGCAACGGCGTCTTCACCAGTCGTTCGTGACCTTCCTTGCCTTCTTGATATCGCTGCGTTGTTGCTTGCCCTGCAGTCTTCGTTCCTTGGAGGCGCGCGACGGTTTGGTGGGCTTGCGGACACGCGGCTCGATGCGAGCTTGCGCAATCATTTCGCCCAATCGCTCCAGTGCGTCGCGCTTGTTGTGCTCCTGAGTGCGGAAGCGTTGCGCGCTGATGACGATCTCGTCGTCGGCAGTCAGGCGACGGCCGGCGAGGGTGCGCAGGCGGTCGCGAACCCGTTCTGGCAGTGAAGGCCAGGCCTTCAGGTCACAACGCAGCTGAACGGCGCTTGCGACCTTGTTGACGTTTTGACCGCCCGGTCCGCCAGAGCGGATGAAGCGCAACTCGATCGCCTCTTCCGGAATGCCCAGCTCGTTCGCGAGTGCCATGACTAAACGTCGCGCGCGACGGGACCACGCTCGCGCATCTCCAGAATGACTTCGCGCTGAGCGACAGGAATGGTGATGTTGTGCTGTTTGAACAGGCGCCAGATGGCGCGATTCACATCCGAGCGCACGTTGTTGACGCCTTCCTGCGGATCGGCGATCCAGAAGCGCAGCTCGAGGTCGAAGCCGTAATCGTTGAATCCCATCATGCGCGATACCGGTTTGGGATCGCGCAGGATACGCGGCTGATCCTCGACCGCCTTGAGCAGAATAGCCAAGGCATGCTCCGGATCGTCCTTGTAACTCACGCGCACTGGCAACTTCAGGCGCACGCGCGGATCGGTGTAGCTCCAGTTGATGACGGGGTTGGTAATGAGATTCTGGTTGGGCACCAGTGTCTCGACGCCGTCGCGATCGCGCACCACCACGTAACGACCGCGCAACTCCTGCACCCAGCCGAAGCCTTCGGTGCTGGTGCCCGTGGTGCCGGTGAAGCTGATGACGTCGCCGGGTTTGATCGAGCGGTCCATCAGCAGCACGAAGCCGCTTACGAAATTGGCCGCGATGGCTTGCAAGCCGAAGCCCAGGCCGATGCCGATGGCGCCGGTGAGCACGTTCAACGTGGTGAGATCGAGGCCGGCGGCGTTCAGACCGAGCAGAATCGACAGTGCGATCAGGAACGCCTGCGAGAACTTCGAGATGCCGATGCGCATGCTCAGCGCCAGGCCTTGCATGGACATCAGGCGCCGCTCCACCCAGCGCGCCATCCACACCGCCACCATGATGAAGGCGCCGACGGTGAACAGGATCTTGATCACCGACCACAGCGTGATGCGCTTGTTGCCGGCGGTGATGCCGACGCTGTCGAGCGCCTGCACCAGCGGATCGAACCAGCCCAGCACGTGCAGCGCCAGCAGGCCCCAGATCACGAAGGTGATGACGTTGCCCCAGCCCTTGGTGCGGTTGCCGAGCGAGACGCGCACGACGTAGACGACGAAACGGATCAGCAGCAGCAGGCCGGACAGCGTGATCGCCAGATCGACCAGTTTGCTTTCGACCTTCAGCGCATGCAGCGCGCCGCCAAACGCGGCGATCAGAACCAGCGCCGCCAGATGCGGGCTGACGATGATCAGCGCTTCGGTCAGCCGGGCCTGAAAGCCCGTCTGGACCAGCGCCAGCTTGCCGCGCTCGGTACCGCGCACCTGGCGGCCGAACCACCACGCCACCAGGATGGCGAGGGCGATCGCTGCCAGTTGTAATAGCGACGACGGGGTGAGCAGGGCCTCCAGAGCCAGGCCTGCGTTATGCAGCAATTCCTGCATGGTTTAGGGTCAAGCGTTGAGGTCGGGGATGAGCTCGCTTTCCAGGCGAGCGATCTGATCCTTCAACATTAGTTTTCGTTTCTTGAGCCGTCTCAGTTGCACTTCGTTGACGTACAAGTCCATCTGCAAGCGGTGGATCACATCGTCCAGGTCGCGATGTTCGATGCGTAACTCCCGCAGCCGTTCCAGGCGTCGGAAAGTTTCAGTCTCGACGTTGTTTTCCGCTTCGCTCATCGGCGCGTACTTTAGCGCAAGCCGGACTAGTGATGTTGATCCTGGCCATCCGAAGCGCCCGTTGTGCGGCGCTGTGAGGGTGATGGCTGCTGATCGGCGCCACGGCGGCGAGCTCGCCAATCGGCGAGATCGAACACCTGGGCGCTTTCCACCGGAGCCGGCGGGGCGGCTGCTTCGGCGGGCGGCGGCGGGGTGAAGGTGGCGGACAGTGTCACGGACGGCGACTGAGGCGGCTGCCTGCGCCGCTCCTCGCCGGGTGCATAACCCACTGACTCGACTCGCCGGCCGAGCATGATGACGAATCCTTGACGGCGCTCGATGCTGTTGGCCGTGTAATCGAACACGTACGTACGGCGGAGCGCCCGCCGGCCATGCTCCCGAGCGAGCGACAGTCGCGCGAACGCGACAGTGCCGTCCAGGAACTGCAGGCTGAGACGCTGGCAAGCCTCCATGGCCGCGATGTTGGCTCGTTCACGCGCCGCGAGGCTGTCCTGCAGAAACCAGGCGACCCCGGCGGCCAACACGAGCAGCACCAAAGTGCCCCAACCCAATTCCATTAACCCACGTCTCCCGGCTCAAGCCGACTCACAGCTTGCCCTATCATAAGGCCGCCGTCGTTCCGAAGAAGTCGAGATTTCGCTTGAGCACGTCACTGATTTCCGCCGCCGGGTCCGTGACCTCCCTGCCGCAGTGGGAGGCTATCGATACTGTATTACTGGACATGGACGGCACGTTGCTGGACCTTCGATTTGACAATTATTTCTGGCTGGATCTGGTTCCGGAGCGCTACGCCGCCCAGCACGGCCTCACGCTGGAGCGTGCCCGCGAGGTGCTGAGGCCGATGTTCCTGGCCACGCAGGGAACGCTGGACTGGTATTGCACGGATTTTTGGACGCGCGAGCTGTCGCTCGACATCGCCGGAATGAAACACGAAGTGCGCGAGCACGTGCGCTTCCTGCCCGGCGCGGAAGAGTTTCTGCGCGCGTTACGCCACAAGGGCGTCCGGATCGCGCTGGTAACCAACGCGCATCGAGACAGCCTGAAAGTAAAGGCGACGCAGACCGGCTTGCTGAATTATTTCGACGTGGTGTTCAGCTCGCACAGCTTCGGCGTGCCCAAGGAACACCCGGACTTCTGGCGCCAGCTCGAAGCGGCGCTCCACTTCGACCCGGCCCGGACGTTATTCGTCGATGACAGTCATGCCGTGCTCAGAGCGGCGCAGAGGCACGGGATCGCGCATATTTTCGCGATCTCCAAGCCCGACTCGACCATGGACAAACGAAATGTCGCCGAGTTCATGTCGGTGGAAGCCGTGAGTCATCTGCTCGATGAGCTCGGTCGAGGCGACCACCGACGCAGTTGATCAGGTCGTTTCCGGAGACGGTGGCGCGGCGTTCGTTCCACTCGAACGTTTGCTACGACGTCGACGACGTCTCTTTCTCGGCGGTGCTTCGTGCGCGCTTTCGCCGTTGGCGCTCGGTGCGCTCGAATCTGCGGCGATAACTTGGGGCGCGGGCGCTTCAGCAGGCGCGAGGCGAGGCGTTGAATGACCGCCGCCACCGCCACCACGGCGACGATCGTCGCGACGGCCGCCGCTGCGACCGCCGCCGGGCTTGCCTTTGCCTCGGCCGCCCCCACGATCAGCAAAGTGGCGTCGTGGCACTCGCGCGGGAGAGACGATCTCCGGCAGCATGTCACTCGCAACGCCGGCGACCGGCAACTTGCGACCGATGTACGCTTCGATGTCCGGAAGGGAAATCACGTACTCCTCGCACCCGAAACTGATCGCATCGCCTTCGGTGCCGGCACGCGCGGTGCGCCCGATGCGGTGAACGTAGTCTTCCGGATCCTGCGGCAGGTCGTAGTTGAACACGTGACTCACATCGGGAATGTGCAGGCCGCGTGAAGCGACATCGGTGCCGATCAGCACCGCCAGCGTGCCCTCGTGAAAATCACGAAGCATGCGCAAACGTTTACGCTGAGGCACGTCGCCAGAAATCGCTTCCGCGTTGATTTCGTTCGCGCGCAGAAGTGCTTCGATTTCCTCGGCTGCGCGGCGAGTGTTCACGAACACCATGCTGCGTCGCGGATCCATGTGCTTGAGCAGCCCGACCAGCAGGCGCGGTTTCTCGTCGTTGGACGGGTAATAGATAACCTGACGGACTCGGTCCACGGTCATCTTGTCCGGCTCGATGCGCACCAGGGTCGGCTCGTTCATGTGCTCGTACGCGAGCTCTAGCACGCGATGGGACAGCGTCGCGGAGAACAGCATGTTCAAGCGCGCTTGCGGATCGGGCAGCCGCCGCAGGATGTAGCGGATATCCGCGATGAAGCCGAGATCGAACATGCGGTCGGCTTCGTCGAGCACCAGCACTTGAACCGAGCGCAGATCGATCACACGTTGCTTGACGAAGTCGATGATTCGGCCCGGCGTGCCCATCAGGATGTCGACGCCCTGCTCGAGATGATGCTTCTGTTTTTCGTAATCGACGCCGCCGAACGCGAGTCCGAGTTGCAGGCCAGTGTGCGAGCCGAGCACCTCGGCGTCGCGATGGATCTGGACCGCCAGCTCGCGCGTTGGGGCGATGATCAAAGCCCGCGGTGCATTCAAGCAGCGTGACGCCGGCGGCGGCTCTCGCATCAGGCGCGCATACATTGCCACTAGAAATGCCGCGGTTTTTCCCGTTCCAGTTTGCGCCTGCCCCGCCACGTCAAGGCCGGCGAGCGCCTGAGGCAGGGTTTGCGCCTGGATGGGCGTGCAACGCTCGAACGAGGCGTCGGCGAGGCCCTTCTGCAGAGCTTCCGGCAGATGCAGGCTGGAAAAGGACAGCTCGGTTAAGTGCGAATCAGCCATTCGATATGAATTACCTGTTGGAAAAGAGGGGGGCGCTTGCAAATTGGCAGGCACCCGGTTTTAATAAGCCTCAACGAAGCGGACTCATCCGCACCTGCCCCGAACGGAGCACTGGCTCCAAGCCCCTCGAAGACGTGACCCTTGGTGGAGTATCTCTTGCGATACTCAAGAGGGTGCTCAAGGGGATACTCAAGCGGCCCATTGATCGGATGGCGCGAGTAACGAGACCGAGCAGACTGGCTTACTTCGAGCACGAGCACCGCTCACACAGGTTTTTCCAAGCAAATTTCACGCGGCCTTCGTATGGAGATCGGTCCAAGGCAACCCACGTTGTACTAAGTGGCAGTAGGCCCGGGCATTGTGCCCGACCGGACACACTCAAGTCACCCGGTCATTTTTCGCCGACCCCTGACGGCGCACACCAACACTTCATTTTCCCAACAACCACCCCCGTCCATTCCATCCATCACCCCCGGAGAGTTTTCTGGTGAGCAGCGAGACGATTGTGCATGTCACCGACGCCAGCTTTGAAGATGACGTCGTCAAGGCCAAGGGCCCGGTCCTGCTGGACTTCTGGGCGGAATGGTGCGGGCCCTGCAAGATGATTGCGCCGATGCTGAACGAGATCGCGACCGAATATAAAGAGAAGGTCACGATCGCCAAGCTCAACATCGACGAAAACCCCAAGACGCCGCAGCGATTCAATGTGCGCGGCATTCCCACCCTGATTCTCTTCAAGAACGGTCAGGTCGAAGGCCAGAAGGTGGGAGCCCTCCGTAAATCAGACCTGGCCGCATTTCTGGACAGCAAACTGTGAGAGGCTATCTCGGCAATCAGGCCCGTAATCGCCCGGGCAACAAAGGCGGCGGCGGCGGTGGCCGCTCCAATCGCGGCAACAACGACGGCAACCGCGGCAATCGCGGCAACCGCGGCGGAAACAACGACGATCACCGTGGGCAGGGAGCGCAACACGACGACCTGCCGATGGATGACGCGTTCGACGGCGACGACGTCGGCGTAATTTCCCCAGCGGAGCTGGCCGCATCCCGCCAGTCCATGAACCTGACTCAGCTGAAGCTGAAGCCGGTGCCGGAGCTGGTGGAGATCGCGCAGAAGATGGGGCTGGAGAACCTGGCCCGTTCGCGCAAGCAGGACATCATCTTCTCCATCCTCAAGGCGCATGCGCGCTCCGGCGAGGACATCTACGGCGACGGCGTGCTGGAAATCCTGCAGGACGGTTTCGGCTTCCTGCGCTCGGCCGACAGCTCGTACCTGGCCGGCCCCGACGACATCTACGTCAGCCCCAGCCAGATCCGCCGCTTCAACCTGCGCACCGGCGACTCCATCTCCGGCCTGATCCGTCCGCCCAAGGACGGCGAGCGCTACTTCGCGCTGCTCAAAGTGGGCGAGATCAATTTCGACTCCCCCGAAGGCGCCAAGCACAAGGTGCTGTTCGAGAACCTCACGCCGCTGCATCCGACCAAGCGCTTCAAATTGGAGCGCGGCAACGGCTCGAGCGAGGACCTCACCGCGCGCATCATCGATCTGGTGTCGCCGATCGGTAAGGGTCAGCGCGGCCTGATCATCTCCCCGCCCAAAGCGGGTAAGACGATGCTGCTGCAAAACATCGCGAGCTCGATCACTTCGAATCATCCCGATGTTTATCTGATCGTGCTGCTGATCGACGAACGTCCGGAAGAAGTGACCGAAATGGCGCGCACCGTGCGCGGCGAAGTGGTCTCTTCGACGTTCGACGAGCCGGCCACGCGTCACGTGCAAGTCGCTGAAATGGTGATCGAAAAGGCCAAGCGCCTGGTCGAGCACAAGCGCGACGTGGTGATCCTGCTGGACTCGATCACGCGTCTGGCTCGCGCCTACAACACCGTGGTGCCGAGCTCCGGCAAGGTGTTGACCGGCGGTGTCGACGCCAACGCCCTGCAGCGCCCGAAGCGCTTCTTCGGCGCGGCCCGTAACATCGAAGAGGGTGGCTCGTTGACCATTCTCGCCACGGCGCTGATCGACACCGGCTCGCGCATGGACGACGTGATTTACGAAGAGTTCAAGGGCACCGGTAACTCGGAAATCCATCTGGATCGGCGCGTGTCGGAAAAACGCGTGTTCCCGGCCGTGAATATCAATCGCTCCGGCACCCGCCGCGAGGAATTGATCACTTCCGCCGAAGAGCTGCAGAAGATCTGGATCCTGCGCAAACTGCTGCACCCCATGGACGAGCTGGCGGCCATCGAGTTCCTCATCGACAAGATGAAGGACACCAAGACCAACGGCGAGTTCTTCGACGCGATGAAGCGTTGATTTCTTAACGTATCGGCGCCGCCCTCCCATCCGGGAGGGCTCGCCCGATGTGCGCTCCATCACAAATTTCACATCGCTACGTGTTATTCGCAGTGACGTCGGCCGTCGATGCGAAACCGTTCTCTGTTCCCCGGCCCCCGTCTAATTAACTTGTATGAATCGAGGGCCCTACGGAACCGAAGGGAAGGCCGGGTGAACCCGGCGCACGCGCATGTCCGACTCACGCTCCGATTCGCCGACGCTACGCTTGCGCCGTTTGGACGCATCGGCGCTGGAGCTTGCCGAGCTCATGCGCGAGGGTCGCATCACGACTCTGTTTCAGCCCATCGTCGATCCGCGCTCGCGTGGCATCGTCGCGCATGAGGCGCTGACGCGCGGTCCTTCGGACAGCTGGCTGCACGCCCCACAAAATCTTTTCGAAGCGGCGCGTCGCGCGGACCTGAAAGTCGAGCTCGATTTTCTTTGCATCCAGAACGCTTTCAAGCGTTTCGTGGCTGCGCGCGTGGCCGGGCAATTGTTCATCAACGTTTCTCCCGACACGATTTACGAACATCCGAATTTCGCCGAACGCTTCGTCGAGTTCGCGCGCAGCGCCGGCATGCCGATCGATCGCGTGGTCATCGAGCTCACCGAGGAAAGTCTGCTGGAGGACTACGACCGTTTGCGCTCGGCGATGCAACGTTTGCGCGAAGCCGGTTGCGCCGTCGCCATCGACGACCTCGGCGCCGGCTCGTCGGGGCTGCGCACGTGGTCGGAGCTGAAGCCAGATTACGTGAAGATCGATCGTTACTTCGTCACCGGCATCGATGCCGACGCCACCAAGCTCGAGTTCGTCCGCTCCATGCTCGACATGGGTCGCGCCATGGGGTGCCGTGTCATCGCCGAGGGCGTGGAGACCGAGCGCGAATGTCGCGAGCTCGTGGATCTCGGGCTCGATCGTCTGCAAGGTCATTTGTTCGGTCGCCCGAGCATGGCGCCGATGGCGGCGTTACAACAGGTGGAGTCGCTGGATCGTTCCATCGTTACTTACGCGGTGCTGTGCGCCGAGCACATCGCGAACTACGTGCAGCCGGTGCCTCCGGAAATGCGCGTCACCGAGGTCGCGGATTTGTTCCGTGACAATCCCGAGCATCTGAGTTTCCCAGTAGTGCAGGACGGCCGCCCGCTGGGCGTGGTCCGTCGCGAACGGTTGTTCGACCTGCTCGCCAAGCCGCTGCATCCGGAGATCTTCAACAAGAAGCCGGTCACCGCCGTGATGGAATCGCCCACGCTGATGATCGACGGCCAGTTGCGCCTGGAGCAGGTCAGTCGTCTGGTGACTCAGAAGAGCCGGCCGCGCCTCACCGAAGAGTTCGTGATCACCAAGGATGGGCGCTATCACGGTCTGGGCCAGACCATCGACGTGCTGCGGCTGATCACCGAGCAGCAGCTGCAGTCGGCGAAACATTCCAATCCGCTGACCCTGCTGCCCGGCAACGCCGCGGTCCGCGCCACCATCGACAAGCTCATCGAGGCGCGCAAACGTTTCGTCGTCGCGTACTTCGATCTGGATTCGTTCAAACCTTACAACGATGTGTATGGCTACGCGCACGGCGACCAGGTGATTCTGCACCTGGCCGCGCTGCTCAAGAATCATTCCTCGGCACGGCTGGATTTCATCGGCCACGTCGGTGGCGACGACTTTCTGGTGGTGCTGCGTTCGGCCGACTGGCGGGAGCGCGTGGTCAACGTGCTCGATCGCTTCTCTGAAACTGTCGGCAACTTCTATTCACCCGAGCACGCCGCCGCCAAGTCCATCACCGCGATCGACCGCGACGGACGGCAGCGCAAGTTCCCTCTGCTGACCTTGTCCGTCGCTGCGCTGGATTCGGAGACCATGGGCGCCACCAGCGCGGACGCCGTCGCTCACCTGCTGGCGCACGTGAAGAAATACGCCAAGCAGCAGACTGGCAACAGCTTCGTCCTCCGCAGCGACGATCGCATCGTGGATCTTCTCGCCGCCGCTCGCCGGCCGTCGTCCGATATGCTGCCGATGGAGCAGCTGATGACCAGCGCCTGAGTTGTTCAGCTGCCGCTCTTGCCTCGGGGCGCCAGGTGCTCCGCCAGGAATGTTTCCATCTCGGTAAGCACGCGAATACGCGATTCGCCACGCGACAACCAATGATCCTCGCCGGGCAGCTCGACGAACTTCACGGGTTTGCGCTTGGACTCCAGCGCTTTCAGCATGACGCGCGCCTGCTCGGGCGGCACTACTGTGTCGCTGCTGGCGTGGAGCAGCAGGATTGGGGCGCGAATCCCATCGGCTGCGCGCGCCGGCGACTTCGCGGCGACATTTTCATCGGTGTGTGAGCCGATGTGCTCGGACCAGTAAGCCACGGCGTCCGACTCCTCGCCGCTCGAGCTACGTTCGTATTTGAGCATCATGGGCAGATCGGTCACGCCGTTGATGCTGATGGCGCATGCATACAGCTCCGGAGTGAATGCCGCCCCGGCGAGCGCGGAGTAGCCGCCATAACTGGCGCCGGCGATGCAGATGCGGCTTGCATCCGCGATGCCTCGCGTCACCATCGCTTTGACACCGTCGGTGACGTCGTCCTGCATCAGTCCGCCCCATTGCCTGTAGCCGGCTTTGACGTGCGCTTCGCCGAAGCCGGTCGAGCCGCGGAACTGCGGCTGGAGCACGGCGTAACCGCGTGAAGCCAGAAACTGGGCCAGCCAGTCGAACCCGGGCTCGTCGCGCGACATAGGTCCGCCGTGTGGCAACGCCACTAGCGGTAGCTGTTTCGCTTCGACACCCGCGGGCAATGTGAGATAGGCGGGAATTTCATAACCGTCGCGCGCCTGGTAGCTGATGGCCTGTACCTCGCCCAGGGTTGCGTTTTCCAGGCCCGGATATTTCTCCCCGAGGATGTCGGCCGCGCCACGCTTGTAATCGATCAAATAGAAGGTCGAAGGTTTCGACCACGTGAATACGTCGACCAGCACGCGCGTCTGGTCTTCGGAGCGGCCCAGCACATGCGCGTGGACGCCGTTGAAAGTCTTGAGCAGGCCTTCAGCTCGCTTACGCGCCCGTTCGTCGATCCACTGGATCTTCGGCTGGAGGCCTTCGAGCCATGCGCCTTGAACCTGGCCGGTATAGGGGTCGAGTACCGGCGCGGCGATCTCGTGTTGCGAATCCTCGAGCAGGATTTCCGGCGCTCCGCCCGCCACCGGCAGGCGCCACAGTGCGGTGTGAGGACGCCCCAAGGCAGCGAACATCAATAGCGCCGAGCCGTCGTCCGTGACGCCCGCGACCGTGGGTTGCTCGCCAGTCTCCAGCTCGAATATTTCTTTATAGCTCTGGTCGCGCCGGTGAAAGATCTCGAAGCGCTGCCGTTGCGGGTGCCATTCGACGCGCGCGACCGGCTGCCCGTTGCGACCGACGATCCAGTCTTCGGTATAAGGAGTACCATTGCCGAGCGTGCGGGCCTCGCCGGTGGTGGTATCGACTTCGAACAAGTCGTAAGTCCAGCCGGCATCCTTCCGGCCGCCCGCGATATGCGAGCCGGTCTCCTGCCGGTAATTGGTTTCGGAAAAGGACCAGCTCGCCATCAACACTTTTTTCGGCGTGGTCGTGCGGGGCGCCACCAGTTGCATGCCGGTGACGTCAGAGAGTTCCGGCCGGTCCAACAGGAAACGGGACTGGCGCGTACGCACGTTCAGGGCGTTGATCCGCCACCATTCGAATGCCGTGTACTTGCCGTTGGACAGGCGTACCGAATGGGTGACGCTCTGATGGATCAGCAGAATGTCGTCGTCCGCCCACTCGATGCCGCGGATCTTGTTCTTTTCGTCGGCCCCGGTGCGTAGCAGTCTCGTGTTCTTGGCGAGATCGAGGACCTCGATGACGGGGCGCGCGCCGCTATTGTCGATCCAGGCCACCTGCTGGCCGTTCGGACTCAGCGCCGGGGTCCTCATCGCCGGGATCGCGCCGAAGGCGGCGACCGGCGGCCGCGCTGGCTCCGCTGTTTGCGCAGTCACGGTCCATGTTCCCAACAACAGCGAAACCGCAGCCATGGCGGCTACCTGAACGCGTGTCATCTCCCATCCTCGGTGCTGTAATTGTTTCCTGTTCGCGCAGTATATCTGTAGTTCGTGCAAAGCTCAGTGCTGGGGGATTCAGGGATTCGCTGAGTAGTGTCAACCTGCAAGCTGGACGAACGTTCAATCACGTAAGCAGCGCTGGAGAGAATTTAACAGTGACACTCGGAGCCATCATTGCCGCTAATCGCTTCGGGCTTGGAGCCCGGCCGGGCGAGTTGCGTGACATTGGCGGCGACGCTCGAGGTTGGCTGCTGAAGCAAATCATGAATGCACGCCCGGCGCCGCGGGAGCTCAGCGGGCTGGCGTCTTCGGCCGAAGCGTTTCAGCTCTTTGCAGAGGCCCTGCGGCGGCGTCGGCAGGAACGGAACGCCGCGCCGAGCGAGAAAGAAGTTAAAGGCGATGACAAGCCGCGCATGGAGAACGAGCCGCGCGAGAAGCTCGCGGCCATCTATTTGGAGCAAGTCGCTGCTCGTTACCGTATCGCTGTCCGGACCGAGGAGCCGTTTCGCGAGCGGCTGGTGCATTTCTGGACCAATCATTTCGCTGTATCCGCCGACAAGGCGCAAGTGGCGGGGCTGGCTGGGGCGCTGGAGAACGAGGCGGTCCGGCCGAACGTTGCCGGGCGCTTCGAAGATTTGTTACTGGCGGTCGAGTCGCACCCGGCGATGATTTTCTATCTGGACAATCAGGCGTCCATCGGGCCCAGCTCGCTTCTCGCGCAACGGGCGGCGAAACGCGCCAAGGGTAATCCCAAGCTCGACATCAACGAGAATCTGGCGCGTGAGATTCTGGAACTGCACACATTGGGCGTCGACGGCGGCTACTCGCAGAAGGATGTCACTACCTTTGCTCTTGCTCTGACGGGCTGGTCCATTGCAAATGGGCGTGGCAAGGAGTCGGAGCGCGTCGGGCAATTTCAATTTCGTGAGCAAGTGCATGAGCCGGGCGCGAAGAGCATTCTGGGCAAGAGCTACAAGGACGACGGTGTCGCGCAGCCGCGCGCAGTGCTCCATGACCTTGCCATGCATCCCGCGACAGCAACGCACGTAGCAACCAAGTTGGCGCGACACTTCATCGCCGACCAGCCGCCGCGCAGCGCGGTTGAGAGGTTGGCGAAAGTATTTCGTGACACTGAAGGCGACTTGCCGTCATTGCATCGTGCGTTGGTTGAGTGTCCTGAAGCTTGGGAACAGGTGTCGACAAAGTTCAAAACGCCGCACGACTATGTGGTCTCGACGTTTCGGATGTTGGATTTCATTCCGCCCCAACCGCGGCAGATTCTGGCGCCATTTCAACAACTCGGTCAGCGGCCGTACACGCCCGGTTCGCCGGCCGGCTGGCCGGACACGGCCAGTCAGTGGGACGGCCCAGACGCCTTGCTCAAGCGTATCGAGTGGGCCACCGCTGTTGGTAAGCGCGTGGGTTCGAATGTGCATCCGTTGGACGTCGGCACGCAGTCGCTCGGTAGCGCGCTCAGCGAGCGCACTCGCGTGGCGATCTCTCGTGCGGAAAGTGGCGCGCAAGGAATGGCGCTGCTGCTGGCCAGCCCGGAGTTTCAGCGCCGATGAATAACGCCGCCGCAGTTGTTTTTGATGCCCGCCGCTGGCTCGGAAAAGCGAGCGACCGCGGGCTTGCGCGCCCGCGCGCCGCAGGTTTTCTTGATGCCCGCCGCCGGCTCGTAAAAGCAAGCGATTGCGGGCTTATGCGCGCGCCCGCCGCAGGGTTTGTTGATGCCTGCCGCGGGTTCGGAAAAGCAGCGGTCGCGGACTTGTGCGCGTGAGGTGATGCGAGTGGGAACATTGAACAGACGCGAGTTCGTGATCTCGTCCGTGCTGGGTAGTGCGGCGACTTTGTTTCCGCGGGTCCCGTTGGCGGCGACGAAGAGTGATGCGCGCTTCGTGTTGGTGATCTTGCGGGGTGCGCTTGATGGGCTTGCGGCCGTGCCTGCGTACGGCGATGGCAGCTACGCCGCCAAGCGGGGCGTGCTTGCGATCACGTCGCCATCGCAAAAGCTGGACGGCATGTTCACGCTCCATCCCTCGCTGACTCACTTGTATCAGCGGTATCACGAGAAAGAGCTGGTCGTGTTTCATGCCGTCGCCTCGCCCTATCGCGAGCGGTCGCATTTCGATGGGCAGGACCTGTTAGAGAGCGGCACCGCGCAGCTCGAAGGCGCGCGTGATGGATGGCTCAACCGTGCGCTGGGCGTTATGCCAGCATCAAAGGCGCGTAGCACCGATCAAATTGCAGTCGCGCTTGCGCAAAACGTTCCGTTGGTCTTGCGAGGCGAAGCAGCCGTGAACTCCTGGGCGCCTTCGCGCCTGCCGGACGCGGATGAAGACACGCTGCAACGAATCGCCGACCTGTATTCCACGGACGAGTACTTCGCCACTCGCCTGCAAGCGGCCCTAGCCGCAGATGGCATTGCCGGCGAAGGAATGATGATGGATGGCAAGCGCGACCCACTCAACGGCTTCAAGTCCGTGACTTCGGCAGCCGGCAAGTTCCTCGCCGCGCCCGATGGCCCACGAATCGCCGTGATAGAAGTGGGCGGCTGGGACACACACGCCAATCAAGGCGCCGAGCAAGGGCAGCTGGCGAATCGTTTGCGCAGCCTCGATCAGGGCTTGGAAACATTACGCACTTCCCTGGGCGCGGCATGGAAGGACACCGCGATGCTCGTCGTGACCGAGTTCGGCCGAACCGTCGCTGTGAACGGCAGTCGCGGCACCGACCATGGCACCGCGACGTGCGCATTCCTAATCGGCGGCGCCGTCGCCGGCGGTCGCGTGATCGCCGACTGGCCAGGTCTGGCCAGCAGCGACTTATATCAAGAGCGCGATCTCAAGCCGACGCTCGATCTGAGATCTGTCTTCAAAGGCGTACTCGCCGAGCATCTGCTCGCGAGCGAGGCTGACCTAGAAACGAGCGTGTTTCCAGGCAGCGGGCGCGCGAAGCCGCTAGAAGGACTCGTGCGCAAGGCTTAGCAGCACGAATTGGGCAGCAATCTGCTGCCCAGTTGCTTGCGCGGGCGCGAACTCGCGCAAGCGAGCCCGCGTTGGATTAACAGGCGCTGATTACTTCCTCCCCAGCCGATACAACAGCACCGCCAGCCGCTGCGTCTGAATCTTGTACGTGCGCAGATCGGCGAATTCTTCCGGCGTGTGCGAGCCGCCGCCGAGCAGGCCGAGGCCGTCGAGGGCCATGTCGACGTGATCGGCCGCGAAAGAAATATCCGCCGCGCCGGCGTTGCGTGGGTTGACTTCGGTCACCGCGCCGAAACCAAGGTCCTTGCTGACGGCATCGTACATGGACAGCAGCTTGCGGTTACCTTCAGTCGGCGCCATCGGTGGATAACTATCGGTGAATTCGATCTCCGCCGACGTGTGCGGCAAGCTCGCTGCCACGACCTTGCGCATTTTCGCTCGTGTGTCTTCCAGTTGCTGGACGGTCAAGGTCCGCAGATCGCCTGACGCGATCGCGACCGGCGTGACGATGTTGTTCTTGCCGGAGAGCGACGCGCCGAGTGGCTGGCCCTTGAAGTCCACCTGAGTGCTGCTGGCGATCAGGCCGGGATTGAACGTCACGAACTCTTCGCCGCGCACTTGCTCGTAGAAACCATTGAGGATGCGGCCCAGCTCATACGCAGCGCCCGCGCCGACGTCGTCGGAAAAGATCTGCGACGAATGCGCGCTCTTGGCCTTGACCTTCACGACCCAGCCCGTCGAGCTGCGGCGAGCAGTCACGGCAGTCTTTGGGTTATCGGCAGCGTTCTCCAGGCCGATGGCAATGTCGGCGGCCTTCGCCGCTTCGATCAGATCGCGACGGGCGAGGTCGAGCGGCCGGCCGGAATCTTCTTCATCTCCATGCAGGACCACAGTGAGCTGCAACGAATCGAGCAGCTTCGCCTGCTGAAGCGCGTCCATCGCGGCCAGCCCGACAATGATGCCGCCCTTCATGTCAGCCGCGCCCGGACCGCGAGCGATGTTTTCATCCACGCGTTCCCAGCGCTGGAACGGATGATTGGGCTCGAACACCGTGTCCAGATGTCCGATGAGCAGCACATGCGGCCCGCGGCCGGGGCGCGTGGCGACGAGATGCCCGGCGCGTTTAAACGGCGTTCCGTCTATCCAAGTGACTTTGAACCCGAGCGCCTCGAAACGAGGCCGCAGCAGGTCGCCGACCTTGCGCACGCCGGCGAAGTTCATGGTGCCGCTGTTGACGTTGACGATCTGCTCCAGCAGCCCGATCGAGGCCTTTTCGCCGGCGGTCACGTGGCTGACCAGCGCCTGTTCCGTTGTATCCAATGGGTTCTTCTTGACGTCGGAATAGGCCGGCAGCGTGCAGGCAAGCGAGGCGAGGGCAACGAACGTGCGCGCCAGATCGCGTGAGCCAGATCGCATAGTGGAATTTCCTCTTTCGGTCGAGAGGCCGCATGATACGCGAGGGCCCGAGGCTGAATCTTCCCAAACCTCATGAGCGTTTCCGAACCCGGCAACACGCCCGCACCCGCGGTGACCGCGGAAGGTGAGGCATTTCCGTCCGCCCCGCGGCGCTTGCAGTACGTGGACATGGACGCGCCTGGCCCAGGCCAGAGCGTCGCCATCGCGCCCGGAGTGCGCTGGGCCCGCATCCCGCTGCCGCTGGACCTGAATCACATCAACGTGTGGCTGATGGAGACCGACGACGGTTGCATCGTGGTCGACACCGGCATGGCCGCGTCGATCGGCAAGGACGCGTGGGAGAACATCGAGCGCGATTACTTTTCGCAGCGGCCCCTGCGAGCGGTATTCACCACGCACATACATCCAGACCACATCGGCCTCGCGGCGTGGTTGCAAGAACGGTTTAGCGTTCCCGTGCTCATGTCGCGGCGGACGCACGAGCTCTCGCGAGCCATGTGGGGCGGCGAGGGCAGGTCGTTGTTGAGCGAGGCCGAGCAGTTCTTTCAATCGCACGGCGTGACCGACGAGACCCAGATCCGGGCGATGTTTCGACCCGAGCGCTTCGCCCGCATGACCAGCGGCATGCCGACGGTCGAACGCTTCGTCGCCGACGAGGAGGTTCTACGCTGGGGCGTGGGCGAATGGACCGCGCTGGAAACCGATGGTCACGCCGAAGGCCACCTGTGCCTGTCGAACCCCACCCTGCGGCTGTTGATCAGCGGCGATCAAGTGCTGCCGACCATCTCGTCCAACATCAGTTTCATGTTCGGACATGGCGATCCCAATCCGCTGGGCTCGTTCCTGAGCTCGTTGCAGCGACTGCGCGCGCTCTCAGAAGACACGCTGGTGTTGCCAGCGCATGGCGTGCCGTTTCGCGGACTGCGGCAGCGGGTCGACGATCTCACCGGCCATCACCTGGAGCAGCTCGACAAACTGGCGGCGCTCTGCACGGAGCCAAAGGTCGCCATGGACGTGCTGCCATTTATGTTTCGCCGTGAGCTCAAGGATATGCACTTGTTCCTGGCGTTGGGGGAGGCGCTGGCGCATCTGGAGTATCTGGTTCATGCGGGTCGAGTCCGACGCGAGTGGCGCGCCGGACTCATCAATTACATCACTCTTTGATGGCCTAGTCTTTAATGGGATGGGCACCGACGATTTTTCCGACGGTCGCCCGCTCGCTGATCCGCAGCTCGACCGGGCGATCGAAACGGAGCGTGCCGTTCACCACCGCGTCCGGACCGATGGTGATTTTCGGCTTGCGATTGTTCGAGAAGAACAAGGAGTCGGGCTTCTCGACCACGATGCCGCCGTCGACGCGCGAGCCGGCGCCGATCTCGATGTCGCCGTTGGTGGTCTTGATACCGTTGCCGATACGAGCGCCGTCGAGCTCGATGTCGCCGTTGACGTTCTGCACGTGGCCGCCCACCTGGGCCGATTTGGCGAGCACGATGGACCCGTTCACGGAGGTGACATCGCCGCGCACCTGTGCCTGCTCTTCGATGCGCAGCCGGCCGTTGACCAACTCGATGGATTCGACCTTGGCGCCGCGGTCCAGACTCACGTTGCCATTGACGGTATCGACATCGCCCACGCTGCCGTCACGGCCGATGTCGATCGAGCCGCTGACGGTTTCGAGGTCGCCGGCGGTGACCGAGTCCTCCAGCCGGATCGAGCCATTGACGGTTTCCACCGAACCCACTTTCCGGCCGCTGTCGACGCGGATGGAGCCGTTGATCTTGGATATATCCTCGCCATCGGCCCACAGCAGCGGGCTCGCCAGCACCAGAGCCGCCGCGCCCAACACCGCCAGTTTGTTCTTCATGGTCGCACCTCCGTCGTATTTGCAGGATTGGACGCGGCGGATGCGTGAAGGGTTGCAATGGGGGGTTGCAACTGCCTAGCGGCATTGAGCGAACGGCTGGTGTATCGTTCGCCGGACAGTCATTCGAGGTTTTGCATGCTCAGCATGGGTCCGCAGGTCGCCAACCTGGGGCAGGTCATTCAATTGGCCGTGGCGCCAGTGTTTCTTTTGGCAGGCGTCGGTACGACATTGAACGCGCTCGCGACGCGCGTCGGTCGCATCATCGATCGCGCCCGTACGCTGGAAGACAGGTTGGTGCACGCGAGTCCGGAGCAGGCGGAGGAACTGCACAAGCTGCTGCGCGTACTGTCCAAGCGCGCCACGCTGATCAATCGCGCGATCGGCTTGTCGGTGACATGCGGCTTGCTGGTATCGCTGGTGGTCGCGGCGTTGTTCATCAGCTCCGCGCTCGGCATTCACCTCGATGCGCCCATCGCGATCACGTTCGTGATCGCGTTGCTCGCCCTCGCGGCGGCGCTGATTTATTTCTTGCGCGAAGTGATTCTCGCGACCAACTCGCTATCGTTCGGCGGCGTGCGGCCGGTGTCGCCCGCCGTCGACAAAGCCGCGGCCGCGAAGCCCGTCGCCAAAGAATGACAGCCACGGACAAATTTGGCGCAAAAGTGCCGGTGCTCGTCGGTTCGCGCGATTCCGTGATCCACTGCACAACTCGGTGCGCGCGCCGCCCGGCATCATCGCGGTCTCATGATCCAGCCGCCGCCAGAACTCGTGGTTCAGCCCGATGCGTTTCGCGTCTCGAAGGAATCGACGCTGCTCGCTTGTGAGCTGCGCGGCGCGCTGGCGGTGTGTGTCTACGACGACACGCAGCCGGCCGGCGGTCTGCTGCATCTTCGCTATGTCGCCATCGCCAACGATCAGCCTCTCGATCTGACCGACAACACGTTGAGCTCGGATCTGTTGTTGATGGATCGTTTCTGCAAGGAGCTGCGCTCGGCGGGCGCACGCAAGCAGAGCTGGCGTGTGAGCATCTTCGGTCACACGCCCGATATGCCCGGCATGGAAGGACCGGCGGCGACGGTGATCGATCTCGCCAAGGCGTATTTCGCCGACGCGCGCTTGCCGGTGGAGTGCAAGGAGTTCAATCGACCGGCGGGCCTGATCGTGCGGCTCGATCCGCGGAATGGGCGTATCTGGGTCAACGCTACCTCGGACCCCAACGTTCGCCAGGCCGCGCCCATATAAGCCAGCTCATGTAGACTGGTCCGCATTCCTTCCTTACTCGCGGACCTCGATGGCGACTGACGTCCACGCTTCTCCGGCGGCGCCGACCCGCTGGTACAGCTCGCTGTATATCCAGGTGCTGATCGCCATCGCCATCGGCGTGCTGCTCGGCCATTACTTTCCCGAAACCGCCACGCACTTCAAGCCGCTGGGCGACGGCTTCATCAAGCTCATCAAGATGATGATCGCGCCCATCATCTTCTGCACCGTGGTCACGGGCATCGCCGGCATGGAGAACATGAAGGCGATCGGCAAGACCGGGGCCCTGGCGCTGTTGTACTTCGAGGTCGTGAGCACCATCGCGCTGATCGTCGGGCTGGTGATCGTCAACGTGGTGCAGCCCGGCGAGGGCATGAACGTCGACGTCTCGCAGCTGAGTGCCAAAGCGGTGGAGTCGTACGCCAAGGCGGCCGAGCAGCAGAGCGTCGTCGACTTCCTGCTGAACGTGATTCCCTCGACCATCGTCGATGCGTTCGCCAAAGGCGACATCCTGCAGGTGTTGCTGTTCTCGGTGCTGTTCGGCTTCGCGCTGCACGCCGTCGGCGACCGGGCCCGACCCATTTTCGATTTCGTCGATCGCTTCTCCGCCGTGCTGTTCAGGATCGTCGGCATGATCATGCGGCTCGCGCCCATCGGCGCGTTCGGCGCGATGGCGTTCACCATCGGCCAGTACGGCCTGGCGTCGCTCGCTTCGCTGGGCAAGCTGATGGCGTGCTTCTACGCCACGTGCCTGTTCTTCGTCTTCATCGTGCTCGGCGCGATCGCCAGACTGCATGGCTTCAGCATCGCGCGTTTCGTTCGTTACATCCGCGAAGAGTTGTTCATCGTGCTCGGTACGTCGTCCAGCGAATCGGTGTTGCCGCGGATGATGGCGAAGATGGAGCAGGCGGGCGCCGAGAAGCAGGTGGTCGGGCTGGTCATTCCCACCGGTTATTCGTTCAACCTCGACGGCACGTCCATCTACCTGACCATGGCGGCCGTGTTTATCGCGCAGGCCACCAACGTGCCCATGACCTTGCTCGACCAGCTCACGCTGCTCGGGGTGCTGCTGCTCACTTCCAAGGGCGCCGCCGGCGTCACTGGCAGCGGCTTCATCGTCCTGGCCGCCACGCTATCGGCGCTGGGCACACTGCCCGTCACGGCGCTGGCGCTGATCCTCGGCATCGATCGGTTCATGTCCGAGGCCCGTGCCCTCACCAATCTGGTGGGCAACGGGGTGGCCACCCTCGTGGTCGCGAAGTGGTGTCGGGCGCTGAACGAAAACCGCCTGCGGGAGGAACTGGGCTAGTATGGGCCGATGAGCTCAGTCGCCCCCTCCCCAGTCCCGCCGTCCGACCCCGCGGACATCGAATTCGTCCCCGTGACCACCCCGGAGCAGGTGGCCACGGTGGCAGCCCTGGCCCACACCATCTGGTACGAGTTTTACGTACCCCTGATCGGCCGGGCCCAGGTCGATTACATGGTCGGCAAGTTCCAGAGCGCCGCCGCCATGCAGGCCCAGATCGACCAGGGCTACGAATACTTCCTTGTGCGGCGGGCAGATGCGACCGGCCCCGCCGCCGAGATCGGCTACTGCGCCGTTCAGGAACAACCCGGAAGGGTGATGTTTCTCAGCAAGTTTTACTTGCACCATGCGGCCCGGGGTTCGGGAACCGGGCGTAGATGCATGGAGTTCATTGAGGGGCTCGCCCGGCGGCGCGGGCTCTCTCTGTTATGGCTGACCGTCAACAAGGGTAATCCGTCAGTGCAGGCCTATCGGCGGCTGGGCTTCCGGATTGCCGCAGAGCTGGTGATGGACATCGGCGGCGGTTTCGTAATGGATGATTATCGAATGGAAAAGGCGCTGCAGGCGCCCTGATATGGCCCCGCGGGTCGGGGCGCCCGCCCTCCAGAGCCAATCGGGGTCGCTTCGGTCGGAACGGGGCGACAGGTGTCGTTCAGCTGGCCGCCCCGATAGATTGGAGCCGGACACGGTTCCGCCGCACACGAGCGCCATCGAACGAATGGGCTCACGGACCGACTAACGACTTAAGAGATTGGGGCAATACTGCAAACGGTGATGAGCCTGTCCATCGACAAGGACCTTGGAGAGCAAGGCGAGAATGCACGGGCGGTCCTCGCCAGCTGGCTGGATGACTACATCGCCGGCCGGTGCGATCGTGCCGACATGCAAGCCCAGTTCTTGTCCGTCTGCCGCAGCAACCCGGACGCGCCCTGGGACGCGCTCGCGCTGCTGGATCAGTATCAGCGCCGCGGCCGCATCGACATGGCGCTGGCCCGCTCGCTCAAGACCGACATCGCGCAGCTGGTGTTCGGGGTCGCCAATCAAACCGAGACCAAGGATGAGGAGGCAGGCGACAAGCACGACACCACCGACGTCACCATCGATACGACCGGCTCGCGCTGGCGCAAGCTGATCGCCGACCGGGATCCGGATTCGATCAATTCGGAACCGGCGGTCGTGGATCCGTCAACAAGGCGCGGCGACGAGGAGGTCACGGCTTTCCGTCGCCCGAGCGACGAAGGCGCTACTGCTTTCCGTCGGCCCAGAGACGACGACGCTACTTCTTTCCGCCGCACCCGCGACGACGATGCGACCGCATTCCGGCGCGAGATGGAGGAGCCGCTGACGCGGCCACCGCCGGCCATCAAGCTGACCGAAGACGAGACCCTCCCGTCGAGGGACCGCAAGGACGACATCACTTCGACCACGCGGGCCCATGACCTCGCGAGCGACCGGCCTGCGCGAGCCTCGGCGGTGCCGCCACCAGGTCTGACGAGCGATGTGCTTCGGGACCGTTACGAGCTGATTTCCATCCTGGGCCGCGGCAGCAGTGGCACCGTGTACAAAGCCGTCGACCGCCATCGCGCGCATCTGGATGCCGCCTCGCGTTGTGTGGCCGTGAAGGTGCTCAAGCTCAACTACCACGACCGGCCCGACGAGCTGGCGCAGCTCGAGCGCGAGTTTCACGAAGCGCAGTCGCTGTCGCATCCCAACGTGGTCAGCGTCTTCGACCTGGATCGCGACGGCAATGTTTATTTCATCGTCATGGAGCTGCTCGAAGGCGAGCTGCTCGCGGACATCCTGAAGCGGCTGGATGGTCAGCCGATGGCTCGTCATCACGCGCTGGGCATCATCAGCAGCGTGGGCGCGGCGCTGGCTCATGCGCATCGGCGGAACATCGTTCATGCCGACTTGAAGCCGCGCAACATCATGATCATGTCGACGGGCGAAGTGCGCGTGCTCGATTTCGGTTTCGCGCGCGATCGGCCGCTCGATCTGCACACAGCTTCGGGATTGAACGAGGGGCCCGTCGCGGCGCCTGCCTATGCCAGCGTCGAACGCGTGAATGGCAGCGACCCGCATCCCAGCGACGACGTGTACAGCCTGGCGTGCATCGCCTACGAACTGCTTTCCGGTCGCCATCCGTTCGGCGGTCGATCGGCGCCGCTGGCTCGCGCGCATGGGCGGCAACCACAGCGCATTCCAGGCTTGAGCGGCAAGCAACAGCAGGCGCTACAGCGCGCGTTGCTGTGGACTCGCGGCGAGCGTCGCATCGATGTCGTCGAGCTGCTCGCGGCCTTGGGTTGTGGCGACGCTCCCAATCGGCTCGGACTGCCTTCGGAGCTGTCGATGCCGAGTACGTCGCGCTCGCGGTTTCATCGCGTCGCTAGTGCCCTGTTACTCGCTCTGGTGTTCGTGGCCGGTGGCTATTTGGTGTGGCAGTACGGTCTGTTGCCCAAGAACCTGACAAACGTGCTGCCGGTGAATCTTCCGACGGGAGATCGCGAGTTGCAGAGCGAATCGGCCGGCGGCAATGCAGCGCTCGATCAGGACGTGGAATCGGACGACACCGTGGACTCGCGACCGGTCGAAACGATTACGCCGCCGGCGGTCGCGCCGTTGCCGTCATCTGAGCAGGCGCCCCCGTCGAACGGGACGACGCAGAATCGTGCCGAGGTAGCCGCGCCAGCGACCGAGCCGGGCCGTTCGGAAAATCGAGTCGCTCAGTTGCCCGCGAGAGAACCGGCGCCGAGTGAGCAGCCATCTCGCACGCAGGTTGAGAAAGCGGCCCCATCGGCGGCGCCAACTCCCGCGCCCACTTCGGGCTCGGCGCGACCGGTGGTGATCGAATTCGACAAGGATAGTTACGTCACTTCGGAAGGCGACGGCTCGGTTCGTCTGCTCATCCGTCGCACCGGATCGACGCGTCGCGATGTTTCCTATACCTGGAACCTGCGCAGCAACTCCGCTGAAATGGGTTCGGACTTCGCCGGCATCGGGCCTGGCTCCGAGCGCATTCCCGCCGGCGTGCGCGAAGCTCACATCACCATCCCGCTGGTGCAGGACTCGATCAAGGAAACCACCGAGCTGTTCCTGGTCGAGCTGCAGGTCAACGAGGAAGGCGTGAATCTCGGCGAGCGCAGCAGCGCCGCTGTCATCATCGTGGACGACGATTGATCGCGCCGTGGACGTGCGATTCTCCGGACAGGCGCTGTATTGTCAGATCAGCCGTGCTGAGCTGGAACGATTGGTGTCCGGTCGCGCGGTCGATCTGGTCGTCGCCTTGCCCCGGCATCACGCATTTCGCGTGAGCGTGCGGCCATCGCCGATGAGCGCCGACCGCGGCGGTTGGCAGTTGGACAGCGATCCCACCGGTTTGTGGCTGACGATCCCGCGCAGCGAGCTCGAGCAACTCGGTCAGACGACCACGTTCGCGGAGCGTCTGATGCGCGATTTTCCGGTGTCGGCGACCGAGCAGTTGCAGGTGATCCTGGAAGCCGAACCGGAAGCGCAGCCCGAAGATCGCAGCGTGATCGAAATCACGCCGACGACACCGAGCGAATAACTATTTCGCGGACTTTTCCCGCTGCACGGCCCGGTAGCCGATGTCTCGGCGATACTGCACACCGTTCCAAGTGATCTTGTCGCAGAGAGCGTAAGCAGCCTTCTGCGCATCGCTGACCGTCGAGCCGAGGCCGACCGCGCACAGCACCCGACCGCCGTTCGTGACGACTTTGCCGTTGTTCAACACGGTGCCCGCATGGAAGACCTTGCCGGGCAAAGCAGCCGCCTGTTCGAGGCCGCTGATCTCGTCGCCTTTGCGGACCGAATCTGGATAACCGCCTGCAGCCAGCACGACGCCCAGCGCCGCTCGCGGATCCCATTCGGCGTTCACTCGATCGAGCCGGCCATCGAGCGCGGCTTCACAGAGCGCGGTGAGATCCGATTTCAATCTCGACAGGATGGGCTGCGTTTCCGGATCGCCGAAGCGGCAATTGAACTCCAGCACGTTGGGCGTGCCGTCCGGCGCGATCATCAAGCCGGCATAAAGGAAACCGATGTACGGCGTGCCGTCGCTGATCAGACCTTCGGCGGTCGGCCGCATCACTTCGCGCATGATGCGCGCGTGCAATTCGTCAGTAACGACGGGAGCGGGCGAGTAGGCGCCCATGCCGCCGGTGTTCGGACCTTGATCGCCGTCATCGCGGCGCTTGTGATCCTGCGACGTGGCGAGCGGCAGAATGTGCTTGCCGCTGACGATGGCGATGAAGCTGGCTTCTTCGCCTTCGAGAAACTCTTCGATCACCACGGTGTTGCCCGCCGAGCCGAATTGACCGTCGAACATGGCCTGCGCGCTGGCGACGGCTTCTTCCTGCGTCGCGCAGATGATCACGCCTTTGCCGGCCGCGAGGCCGTCAGCCTTCACCACCAACGGTGCGCGTTGAGCGCGCACCCAAGCGGCGTCGAAGTTTGCTTTGGTAAACGTCGCGTAAGCCGCGGTGGGAATTTTGTGACGACGTAAGAATTCCTTGGTGAAAGCTTTCGAGCCTTCCAGGCGCGCCGCGAGCTTGCGAGGGCCGAAGCAGCGCAAGCCGGCCGCTTCGAACGCATCGGTCACGCCGATCACCAACGGCGCTTCGGGGCCGACGATGGTGAGATCGATCTTTTCGCGCTTGGCGAACTCCACCAGCTTCTCGATGTCATCAGCGGCGATATCGACATTCGTCACGCCGGATTCCAGCGCGGTGCCCGCGTTGCCCGGTGCAACGAATACCGCGCTCACGCGCGGAGTATTCGCAATCTTCCACGCGAACGCGTGTTCGCGGCCACCAGAACCAAGGATTAGTACGCGCATTGTTTCTCAGCTACAGCGAACATCGCCGGCGGCGAAGCCGCACCGGCGTTGTCTCAGTGTCGAAAATGCCGCATGCCGGTGAGCACCATGGCCATGCCATGTTCGTTGGCGGCGGCGATGACTTCATTGTCTCGCATCGAGCCGCCCGGCTGAATGACGGCCTTGATGCCGAGCTCGGCGGCGACGTCGAGGCCGTCGCGGAACGGAAAGAACGCGTCCGACGCCATTACTGCACCGGCGACTTCCAGACCTTCATCCTTGGCCTTCATGGCAGCGATGCGGCTCGACACGACACGGCTCATCTGACCCGCGCCGACGCCGATGGTCATGCGATCTTTCACATACACGATGGCGTTGGATTTGACGTACTTACAGACCTGCCACGCGAACAGCAAGTCGGCGAATTGCTCGTCCGTCGGCACCAGCTTGGTGACGACACGCAAATCGCTCTTGCCGACGCGACCTTCGTCGCGCGTCTGCACGAGCAGGCCGCCGTTGACGCTGCGGTATTCATGACGGAGGCCGGTGGCCTTCAGGCCGCTCGTCACGAGCACGCGAACATTCTCCTTGCGCGCGCAGATCTCGAGCGCGTCCGCGTCGACTTCGGGCGCAATGATCAACTCCACGAACTGCCGCTCCACGATGGCGCGCGCGGTGTTCGCATTGAGCGGACGATTGAAAGCGATGATCCCGCCGAATGCTGACGTGGGGTCCGTGCGATACGCACGGTCGTACGCGGCCAGCGTGTCGCCGGCGACGGCGACGCCGCACGGATTGGCGTGCTTCACGATCACACAAGCGGGCTCGTCGAACTGACGCACGCATTCGAACGCAGTGTCGCCATCGGCGATGTTGTTATACGAGAGCTGCTTGCCTTGCAGTTGTTTCGCAGTGCCGATGCTCGCGCCCGGCGTGTCGGCGACCGAGTAGAACGCGGATGTCTGATGCGGATTCTCGCCGTAGCGAAGATCCATACGCTTGCGGAACTGCAGCGACAGGGGATCGGGATACTCGTTGCTCGTGCCTTGATCCGGCTGCGTCACGCGCGACAGGTAGCTCGCGACCGCTGCGTCATAACTTGCGGTGTGCGCATACGCTTTGGCGGCGAGGCGCTTGCGAGTTTGTTCGGAGACGACGCCATCCGAATTGTTCAGCTCGTCGAGCACGACCGAGTAATCGGTGGGATCGACCACCACAGTGACTCGATCGTGATTCTTCGCGGCTGCGCGCACCATCGCCGGGCCGCCGATGTCGATGTTCTCGATGGCGTCTTCATAGGTGCAGTCGGGTTTGGCGATAGTCGCGGCGAATGGATACAAATTCACCACGACCAGATCGATGGGATCGATGCCATGCGTGCGCATGATCTCGTCGTCGATGTCGCGCCGGCCCAGCAGGCCGCCATGAATTTTCGGATGCAGCGTTTTTACGCGGCCATCCATGATCTCGGGGAAGCCGGTGTGCGCGGACACCTGCGTAACTTTGACGCCGTGCTTCTCCAGCAGGCTCGCGGTGCCGCCCGTCGAGAGAATCGCTACGCCACGACGTTGCAATGCCTGCGCGAATTCCACCAGGCCATCTTTGTTCGAAACACTCAGCAGCGCGCGGCGCACGGCAATTGACATGAGCTGTCGATCTCTCGCAAATCGAAAATGTGGACCGAAATCCGGTCGAAAAAACCGCGGCGGCTACTCCGCCAGCCCGTAAGTCTTCAGCTTCTTGCGCAGAGTGCCGCGATTGATGCCGAGAATATCGGCGGCGCGGCTCTGATTACCCTCGGCGTACTCGAGCACGCGCTTGAACAGCGGCTCTTCGACTTCACGCAGCACTAGGTCGTACAACTGACCGGGCTTGTGACCGTTCAAGGTCGCGAAATAAGAATCGAGCGCCTCCGCCGTCATCGTCCTTAACGGCATCGCCCGCGTCGCGGGTCGTGCCAGCGGCTCTCGCCGAGCTCTGGTTTTTTTTCTGGGGGCCATGGCCTCTCCGCCAAACTTCTCTGCAATCAAAAATTCGTCCACGTCGCGTGCCCTTCATTGGCGCGCGACAATCGTCATGCCGCGCTTGACAGACTCTCTTCCGGCGCTTCTGCGAGCGCATTGAAATACGCCTGTACGCGATCGAGTTGTGTCGTCGCGTCGGTCGCCTGCATCACGGCTTGTCGTAAAGCCGGCGCGGACGCGCGACTCTTCGCATACCAATCGATGTGTTTACGCGCGACCCGGACTCCCGCCTCCTCCCCGTAGAAAGCATGCAGATCGCGCAAATGAGCGAGCATGATATCACGGACTGCTTCGATGGAAGGCGGGACGAACGACCGATCGCCATTCATGTCGGCGAGAATTTCACTAAAGATCCACGGCCGACCTTGTGCGCTGCGCCCGATCATCAAGCCATCTACGCCCGTCTGTTCAAGCACGTGCTTCGCTTTCGCCGCTGAGTCGATGTCGCCATTGGCAAAAATCGGAATCGACACGCTTTGCTTGATGGCGCGGATGGTTTCGTACTCGGCGCTTCCCTGATACATGCAGGCGCGCGTGCGGCCGTGAATCGCCAGCGCTTGTATGCCGATTGCCTCAGCCATGCGCGCGATGCTGGGGCCGTTGCGATGTTCCGGATCCCAACCCGTGCGCATTTTTAATGTAACGGGGACGCTCACGGCCTTGACAACCGCTTCCAGAATCTGTCGCACCAACGGTTCGTCGCGCATCAGCGCGGAGCCCGCCGCCTTATTACAAACTTTCTTGGCGGGGCAACCCATGTTGATGTCGATGATTTGCGCGCCGGCGTCGACATTACGTTGCGCGGCCTCGGCCATCATCTCCGGATCGCCGCCGGCGATCTGCACGACGCGCGGTTCAGGCTCGCCACTGTGGTCCATGCGCCGACGCGACTTCTCGGTGTGCCATAAACGCACATCGGAAGTAAGCATTTCTCCAGCGGCAAGGCCCGCTCCCATGCGTCGACACAACAGCCGGAACGGCAAATCCGTCACGCCCGCCATCGGCGCGAGCGCGAGGTTGTTGACCAGTTTGTAACGGCCGATCTGCATCACAGCTTGCCTGGAACATCGGCGGCGCAGACCGGGCCGCGCGCGCCGCGCAGACACACGTCGAAGCGAAATCCTTCGGCGTCGGGACCGGGATCGACGATCGCGATGCTCGCGTTCGTCTGCTGTGCCGGCGCCAGCATACGATCCGGCGCGGCGGTGGGATCCAGATATTCCGAGGGGTCGAACTCGCGGGCGCGAACTTGATCGCCCCAGCGGTCTTCGAGCACCAACTTGATCAAGGGATAAGGTTGTGGAAAGTCGGCGAGATTCTTCACGCTGGCGCGCACTTTCAATGTTCCGGGCGCGGATGGGTCGGCAATCACTCCCCATTGACGCACTTCGTAGGCGTGCAGGTTCCAGTCGGGATGCAAGTTCAGACCGAGCGCTCCGTAGATGCTCTGCAACGGCGCTCCGATCTGCGGATGCCGCGCCAGAACCGAGCGATAGTGATGTACGACTTGCACGAGCAACAGCAGGACCAACGGCGCAGCCAGGATTTTCCAGAGCGGTGACACGGTCTCGGTGGAGCGTTGCTGCGTCGGGAAATCGAATTCGACTGCGGGCGATTCGTCAACGGTGATCGCGCGCGGATTGCGACGTGTGCGCGTGCCGGCCGGCGCTCGCACGAAATTCGATTGCGGCTGCTGGGGCTGTGCTTGCGCCCATCGGCCGGATTGTGAAGCCAGGCGCTGAGCTTCCAATTCGGCGGCCGCGGCCTGCATGTCTTCGTCTTCTTGCGCGTATTCGTTTTCGTACTTGTCATCGTCGGCGGCGCTGGAATATTCCTCGCGCATGTCGATGACTTCTTCGGCCTCGGGCTCGGCGTCGAGCCTGTGGTCGACGTCGGTGGTGTTATCGGCGTCGTCGATCTCGACCCACTCTTCGATCACTTCCTCGCGAATCTGCGGGTTGCCCTGGCCAGTTTCGTCGATGGCTTCATAGACGCCGCTGATCTCGATGTGACGGCCTTCGAGCGTGATGTCTTCGTGCTCGATGGGTTCGTCGACCTCGATCTCGCCTGGCTGCGGCGGCGGCTGCGGAATCGCGCGCGGCGGGCGCATGTAGCGGCCGCTTTCGATGGCGCCGTCGTCGGTTTCCTCGATCAGCCGCTCGAGCGCGTCGAACTGCGTCTGACAGCGGCCACAACGCACCTGGCCGTGCGCGACCCGGAGGATCTCGCTCGTGACGCGAAACGTCGTCTGGCAGCTGGGACACTGAGTCAGCATGCTCGGATCATCAAGGCTGGGACATCAAGACTGGGACATCAAGACTGGGCAGTGGGCGGGCGGCGCACGCCGTCGAGGCGCGCCCAATCGTCACGGACGACGACAGGGGCGATATCAAACCACGGCGCATACGTGGTTGCCACCGCTTCTGCCTGATTCAGCAGAATTCCCGACAGTACCAGCCGGCCCCCCGCCCGGACGCGGGCGGCAAAGGCCGGCGCCAGGCTTTCCAGCGGCCCGGCCAGGATATTGGCCAGCAGAATGTCCGCCGGCGCGTCCTGCGAATCGTCAGCCAGATGGGCGCTGATCAGGTGTGAAACGCGGTTGCGTTCAGCATTGTCATGAGTCGCCAGCAGCGCCTGAGGATCGATGTCGATACCGACCACTTCGGCCGCGCCCAGCTTCGCGGCGGCGATGGCGAGAATTCCAGAGCCGCAGCCGTAGTCGATCACCCGCTTGCCGGCGACGGCCGCGGTATCCAGCCATTCGAGGCACAGAGCCGTCGTCGGGTGCGTGCCGGTGCCGAACGCGAGGCCCGGATCCAGCTCGATCAGCACGGGGGAGGGGCTGTCGCGCAGTTGTTCAGGGTCGGGTTGCTGACCGCCAGGGCAGATCCACAACCGGTTGCCGAAACGCATGGGCTTGAAGTCTTTCAGCCACTCGCGTTCCCAGGCGCGATCCGCGAGCGTCTCGAAACGTGCCCGGCCGAGCGGCTCGGCCAACGCGCCGCTCAGCTCGTCGTTCAGGATTTGCCGAACATCCTCGGGATCCACGTCGCCGTCGAACAGCGCCTTGAGCCGCACGCGCGGCCAGAGCGGGGTCGTTCCGGGGAGCGGTTCGAGAACGGGATCATCACCCTCGTCCTCGAGCGTGATGGAGGAGGCGCCGGCCGCGAGCAGCGCATCCTCGTACGGCGCAGGGTCGGCTGCGCCGATCGGAAGAATGAGCTGCAGGAAGGCCATCTTCGATTATTTGATCCCGGTTATTTGATTCCGAGACGCCGCTCGAGGTAGTGGATGTCCAGACCACCAGCCTTGAAGGCCGCGTGATTGAAGATTTCCTGGTGCAGCGGGATGTTGGTCTTGATGCCTTCGATCACCATCTCCGACAGCGCGTTCTTCATGCGCGCGATAGCGGTGTCGCGATCCTCGCCGTACGCGATGACTTTGCCGATCATCGAATCGTAGTAAGGCGGCACCGTATAGCCACTGTACAAGTGGCTGTCGACGCGGATGCCCGGACCGCCCGGCGCATGGAACAGCTTCACCGGACCCGGCGAAGGAATGAAGCCCTTCGGATCTTCGGCGTTGATGCGGCACTCGATGGCGTGGCCGCGGATCTGGATATCGTTCTGCGTCCACTGCAGGCGCTCGCCGGAAGCGACGCGCAGCTGTGCTTTCACGATGTCGATGCCGGTGATCTGTTCGGTGACCGGATGCTCCACCTGCACGCGCGTGTTCATTTCGATGAAATAGAACTCGCCGTCCTGATACAGGAACTCCAGCGTGCCGGCGCCTCGATAACCGACTTCGCGACAGGCGGCCACGCAGCGATCGCCGATGGCCTTGCGCTGTTTGGGCGTGATGCCGGGCGCGGGCGCTTCTTCGATGACTTTCTGGTGGCGACGTTGCAGCGAGCAGTCGCGCTCGCCGAGATGAACCACGTTGCCGTAGTTGTCGGCGAGCACCTGGATCTCGATATGGCGCGGCTTTTCGAGGAACTTCTCCATGTAGACCTCGGCGTTGCCGAACGCGGCCAACGCTTCCGCCTGCGTCACGTTGATCGCGTTGACCAATGTCGCGTCGCTGTGCACGACGCGCATGCCGCGGCCACCCCCGCCACCGGAAGCTTTGATGATGACCGGATAACCGAGCTCGTTCGCGATCCGGAAATTTTCATCCGGATCGTTGCCGAGAGGACCGCCGGAGCCGGGCACGCAAGGCACGCCGGCTGCTTTCATCACACGGATGGCCGACACTTTATCGCCCATCATGCGAATGGTTTCGGGCTTGGGACCGATGAAAATGAAACCGCTTTTTTCCACGCGCTCGGCGAAGTCCGCGTTCTCGGACAGGAAGCCGTAGCCGGGATGGATCGCGACCGAGTCGGTCACTTCCGCGGCGCTGATGATCGCCGGCATGTTCAGATAGCTCTCTTTGGAGGCCGGTGGGCCGATGCACACCGATTCATCCGCGAGCAGCACGTGCTTTTGATTGAAATCGGCCGTGGAATGCACGGCGACGGTTTTGATGCCCAGCTCTCGGCAGGCGCGCAAAATCCTTAGCGCGATCTCGCCGCGATTGGCGATGACTACTTTTTCCAGCATGTTGATTCTTTGTTACCGCGAGTGCCGCGCGCGAAGCGCGCCGGCACGCGAATGGAAGTTATTCGATGATGAACAGCGGCTGACCGAACTCGACGGGGTCGCCGTTCTTCACCAGCACCGCGGTGACGCGGCCGGCCTTGTCGGACTCGATCTGGTTCATCATCTTCATGGCTTCGATGATGCAGAGAGTGTCGCCGACGTTGACTTCGCTGCCGATGTCGACGAAGGGCTTCGCGCCGGGAGAGGCCGCGGAATAGAACGTTCCAACCATCGGCGCCGTCACGGTGTGATCGGCCTTGCTCGCGGCGGGAGCGACAGCGGCTACAGGAGCAGCAGCGGCGGCTGGCGCCGCGATCGGGGCTGCTGCCGGCGGAGCGGCGTAATGCACGACCGGCGCCGCGGCCTGACCTTGCGGATAGCGGCTGATGCGCACCGACTCCTCGCCCTCACTGATCTCGATCTCGGCGATGCCGGATTCTTCGAGCAGCTCGATGAGTTTTTTGACCTTGCGAATATCCATACGGATCCTCTTGTTCTTTTCCTGCGGAAGCGCGGAAAGAGTGCGGAAAGAAACGCCAGTGCTACTTACGGGGAAGGGTCAGGTAATTCGCCGCCGCGCGTAGCGCCAGCTCGTACCCGAAAGCGCCCAGTCCCGAGATCGTGCCGATGGCGATATCGGAGAAGTAGGAGTGATGGCGGAACGGCTCCCGCGCATACACATTGCTCAGATGCACTTCGATGAAAGGAATCTTCACGCCCAGCAACGCATCGCGCAGCGCCACGCTGGTATGCGTGAACGCCGCGGGATTGAAGATGATGCAGGCCACATGCGAGGCCGGGGCCTCGTGAATGTTTCTGATCAGCTCGGCCTCGGCATTGCTCTGGAAGGCTGACAGATGATGGCCCGATTCGGCGGCCAGCTGACTCGCCCGCGACACGATCTGCTCCAGTGTCACGGATCCATAGGTGCCCGGCTCGCGAGTGCCGAGCAGGTTCAGGTTGGGTCCGTTGAGAAGCAGCAAATGCGCCATGGGGCCGGGTCACCGTCGATTCACTTTACCGAAGATGGCGGCGAGTTTAACCAGATTGGAAGCAATTTGGCGATGATTTGCGCCACAGTCAGGCCACGTCGACGGCCTTTGCCGCGCACTTCGTAGGTAAATACGCAACAGCGGCTGGAGCGCCGCGAATGGGCTGCGATGGGCGCAAACCGGAGGTTTGGCCGCCCCGCCCAGGAAAACAGGGGGCGGCATCATAGCCGATATCCGAGTGTCGGCCAGCTTTACTCTTGCGCGTGCGGCAATTCCGCGAGTTGCTTGGCTGCAACGGTGCGAGCCTGAATCGGCGTCAGTTCGCCACTGTTGACCTTGCGAACGGCCGCCAGCATCACTTCGGCCTGCGGCGGATGGATCTCGCCGAGGTGGAAAAGCACCAGGCGCTGCTGGTTATCGGTGAAAACCGTGAAGGGAAAACCGAGAGAGCCGCGGCCGAACTTGGTCACGGCATCCATGCCGTCCTGCTCGCCGATCAGCAACGGATATTGGATGCCGATCTCCTTGGCGTACTTCAGCACGTCTTCCCGGAAGTCCACGGCAACGCCGACTACCTGAAAGCCCTCCGCGCCATGTTCCGACTGAATCTTGTTCAGCAGCGGAATCTCGCGACGGCAGGGCGCGCACCAGGTGGCCCAGAAATTCACGATCATCGACTTGCCTTGCCAACTGCGGATGGATTGCGGCTGGCCTTCGAGATTGGCGAGCGTGAAGTCGGGCAGTGTCTCGGGGAGCGCGTCCTCGGTGGCTTGCTCTGCAGCTGGCGCAGCCGGCGCTTCAGCTTGAGTGGGCGCGCTCTCGGTGGTCGCGCGTGGCGCGATTCCGAACTGATAAATGCCAAAGCCCGCGGCCGCCGCGATGACCGCGACGACGATATAACCGATGGGTTTCATATGAAGCTGTCTCAACTAAGCGCGGCTCATGATTGCCGCGGACCTCGGTCGGCGCAAGCAAGAAACCGGCGTTCAGCTGCCGAAGGCAGCTTGAACGTGCTCGCGGAAGCGCTCGGCCTCCACGAATCCTACCAGCCGGAAGTCTTTGCGTTCGACGCCGTCGGCGCCGTAGAAGGCGATGGTCGGCGGCCCGTAGATTTCGAAGCGATTCATTAACGCTTTGTCGGCGTCATCGTTGGCCGTCACATCCGCCTGCAGCAGCACCGCGTTGGCGAGCACACTTTGCACGCCGGGGTCGGGGAACGTGAACTTTTCCATCTCTTTACACGACACGCACCAGTCGGCATAGAAATCCAGCATCACCGGTCGACCGGCGGCCCTGGCGGCGGCGACGGCATTTTCCAGGTCGGCAACCGTTTTGATCCGCTGAAACACGAGCGCGTGTTCCTGCGTGCCCGCGCCGCTGCCGCCGGCGCTCAAGCGATCCAATGGTTGCAGCGGATCCTTGCTTCCCGACGCCGCGCCAATCAGCAGCAGCACGCCGTAAACCACCGCGACCAACCCCGTCGCGCGGAGCGGTGCTGCTACCGGCGCCCCATCGCGCGCCTTGAGCGAGAACACCCAGAAGCCCGACAGCACGGCAAGCAGCGACCACAAGATCATCACTGCGCCATCCGGCAGCAGCGGCGATACCAGATAAACCGCGACAGCGAGGAACAGCACGCCGAACAGCGACTTCACCGTGTCCATCCACGGCCCGACTTTTGGCAGCAGTGAGCCGGCCGATGCGCCGACGATCAACAGCGGTACGCCCATGCCCAACCCCGTCGCGTACAACGCACCGGCGCCACGAGCGATCTGGCCCGTCTGACTAATTACAGACAATGCCGCGATGATGGCCGGAGCGACGCAAGCCGTGACCACGAGCGCGGACAGCGCGCCCATGATGAAGGTGCCGACAAACGTGCCGGACTTCTGTTGATTGCTGACATCCGTGAGCCGGGTCTGCAGCGCGCTCGGGAGCTGCAACGTGAAGGCGCCGAACATCGCCAACGCGAGCACGACGAACAACAGCGTCATCAGCCCGATGATCCATGGCTGCTGGAAAAAAGCCTGCGGCGCTTGTTTGAATGCAAGCACGAAGGCTGCGCCCGCGGCAGCGTAGGTGAGGGCCATGCCTTGCACGTAAGTAAAGGCAAGCGAGAAACCGCGCGCCGGAGTCACCGTGCCGCCCTGACCCACGATGATGCCGGAAAGAATAGGAATCATCGGCAGCACGCAGGGCGTGAGCGACAGCAACACACCCAGACCGAAGAACGTGGCGAGCACAGCAAACAGATTGCCGTCGCGAATCAGGGAGGCCAACTTATCCTGCTCGGCCACCGGCGGTTTCGACGAAGATGCGGAAGTCGTGCCGCCGGAGCCTTCCGACTGCGCATCCGCCGGCAACGTCGTCGCCCGATCGGTCGGCGGCAGCTCCAGCGACACTTTCTTGGAGATGGGGTTGTAACAAAGCCCGCCCTCGGCGCAGCCCTGATAGGTGACATTCAAATCCAGCGTGCCGGCGCCGGCCGGGCGTGCGATGGGTAGCGACGCTTCGAGGACCTCGTAATAGACCTCGGTGTCGCCGAAATACTCGTCGTGCTTGGGCTTGCCCTTGGGCAACTGCAGCTTGCCGAGCGTCACGCCCGGCGTGCTGGTCGTGACTTGAATGCGGTCCTTATAGAGGTAGTAGTCCTCGGCGATGATCCAGGTCAGCGCGACCGAATCGGGCTGCTCCATGCCGGGGCCGAAACGAAAGGCTTCGTCCGGTGGCAGGAATTCGTCCTTCTGCTTGGCCGCGCCGAGCGGACCGGACTTCGACTTGAACAACGAGCTCAATCCACCGCCGCCGCTCGCCGGAGCCGACAGATCGACTTCCGTCTTCCAGCGCTGCGGGGGATAGCACAGGCCGGCGTCCGCGCAGCCCTGCAGCTTCAATTCGAGGGCCAGCTGCTTCGGGCGCTCGCCGCTGTGGACCGTGAACGCAACGGGGACGTCGATGTTGCCCCGATAGATCTCCTGCGTGCCGAAGTATTCGTCGGTGTGCTCCTCGCCCTTGGGCCACGCCGGCTCGGCGGTTTGCACCGTCGCCATGGTCGAAGCCACGCCCATCTTCTTCTTGTAGAGGTAGTAGCCGGGAGCGATTTTCCAGCTGACGACGACCTGATCGCCCTCGGCTTTGACGGTATAGCGGTAGGCCTGCTGGGGAGGCAGGAAGTCGTCCGCGGCCCATGCGAGCTGGAAGGATGCCAGCCATGCCAGTGCCGCCGCCGTGAGCCACGCCATCGACCCTGATCGGTGCCCGCCAGTGTTCAAGTGACTGTTCAAGTTGCTGCTCAATTGGTTGGCTTTCATCCGGATACGCCGGTTCGGACCCATTGCAGATAGCGTTCGTTCCCGCCCGCGACGGGCAGGACCACCAGCTCCGGCAATTCATAAGGGTGCAGGGCCGTGAGCCGGGCTTCCAGCCCTGCCAGGCGCGCCGCCGTGGTCTTTATGATTAACAGAATCTCGGCATCGTCCTGGAGACGGCCGTCCCAGAAGTAAGTCGAAGCGACGCCAGTCACCCGATTCACGCAGGTTGCCAATCGCTCGCTCACCAAGGCTTCGGCGATACGCCGCGCGACGGCTTCGTCCGGACAGGTGGACAGGGCGATAATCACTTGCTCGGTCATGGACTTAGCCTCACTCGACGCGGCCCGCAGCATAGCCTTCGCGGCCCTCGTTGTCAGCGCGCTAGCAGCTCCGCATGGCAACGAACAGGGGGCCAAATTCGACTTGAAATATCCCCTTCGCTGCCTATTATTAGCACCCGCATGGGGTGAGTGCTAACGCCTGCAGCGTGGTCCGCACCCCGGCCCACATTTCGAATAACTGTCTCTTTCCACATCAATCCATTCGCAAACTAGCTTTGCCGAGGTTTGAGCTATGGCTGACAAACTGAAGATTCGTCCCCTGCACGACCGCGTGATCATCAAGCGCCTGGAAGAGGAGCGTACCTCCCCCGGTGGCATCGTGATTCCGGACTCGGCCACCGAGAAGCCGATCAAGGGCAAGGTCGTTGCCGTCGGCAAGGGCAAGATCCTCGAGAACGGCGAAGTGCGCGCCCTGGACGTGAAGGTCGGCGACAACATTCTGTTCGGCAAGTACAGCGGCACCGAAGTGAAGGTCGACGGCGAGGAGCTGCTGGTCATGCGTGAAGAAGACGTCATGGCCGTGATCGAGAAGTAATCGATCGCTCTTCCCACCAAAGAATTCGCATAGAGGTTGAACTCACATGGCAGCTAAAGAAGTACGTTTTAGCGACGACGCTCGCGCCCGCATGCTCAAGGGCGTGAACATCCTGGCGAACGCCGTCAAGGCGACGCTGGGTCCCAAGGGCCGCAACGCGGTGCTCGAGAAGAGCTTCGGCGCACCCACCGTCACCAAGGACGGCGTGTCGGTCGCGAAGGAAATCGAGCTCAAGGACAAGTTCGAGAACATGGGCGCGCAGATGGTGAAGGAAGTCGCTTCCAACACCTCTGACGAGGCTGGCGACGGCACCACCACCGCCACCGTGCTCGCCCAGGCGATCGTGCGCGAAGGCCTGAAGGCCGTCGCCGCCGGCGCCAACCCGATGGACCTCAAGCGCGGTATCGACGCTGGCGTCGCCGCTGCTGTCGAAGAGCTGAAGAAGCTCTCCAAGCCCTGCAAAGATCAGAAGGCCATCGCGCAGGTCGGCACGATCTCCGCGAACTCCGACGAGTCGATCGGCAAGACCATTGCCGACGCGATGGAAAAGGTCGGTAAAGAAGGCGTGATCACCGTCGAAGAAGGCTCGGGCCTGCAGAACGAGCTGGATGTCGTCGAAGGCATGCAGTTCGACCGCGGCTACCTGTCGCCTTACTTCATCAACAACCAGCAGAACCAGACCGCCGAGCTCGACAACCCGTACATCCTGCTGTACGAAAAGAAGATCTCCAACGTCCGCGAAATGCTGCCGCTGCTGGAAGGCATCGCGAAGGCCGGCCGTCCGCTGCTGATCGTCGCTGAAGACGTGGAAGGCGAGGCACTGGCGACGCTGGTCGTCAACACCATCCGCGGCATCGTGAAGGTCGCCGCTGTGAAGGCTCCGGGCTTCGGCGATCGCCGCAAGGCCATGCTCCAGGACATCGCCGTGCTGACCGGTGGCACCGTGATCTCCGACGAAGTCGGTCTGTCGCTCGAGAAGGCGACCCTGAACGACCTCGGCGAAGCCAAGAAGATCGTGGTCGAGAAGGAAAACAGCACCATCATCGACGGCAAGGGCAAGAACAGCGACATCAAGGCTCGCGTCGAGCAGATCCGTCGTCAGATCGAAGAAGCCACTTCGGACTACGACAAGGAGAAGCTGCAGGAGCGCGTTGCCAAGCTGTCCGGCGGCGTTGCCGTGATCAAGGTCGGCGCTGCCACCGAGATCGAAATGAAGGAAAAGAAGGCTCGCGTCGAAGACGCGCTGCATGCGACCCGCGCGGCCGTTGAAGAAGGCGTGGTTCCGGGCGGCGGCGTGGCGCTGATCCGTGCGCAGAAGGCTGTCGAGAAGCTGGAAGGCAAGAACGAAGATCAGGCCTTCGGCATCCGCATCCTGGCGCGCTCGATCGAAGAGCCGCTGCGTCAGATCGTCACCAACGCGGGTGAAGACGCCGCTGTGGTGCTGGCGAAGGTGAAGGAAGGCAAGGGCACGTTCGGCTACAACGCCGCTTCCGGCGACTACGGCGACATGCTGGAGCTGGGCATCCTGGATCCGACCAAGGTGACGCGTCTGGCTCTGCAGAACGCCGCCTCCGTGGCCGGCCTGCTGCTGACGACCGAAGTGATGATCGCCGAAGCCCCGAAGGAAGAGGCCGATCACGCTCACGGCGCTCCGGGCGGCATGGGCGGCATGGGTGGCATGGACATGTAAGTTGTTTCGTCAGTCGCAGGTGGCTCGCGCCGCCTGCGACGCCGGCGCTTACAGGTTCTCACCTGTTTGATTCGAAAGGCCCCGCTTCGGCGGGGCTTTTCTTTTTGCTTGATCCGATCATGTGCGACACTTCGGCCCCATGAATTCCGGGGAGTATCGGCTGCAGTTCTTCGCTGACGACAGGCTGCACTTCTTCCGTCCCTTGACCGGCAAATATCGCGAGCAGGTGCTCGCCTGCCTGCGAGCCCTTTACGCGCGTTTGTACAGCTCGCTGGCGGATTACAGCCGGGTCGTGCAGCGAGACCTGGTGATCGAGGTCTTTCAGGAGACGATCGTGCGTACGCCGGTGTTCGACGAGTCCGACGACGGATGGTCGCCCGCGCCGCGCGGCGAGCGTGAGCAAGCCAACTGGATGTTGAACCTGCTGCTCGAACACGGCTGGATCGAGCGTCATGTCGACGAGGCCACGCTCACCAGCACCTATGCCTTCTCGCGGATCGGGCGGTTGTTCACGCAACCCATGCATGAGCTCGAAAGCGGCCGCTTTCGCACCCGCCACCGCAACACCCGAAACACTTGCAGTGCGTTGCGATCCTTCCTGGAAAAGAAAGAGGTCTATGACCTGCTCGATGCTTACGAGCATTCCGAGCGTATCGTCGCCGACTTCTCCGATGTGATCGCGGAGCTCGACGAGCGCAAACGCGAGCTGGTGCGTGAGGTCGAAGCTCAGCAGTTGGTGCAGCGGGCGAGCGAGGAGTTCTTCGACTTCATGGAGAAGCGCTTCATGCCCGACCTCGCGGTGCGTTTCTCCGAAGACAGCGTGGTGAAGTATCGAGACGAGCTCGATGGGTTACTTCGCAGCGCCCGCGCTCAGCGGCGCGAAACGAAAGCCGAAGTCGAGCGTGAGTTACGACGCGTGGCGCCCGAACTGGTTCAGGACAGCGCGCGGTCCGTGTATTGGCACGTCCTGGAGCAAATCGAGAACCGCTTACATAGCGCTGCCGACACGATGTTACCGGCGCTGCGCAACGCGCTGCACGGGTTCACGCGGCGCGCCGATATCCTGCTGCGGCAGATGAGCTTCTCCGAAGCCAGTCAACACGCACTCCTCGACGCGTTTGGTGAGCTGTCGAAGCTAGCGCCCTCCGAGCAAGACCAATGTTTGGCGCGCGCCGCCGAGCACATGGCGGTGCTGGAGGTTGGTTTCGTCGATCCCGATCACCTGCGGCTCTACAACCTAGAGCGCAAACGCGTGGTGAACACGGTCGTACCCATTGAAGTGGAGGACAACCCGGAGGCGCGCCGCCGATTGTTCGTCGAGCAGGCGCTGGAACGCGCATTCGCCGTGAACAACAAGCAGCTCTACGACTACGTGGTCGATGCACTTGCCGGCGGTCACGAACTGCGCACGACCACGTTGCCGATCGCGGATGCGCGACAGCTGTTGTACTCGGCGCATGCCATCGAGCTGGGCAGTGCCAGCGCGGCGAGCTATGGCTATCGCTTCGATGTGCGCGAAACGGGTCAACGAACCCGCAATGACTATTTCGACGGCATGGACGAGTTCGTGATTCGTGTGGTGGCCGACGCGCCATCGGTGGCGAGGTAGACGCGATGCCCGAGGGCAGTTTGCAACAGTATCTGGAGGGTCGTCTCGAGTCGGCCGCGGTCACTTACGAGCAGCTACAGGAGCTGCTGATTCGTTTGCTCAACTACGGCGTGCTGGTGCGGGATGAATCCCAGACGGCTCGAGAACTTTATGATCGGTTTCGGCGCATCGAACCGATCGTGATCGAGGTGCTCGACCTTTACGGCATCGAACTGCATCACGAGCGGAAGTTCGAATATGTGCGGTTGTATCCGCCCGGCAGCCGTCGGCCCGGCATGGATCACGCGGAAGAACAGGCGTTCGGCGGCAGCCTGCGCGCTCGCCTGTCCCAGCATGAAATCGCGCTGATCCTGGTGCTGCGTGCTCAGTACGACAAGGCCGTGCGCGAGGGCAAGCTCGACGATCGCGGCTTTGCCACCGAACCGCTGGAGGCGATTGGGCTGGCGATGAAAAACTGGCTGGGTCGCAGCCTGCCGGAAAAAACCACCGAACGCCGCGCGGTGTTCAAACGGCTGCGTCAGTTGAAGCTGATCGAATACCGAGAGGACGACGACCTCGAACAGGCCGAGGCATGGATTCGCGTGCACCCCATGATCGTCGACTTCGTCAGCAACGACGCCATCGACGCCCTGACGACTCCCAAGAGCGGCGCCGAGCCCGAGGAGGCCGAGCGTGTTTCTTAAGCGGCTGGTGCTGGTCAACTGGGGAAATATTCCCAACGGCGAATTCGATTTCGGTCCCATCAGCCTGTTCTCGGGCGGCAACGGCTCCGGCAAAACCACCGCGGCCGACGCCATTCAGACGGTCATGACCGCCGCCCACGAGAACTTGTTTCATTACAACCCGGGGCAGGAAGAGACCACCCAACGCGGTCGTGGCGGCAAGCGAGTTCGTACGCTGGCGTCTTATGTGCTCGGTTGCGATGACGGCAGTTACGCACGCACCGAAGCCACTGACGGTTACCTTGCGGCCGTGTTTCATCCGACTCAAGGCGAAACGGCGGAGCCTTTCACCGCAGTCGTCGCCATGCGCGCCTGGCTCGATCAATCCGGAAAGCAACCCACCGCGCGCGAAGAACCGACGCTGTTCTTCGTGCTGCCCGGCATCGAGTTGGCGCTGGACGATTTCATCAAGCAGCGTGGCGATGCCAGACACGTGGTGCTGCGTGATGAGATCCAGGAATCGTTGATCAAACGCTATCGCAAGGGCGTGGTCGAACGTTACGACCAGAAACGCACCTATCTGCGTCGTTTGTACGCCGCGTTGCGCGGCAAGCGCGATTCGGTCACCGAGCGCGAGGCCATGACGGCGGCCAAGGCATTCTCCCGCTTCATGGCCTACAAGCCGATCAGCGGCATCAATGCATTCGTCGCTGAAGAAGTGCTGGAGCGTAAGGATCTCGGTGAGGCCATCCGCTCCGTGTCCGGGCAGCTCAAGACCATTCATGCCATGGAGCGCGAGGCGCAGTCGTACAAAGACAGCGCGCAGTTGCTCGAAGCCGCCGGCAATCACGCGCAGTCTTTCATCGAGGCATGGGCGGAACGGCAGACCGCGAGCTATGTGCAAGCGAAAGCGGAATTCCTCGACGTTCAAGCGCAGTATTTGCGGGCGCGGCAGGATCGCGATGGATTGGAACGTCAGCTCGCCTCGAATGCCACGGAACTGGCGCTCACCGAACAGCGCCGAACTCAGGCGCATGAGGCGGTGGTGCTGCTCGAAGCGCAGCGCCACAACGTCGAGCCGCTTCGGCGTAAGGACGAATTGGAAAAGCGCGCGTCGGCTTTGAACCAGGAGTTTGCGACGCTGGCTCGGGACCTGCTGATTCAGGACCAGCAGCTGCAAGAAAACTTACGCAGCGCTCGCCAGCTGAGCGGGTTACTGGCGTCTCCTTCGCTCATCGCGGAATTACCTCGACTGACGGACATGCACGCGCGCCAGCTGGCGGAGCATGCCTGCGCCAGCGACAAGGTGGGCGACATCGAACTGACAAGGCTGCTGCAGCGGGATCACACCGGCGACATTGCGATGCTGGAAAAGCATCTCGACGACGCGCGTGTCGCTCAGCGTGCACACAACGAGCTGGTCGATCATTGGAAACGCAGCGTCGCCGGTGCGACGAGTCGCCGCGATCAATTGGGCGAGGCGCACCACGGTCGACGCCAGAAGTACGATCAAATCTCCGCGCAATGTTCGCAGAAGCAAGCCGACGTCGAGCGGCTCGAAGCGAAGCAGGCGGTGTATCCGGCGTATGTCGAGCGGGTGCTCGCCGCCATTCGTTCGCAACTTCCCAAAGCCGACCCGCGAGTGCTTTGCGATCACATCGAAGTCACCGATCCGCGTTGGCAGATGGCGGTCGAAGGTTACTTGGGCGGCGCGCGTTTCAACATCATCGTCGATAGCGAATACGAAGCCGATGCGATTCGCCTGGTGCGGTCGTTCCCGGGTCGGGACAATCGTGCGCGCATCATTCAGGGCGCCAAGGCGCTGCGGGATGCCGCTCGCATCAAGCCGGCGGCCAACTCGATCGTGCACGTTTTGAAATTCACGCACGCCGTTGCCCAGGCCTTCCTGACTGCGAGTTATGGTGGAGTGGAGCGCGTTGAGTCGGCCGAGGAGTTGCGACAGACCGCTCGCGGCGTGACCGCGGACGGGATGGGGTCGGGCAACTACTCGATGTTCCGTTGTGATATTTCCGATGCGGACCTCGTGTTTGGCGCGGCCGCGCGCGAGCGTGCCCTTCGTGCCCGACGAGCCGAGTTGAACGAGCTGCTGATTGCTCGCAACGAAGCGAACGAACGTATGCAGGAAACCGCACGACTGCTCGAAACGGTCGACAAGCTGCAAGCTTCCACCTATGCGGATTCCATCGGCACGGTGCTGTCCGTGCATCGTGAGATTCGCGCCGCCGAGTTGCTGATCTCGCAGCTGGATGTGAGTGAGTATGAGTCGCTGGATATACAGTTGCGACAGCTCAAGGACGAAGAGCAGAAGGCGCTGAGCAAGCTTGGCGAATTGCGTACTGAGAGCGGCAGGCTACAGGTCAAAATCGAACAGCTCGGCGGCAAGATCGAAAGCCTGGCCGAGCGAAAGGATAATGCTCAGGAAGGGATGCTCGACGCCGAGCACGCGTTGCAAGCGGTGCATGCGGTCTGGCCGGAATTCTCTGTGGAAGCTCGCTTCCAATTCGCCGATGCAGAGGCCGCTTCCTTCGATGCGGAACGCGCCGCCAAGGAGCGGGAACACATCGACAGTCGTCTCGCCAGCAGCGAGCGCGCGATGAGCACGGTCATCCTGCAGCACAATCAGAAGTGCCGGCCGTCCGATGCCGTGGTGTATACGGCATTCAACGGCGTGTTCGACGCCGCCTTGTTCAAAGGCATCTGCGAGCTGCGGCGCGAGCTGGACCGCATCTACAACATCCTCAAGAACAACGTGCTGGTGGAGAAGCACGACGAGTTGCGACGCTTGAAGCAGAGTTTCAACGATGCCTTTGTCGCGCATCTCTGCCAGGAAATCTATCAGGCTATCGTCGAGGGCCAGCGCCAGCTCGATGGGCTCAACAAGGAGCTGGTGAACCATCGCTTCGGCTCGGATCGCGAGCAGTTTCGTTTCGCCGCCGAGTGGGTGCCGGAGTTCAAGGAATATTGGCGCTTCCTCGAAGAGGTCGTGCGCAGTCCTGCGATGGGTGAGGGCACGACGTTGTTCGAAGCCCAACTGTCGCCGAAATCCGCAGCGGTCCGCGATGCACTGATGGATTTACTGCTCGGCGAGGACGAGCAGCAATCGCAACGAGAGCTGGAGCGAATTGCTGACTATCGCAACTACCATCGCTACGAAATCTACAAGGAAGTCGCCGGCAAGCCGCCAATCGCTTTGTCGGAATACGGCACTGGCAGCGGCGGCCAGCTCGAAACGCCCGCTTATATCGTGCGCTCAGCCAGCATCACTTCGGCTTTGCGCTATGGCGAGGGCGTCAATCACCTGCGCATGGTGCTGGTCGACGAAGCGTTCTCCAAAATGGACGAAACACGCTCGCGCGAGGTGATCGATTATCTGACCCGCTCGTTGGGCTTGCAGCTGATCTTCATCATGCCCACCAGCAAGTGCGGCCCGTTCATGGACCTGATCAGCAACGAATTCGTGTTCGCCAAGGTGCCAAGCGCTCCGCGCGGTCAGCTCAACACACGTGTGCTGGTGGACCGCAAGGAATGTAACCAGGACCGCATCCGCGACCTGTGGGCGCAACACCGCCGCACCGTGCGGCAGCAGGCGGAGCTCGATTTCATGGATGACGTGACCGAACAGGAGTCCGCCCGTACCAAGGTTGCGGGCCGGCGTCGCTGAGGATGCGATGAGCGCTCCTTCCTGGTTGCAGGACGAGCCGGAAATCCGGGCGCTGCTCGCCGCGGCGCTCGACCGATTCGATCAGCAGTCGGGAGAGCATCGCAGTCGCGCAACGTTTCTTTCGGCGGAACGCTATCTGCTGAGTCTGGCCCGGGCCGACGAGCAGGCCGATCACACCTGGGCGCTGATCGAAGAGCTGGCCGACGCCGAGGTGTTGGAGATCCGGCGCTCCAGGCATGGCGCGCTCGACCCTGATTGGCACAATGCCAAGCTCGCCTTTGTCCCCGGCGCTGAGCCTGTATTGCGGGAGTGGTTACAGCGGCCGCGCGCCGAGTCGTCCCTGGCTCAATGGCGTCGTGCGGTGGAGGAGCAGGCGCATTTGTTTCCTTCCGGTCATGAGCTGCTGCTGACTCGTCGCATCGCCTGCCCCGGTCGTAACGATCGAGAGGTCGTGACGGCGCTGGCCGGGCTTGCTTCGGTCCGACGGCCGGCTACGTTGCGCCAACTCAGCAAGCTCGCATTCTGGGGCGATTCCAAAGTGCTGGACGATCGCGGCGAGCTGATCGCTGCGCTGTTTCCCGATCTGCCTGTTCGAGAGCGCCCGATCGTGGTGACCGTGCATCTTCCGGAGCGTTTCGACGGCGTTTTGTTCATCGAGAACCAGGACAACTACAGCGCCGCCATCGATGGCGAGCTCGCCGCCGGCACGGAATTAGCTATTGTGTTTCTTCACGGCTTTCGTGGCACGGCCGCGCGCATTCGCAGCCGCCAGGGCGTGCGGCTGCATTACGGCGGTCCTGGCATCGACCGGCGCGAACAGTTCGAGCGCTGGTGGTTTGGCGATGTCGCAGCGCTGGGACCGCTGTTTTTCTGGGGCGATCTGGATTTCGCCAGCATGCAGATGTTGAAAACGCTGCGCCAACGGTTTGACGGAATCACGGCATGGCGCCCGGGTTATGAGCCTATGTTGACCGAGCTTGCCGCCAGCGGTGGCGGTAACCGGCCGACCGGCCATCGACAAGTCGATCCGGGCTCAACTGGGTGCGCCTTTGCGGATGAGACATTGTTGCCGGCCGTGCGCACGTTGGGCTGCTGGGACCAGGAGCGAATGGCCGACTGAAAAATCCGATGTACCGGTCGATTGCGGTCTAATACCGGTCAGTCCGCCGTCGCTGCTGGTAAGATTTGCCCGGGCTCGCGAAGGGAGAAGCACCATGCCTTGGTGGGGTTGGATGGTCGTCGCCGCACTGGCGCTCGCGATCGAAATGTTCGTGTTCGATGCGCAGTTCTATCTGGTGTTTTTCGGTATCTCCGCCGCCGTCGTCGGCCTGCTGGGCCTGAGCGGCTTGAATCTGCCGGACTGGGCGCAGTGGCTGGCCCTGTCCGTGCTCGCCGTCGCCACGATGGTGACGTTCCGTAAACGTGCGTATGAGCTGGTGCGCCTGCGTACCGGCCATGTCGAAGAGCGGCTGACCGTCGGTGACCGAGTCACCGTGCCGGTGCGACTGGAACCCTCACAAACCTGCCGCGTCGACTACCGCGGCTCATCCTGGACCGCGCGCAACGTCGACGAGCGACCGATCGAAGCCGGTCGCGAAGCGGTGATCGCGCGCATCGACGGGTTGGTTCTGCTGGTGCGCGCCGTCGCTTAGCGCGCCATCCACGATTTCACAAACTGACGACACTCGAAGAAACCGGAGGTTTTCGTGAGCACAACCATGTACGTGGTGCTGGCCATTTTCGTCCTGGTGGTCATCGTCCTGATGAAGACGGCCATCGTCGTGCCGCAACAGAGCGCGTTCGTCGTCGAGACGCTCGGTCGCTACAGCCGCACCCTGCAGGCCGGTTTCCACATCCTGTTCCCGTTCGTCGAGCGCATCGCTTACAAACATACGCTGAAGGAAGAGGCGCTGGATATTCCCGAGCAGGTCTGTATCACCAAGGACAACGTGCAGGTCGGCGTCGACGGCGTGCTCTATCTGCAAGTGCTCGACGCTCGCAGCGCTTCCTACGGCATCAGCAACTATCGGTTCGCCATCATCCAGCTCGCGCAGACCACGCTGCGCAGTGAGATCGGCAAGATCGATCTCGATCGCACTTTCGAGGCGCGCGCCACGATCAACTCCAACGTCGTCAGCGAGCTCGATCACGCCTCGGGCGCGTGGGGCGTGAAAGTCCTTCGCTACGAAATCAAGAACATCAACCCGCCGAAAGACGTGCTGCACGCCATGGAAAAGCAAATGCGCGCCGAGCGCGAAAAGCGCGCCGTCGTGCTGACCTCCGAAGGCGACCGCGACGCCAAGATCAACCAGGCCGAGGGCGAGAAACAGCGCGTCATCAAGGAGTCCGAAGCCACCAAACAACAGCAGATCAACGAAGCGCAGGGCCAGGCCCAAGCCATCATGGCCATCGCCACCGCCACCGCTGAAGGCCTGAAACGCGTCGGCGAAGCCCTCGCCAGCCCCGGCGGCATGGAAGCCATGCAACTTCGCGTCGCCGAGGAGTACGTGAAACAGTTCGGCAAGCTGGCCGATGAGGCGTCGAGCACGCTGATCGTGCCGGCCACGCTGAGCGATATTTCTTCGATGATCGCCATGGCGACGAGCGTGGTGAAGCAGCAGAGCAAGGTGGCTGGCTGATCGGCTGATTCAAATCCGGCGCTGCGCGGTTTGCCGCCAGCGCCGGCGATCTCGCAGTGAGCTTGAGACTAGGAGCCTGAGGGTTAAGGATTGAGACGTCAGGATTGAATGGCAGATCCGTCGCTGAATGCCTCGATCCGGTGTGGGTCGAGAAGCATTCTTCGGTGCGACCCTCGATCGCCGCGCTCCAGGAGGAGTGCATCAATGCTCTTACCGTGCATCACTCATATTGATCGCTGAAGTAAGCCGAGTGCTTGATGGTGGAATCGAAGCGGCGCACCGATGACAATTGCTGAGCTCGTACAGGTAGTTCTTGCAGCAACTCGGAAAGGTCTTTCCAAGCGAAATTCGATATTCAGGCCGTACGCGCAGGCTTCGCCCGACAGATACACGCAGTGGAGACTACGATTGGCGTGCCGCTGCCGGATGATTTACGCGAGTGGCTGCTGCAGGTCGGTTACGGAGACCTTGATGATGACCTAAGCTTTCGTGCGCAGTGGTTTGCAGCGATTCGCACCGGCCAACTCAAAGGAGGTGCGATATTCGCGCAGGATGGTCTGGGTAACTTCTATGCGTTCGATGCTTCGGAGCGCCATATCTACTACTTATCTCGATCCGAGCCTGTTTACGCGAAGATTTCGGCGAGCTTCACGGAGTTCCTGGAAGAGCTCATCCGTCGTGACTATAAGTTGGAGGATTGGGTCGATGAGCTCGAGACGCGGGCGTACGACTGGTAGAGGCACTAAACTGCCACTCACAGGCAAAGCGGACGTGAGCGAAAGTCTTCGAGCGATCGAGTTGTAGTATGAGACGTCAAGACCGAAACGAATTGCATCGGTGTGCCGGTAAGTTGACCTCCGCGATTTAAAAGGAGTGGGTCGAAGCGACGGGACCGGAGGATCATGCGGTCGCCGAGAAAGTCATGAACCGGTCACTTGACTTGGGAAGGCATTGCGCCACGGCAGACATCAGCGAGGCATTGTCGGGGCTCAATGCTGTGTTGAATGGCAAATCCGTGGCCGAATGCCTGGGTTCGGTGTGGGTTGAAAGGCATCCTTCAGTGCTACCTGCGCTCCTCGCGCTGGAGAATGCGTACAGCAACGCGGTAACCAGGACATGACGACGGGGCGAGGCAGGACGCGCTCGAATAGTCCGAAGGCAATCGAGCTATGGCAACAAGCGTGCGCGCTGTGGGATGGCGGACGCCATCGGAAAGCTTTCGAGCTGATGAAGCTCGCGGCGCGTAAAGGTGAGCCCCCCGCTCGCCTGAATCTAGGTTACTTCTATGATGAAGGCATCGGCACGAGGCCGGATAAACGACGGGCCGTGCTTTGCTATCGAATGTCAGCTGCGCGGGGCAACGCTTCCGGTGCGTACAACATCGGAGTGAGCTATCGGAATGAAGGACGGTATACGCTAGCGCGTCGCTGGTACGAACGGGCGCTGAGCTTGGGCGAACCGGACGCGTTGCTCGATCGGATTTCGGCGCGACGTTCGCTGTGAGTGTTGTATCAAATGAAGCTGTCGCAAGACACAAAAGCCTTTCTGACTAGAGTCGGTGGATTCTTTGGTGCGGTGCTGTGCGCGATCTTGTTGGCCAAGCGGTTTTACCCAGGGTACGAGGCTGTCGCAAGCCTGACGGTATGTCTTTTGAGCATCGTCTTTGTGATGATGGAGCACGTTCAGAAGCGGAGAAAGCGCGCCCCTGCAGCCAAGCGGCGGCGTAGATACCGATAGCCGAAGAGATAGGATAAAGGGGAAAGATTTATTTCTTCCGCTACTATGAATGGCGCTCCCGGTACGTCGCCCCATCCGTTTGCACCGCCGAGAGTGGTGGTGCGGGATTTCATGGATAGAGTCAATGCCTATGTGCTTGAAATAAACAATGTCGATATTAAGGTCGGTGGCGCTACCCAATGGAGCGATGAGGCTCAGGTGCTGGGTTTTGGTTGCTGGATGCAAACTTCGATCGGCAAGACATTCGTTGCTTATTTCGCCGGCAGTCGCGCCTCTGCTGAGACCGCCCCAGACTATGCTCGGCAGCTATGGCTGGTGATCGATAGCTCGATCTTCGACTTGTCCAGCGGGCCAGTCTCGATCGACCTGAAGCAATCGGTCACCGAGCGCAGCTTCACCGTTCGGCAGGAGAACCGGACCATAGCTGCCTTGAGATATAAATATCCCTTTCATCGAGGATTGACTAACAAGCTGCTGGGCGACCCATTCCTTGCGGAGCCCGATCTGCTGGGTCTCGTTATCGAGCTTGCAAAATCGCCTAGAAGCACTCGGTAACTCAGTGGCCCCGATGTGGAAAGGCTCTAGCGCTAACTGCTCAATCGCAGCAGCCGTGCTACCACGGTTTCCAGTTGCGTCACGGTGCCGCACTCCTGCACCTGATGACAATAGGGCCCGTAATACCGCATCTCTGAATCGCCCGTGTTCCACATCGATCGAGGTTCGGGATTGAGCCAGAGCACGCGACGGGCACGGTCGTAGATTTCCTTCAACACATCTGTCCGCGCGTCGCCGTAGTTGTTACGCGCGTCGCCCAGAATGATCACCGTCGTGCGCCGGTCGATGTCGTCCAGGCAGAGTTTGCGGAAGTCGGAGAGCGCCTGGCCGTAGTCGGTGGAACCGTTGCCGTATTGGCGTAACGCCAGGGCTATAGCGTCTTCGATGTCGTTGCGCGCGAAGAGGTCGGAGATTTCGCCGAGGTCGGAGGAGAAGGCGAAGGAACGGACCTTCGGAAGCACTTCTTCCAGGCTGTAAAGGAACATCAGCATGAAGCGAGCGTAGTTGGCGACCGAGCCGCTGACGTCGCAGATGGCGAAGACTTTAGGTTGGTCAGTCTTAACGGACTTCCAGTGCAGGTCGAAGATGGCGTCGTCGTACTTCATGTTCCGCCGCAGGGTGCGAGGCACGTGCAATTGGCCGCGGCGGAATACTTTGCGACGGCGGGAGTAGGCGGCGACGAGTTTACGGGCCATGCGCTGGACCAATTCGCGAAGCAGGCGATGATGGCGCTGTTCCACGGACGAGAGGCGAAGATCTTTCAGCAGGCTTTCCCGAAGGCGGCGGCCAGTGACGTCGGCGTGTAAGAGGAACTGATGCTCGACGTAATCGCGCACGCGTTCGCGGAGCCAGTCGCGGCGGCGGGTGAGGTCCTGGGCGAGGCGGCAGTCGGGGATGGCTGCGCTGTCGATGAGAGAAAAGATCTCCTGTTGAAGGTCGGAGTGACCCATCGCTTCGAGGATGCGACGGGTGTAGACACCTTTCTGCGTAAATAGCTCGATCTCGTGCACGTTGACTTGCTGGCCGGCGGCGTTGATGGCGATGTTGATTTCGATTGAGTTGGCGCGAGTCAGAAGCTGGCCGAGGGCGGATTGAGGCGCGGACATTTCGCCGGGGTCGAGAAGCTCGCCGGGATCGGCAGCTTCGCGAGTGACGATAGCTGCGTCCCTACCACCATCACCGCGGCCAGTGCGTTTGCCCTGAGCGTCGCCGCCGGCATCGCCGTTGCCGGCCTGCGGATCGTCGCTGCGATCACCTGGCGTCGTGTCCTGATCCGAGGGAGGGGGTGCGTCCGGCGAGCGCAGTGACGTGCGTTCACGGTAAGAAAAGAACTGGTCGAAGCAGGTATCGAACACGGCCTTCTCGTCCAACGTTTTAGGAAGCACGAGGCCGAGGCTGTGCTTCAGCAGTTGGCGATCGCTATAGCCGACCAGCTGCACCGTGCTGAACGCATCCAGCGTCTCCGCCGGAGAAATGCGAACGTCAGCGTTACGAAGCGCACGGATGAAGTTGGTCAGCAACTGGTCCATGGCATTCCAGAACTATCGAGCGATGCTCATGATAAGAATCCGGCGCAGGGTCAGGAACGCACGGCCTTATCCGTCAGCGTCCTCAGCTCCGGCTGCACATTCTCGATGTCCTCCTGAAACTTCAGGATCACGTTCATGGTGTTGCGAACCAGTTCCGGGTCGAGCCGGTCGGCATGCAGCAGAAGTAGTGTGCGAGCCCAGTCGATCGTCTCACTGATCGAAGGCACCTTCTTCAGATCGAGCTCGCGAAGATCGTGAATGAAGCGCACCAGCTGTTCGCGCAACTGAGGCGCGATCTCGGGCACGCGAGCATGAACTATGCGTTGTTCCAGCGCGATGTCAGGAAACGGAATGTACAAGTGCAGGCAGCGACGCTTGAGCGCGTCGGAGATCTCGCGCGTGTTGTTGCTGGTCAAGAATACCAGCGGTGGCGTGTGCTTCGCCTTTACAGTGCCGATCTCGGGAATGGAGACTTGGTAATCGGACAACATCTCCAACAGCAACGACTCGAACTCGTGATCGGACTTGTCCACTTCGTCGATCAGCAGCACGCAGCCGCGCTCTTCGCGTAACGCCTTCAACAGCGGGCGCGCTTCCAGGAACTCCTCCGAGAAGAAGATATCGCCGAACTCATGCAGCCGCTTCACGGACTCGGCGAAGCCCTTCGCGCCCTGCAGAACTTCGTCGAGCGTCTGCTTCAGCACCTGCGTGTAGAGCAACTGTTTGCCATACTTCCACTCGTACAGCGCCTTGGCTTCGTCCAAGCCTTCGTAGCACTGCAGGCGGATCAACGGCAGCTCGAACATCTGCGCCGTGGTTTTGGCCAGCTCGGTCTTGCCGACGCCGGGCGGGCCTTCGATGAGCACCGGTTTGCGCAGGTGATAAGCGAGATAGACCGCCGTAGCGATCTGATCCGAGCAAATGTAGCGGTGCGCTTCCAGATGCTGTTTCAGAGAAGGAACGGACGCGGCAATGCTTGGAATGTCAGCCATAGCTACTGAGTGTCCACCTCGGGCAACGCATATGCAATCAGCCACCCACCGGCATCCGCAGCCGGCGCGGCCGTTCCTGCGCCCCGTTGCGCCTCTGGCTCGGCCGCGTGGCTGTCTTCGGGTGTGTTCACCGCGGGAACGGCAATGACAACGTACTGTTTGCCAGTCTGAGGAGACACATAACTCATGGGCGTGGCCTGCGCATTGTTAGGCAGCACGTCGCTCCACAGTATCTTGCCCGTACTCAATTCCAGCGCTCGGAAGCGGCGATCCATCGTGCCGCCCATGAAGATGAGCCCGCCCTTGGTGACGACAGTGCCACCGGAGTACGGCACGCCCATGGGAATCGGGAGCCGGAACTTGAAACCAAGAGGCCCCAGCTCGTTTGCTGAGCCCAGCGGCCGCCGCCAGAGCACCGAGCGCGTACGCAGATCGACGGCGGCAATCTCGCCGTAAGGTGGCTGTTGGCACGGAGCGAAGATGGGCGACAGAAACGGAGTCGTGAACGCGGCATACGGAGTGCCGAGCTGACGACCGCCGCCAAAACCAAGCACTGTCTCGTTGTTCACCGAAGCGCGAGGAAACAACTGCACGTGATTCGCGAACTGCAGCACGTTAACGATGACCACGTCAGTGCGCTCATCGACGGCAACGCTGCCCCAGTTCATGCCGCCCGCAAACCCTGGAAACTGAATGCTTCCACGCAACGACGGCGGCGTGAGCGGCCCTTCATAACGCAGGCGACGAAACTGAATGCGACAAAGCATCTGATCGATGGGCGTGATGCCCCACATTTTGGCTTCAGTGAGCGGCTCGCGATTGAAGCCCGGCATGCCCACGGAGAATGGCTGTGTCTTCGCCGTCCACTCGTGAGGAACATCGGTTTGCGGGACCGGACGCTCTTCAACTTCCGCCAATGGCTGGCCCGTTGCGCGATCGAGTAAGAACAGCTCGCCGCGCTTGGTCGGAGCGATGAGTGCGCGGACTTTCTCGGCTTTGTCCGAAGGTGTGAAATCCACGAGAACGGGCTGCGAAGGAACATCGTAGTCCCAGATATCGTGATGCGTAGTCTGAAACGACCAGCGCAGCGTCCCGGTCTTCGCATCGAGCGCGACGACGGAGCTGGCGAATCGTTCCGATTCCGGCGAGCGATGCCCGCCGTAATAATCAGGCGTGGCATTGCCGGTAGGAATGTAGACCATGCCGAGCTCGTCATCGGCGCTGAACACGCTCCACGCATTCGGAGTGCCGCGTGTGAATGTTTCGTTCGGCGCCAGCTCGGTCACGGGCTCGGTACGGCCGATGTCCCATGCCCATAACATCCGGCCACTGGTAGGGTCGAAGCCCCGAATGACGCCGGACGGTTCCTGCACCTCGACGTTGTCCGCGACCCAGCCACCGAGCACGGCGACGCCGCTGGCCATCGTCGGAGGCGAAGTCACATAGTAGAAGCCGGGCTTCACGTCGCCCATGCCGGTGAGCAAGCTGACTTCACCGTTCGCGCCGAAGCCGGCACATCGTTGCCCGGTGGCAGCATCGACAGCAATCAACCGTGCATCCGTGGTGGCAGTGAGTATTCGTTCAGGGCACTCGAGCTGACCCTCCGGCGCTTTGTAGTACGTGACACCGCGGCACGTCGTCGTGAAGCCAACCTTCGAGTCGTTGAGTTTGGGATCGAAGCGCCAGCGCTCGACGCCAGAGGCGGAGTCCAGCGCCGTGATGATGTTGCCCGCGAGGCAGACATACAGCGTGTCGCCGATCTGCAGAGGCGTGGCTTTGAAAGCGCCGCCAACTCCGGTTCGATAAGTCCACGCGATCCGCAGCTTGGAAACGTTACTCGTGTCGATCTGATCGAACGCGGCATAGCGACGACCCGCGGCCAAGCCTCCCCAGTGTTGCCAATCGCTCGTGGGGGAGTTCGGCGCCTCGGCAGCGTCCGGATAGGGCAGCGATGGATAAGGCGAGTGCAGTGCTACGCGAACACCGATCGGCGCCAGTAGAGCGATCGCCGTCCAGGTCGCCGGATGGCTGCGCAAACGTCGAGGCTTGGCGCCGAGCAGTGCGCGACGGGTCTTGGGCCGTAATAGAAACAGTCCGAGCACCAGGAAAGGCAGAATGCGCGGCGCCAATGCCCAGCCATCGAAACCGACCTCGACGATCGCCCAGCAGAGTGTGCCGATCGTCAACACACCGTAGAGGTATGCGCCCCATAGCCGCGCCCGCCACAGCCCGATGGCCGAGGCGATAAGAGCGGATCCGGCGATCAGGTAATAGAACGATCCGCCCAGTGTTACCAGGCGTCCGCCGCCCAGAGCGAGAATCAGGCCGACGAGGAACAGCAGAGCAGCGAAGATGCGAGGCGGCCCGGGCCGGCGCTTGCCATCCAACCATCCATCCCAGGCCTTGTTGTTCATTGGATCGCTCAGGTTCCTTCCCCTGCTGCATGTATAGCCGAAGCATTCAAGACATGCATCTTTGTGCTGCTGGGTGGGAGTGGTGCGTGGTTTGCTTTAAGCTGTCGTGCTCATGAGCTGCGCCATCGCCTTCGAGCATGTGAGCCACCGCTATCCGCACGCGATCGCGGTGGACGATGTGAGCCTGCGTATCGACGCGGGCGAGACGGTGGCGTTGATCGGTCCCAGCGGCTGCGGCAAGTCCACGTTGCTCAAGCTCGCGGCCGGATTGGTGTGGCCACAGCAGGGCTCGGTAGTTGTCACCGATCGCAAGCTCGCGCCGGACAACGTGTTGGAGATCCGTCATCGTATTGGCTATGTGATCCAGTCCGGCGGCCTGTTTCCCCATTTGAGCGCCGTGGATAACGTCACGCTCGCAGCGCGGTTCCTAAAAAGGGAACGCCAATGGATCGCAGATCGCGTCGCCGAGCTCGCAGAGCTGGTGCAGCTACCACGCGATGCTCTCGATCGCTTTCCAAATAATCTTTCCGGTGGCCAGCGGCAGCGGGTCAGTCTGATGCGGGCCCTGATGCTCGATCCGGCGGTGTTGTTGCTGGACGAACCGCTGGGTGCGCTCGATCCCATGGTGCGGCATGGTTTGCAGGAGGATCTGCGTCGTTTGTTTCAGCGCCTGCGCAAGTCCGTGTTGCTGGTGACGCATGACATGGCGGAGGCGGCGTTCTTCTCGCATAACATCGTGTTGATGCGGGAGGGAAAGATCGTCCAGCATGGAACGTATCGCGATCTCATGGACTCGCCCGCGGAGCAGTTCGTGAGCGACTTCGTGAAGGCTCAGCGCGGCTTGCATGCCGAGGCGCTCGATGTCTGAAACTCGCAGCTGGTTCTCAGGTCTCGCGCTGATCGTTGCAGGACTGATGTCGAGTGCTACTACGCTCGCGGCAACGACGGTCATCGGGTCGAAGGCATTTACCGAGTCGGTGATTCTCGGCGAGCTCGCCGCGCAGCTCACAAAGGAAGCAGGCTTCGATGTCGAGCATCGCCGCCAGCTCGGCGGCACTCGAGTGCTGTGGAGTGCGTTGGTCCGCGGCGATGTCCAGTGTTATCCCGAGTACACAGGCACGCTGCGAACCGAAATCTTCGCAACTCAACCTCTGCGCAGCGACGATGAACTGCGCGAGGTCCTGGCGCGCGAATCGATGTGGACCTCGAAGTCGCTCGGTTTCAACAACACCTATGTGCTGGGCATGCGGCGCGACCGCGCAGCGGAGTTGGGCATCACTCGCATGTCCCAGCTGGCGGATCATCCGACACTTCGATTCGGATTCAGCAATGAATTCATGGAGCGCGGCGATGGATGGCCGGGGATCCGTGAGCACTACCATTTGCCGCAGCAGGATGTTCGCGGGCTGTCCCATGATCTGGCGTACCGCGGGCTCGCGTCGAGATCGCTAGATCTCACCGATCTGTATTCCACCGACGCCGAGATCGTGCACTACGATCTCACGACGCTCGCCGACGATGCCAAGTTCTTTCCAGTCTACGACGCCATTTTCGTTTGTCGCGACGACGTGCCGGATGCAATCCGCGATGCGCTGAACCGCCTCGGCGGTCGCATCGACGAAAAGGCCATGACGAAAATGAATGCCCGCGCTGCGTTGGATCGCGAGCCCGAGTCGCAGATTGCCGCCAGCTTCCTTCACGAGCAGTTGGGCGTCGTGTCCCACATCGAAGTGGATTCGAGATCGGCACGCATCTGGCGACGAACCAAGGAGCATCTCGCGATGGTCGGGATCTCCTTGGGGCTCGCGATACTGGTGGCGGTACCGCTGGGAATCGTGGCCTTCTATCGTCGCGGTGTCGGTCGCGTCGTGTTTGCTGTCGCCGATGTGTTGCAAACGCTCCCTGCGCTCGCCCTGTTAGTGTTTCTGATTCCCTGGCTCGGCATTGGTTACGCGCCCGCCATCGTCGCGCTGTTCTTGTATAGCGTGCTGCCGATCTTGCGGAACACTCACACCGGCCTGGCTGATATTCCTCGCGACCTGCGCGAGTCTGCCGAAGCGCTCGGCTTGCCACGCATGGCTCGCTTGCGCTTTGTCGAGCTGCCGCTATCGGCGCGCTCGATGCTTGCAGGAATAAGAACCGCGGCCGTGATCAACGTAGGCACGGCGACGCTCGGCGCACTGATTGGCGCCGGTGGTTATGGTCAGCCCATTCTCACGGGCATCCGGCTGGATGACACGAATTTAATTCTCGAAGGCGCAGTGCCCGCAGCTGTGCTCGCGCTGCTCGTGCAATGGGTGTTCGGCTGGATCGAGCGCCGTTGGGTGACTGCGAAGTAATCTCTACAGCTTCAGCTTGCGAATCAGCGTCCGGGCATCGACGGGTGCACGCAACTTCACATCCGTGTTGTCGAAGTAACAATAGATGTCCCGCGGTTTCGAAGTAGGCGGCTTGCGCTTCGAAATCTTCTCCGCATCGCGCGGCTCGCTGCCTCGCTGCCACGCCTTGATGCGCCTTGCCCATTTCTCCAGCGCGCGATCGCTATAGCCGCTTTGGTAGAGCGTTTTGTCCCCATGCAGACGCATGTATACAAAGTCGGCCGTTATGTCGTGCATCATCGGGAAGCGCTTGGCGGTCTCGGCGATCACCAGCCCGATGTTATGATCGCGAAGCAGATCGATGAAGCCGGGATCGCAGAAGCTCTCGTGCCGGATCTCGAATGCATGCCGTAGCGGCAGGCGTGCGTCGATCGAGAGTTTCGAGCGCCCCTTCATGCGAGCATCGCGCCGGCGTGCCAGCTGCAGCGCCGCCTCGGTGTCTCGCGGCAACAGCTCGAAGAACTTTGTGAGCTTCTGCGGGTCATATCGGAAGTTGGGTGGAAATTGCCAGAGAATGGGCCCGAGCTTATTGCGCAGATTGAACACGCCCGAGGCGAAGAAGTTCGCCAGCGGCGTTTCCACGTCGCGCAGTTTTTTCATGTGCGTGATGAACCGCGGCCCCTTCACCGCGAACACGAAGTCCGCCGGTGTGTCGTCATGCCAGCGTTGATAGCTTGCCGGATACTGCAGGGAATAGAACGAGCCGTTGATCTCGATGGTTGGCAGCTCGCGCGAGGCATAGTGCAGTTCGAGGCGCTGGGGCAGATCCTTCGGATAGAACACTCCGCGCCATGGCGTGTAGCGCCACCCGGAAATCCCGATACGAATACGAGCCCTGTGCTGCAGTGATCCCATGTTTCGAAACGGTCCATGGCCGGGCTAGGTGCCCGACCGCGGCTTCGCTTTTCGCGATATTCGCGCACGCTCGGTCAAGACCCGATGCTGCATCGGAACTATGTCTGCAAGCGCGCGTTGATTTTTCTTGCATTTGTCTTTCGGTCCAAGATGGGTGCCTATCATGAGTGAAGGAATGTTGTCCGTGGCGAACCGTTGGACGGTGCGTCGGTATGCATTGCCAGTGGGAGCGCTGCTCTGTTGCGCATCGGGCAGTGCGTTTGCCTCGGGCTTCGCATTGCTGGAGCAAAGCGCGAGTCGGCTGGGAACGGCGTTTTCAGGCACCGCGGCTGCGGCCGACGATGCCAGCACCATCTTTTACAATCCCGCCGGCATGGCCAGGCTCACTGACAAGGAACTGATGGTCGTGGCCAGCGGCGTGCTCATCGGTTCGGAATTCAAGAATGGCAACTCACAAGCTGCTCTCGGCCAGCCGCTCGGTAACGACGGGGGCGACGCGGGCGATTGGAACGCAGTGCCTGCCGCTTATTTCGCGATGCCATTGAATGAGCAGTTCGCGGTGGGGCTCGGCGTGAATGCGCCGTTCGGCCTGAAGCTGGAGTATGACGATGGCTGGATGGGACGTTTTCAGGCGCTCAATTCAGAAATCCAGACTTATAACTTCAATCCGTCCGTGTCGTGGCGCTTGAGCAAGCAGCTGAGTATCGGCGTCGGTGCGAACTATCAGCGCATCCAGGCCGAATTGACCAATGCCGTGAACTACACCGCGGTCGTCGCGCAAGGATTGCAGAGCCTCGTCGCGGCAGGTCAGTTGCCCGCTTCGTCCATTCCGGGACTCATCCAGGCCAATGGTGGTCTCGAAGGTCACACAGCCGTGCGAGGCGATGACAGCTCGTGGGGATTCAATGCGGGCCTGTTATATGAATTCTCAGATGACACGCGCGTAGGCTTGTCGTATCGCTCGACGGTGGACTACACGTTGGAAGGCAGCGTGCGCTTCCGTCCTGCCACCACATCGAATCCCATCGGCGCTGGCATCATCGCCGCTGCTTCGGCGCCAGGCGGTCAACTCGCGACCGGTCCGGCGAGCGTGGATTTGAAACTACCGGACATCGCGACCGCGTCTTTGTATCACCGCATGGGCAAGGTCGAGTTGATGGCCGACATCGCATGGACGGGCTGGAGCAGCATTCAAGAGCTACGCATCGTGCGCGATTCCGGGCAGGTGCTGTCAGTGACGCCGGAGCGCTGGGAAGATACTTGGCGCTATGCGGTGGGCGCGACGTATCAGCTCAACGATCAATGGAAGTTACGCGGCGGTGTCGCGTACGACGAAACCAATGTTCCAGACAGCACCCGCACGGCTCGGCTTCCCGATTCGGATCGCACCTGGGTGGCCGTCGGCGCGCAGTGGAATCCCGGCAACTCGTGGGTTGTCGACGTCGGTTACGCGCATTTGTTCGCGGAGGATGCGCGGATGAATCAGGACGATGGCAATCCCGCCGCGCGTGGCTTCCTGATCGGCGAGCAGGAGTCGGCCGTCGATATCGTCAGCGCGCAGGTCGCTTATAAGTTCTGAGCTTCTTCCGCGTTGATCCGCTTGGCGAGCAGCGTGTAATTACGGTGCAGGGTCTGCACGAACCGATGCAGATCCTGCAGCGTGCCGGTGTTGACGATGACGTCGTCGGCGGCCTCCAAACGATCTTCTCGCGAGGCCTGTGCGGCGAGCATCTGCTCGGCCAACTCCTTGTTGGAGTTGTCGCGCGCCATCAAGCGCTTCATCTGTTCTTCTTCGCTGGTGTCCACCAGCAACACGCGATCGTAAAGCTCGGCGCGGCCGCTTTCGATGAGCAGAGGAATCACGTGAATCTGGTAGGGGCCTTCCGCCCGCTGGGCCCGCGCGGCCAGTTCTTCCCGAATCGCTGGATGAGTGATCGCTTCGAGACGCTTGCGTTGCGCAGGATCGGCAAATACCCGTTCTCGCATACGAGCGCGATCGAGGCGGCCGCTGTCATCGAGAATCTCGCTGCCGAATTCCGCGACCAGTTTTGCGAGCGTGGGTGTGCCAGGCTCGACCACGTCGCGTGCGATCTGATCGGTATCCAGCACTGGTGCGCCAAGCTGCGCGAAGATCTCCGCGACGGCGCTTTTACCGCTGGCGATGCCGCCGGTGAGCCCGATCAGCAGTGGCCGGAAAGGTCTGTTAGTGGACGAGGACATCGTCCTGGAGTGTAGGAGTCCGTCGCTGCCTGGGCAAATGCAGACGTCGCAGTATTAATAAAAACTACCCGCCAGCATCTGTCGGCCGGGCAGGCGATCGCCCCACATCAACGCGATCCAGCCCGCAGCCGCGAGGAATGGCCCGAAGGGAATGGGAATGTTTTTATCCCGTCCCCGCATCATCAGCGCAATCCCGACCACCGAGCCGACGCACGCCGACGCCAGGATGATGTCCAGCAGCGACTGCCAACCCATCCAGGCGCCAAGGGCGGCCAGCAACTTGAAGTCGCCGTAGCCCATGCCTTCCTTGCCGGTGAGCAGTTTGAACAGGTGATAAATGCTCCACAGGGCCAGATAACCCGCGGCCGCGCCGATGAGGCTGGAGGAGGTATCGACTGGAAGGCCAAGCGTCGGCAGCGTGGGCGCAAGGCTGAGCAGCAGGCCCAACCACAATAGCGGCAGAGTGATCTGATCAGGCAGCAGTTGATGATCGAAGTCGATGGCGCTCAGCGCCACCAGCGCCCAGGTGAGCAGCAGTGCCGCTCCACAGTACCAGGTCACGCCGAACTTCCACGCCACGGCCGCCGAGAGCAGGCCGGTGAACAACTCGATCAACGGATATCGAATCGAGATCTTCGCCCCGCAATTGGCGCAGGCGCCGCGCAGGAACACGTAGCTGACGATCGGCACGTTCTGCAGCGCTGTGATCATCGCGCCGCATTTGGGGCAGGCGGAGCGGGGCACGACCAGGTTGTAAGGCGGGTTCGAAACGGGCTCGGCCCGCGGCGGGTCGTAAGGGTTCGCGCCGAGAATCTCTTCGGCCTGCGCCTTCCATTCGCGCTCCATCATGATGGGCAGACGATGGATGACCACGTTGAGAAAGCTGCCCACCAGCAGGCCGAGGACGAGCATCAGCCCGATCCATGCGGCTGGTGACGTCGTCAGCAGGTAGACCAATGAGCCGAGCACATCCTGCATAAGGGGGTAAAAAAACGCCGCGCTTTAGCGCGGCGTCGTTAGTTATTGGAACGAAACTCGCTGGCGGCGAGCTTACACCACCGCGCCGAGCTTGAAGATCGGCAGGTACATGGCGATGACCAGACCGCCGACCAGCACGCCGAGGATGGCCATGATCAACGGCTCGATCAGCGAGCTCATCGCGTCCACCGCCGCGTCCACGTCGGCTTCGTAAAAGTCCGCCACCTTGGCGGCCATGGAGTCGAGCGAGCCGGACTCTTCACCGACGGCGATCATCTGGATGACCATGTTCGGGAACAACTCGGTGCTTTCCATCGAGCGCTGCAGGCGCTGACCGGTCGACACCTCGTCGCGGATCTTCAGCGTGGCTTCTTCGTAGACGATGTTGCCGGTCGCACCGGCCACGGAGGTGAGTGCTTCCACCAGCGGCACGCCGGCGGCGAACATCGTCGACAGCGTACGTGCATAGCGTGCGATGGCAGCCTTCACCATGATCGGACCGATGATCGGCGCCTTCAGCAGCATGCGATCGAGAAAACGACGCATCGGGCGCGAGCGTTTCTTGAAGTAGAAGAATGCATAACCGGCGCCGCCGATCACGATGGCCATGTAGATGCCGCTGGCCTGCACGAACTTAGACAGATTGATGACCATCTGCGTGAACGCCGGCAGATCGGCGCCGAAGTTCTGGAACAACGATTCGAACTGCGGGATCACGAAAATCAGAAGGATGGCCGTGACGATGACGGCCACACCGAGCACCGCCGTCGGATAGAACAGCGCCTTCTTGATCTTCTTCTTCAGCGCCTCGGTCTTTTCCTTATAGGTGGCGATCTTGTCGAGCAGCGTCTCGAGCGCACCGGCCTGCTCGCCGGCTTCCACCAGATTCACGAACAGATCGTCGAAGTACAATGGGTGCTTGCTCAGCGCCTCGTGCAGCGAGGTGCCCGACTCGATATCGGCTTTGACGGCCAGCACCAGCTTCTGCATGGACGGCTTGTCATGGCCGTTACCGATGATGTCGAAACATTGGACCATCGGGATACCCGCCTGCAGCATCGTGGCGAGCTGACGGGCGAATAGCGCGATGTCCTCGGTCGTGATTTTCTTCGCGCTCTTGAACAGCTGCACTTCCTTGCGCACGCTCTTGGCGAGCACGCCCTGGCGGCGCAGGTCCGCTTTCACTGCGGCTTCGGACACGGCCAGCATCTTTCCTTTGATGCGCTTGCCTTTCTTGTCCGTGCCTTCCCAGACGAATGGGAATTGCTGGCTGGATGCTACTTGGGCCATGGGCTAAGTCCTTGCAATCACTCGACCGTACACTGGTTGATTTCTTCGAGGCTGGTGATGCCTGCCTTCACCTTGGCCAAGCCGGATTTGCGCAGATCCCAGATGCCTTCTTTGGCCGACTGGGCGGCGATGTCAACCGCATTGCCTTCCTGCAGGATGATGCGCTGGATCTCCTCAGAGACCGGCATGACCTGATACAAACCGGTACGGCCTTTGTAGCCGTCGGTGCAGGAGCTGCAGCCCACCGGCTTGAAAATCTTGATGCCCTCGGCGATTTCCTCCGGGGTGAAACCTTCCTTGAGCAAGGCTTCCGCCGGCATGTCGATGGGCGTCTTGCAGTTGTTGCACAACTTGCGCGCCAGGCGCTGCGCGATGATCAGCGACACCGAGGTCGCGATCGCGTAGGGCTTCACGCCCATGTCGATCAGACGGGTCAGCGTCTTCGGCGCGTCGTTGGTGTGCAAGGTGGACAGAACCAGGTGGCCGGTCTGGGCGGCCTTGATGGCTATTTCGGCCGTTTCCAGGTCTCGGATTTCGCCGACCATGATCACGTCCGGGTCCTGGCGCAGGAACGCGCGCAACGCGGATGCGAACGTCAAACCGACTTTGGGATTGACGTTGACCTGGTTGACGCCGGGCAAGTTGATTTCCGCCGGATCCTCGGCGGTGGAAATGTTCGTGTCCTCTTTGTTGAGGATGTTGAGACCCGTGTACAGCGACACGGTCTTACCGCTACCGGTCGGGCCGGTGACCAGAATCATGCCGTGCGGCTGCGCCAGCGTTTTCAAATACAGATCTCGCTGGGCCTCCTCGTAGCCGAGCGCGTCGATGCCGAGCATGGCGCTGGACGGATCGAGAATACGCGCGACGATCTTCTCGCCGAACAACGTGGGGCAGGTGCTCACGCGGAAGTCGATGGCGCGATTCTTCGAGATGCGCATCTTGATACGGCCGTCCTGCGGGATGCGGCGCTCGGCGATATCCAGACGCGACATGACTTTGATACGGGCCGCGAGCTTCACGGCCAGCTGCACCGGCGGGCTGGCGATTTCTTTCAAGAAACCGTCCAGGCGCAGGCGGATGCGATATGACTTTTCGTACGGCTCGAAGTGAATGTCGGATGCGCCGCGCTTGATCGCGTCGAGCAGCACCTTGTTGACGAAGCGCACGATGGGTGCGTCTTCGACGTCGTCACGGCCGGCAGCCGCCGCCGCGTTTTCGTCGTCGTCGCCGCCGGTGACCTCGAGGTTCTCGAGATCCAGGTCGTCATCCGTGAGCGCCGGCATCTGCGTGTCGACCTGCTCCATGGTCTTGTTGGCGATCTTCTGGAGCTTGTCGTCTTCGACGACCACCGCCTCGATGGACAGGCCAGTCTGGAACTTGATCTCGTCCAGCGCGTGCAGGTTGGTGGGATCCGAGACCGCGACGAACAACCGCTTGCCGCGCTTGAGCAGCGGCAGCACGCGATGCTTGGCGAGCAGTTTGTCGGAGACCAGCTTCACTACGTCCAGGTCCATCTGAACGGAGTCGAGATCGAGCAGCGGCACGCCAAATTCTTGCGAGGCCGCGATGGCGATTTCCTTGGGATCCGCCAGTCCATTGCTCACCAGATGCGACACCAGATTGGTGTCCGTTTCCTTGGTGGCGACCAGTGCCTGGGTCATGGTCTGCTCGTTGACCAGCCCATCCTGGATCAACCGCTGGGGCAGTCCCTGCAGCACCATGCGCTGTTGGATTGTGGAGACGTTCTCAGCCATTGAAATGCGTGCCGTGGTCCGCCGCAGGGCGGTATTTGTCAAATTGATCCGATGGTCTCACACCGGCGGCAGAGGCTGCGTGACATATCTCACAGCGGCTGCCTGAACAACCCGGCCGACGCCGGGTAGGAGACGGCCGAGGAAGATACCGCAATCCATCCCAGCGGGGCAGCAGTGCTCCCCCGCTGCGTCTGTAGCGAACTTAGCGACACTCCGAGGGGGCGTACTTAGCTGGCAGCGTGCCCTGGACGTCGGGGCTGACGTAGAGATTCCGGTTTTCGGCAGTGCTGCTCGTCTCCGACGTGCAAGCCCACTCCAGCGTGCCGCTCAGCATGGAGGTGAGAGGCTGGCCGTTCATGGAGGGAGTCAGCACCAAGGTCGTATCGTTCACTTCGGCCGGCAATCCGTTGCCATTGCCCGCGATGAAGGTCGTCACCACGACTCCAGTCACGTCGAGCGTGACGCTGTTGACGTACTTGGTGCGCGTGCTGTTGATATTCCATGACGCCACTGCGCTCTCCAGGCCCGGCACGAAGTTGGCCTGATAAGACTCGCTGACATGCATCTTCGCTGCCGTTGCTCCGAGCAGGCCTTCGGAGACCTTGGCGCGTACCGTGTAGTTCTGGTAGGCGGGCACGGCGATGGCGGCGAGGATGCCGATGATGGCCACCACGATCATCAGCTCGATCAAGGTGAAACCAGACTGTTGGCGCATGGGCAAAAACCTTCCTTTTTGTACGTTCTACCCTAAGAGTCACGCCCAAAAAAAGAGGGGCGCCGTGGGCGCCCCTCCGTATCAGCTCAAGGCTGCATCCGCGATACCGATTAACGGCACTCGGACGGGGCCCACTTGGACGGCACGCCGTTCGCGATCGTGGTAGGCGCCAGGTTGCGGTTGGTCGCAGTCTGCGTGGTCTCGGACACGCACGCCCAGTCGATGGAGCCAACCGAATCGACGTCCAGTGCAGCGCCAGCGACGCGCGGCTGGAAGCTCAGCACCTTGTTTTCCATGCCAGTAGCGCCTTCAGGCAGACCGTTGCCATTGCCGGTCTGGAAGGTGACGAAGATGTCGCCTGTGGCCGGGTCGATGTTGACCGAGCCCACGTACTTGGTCGCAGTGCCGGCGATCTGGTTGTTCCAGGCGTTGGCAGCGGCATCGACGCCTTCCATCGCATCCGTCTGGAAGGCTTCGCTCACCGACGCCTTCGCGGACGAAGCGCCGATCAGACCTTCAGACACCTTCGAACGGATGGTGTAGTCCTGGTAAGCCGGCAACGCAATCGCCGCCAGGATGCCGATGATCGCGACCACGATCATCAATTCGATCAGGGTGAAACCCTTTTGAGCCTTCGACATTTTCAAACTCTCCTCGGTGAGAAACAAACTCAGCAGCGACTGGTGCGTCGGCTACTGCACTAAAGCAAGGCGCGTGCCAGGCGTTTCGGACGTTGCTAAGTTACTGTTTGATCTTGTCCTTTTCTGAGAGACAGTCCACGTTATGACAGCGTGAGCGCGGTGCTCCCTGCGCGCCCATGACAGTTAGTGACAATTCGCGTCACTGGCTGACGTCGTTCACCGACGTCGTCCGTGGCGACGCCGGCGCCGCTACGACTTTGTACAACTTGGCGTACGGGACTTCCTGAGGCTCGCCGTTCGGCGTGGGCATCTTTATCGAGACTTCGTACAGCAGTTTGAAGTCCGGCGAGATCGATGCGGCGGGAGCGAGCAGCAGTTGCTGGGAGAGCACCGGTGCGAGCTGACCGTAGAACGCATAATCGAACTCGCCATTTCCCTTTGGCTTGATCTCGCCAGCGCGCACCAGAATGTACTTCACGAACGGCGCACGTTCGGTGAACCGCTCCTGTGGCTGGGAAAACAGGCGATAAACTTCGTCAACCTTTTGGAAATGCTGCGCGGTCAACAGGAAATTGTTGGCAATGACCGAGCAATTCGTGAAGTACCGGATGTAGTGCCCGGCGTTGGTGTCGGCGAGCACCACCCCTGGATCTTCAGCGCACGCCTTACGCAGCGGCTCGAACATCGGATACAGGGGCAGGAACCAGCGCTCGCCGGCCTTCGGCGCGGGCGCGATGAGCTCGTAGCGTAGCGCTGGGGTGTAGGCCAGAACGAGCAGCAGCGAAGCAGCCAGTAAACTCTGTTTGTGCCGTTCCGGATGCCGTGAGCCGATCTCTTGCGCGACCAGCAGCCAAGGCAGATACAAGGCGAAGGTGCCGAAGTAGTGCATGCGGATCTGCGTCATCATCAGCGCCAATCCGAACACGCACCAGATCCAGAACAGTAGCCGGTGACTGGTTCGTTCCCGCCACAGCCGCACGGCGCACAGGGCGAAAGTGACGGGCGCCAGGAAAAACAGCGCCGAATAGAAGGCAGTGAGGCGTCCAAACTCGCCGTCACGAACCATTTGCAGTGGCGAGCGCATCTCCAGGACCTGTTCGAGCATGCCCAGGCTGCCGTCTACGAACGAGCGCGCGTAGGTGATCTGATTGAACAGCGGCGCCACCAAGATGGCCGCGATTGCCATCAGCACGCCGAAGTTACGGCGCGTCGGCTGCAATTGAGTGAGCAGCACCATGACCACGGCCGTGCCGCACACCACATAAAAGTGAAACCAGGAAAGCAGGTAGAACTCGAAGCTGAAGTTTCGAAACGGATCCGAAGGCACCAGGATCGCGAGCGCGGAGATCAACAACGCCGCGACGAATGCAAACACGGGTCGCAGCGGGGCGCGCTGGCCTTGCAGCCAGTGCGCCAGCGCCGTCGCCAGGAAGGGCGCCTGGAGAATGAACAGCGCATTGTGAACTGCCATGGCGACGCCGAACGTAACTCCCAACGCTACGCCCGATGCGTTGCTCGGCGATTTGAACCACGAAAGACCAGCGGCGAGCGCGGCTAGGATGCAAATGTGCTCGGCGAAGTGATGGTCTATCTCGCCAAACATATACAGCAGTTGTGTGCTCGAGCTCAGCGCCATGCACAGTCCGGCGAGGGCCATCGCCCAATCCCCCAGTCCGATGCGGCGTGCGACCAGCATCAACAGTCCCGTGCCGACAAACACCGCGGCCACTGGAATCCACAGCAGAATCATCAGCGGGTCCGATCCCAGGCCGACCGCCAGCGCTGCGCTTACCGCCTTGGCCATGAAATAGTCGTAGCCCCACGGCCAGACCAGCTGGCTGCCTTCGGGAGCATGGATCTTCGGATCGAATTCGTAGAACGAGCCGGGATCGTCCACAGCGTCGAGAATCCGGACCGCGTGATAAAAGCTGTCCACGCCGAAAGGAAAGTATTCGCCGCCGATGCGTGCGGCCGATATGCCCAAGCTGCAGGACAACGCGGCAATACAGCTGACCGCCAGCCATAGCAGCAGCGGAGTTGAGCGAATCTGAAGGCGCATGCGAGGTTCCTGGCCGGCTCGGCGCGGAGGATAGCTGCCGACCGGCGCCGCAGATAGTGCGCTGGCTCTCATTGTTTTGGCGATGAGTCGATAGAATGCGCTGCCGCTCGTCACTGCGATGCTCGCTGAATACACATGGACGCAGTCGAAAATGCCGTAAGCGTACGCACGCGCCTTGCTGGCAATCCCGCCTTGTTGTGCATCGGCGTACTCACCTTGCTGGCGCTGGTCACTCATGCGCCGCTATTGATCGATTTCACGGCCGGGATGCTTGGCGAGGGCTATCCGCTGAACGTCATCGACGTGGATTTCGTCAATTATTGGATGGCGGGCGTGATGACGACGGCCGGCATGCAGCAGGATCTGTTCTCCTTTCCGGTCTACTACGGGCATCTGGAAGCCACGTTCGGCGCGAACTACCCCATTCACAATTGGGGTTACCCGCCGCACTTCCTGTTGTTGCTGTGGCCGTTGGGCCTGCTGAGCTACAAGGCGGCGATGGTTGCGTTCCTGACAGCGACCTTCGCGCTGTTCGTGATGGCCACGCTGGTGTTTCGGCGCGCCTATGCGCCGAATTCATCTGTGCCGCTGCTGGCGCTGGCCGTCTTCGGTTACTCACTGCTGATGATCTACACCACTCAGAACGGGTTCCTGACCGGCGCCCTGCTGTTGTTCGGACTGGCCTGGATGAAGTCGCGGCCGGTCGCCGCAGGCCTGGCGTTCGCCCTGCTGACGATCAAGCCGCAGCTGGGTGTGCTGATCCCCGTGCTGCTGGTGTTGGATCGCAATTGGCGCACGATCGGCTGGTCGGCCTTGTTCACCGTAGCACTGGTGGCGTTGTCGGCCGCTTGGTACGGAACACAGAGTTGGGCGTCTTATCTGACGGAGACGCTCGACTATCAGCGCTCGGTCATGACGGACTGGTCTGGCCTCTTCCTCCGCATGATGCCGACTGTGTTCGCGAGCATGCGCACTCTCGATTACACGCCCGACACGGCATACATGGTGCAATGGCCGTTCTCGATCGCCGGCGCAGCCGTGGTGCTCTGGGCATGGCGCTGGCAAACCGATCCGCTGCAACGAATATTCACGCTGGCGTGCGGCACGTTCGTGATCTCGCCCTATGCTTTCAATTACGACATGGGAGCGCTTGGCGTCATCGCGGCGTTACTGGTCGGTTCTCAATCGTTGAGCCGTTTCGCGTTGATCATGGTGAGCATCATCGCGGCCCTCTCGCCCTGCGTGACCAATCTGGGCCGTTCGAACCTGCCGATCTCGCCGGTGCTGCTGCTCATGGGCCTGGCCGCGCTGGCATTGCACGCGCAACAGATGCGGCGAGAGCCCCTCAATACGTCTTTCAAGCCATGATCGCTCGCGTTTTCGCCACCCTCGGCCTCGCTCGGGGCGATCTGTGGGTGATCGCCGGGTTGTTCGTGAGCTCGCGCCTGCTGTATGCCTGGCTCGGGGTGGAGTTCGACGCGTCTACCTTGCCCAACTACATGCAGTTCATCGACGTGGAGTTGCTGAAGACGCGGCTGCTCGAATCGCTGTGGTACTACCACGCGAATCCGCCCTTGCTGAACCTGTTTGCGGGTCTGGGCCTGAAACTATTCGGCGTCCGTGCCGACATTTTCTTCAGTGTCGTCTTTCATCTCCTCGGACTGCTGGCTGCCGCGACTGTGTACGTGCTCACCCTGCGGCTCAGCGGCGCGCGGGCGGCGGCTGTCGCTGCCACGGGGCTGATGGTGTTCAGCCCGTCCTTCGTGCTCTACGAGAATTGGCTGATGTACAGCTTTCCGGCCGCCATCATGCTGACGGTCTCCGCCTGGATGCTGTATCGCTACGTCGAGACGCGTCAGACAAAGTGGTGCGCGGCGTTCTTCGGTGTGCTGGCGATCCTGTTGCTGACGCGCAGCCTGTTTCACCTCGCGTGGATGATTTTGGTCGCGGTGGCGCTATTTGCCTGCCTACGCGAGCGGCGCAAAGAAGCGTTGCTTGCGGCGATCGTGCCGCTGCTGGTGGTGGCTGCGTGGTATGGCAAGAACTACTACTACTTCGGCGTGTTCTCGAGCAGCACGTGGATGGGGCTGGGCCTGTCGAACATTTCCACCCTGGTGGCGACGCGACAGGAATTGCAGCCGCTCGTGGCGGATGGACGACTGACGCCTTTCGCGCTGGTCTCGCGTTATCGCGAGATGGACAAATTGTTCACGCCCCAGCAACTGCCGCCGTCCGGCATCCCGGTTCTCGACCAGGTGCGGAAGTCGACCGGCCGCTACAACTTCAACAACCGGCAGATCGTCCTCATCGGTGAGTATTACAAGCAGGATGCGCTGACGACGATCCGCAGGTACCCGTTCAATTACGTGTACGGCTTGGTGCTTGCGAATGGATTGTTCTTCTCGCCGTCCAACATGAACATGTACTTCAGCGCTCACAATCGCGCGGCCGTGGCGCCGATGGAACGATGGTTCAACCCGCTGTTGTATGGCGTGAGCGCGGCGTCGAATGTGGTGGATCAACCGCATTTCGGGCTCAACACCGGGTGGACGCTCGAAATGAACGTCTCCAAAGCAATGATCGCGCTTTGGCTGCTGGTGCTGCCTTACGGCTATTGGCAGGCGCGGCAAGGGGTGCTGAGAGGGGTGGCCGAAGCCAAGCCCAGAGCCATCGTCATGGGCTTCATCGTCCTGACCGCCGTTTATTTATATGCGGTCGGCACGATGCTCGAGCTCGGGGAGAATTTTCGCTATCGCTTTCTGATCGAGCCGTTGTTCTTCGTGCTCACGGCGACCGCGGCTGTCAGTCTGGTCAATCTTATAAAGCTTCGCATAGGCAACGCCCGGGACCATCGGCAGCGGGACCGTTCCTAGCAGCCGGTATTGCGAGGGCAGCGAGCCCGCGGGCGAGGACAAAAGCTCCGGCGCCAGCCGATGCGGGCTTGGGCCGAAAAAGTTAAGGCGATAACCGCCGCCCGCGGCGCGCGCGATGCTCCCGGCTCGCACCAGGACGTATTTCGGATACGGAGCAGCCGTCAACAGTTCGCTGGCGGACAGCGAGAACAGCTGATCGACCCGGTCCGCCTTCGCGAAGTGCTGCGGCGTCAGCAGAAAGTTGTTTGCAATCACCGAGCAGTCGGTCGCGTAGCGGATGTAATGTCCCGCGTTGGTATCGGCCAGCACGATGCCGGGATCCTCGGCGCAAGCATCCCGCAAGATCGGCAGCAGCGGCTCCATGCGCTCGTACCAGACATCGGCCGCCTTGGGCGGGGCGTTGAGCAGCTCGTTGCGGAGTTGCGGAGCGTACGCCAGCAATAGCGCCAGTGAGGTGCCTAGCAGCAAGCTTCGACGATGTTCCGGACGCTTGCTCGCGAATTCCTGAGCGAGAATCAACCAAGGCAGATACAACGCGAAGCTGCCGAAATAGTGCATGCGCATCTGCGTGGACAGCAGCACCAGTCCGAAAGTCGCGGTGACCCAGAAGAGCAGCAGTGGCGAATTGCGTTGCCGCCAGGACTGTACGGCGCACACGATCAACGTGATCGGCGCGAGCCAGATGAGGAATGAGTAGAACTTCGTCAGCCCGATCCAGTCGCGTGCAGCCCGCTCGAACGGCGATTGCATTTCCTGGATCAGCTTCAGCCGTTCGAAGGTGCCGCCGAGAAAACCCGCGGCGATGTCCAGTTGGCTGAAAACCCCGTAGAGCAGGCCCGCCCCGATGGCCGCCAGCGTGAGCATGGAGTTGCGCGTAGCCGGCATCCTGTTCAGGAAGAGGACCAGCACTGCGGTCGCGGCCGCGATGTACGCGTGAAACCACGACAACGTATAGAACTCGAATCGGCCCGTTTGGAACGCCATCGAGGGCGCCAGCACCGCGAACGTCGTCAGCACTAAGGTGAGCGCGAGCACGAGGGTCGGGCGAGGTGGAGTGCTCAGCCCCTGCAGCCAACGCAGCAGGAACGTTGCGAGCAACGGGACCTGCAGAACGAACAAACCATTGTGAATCGCAGGCGCGATGCCGAGCGTGGCTCCCAGCAGTACGGCGGCTGGTACACTCGGCCGTAAGAACCAGGCGAGCCCTGCCGCCAGCGAGGCCAGCAGAAACATCAGCTCGGCAAAATGGTGGTCGATCTCTCCGACTCCGTGCAGCAGGCGAGTCGATGGCGCACACGCCATGCACAGTGCGGCCAGCAGGATCAACGGGGCGGAAAGCGACAGCTGACGGCCGATCGTGACCGTGAGCCCGATGGAAAGAAACAACGCGGCCACCGGAATCCACACCAGGATCGCCATGGGATCCGAGCTGAGCCCCAGCGCCATGCCGGTGCGCACGATGCCTGCCATCAAATAGTCATAACCCCAGGGCCATACCAGCAAGCTGCCCTCGGGCGCATGGATCTTCGCGTCGAATTGATAGAAATCTTCCGGTGCACGCACGGCGTCGACGATGCGACGGGCGTGATAGAAGGAGTCGTTGCCGACCGGAATGAACTCATCGTGCAGCCGGGCGCTGGAGTACTGCACGCTGCACGTCAACGCCGCGAACACGCTCACCGCCAGCCAGATGGCCGGGAGAATCCATCGATTCGCAATGGAGGGCATCGGTCGCAGGATCTCTAAGTGAGGAACGTCTTTATGACTTGCTTGCGACCAGCAGAAGGTTCTTGCCGAACCAGCGTCGCGCTACCAGATCCAGCGCGCGGCTGAGAGGAAATATCGCGCGGTCGTATAACTTCAACGCCCCGAGGCTTACGTCGCCGTCCTTGTTGCCGATCAGCTTGAACGCCAGCGTGGCGAAGAACCCGATCGAATCGGTATATCCAATCCGCTCGATGCGGAAACCAGCGGCGCTCACGCGAGCGGCCAGCGTGCTGCGGGTGTAGCGCCGCACGTGACCGACCTTTGCGTCCATGCTCGTGTACAGCACTGGAAACGCCGGAACGTAGATCAGTAATTTTCCTTTGGCGGTCAGCTTCGCATGCAGACTGCGTAGCGCCGCCTCGTCGTCGTCGATGTGCTCCAGCACGTTGAGCGTGTAGATATAGTCGATGGAGGCGTCGGCCAACTCCTGCGTCGAGCCGACGACGCTCAAGCCCTGCGCATGCAGCCGCTGTTGCAAGAACTGGTCGGGCTCCAGTGCGGTGATGTCCATGCCGTGCTTGCTCAGCGGCGCGGCGAACTGGCCGCCGCCGGCGCCGAAATCCAGCACTTTGCCGCGGGCTGGCGCTTGTTTGCGCACGGTGTCGAGCAGATAGCGGTTGTAGTTCACCGCCTCCTGCATTACTTCGAGATTGTCGACGCCCGTATAGGCTTCGGTGGGCTGAGTGCTCATGGCGCTCGCCGCCGTTCCCGAAACGTCGGGCCCTGCAAGCCCAGATAGTGCAAACGTTTCATTTCACGCCGGCTCAGCGTGACGGTGTCCAGGATCAAGCCAGCGATGAAGCTGACGGCAGCAAGAATCATGATGCCCACCGCCAACACCGCCGTCGGCAGTCGCGGCACGAGTCCGGTCTGAAGAAAGGTCACGACCACCGGCCAGCCGAGCGCCAGCGAAGCGACGAATAGCGCCAGCGCCAGCAGCGAGAAGAACTGCATGGGCCGCTCTTCCTTCACCAGATAAACGATGGTGCGTAGGATGCGGAAGCCGTCGCGGAACGTATTCAGCTTGCTCTTCGAGCCCGGCGGGCGATCGCGATACGGCGTCTGGATTTCAGCCAGCGGCAAGCGCAGTTCGAGCGCGTGCACAGTGAGTTCGGTCTCGGTTTCAAAGCCGGTTGCGAGTGCCGGAAACGATTTCACGAACCGTCGCGAGAAGACGCGGTAACCCGATAACATGTCCTTCAAACGATTGCCGAAGATCGCGGCGACCGTGCCGGTCAGCAGCTTGTTGCCGAATACATGACCAGGACGAAACGCCGCGGAGGAAACCGGCACGCGCGAGCCGTTGACCATGTCGAGCGAGTTCGCAAGCAAAGTATCGACCATGACAGCCGCACTCGCGGCGTCGTAAGTGCCGTCGCCATCGACGAGCACATACGCTTCCGCTTCGATGTCCGCGAACATGCGCCGGACGACGTTGCCTTTGCCCTGAAATGTTTCCGTGCGGACGATGGCGCCGGCGCGCGCGGCGCGGGCTTTCGTGTCGTCCTTCGAGTTGTTGTCGTAAACGTAGATCGTCGCCGTCGGCAGCGCGGCGGCGAAGTCCTTGACCACCGTTTCGATGGCCTCGGCCTCGTTGTAGCAAGGGATCAGTACCGCGATACGAGGCGCGAGCGCGGCGATGTTTGCTGCCGCGGTCCGTTGCGTCACGTCAGGATTGAACGAGGCCGGAGTGGAAGTCATGACTTCTGATGGCGGTTATTCGATCCCGAGCTTCTTGATCCGATATCGCAGCGAGCGAAACGTCATGCCCAGCAGTTGCGCGGCCTTGGTCTTGTTGTAACGCGTCTGTTCCAGCGCGCGCACGATGGCGTCGCGCTCGATGTCTTCCAGCGCGTCGCCGAGCCGCTCGCCGGGCGCGACGCTGTTCGGAATCGGCACTTCCGTGGCGGCCACTTTCGGCCGCAGCTGCAGATCGCCGATGTCGATCACGCCGTTCGCGCACAATGTAGCGGCGCGCTCCAGCACGTTCTCCAGCTCGCGCACGTTGCCGGGGAAGTGATAATCGCGCAGCGCTCGCGAAGCCGTGTCGGTGATACGCAAGGAGCGGTTGCCGATTTGCCGGCCGAGCTTGGTGACGATGGAGTCGACCAGTTCGTCGATATCTTCCAGTCGTTCACGCAGCGGCGGCACGCGAATCTCGATCACGTTCACGCGATAGAACAAGTCCTCGCGGAACTTGCCTTCCGCGACCAGCGCGGCGAGATTCTTGTGAGTGGCGGAAAGAATGCGCACGTCGATGGGCTGCTCGCGCGAGTCGCCGACTGGCCGCACGCTCTTCTCCTGAATGACGCGCAACAGCTTCACCTGCATGTGCAGCGGCAGGTCGGCGATTTCATCCAGGAACAAGGTGCCGCCTTCGGCGGATTGGATCAGGCCCTGCTTGTCGGTGACCGCGCCGGTGAAGCTGCCCTTGCGATGGCCGAACAGCTCGCTTTCCATCAGTTCGGTGGGAATCGCGCCGCAGTTCACGGGCACGAAGGGCCCGTCGCGCCGTGGACCGGCTTCATGAATCAAATGCGCGACCAGCTCCTTGCCAGTGCCGGACTCACCGTAGATGTGCACGGGCGCCTGGCTGCGCGCCACGCGTTCGATCATTTCGCGTAGTTGCTCCATCACGCGCGAGCCGCCGAGCAGCTTCACTTGCGGCAGCTGCATGGTGTTCTCGATCGATCCGCCCAGCTTGAGCGTGGAGTTGATGAGCCTGCGCAGCGCTGCCACGTCGACCGGCTTGGAAATGAAATCGAACGCGCCGAGTTTCAGCGCGCGCACCGCCGTTTCGACATTGCCGTGCGCGGTGATGACCGCGACCGGCGTCTGTGGCTTATGGGTTTGAATCCATTCGACCAGGCTCAAACCGTCGCCATCCGGCATGCGCATGTCGGTGAGGCAAAGATCGAATGGACTGGCGCGCAGCTCACGCGTGGCTGCGCCAATCGTGTCGGCCGCGGTCACCTCGAGATTCATTCTCTCGAGCGTGATGCTCAGCAGCTCGCGGATGTCCGGCTCGTCGTCCACGACGAGCGCGCGGGGCTTCTTCACTGTGTTTCCCAACGTTGTGGATCGGCGAACACGAGACGAAAAATACTACCACCCCCCTGGCGGGGCTCATAAATCAGCACGGCGCGGTTGCACTGGGCCAGCTCTCTTGCGATGAACAACCCAAGGCCCGTGCCGCCCTTACCGGCCGTGAAAAACGGCTCGAAAATGCGTTCGGCGTCGGGCTGCGAAATGCCCGGGCCGCGATCCAGCACCTCCAGCATGGGCCGCTCGGAGGTCGAGATGCGCCCGGTGCGGATCTCGATGGCGTCATTGGAATCGAACTTGCGGCCGTACTTCAGTGCGTTCTCGCACAGATTCCACATAAGTTGGTGCAGGTGCGAGGGGTCGATGCGCACTTCCAGCTCCGGCGCGGAGGTGGTGATGTACAGCTTGCTGGCGTCGATCTGCGAGGTCTGCCGGAATTCGCCCACGAAGTCTTCGAGCCAGCCGTTGAGCTCGATGCGCTCCGGGCGCGTGGAGTCCCGGCGCGACAACTGTAATACGTTATTGATGATCGTGCTGACCCGCTCGCCGTTCTTGGTAATGATGTCGGTGAGGCGGCGTTCCTGCGCCGTCAGTTGCGGAGCTTCGCCCAGCAATTGAGCCGCATGGCTCATGGCGCCCACCGGATTGCGAATCTCGTGCGCGATGCTGGCGCTCAGCCGTCCGAGCGCCGCGAGCTTGGATTGCTGAACGCGCTCCGCGATGAGCGTGGTGTCTTCGAGGAAGATCAACGTCGGCCCGCCACCGCCGCTGCTGCGTAGGGACACGAAATGCGGCTGCACGAGGCTGCTGCCATCGAACGTCATCAACGACAGCGAGCTCAGCTGCCAGTCATAAGAGTGACGACGCCAGGTATCGAGTAGATACAGCAGTCGTGGCGAGACTTCGCTCAGCGGAATGCCCGCTGGCACCGGATTGCCGTACAGCATGGAAGCCGCGGACTCGTTGATCAGACGGATCACGTCGTGGTCATCCACGACCAAAATACTCTCACGCAAATGTTGCACGATGAATTGATTCAACTCGGCGAGGTTGGCCACGTCGACTTCACGTTGGCGTACGCGCTCTTCACTCTCCCTCAAATTGCGCGCCAGTGGCCCCACGCCGAGCGTGACGATGAACATGAGTGCGCCGACGATGCCGGCGGAAGCGAAATCACCCGGATCGCTGGTCGCGGCGAGCGTCGTGAAAGCTTGCTGTAACAATAGGGCGAGCGCGGCCACGGCGGCGAACATCAGCGCCAGTCGCTGTCCGACGACAAAGCTCGCTGCACCAATTGGAAGCACGAGCAGTGCGCCGAGGCCGCTGTTCATTCCGCCGCTCGAATATGTGAGCAGCGAAATGGCGAGCACGTCGACACCGACATTGAACGCGGTCTGCACCAGGCGATCGGGCCAGCGCCGCTTGACGCTCGGAATGGACAGCGCGGCGAACAGGAAATACGCGATGTTGGTGATGAAGAACATCTGCGAGTTCGCCTGGCCCACCAGGCGCGGCTCGAGCGTCCAATACAGCACCATCAACAGCAGCGGAATCAGCAGGCGAAACAGATTGACGAGCGCCAGCACGCGCCAGGCGAGCTCCGTCGAGGAACCCCACGGCAGCGCTGTCGACGGCTCGAAGGCAGCGTTCGTCGCTCGCGAAGGCGTGGATTCCGAGGCCGATTCGGCGGCTTTCAACAAAAGTTCTCCGTCATTTCAAGCGTTCGCCTTTGCATCGCGGCCGAATTCCTCCAGAATACGCGGCCTTTGACTGTCGTTATTTTGGACAGCACGCGATTTTACCCGGTCCCCGGATTCAGCTAGACCTCATCTCAGGCGCCCATGAACCTGCACGAATACCAGTCGAAAGAATTGTTCGCCAGTTACGGCATCCCGGTCCCGAAGGGCCTCGTCGCGGCCACCGGCAGCGAAGCTGCGGAAGCGGCCCGCAAGCTTGGCGGATCGAAATGGGTCGTCAAGGCACAGGTTCACGCGGGCGGCCGCGGCAAGGCCGGCGGCGTCAAGCTGGTCGACTCGCCAGAAGCGGCTGACAAGGCGGCCGAAGCCATGATCGGCCAGCGGCTGGTCACGCATCAGACCGGTCCGGAAGGTCTGCCGATCCGCCAGGTGTTCGTCGAGCAGGGCTCGAAGATCGCGCGCGAGCTGTATCTGAGCCTCGTGCTCAATCGCGACAAAGGCCACATCGCCTTCATCGCCTCCGCCGCCGGCGGCATGGACATCGAGGAAGTCGCGGCCCACACGCCGGAAAAAATCATCCGCGTGAACATCAATCCCGCCACCGGCCTGCAGCCGTCGCAGACCCGCGTGCTCGCTTACGGGCTCGGGCTCGAAGGCGATCAGATCGCCGAGTTCGGCAAGATCGCACAGGCGCTGTACAAGCTGTACCTGGAAAAGGACTGCAGCCTGCTCGAGGTCAATCCGCTGATCGTGACCGACGCCGGCAAGCTGGTCGCGCTCGACGCCAAGATCAACATCGAAGACAACGCGCTGTTCCGTCAGAAGGACCTCGCCAAGTGGCGTGACGCCAGCCAGGAAGACGCGATGGAGCGCGCCGCGGCCGAGCACGAGCTGAACTACGTGTCGCTCGATGGCGATATCGCGTGCATGGTGAATGGCGCCGGCCTCGCGATGGCCACCATGGACCTGATTCAGTTGCACGGCGGTTCGCCGGCCAACTTCCTCGATGTGGGCGGCGGCGCCACGCGCGAGCGCGTCACCGAGGCGTTCAATCTGATTCTTTCGAACAAGAACGTTCGCGCCATTCTGGTGAACATTTTCGGCGGCATCGTCCGCTGCGACATGATCGCCGAAGGCATCATCCACGCCGTGAAGGACGTGGGCGTGAGCGTGCCGGTGGTGGTGCGCATCGAAGGCACCAATGCCGAGCTGGGCCGCAAGATCCTGGCCGACAGTGGCCTTGCGATCACGCCGGCCAGCGACCTGACGGACGCGGCCAAGAAGGTCGTGGCCGCCGCCAAGTCGAAGTAAGCCTCGCGCTCCGTTCAACCGTTAACAGATATCAGCACTACCATGTCTATTCTCGTCAACAAGAACACGCGCGTTATTTGCCAGGGCTTCACTGGCAAGCAAGGCACGTTCCATTCCGAGCAGTGCATCGCTTACGGCACCAAAGTGGTCGGCGGCGTGACGCCGGGCCGCGGTGGCGAAACCCACCTCAACCTGCCGGTGTTCAACACTGCGCGTGAAGCGGTGCAGGAAACCGGCGCGACCGTCAGCATGATCTACGTGCCGGCGCCGTTCGCGGCCGACGCCATCATCGAAGCGGCCGACGCCGGCATCGAGCTCATCGTCGCCATCACCGAAGGCATTCCGGTGAACGACATGGTCAAGGTGAAGGCATCGCTGCAGTCCTACGGCAGCCTGCTCATCGGTCCCAACTGCCCCGGCATCATCACTCCGGGCGAAGCCAAGATCGGCATCATGCCGGGCTTCATTCACAAGCCGGGCAAGGTCGGCATCGTGTCGCGCTCCGGCACGCTGACTTACGAAGCCGTGTTCCAGACCACCAACGCGGGCCTCGGCCAGAGCACCTGCGTGGGCATCGGCGGCGATCCGGTGCGCGGCATGAACTTCATCGACGTGCTGGCGCGCTTCGAAGAAGATCCGCAGACCGAAGGCATCATCATGGTCGGCGAAATCGGCGGCGCCGATGAAGAAGCGGCTGCCGACTTCATCCGTGAAAATGTTTCCAAGCCGGTGGTCGCGTACATCGCCGGCGTGACCGCGCCTCCGGGCAAGCGCATGGGCCATGCCGGCGCCATCGTCTCCGGCGGCAAGGGCACCGCGGCCGATAAGTTCGCGGCCCTCGAGCGCGCTGGCGTTCGCACGGTGAAGAGCCCCGCCGACCTCGGCAAGGCCATCACCGAGCAGCTCGGCAAGTCCGGCCGCAAGAGCAAGGTCGTGTCGCTGCCTGCGAAGAAGGGCGCTTCCGCTGCGAAGAAGCCGGCAGCCAAAGCTGCTCCGGCCGCCAAGAAGCCGGCTGGTAAAGCGCCTGCCGCCAAGAAGCCGGTGAAGGCCGCCGCGGCCGCCAAGAAGGCTCCGGCGACCAAGAAGGCTCCGGCCAAGAAAGCCCCAGCCGAGAAAGTGTCCAAGAAGGCCGCGCCGGCCAAATCGAAGACCAAGCCGGCTCGCAAGAAGTAACTGAGGTCAGGCTCGCGGCGGGTGTTTCATCCGCCGCGAGCACGTTCTGGCCGCCGATTGTCTCTTTTCCGCAAGCGGTATCATCAAGGCCATGTCCGCCTCTCTGCGCATCGCGCTCGCTCAGCTCAACCTGTTCGTCGGAGATGTCGCAGGGAATGCGCAGCGATTGATCGATGCCTCCGCCAAGGCCAGGGATGAGCTGCGCGCCGATCTGGTGTTGTTTCCGGAGCTGAGTCTCTCCGGCTATCCCCCCGAGGATTTGTTGTTCCACAGCGGCCTGCGCCGGCAGGTCAAAACTGCGTTGGATCGGGTACGCGGTGAGATCAGCGGCATCTCGGTCGTCGCTGGCTATCCGGAGTACGCCGAGGAAGGCATCTACAACGCCGCCGCGATTCTGCGCGATGGCGCGATGGTGGCGAATTATCGAAAGCAGGAGCTGCCGAACTACAGCGTGTTCGACGAGAAGCGCTACTTCGAGCACGGTCTCGACACCTGCATCTTCGAGATCAAGGGAATGCGCGTCGCGCTGCTGATCTGCGAAGACATCTGGGAGCCCGGTCCCGCCCGCGCCGCCAAGGCAAATGGCGCGCAGCTCATTGTCGTCATCAACGGTTCGCCTTATTCGCTGCGCTATCAGGAGCGGCGTGAAGAAGTCGTCCGCACGCGTGTGAAAGACACGGGCTTGCCCGTCGTCTATGTGAATCTGTTGGGCGGCCAGGATGAGCTGGTATTCGACGGTGGATCGTTCGTGATGAATGCGCAGGGCGAGGTCGTCCAGCGCGTCGCGCCGTTCGTGGAAGGTTTGTTTCCTGTCGACGTGGATCTCGTCGACGGTCGCGCCGTTCCGCGGCCCGCGCACATCGAGCCGCCGTTGTCGGAAGAGGCGAGCGTGTACAACGCCCTTGTCATGGGCGTGCGCGACTACGTCACCAAGCACGGTTTTCCGGGCATCGTGCTCGGACTCTCAGGTGGCATCGACTCCGCGCTGACATTAGCCATTGCCGTCGACGCGCTCGGCGCCGACCGCGTGCATGCGGTCATGATGCCGTCACGCTATACGTCGCAATGGAGTCTCGATGACGCCGCCGCCGAAGCGAACACACTCGGCATCCGCTACGACGTGATTTCCATCGAAGGCATGTTCGCCACCGCCCTCGATGCGCTCAAAGACGTGTTCGCCGGCCGCAAGCCCGACACCACTGAAGAAAACATCCAGGCTCGCAGCCGCGGCCTGCTGCTGATGGCGATCTCGAACAAGACCGGTCGCATGGTGCTCACGACCGGCAACAAGAGCGAGATGGCGGTGGGCTACGCCACGTTGTATGGCGACATGGCCGGCGGCTTCGCGCCCATTAAGGACTGCAGCAAGATGCTGGTGTATCGGCTGGCGAAATACCGCAACTCGATTGGCCGCGTGATTCCGGAGCGTGTCATCGAGCGGCCGCCGTCGGCCGAGTTGCGTCACGATCAGAAAGATTCGGACTCACTGCCCGAGTACGACGTGCTCGACGCCATTCTGGAGCTGTTCATCGAGGACAACCTGTCGGTGGACGAGATCACTGCGCGCGGCTTCGATCGCGCAACGGTGGGGCGGGTGCTCGAGATGGTGAAGCGCAACGAATACAAACGTCGCCAGGCCCCGCCGGGCGTGAGAATCAGCGACCGCGCCTTCGGCCGCGACTGGCGCTATCCGATTACATCGGGTTACAAGTCGAAGGTCTGAGGCCGTCCGCGACGGCCTCGACCTCAGAGTCCTACCAGAACTTCCACCAGTGATCCTTGCCCTGCTCGGGCTCGACCGCCGGCTGATTCAGATTCGCATAGTTCTCGCTCAGCACCTTCTCGGTGTCGGCGGCGAGGTCCGTCATCCCCAGGCGGCGATACGACTCGGCCATGATCTGCAGCGCCTGGCGGATCTGCGGTGAGCCGTCGTAGTTCTCGATAGCGTACTTGGCGCGGTTGATCGCGCCCACATAGGCGCCGCGCTCAAGGTAATGGCCGGCCACGTACACCTCGTAGGAGGCAAGGCGGTTGCGCAGGAAGACCATGCGCTGCCGGGAATCCTCGGCGTATTCGCTGCTCGGGAACCGCTGGACCAGCGTCTGGAACGACTGGAACGACTTACGCGCGTCGATCGGCGGACGCTGCGACAGGTCGGCGTTGAACCAGCGCTCCAGGAAGTTCGGGTTGCGCTCGAACTGGGTCAGGCCCTTGATGTAGTAGGCGTAATCGACGCGCGGATGGGCCGGATTTTCGCGGATGAACTGGTCCGCCTGGTCGATGGCCGCCTCCGGCTCGCGGTTCTTGTAGTAGGCGTACATCAGGTCCAGCTGACCCTGGCGGGCGGCGTTGGTGAACGGAAACCGCGCCTCCAGCTGCTCGTAATACTGGGTGGCGTCGCGATAGTTGCCGTTATCCGAGGCCCGTTTGGCCAGCTCGTAGAGCTTATCGGCGTTGCCGACCTGCTCGCGTGGCTTGTTGCCGCAGCCGGAGAGGTTCAGCGCCAGCAGCGCTGCCGTGGTCAAGACGATGATCCGCATGCGAGAATTCAGGCCCTTTGCAAGCGATTCTAGTACTCGTGCCGGGCTTTTGAACGCCTCGGCTGTGTCCATAGCGGGCCCGCGGGCCCTATCAGGCTATTGGAGGCGGCGAGTATAGCCACAGTTCCCCCCGATATGTCCCAAGCCGTCCATCACCAACTGACCGTTCCGTTCGAGCACGCCGGGCAACGCCTGGACCAGGTGCTCGCCGAATTGCTCGAAGGGTATTCCCGAACCCGCATCAAAGAGTGGATCGACGCCGGCGAGGTGCTGGTGAACGGCGCGAAATTACGGCCCAAGGACAAGGTTTTGGGCGGGGAGAGCGTCGAAATCCGGGCCACCCTGCCGGACGCGGTGAACGTGGAGCCCGAGCAGATCGGGCTGAACATCGTCCACGAGGACAAGCACGTGCTGGTGATCAACAAGCCGGCCGGGCTGGTTGTTCATCCGGGGGCGGGCAACGCCGCCGGCACTTTGCAGAATGCGTTGTTACATTTCGACACAAAGTTGGCCCAGGTGCCGCGCGCCGGCATCGTCCATCGACTCGATAAAGACACCAGCGGGTTGATGGTCGTGGCTCGCACAGTCGAGGCTCATACAGCGCTGGTGCGCGCCATCGAGGCGCGCGAAGTGGAGCGCGAGTACGAGGCGGTCTGCGTTGGAGTGATGACGGGCGGCGGTGTGGTCGATGCTCCCATCGGTCGTCATCCGGTCGATCGTCTCAAGATGGCTGTGCGTGAGGATGGTCGCGAGGCAGTGACGCACTATCGAGTGGTCACACGGTTCCGAGGCCACACTCATGTGCGGCTGAAACTGGAGTCCGGCCGCACCCATCAGATCCGCGTTCACATGATGCATATTCACTATCCGCTGGTGGGCGATCGTGTGTACGGCGGGCGCATGCTGTTGCCGAAGGGCGCGGCTCCCGAGTTGATCGAAGCATTGCGCGGGTTCAAGCGTCAGGCGCTACATGCGGCGCGGCTCGCGTTCGAGCATCCAGTGAGCGGCAAACCTGTCGAGAACGAAGCGGCGCTGCCCGACGATATGCAAGCGTTGTTAGGAGTGCTGGCGCGCGACGCCGCGTCAGTCAAAAAGAGTTGAGCTCATGCCCGAGTGGATCACTCCCGACTGGCCCGCGCCGCCGCCAGTAAAAGCGGCCGCGACCCTGCGCACGGGCGGGGTCAGCGAAGGCCCGTTTTCGAGCCTCAATCTGGGCTCGCACGTAGGAGATGATCCCGCCGCGGTCGCCGAGAACCGACGTTTGCTCCGTGCCGCGCTCGCATTGCCGGCCGAACCAGCGTGGTTGAATCAGGTTCACGGAACGGACGTGGTGGATGCCGCGCAAGTCGCAGCGGCCGTGCCGAATGCCGATGCTTCGTTCGCGCGAAGCGCGGGCGCCGTCTGCGTCGTAATGACGGCCGATTGTTTGCCCGTGCTCTTTTGCGATCGGGAAGGAACGCGCGTGGGCGCCGCGCATGCCGGCTGGCGCGGTCTGGCAGGTGGCGTGTTGGGCGCCACGATCGAAGCGCTCGATGTTCCTTCGGGGCAACTGATGGCCTGGCTCGGACCCGCCATCGAGCAGGACGCGTTCGAGGTCGGCGATGAAGTTCGCGAGCAATTCCTGAAGCTCGATACCGGCAACGCGGCGGCGTTTCAAACCAATGCCCGCGGCCGCTGGCAGGCGGATTTATATCAATTGGCTCGTAACGAGCTGGCGCGGCTTGGCGTCGCCGCCGTGTACGGCGGCGGCTTTCAGTGCTTCGCCGATAGCAAACGTTTCTTCTCGTACCGCCGCGAGAGCCGCACGGGCCGCATGGGCACGCTGGTCTGGCTCGAACCCTAGCAGGCGCTGTCGGGAAGCCTTTCCCGCGCCGGCTGGCTCTTGACACGCATGCTACCCTGCCGGTCATACCAACAGCGTCATTAGCGACCCAGTCCGTGCCGGCGGCAGCCAGCGACGGACGGCCCCGAATTTCAAAACATGCATCTGCTCAGCTGGATTGTTTTATTCACAGCCATCGGCGGCGTACTGAGCGCGCTGGCCGCCTCGCTGTTCCTGGCTGTGCCGGACCATGTTCGGTCGCGTGTGCTGCCGCATCTGGTGAGCTTTGCGACCGGTGCTTTGCTCAGCGCGGCGCTGCTCGGTCTGCTGCCGCATGCCATCGAATCCAAAGGCGCCGCCGACACCCATGAGATCGGCCTGACGCTCCTCGCCGGCCTGCTGCTGTTCTTCGTGCTGGAAAAGATGGTGCTCTGGCGGCACTGCCATGCCGACGTTTGCGAGGTCCACGTGAACCCGGAGCCGCATGGGCACACGCACGCCCATGCTCATCCAATGGGCCACAACCATCATCACCACCACCATAACCACCAGCAGGGTCGGGACCACGCCTCGGCCATGCTGATCCTGATCGGCGATGGCTTTCACAACGTGCTGGACGGGGTGCTCATCGCCGCGGCCTTCATGACCGATGTCCACCTGGGTGTGGTCACGGCCATGGCCGTGTGCGCTCACGAGATCCCGCAGGAAGTGGGCGATCTGGCCATCCTGCTCAACGGCGGCATGAGCCGCCTCAAGGCGCTGACCCTCAATCTGGTCGCCAGCGTGACTTCGGTGCTCGGTGGGGTGGTGGCGTATTTCGCCATGGCCCAGGTCCAGGAAGTGCTGCCCTACGTCATTGCCATCGCGGCATCGAGCTTTCTTTACATTGCCGTCGCCGACCTCATCCCGGGCCTCCACCGCAAGGTCGATCCGGGGTCGGGGGCCTGGCAGCTCGTGTTCATCGTGCTCGGCGTGGCGGTGATTTACTTCAGCCACAGCATGGCCCATTGATCCCAGGCAGGCAGCTGCCTGCCTCGGGAACACAGTTGAATTTTCCGACCTTTCGCCCCAGATCGCTGCCAGGTAAACGGCGCCGATGCAGGGTGCGCCGGGGGAAGCATTCTTATGCGAATGGATAAATTCACGAGCAAATTCCAGCAGGCCCTGGCCGATGCTCAGTCGTTGGCCGTGGGCCGCGACAATCAATACATCGATCCGGCGCACCTGCTGGTCGCGCTGCTCGACCAGCAGGGCGGCACCGTGCGCCACCTGCTCGACAAGGCCGGGGTCAACGTCAACCTGCTGCGCTCGCAGCTGGGCGAGGCGCTCGATCGCCTGCCCAAGGTCGAGGGCAACGCCGGCGAAGTGCACGTCTCCAACGAGCTGGGCCGCGCCTTGAACGTCATGGACAAGCTCGCGCAGAAGCGCGGCGACCAGTTCATCGCCAGCGAGCTGTTCGTGCTCGCCCTGCTCGAAGACAAGGGTCAGGTCGGCACGCTGTTGCGGAATGCGGGCGCGGTGAAGGGTTCCATCGAGCAGGCCATCGACGAGCTGCGCGGCGGCGAGAAAGTGAACGACGCCAACGCCGAAGAAAGCCGTCAGGCCCTGGAGAAATACACCGTCGATCTCACCGAGCGCGCCGAGCAGGGCAAGCTCGATCCGGTCATCGGCCGTGACGACGAAATCCGCCGCACCGTGCAGGTCTTGCAACGGCGGACCAAGAACAATCCCGTGCTGATCGGCGAGCCCGGCGTCGGTAAGACCGCGATCGTCGAGGGCCTGGCTCAGCGCATCGTCAACGGCGAGGTGCCGGAAGGCCTGCGCAACAAGCGCATTCTCGCGCTCGACATGGGCGCGTTGATCGCCGGCGCTAAATTCCGTGGCGAATTCGAAGAGCGCCTCAAGGCCGTGCTGAACGATCTCGCCAAGCAGGAAGGCCGCGTCATCCTGTTCATCGACGAGCTGCACACCATGGTCGGCGCCGGCAAAGCCGAGGGCGCGATGGATGCCGGCAACATGCTCAAGCCCGCGCTCGCGCGTGGCGAGCTGCATTGCGTGGGCGCGACGACGCTCGACGAGTATCGCAAGTACATCGAGAAGGATGCCGCGCTCGAGCGTCGTTTCCAGAAGGTGCTGGTCAACGAGCCGTCGGTGGAAGACACCATCGCCATCCTGCGCGGCCTGAAGGAACGATACGAAGTTCACCACGGCGTCGAGATCACCGATCCGGCCATCGTGGCCGCGGCCACGCTTTCGCATCGTTACATCACCGATCGTCAGCTGCCGGACAAGGCCATCGACCTGATCGACGAGGCCGGTTCGCGTATTCGCATGGAGATCGATTCGAAGCCCGAGGCCATGGATCGCCTCGAACGGCGCATCATCCAGCTGAAGATCGAGCGCGAGGCTTTGAAGAAAGAAACCGACGAGGCTTCCAAGAAGCGCCTGAAAGCGCTGGACGAGCAGCTCGGCGGCCTCGAAAAGGAATATTCCGACCTTGAAGAGGTGTGGAAGGCCGAAAAGGCATCGGTGCAGAGCGCCGCGGGCATCAAGGAAGAGCTGGAGCGCACCAAGATCGAATTGGAAACGGCGCGCCGCGCGCAGGATCTGGCGCGCATGTCCGAGCTTGCGTACGGCCGCATTCCCGAGCTGGAGCGCCGCCTGGCGCAGGCCACGGCCGCCGAACAGCAGCAGGATCAAAAGAAGCTGCTGCGTAACAAAGTGACGGACGAGGAGATCGCGGAAGTCGTGTCCAAGTGGACCGGCATCCCCATCTCCAAGATGCTCGAAGGCGAGAAAGAAAAGCTGCTGCGCATGGAAGAACAGCTCGGCAAGCGAGTCGTCGGCCAAGCCGAGGCGGTGTCCGCGGTATCCGATGCGATCCGCCGCTCGCGTGCCGGCTTGTCCGATCCGAACCGTCCCAACGGCTCGTTTCTGTTCCTCGGTCCCACCGGCGTCGGCAAGACCGAGCTGAGCAAGGCGCTGGCCGAATTCCTGTTCGACACCGAAGAGGCCATGGTCCGCATCGACATGTCGGAGTTCATGGAGAAGCACTCCGTGGCGCGACTGATTGGCGCGCCTCCGGGCTACGTCGGCTACGAGGAAGGCGGCTATCTGACCGAAGCCGTGCGGCGTCGGCCGTATTCAGTGCTACTGCTGGACGAGGTGGAGAAGGCCCATCCCGATGTTTTCAACGTGCTGTTGCAGGTGTTGGACGACGGCCGGCTCACCGACGGCCAGGGCCGCACGGTCGACTTTCGCAATACTGTCATCATCATGACGTCGAATCTGGGCTCGCACGTCATTCAGGAGTTGGCCGGCGAGGCCAATTACTCCAAGATGAAACAAGCCGTGCTGGAGATCGTGCAACAGCACTTCCGGCCCGAGTTCATCAACCGCGTCGACGACCTGGTGGTGTTCCATCCGCTGGGCCGGAATCAGCTGCGCGCCATCGTGGATATTCAGCTGGGTTATCTGCGCCGCCGCCTGGGCGACCGGGACATCGAGCTGGTGCTGGACGAGGCCGCCACCGATCGGCTGGCCGAAGCCGGATTCGATCCGGTGTATGGCGCCCGGCCGTTGAAGCGCGCCATTCAGCAGCAGCTGGAGAATCCGCTGGCTCAACGCATCCTGCGCGGCGAGTTCGGCCCGGCGTCGCGGATTCGCGTCACCGTGAAGGACGGCGAGCTCGCGTTTCAGAAAGGCTGAAATTTCAACGTTTGAAAACTTGAACAATCGGCGTCGCCCACTATCATGCGGCGACGCCGAGCCGCCCTGGTCTGTACGAGAATAACCATGCCGTTTTACGAATACGAATGCAGCAACTGCAAGTTCTACGTCGAGACCCTGCAGAAGATTTCCGATGAACCGTTGCGCGAGTGCCCGAGCTGCAAAAAGCAGACACTGAAAAAGCTGATCTCGGCGCCGGTGTTCCGCCTCAAGGGCGACGGGTGGTACGAGACCGACTTCAAGTCCGAAGGTGAGGACAAGCGCAATCTCGCCGACCGCGAAGAGGTCGCCGAGAAGTCCGAGGACAAGGCCGCGAGCGACACCAAAGCCGAGGCGAAGGCTGAGGCCCCTGCGAAGAAAGCCGAGGCCAAGCCGGAAGTGAAGACCGGCGCGGCCGCCAAGAAGGCCCCGGCCAAGGCTGCCCCGTCCAAGGGCAAGAAGCCGGCCGCCAAGGCGCCGGCCAAGCGCCCGCCGCCCAAGAAGGCGGCCCCGGCCAAGAAGAAGGCCAAGCGCCGCTAATCCAACGACTTAGAGGTTCCCGGCCCACCGACCTGGGGTGGCCGGGAGCCTTTAGTTGCGCGGCCTCCGGGGCGTCCGTAACATCGCGCGCTCCCTACGTCCCGAGCCTTTTCCATGCGCTCCCATTATTGCGGCCAGGTCAACGAGTCCCTCATCGGCAAGGAAGTCAGCGTCGCTGGCTGGGTGCACCGCCGGCGTGACCATGGCGGCGTCATTTTCGTCGACCTGCGCGACCGAGAAGGTCTGTTGCAGATCGTGTTCGACCCGGACAACAAGGCGGTGTTCGCCGACGCCGAGCGCCTGCGCAGCGAGTTCTGCATCCGGATCACTGGCGTGGTGCGCGCCCGGCCGGGCGGTACCGCCAACGCCAACCTCGCCTCGGGTCAGGTCGAGTTGCTTTGCCGTGAGCTGGAGATCCTGAGCCGCTCCGAGACCCCGCCGTTCCATCACGACGAGCCGGTCAACGAAGAGCTGCGACTGAAGTATCGCTATCTCGACCTGCGTCGCGACGTCATGCAGAAGCGCATCCGCCTGCGTCACCAGGTGACGCGCGCCATGCGCGACTATCTCGATAACAACGGCTTCATCGACATCGAAACGCCGATGCTCACGAAGGCGACCCCAGAGGGCGCTCGTGACTATCTCGTGCCGAGCCGCACGCATCCCGGTCAGTTCTTCGCTCTGCCGCAGTCGCCGCAGCTGTTCAAGCAGCTGCTGATGATGGCGGGCTACGATCGTTACTATCAGATCGTCCGCTGCTTCCGCGACGAGGACCTGCGCGCCGAACGTCAGCCCGAGTTCACTCAGCTCGATATCGAGACTTCGTTCCTGAGCGAAGAGCAGATCATGCAGCTGATGGAAGAGCTGATCCGTTCCATCTTCAAGACCGTGCTCGGCGACGACTTGCCGAAGCCGTTCCCGCGCATGACTTACGCCGAGGCGATGCGCCGTTACGCGTCGGATAAGCCGGACCTGCGCATTCCGCTGGAGCTGGTCGATGTCGCCGACCTGGTGAAAGGTTCGGATTTCAAAGTGTTCTCCGGCCCGGCGTCGAACCCGGAAGGTCGAGTCGTCGCCTTGCGTGTGCCCGAGGGCGGCACGAAGTTGTCTCGCAAAGAGATCGACGATTACACGACCTTCGTCGGCCGTTACGGCGCGAAGGGTCTGGCGTACGTGAAGGTCAACGAGAAGGCCAAAGGCCGCGACGGTCTGCAGTCGCCCATCCTCAAGTTCCTGAGTGACGACGCCGTGAGCGGCATCATGTCGCGCACCGGCGCGCAGGATGGCGATCTGATTTTCTTCGGCGCGGACACGGCCAAGGTCGTGAACGATTCCATCGGCGCGTTGCGTATCAAGGTCGGTCACGACCTGAAGCTCACCAAGACCGGCTGGCATCCGCTGTGGGTCGTCGATTTCCCGATGTTCGAATGGGATCCCGATGCGAAGCGCTGGGCCGCCCTGCATCATCCTTTCACCGCCCCGCGCATCGAAGACGCGGCAGCACTGCGCGCGGACCCGAAGAACGCCTTGTCGAAGGGCTATGACATGGTGCTGAACGGTTCTGAAATCGGCGGCGGCTCGGTGCGTATCCATCGCACGGAAATGCAGTCCACCGTGTTCGACCTGCTCGGCATCTCTCCCGAAGAGGCGCAGGTCAAGTTCGGCTTCCTGCTCGAAGCGTTGAAATTCGGCACACCTCCGCACGGTGGTATCGCGTTCGGCCTGGACCGCATCGTGATGTTCATGGCGGGCACGGATTCGATCCGCGACGTCATCGCGTTCCCGAAGACGCAGACTGCCGCGGACTTGATGACGAGCGCACCGACGACCGTCAGCGAAGAGCAGCTGAAAGAGCTGCACGTTCGCGTCAAGTTGCCGGTGAAGGTCGAAGGCTAACGCCCGATAAGGCGCGGGCGCGCGCAACGCGCGTCCCGCCATCACCGCGCACGCGCCTCGCGCATTCAGCCGCGCGTGCCAGCGCGCAAAACATTTCGTGCCTGTCGCCGCGCGCCTCAGACGTCGGCGTGGAATTTTACATTCGACGTTTCTGCGGAAAGCTGACGTTTCCCAAGGGTCATCCCTTCGTCCGGAAGGTAGCGGTGCATCGCGGGTGGGACGATTGAAATATGCTGCGAAAGTTTGTTTACATACAGGGGTATCGCGGGCATTTCTTTGCGCGCGTCGTTGGCGAGACGCACGACGTTCGGTTCGACTGCGCGGGCATGGACCACCCTCGATCGCTGTTCGGAGATCACGAGAGTATTCGCAGCGCCTTTGCGGCTGCTCTGCGCGATCTCAAAGCATTCCGCTTCGGTTTTGTGAAACCCACAGCGCTGGTTCATTTGATACCTCACCTGGAGGGCGGTTATACGTCAGCTGAATTGCGGGCATTCAGGCTGGCGGCCGAAGAAGCCGGCGTTGGTCGAATTTTTCTTCTAGACGACAAGGAAGGACCTGTGAGCGATGACACCTTGCGACAGATCTTTCCGGCGATCTCAGCCTGACCATCGGCCCGAGTTCGCACGCCGTGCGCTCTCGACTCACCCAAATAAGCACGGGCTGCTTATATCTGGGTTCTCACAAGTCCGAGATGTCTTCCATTACTGCGCGCTGCACGGCAAGGAGCTGCAGTCAGATCGAGTGCCGGTCATTTTCGGAATTCCAGCAGCGCCGTCGGATCCTGGGATGGTTGAAGCCAATCGAGAGTATCCATACGCGAACGATGTTGACCTTCCACAGCAATAGCGCGGTCGCTACCCAACTCTCTGGCGAACTTGTGATGTTGACAAGGGTCTCGGGTGGCTTTTCCACTCACGCCGGTTGCCACGATTACGACCTCGAGGACGCGTCGGAAGCTCGAGAATTCCTTGCGAAGTTTCGTCATTACCTTCGAGCGCATCCAGGTTGCAGGCATTCCTAAGTCCCGGCCCTTGACGGGCAAGCTGACCGACTCATTCGCTGTGTGTGGGCTCCATGAGAAGGCAAGTCATCCTCCTGGTCGTCGTGTTTGGTTTTGCTGTCGGCTGCAGTTCGAGCAATCCGCCTCGAATCGATGAAACTCAATGCAAACGCGCAGGAGGTGAGTGGAGAGGCGTGTGTATCGCTCAGAGGCTCACTTGCGTCAAGGCTTATAGTGATGCTGGCAAGCTGTGCCGGGATTCCTCAGAATGTGAAGGCGAATGCATGATCGACTTCACGGTCAGGTGCGAAGCCCCTGGCCAGTGCTCCGAAGAGGTACCGGTTCCTCCTCCAGGTTCAGAAGTAACCGGGACCTGCCAGCGCGACGATGATCCTTGCGGCAGTTTTGTTATCGTTCGCGGTGGCAAAGCTCAGCCCATCTTTCATAGAGACTGAAACGCGAAATGCTTCGCACGACTCGCATTGGAAAGTGACGAGCTTATGAATGCCATAATCGCAATTCATCCCTACATGACGCAGGGAGTCTGGGTATTCGATGACGCCGCGGTGGGTCTCCGTGAGGAGCCCTTCATTTCTGGCGCGGACGTCATCATCGAGCACATGGTCGCGGACATACCGAACGCAAAAGACGGCTTTACGTTGATCTTCTCCGGCAGCGCTTTTCCTGGATATCAATTGGAACTGGAGTGGGTCCGGGCGGATATGAGCGGCAACTGGTACCGCAGCCAAGCACTTGGCATGGAGGGATGGCTCTGTCCTGCGCTGCTGAAGTACTTTGAGTCGCTGCCCGCCAGGCTCTATGCTCAGTTCCGCGCTCGTTTGCCGGATAAAACAAAAGAGCCCACGCGGTGAAGCGCGTGCGCATTCTGCGGTACCCGTCGCGCAGCTTCAAAGATGTCCGGTGTACGGGCATCACGTTGCGAACTCATTCGGAAGTCGATCGGCGATATGAAAAGGGATACTGGCGTCAGGCGGCAAGAAAATGACGAAGGCGGAAGCGGTGGCGTTTTTCAGCGCTCGCGGCTTTCACGCATTCGAACGCGAATGGGTGATGGGAGAGACGATTGGAGTTGCGTCCGGACCCAATGAGACTCCTCAGGGAATAACTGTGTGGACTCGAGTCGTCTATATCGTGCGGCAGCCGAACGGATGGATCGTCGAGGAGCTTGGCGCCAGGGCTGCTGCCCAGCGCACTGTCGAACCAAAGAGCCTGGAAGAGGCGTGCGCCGACACTGTATCGCTGCTGTCTCAACCGAGAAGCACAGCATGACGCGTGCGTTATGAGATTCCAGATCGAATACATCACTCAGTCGATGGGATCGCCGTACATTCTGGCGCGTCAGTGTGGATCACGGCGAGTCGCTTCAGTGACAGCAGGTCCCACGGAGCACTATGAAACTGCCAATAGACTCAGAGCAGAAACAAACAATTCGTAGAGCTGTGGCCAAGGCGGCCGCCTCATTGATCGCGTTCTGCGTTCTGCTTGCCTGCATACCTGCGCCAATGCTCATATGGATGTTGGCGTCCGGAGCGTCACTGGAGTCGAAAGTCCCGGAAGATATGTTGTGGCTTGTCCTTGTCGGAGGCAGCGTCGGAGCCGGTGCGGCTTATCTCATCTATCGCTGGATCCTGGTCAAAGTGGGCGGGTTCGACTCTTACGAAGTGGGCCGGAGGTGGCATGGCAAGGGTACGAACACATAACAGGCCATTGCACGTGCGTAACGGCGGCGATAGAAGACTGAAGATGAAAGTCTCCGCAATCATAGCTTCGGCGTTCTGCGTTGCCGGGTTGCCATTGGGTGTCCTGGCGTGCTCATGTCCGTCTGACGACTCGCCACTCGCCGAGCAGGTCAAAGCAGCCGTCCGAGACTCGGACGTCGTGGCGGAAGTAGAAATCATTTCAACGTCGGTCGTCATGGTGTCAAAGGAAGTGTCTGGGAAACGATGGAGTTGGACGGACAAGCAGTATCACGATTTTGTAGAGACCGTGAGCGAACCCAAGCTTCTTGCGCAGATCTCCGCGCTCCGCTATTGGAAGGGCGCACATCACGGCTTGGTTGCGGTTCAGACGGAGGCAGAATGGCAAGCCTGCGGCCTGGGATTTAAGGCGGGGCAGCGTCTGTTGCTGTATGCGCGGACTGTAGAGGGAGACGAAGTCATGGAAACCGATAGCTGTACGCGAACCAAACTCTTGGAGGGTGCGGAGCCAGAGATAAAAGTACTCGAAGGCGTGCGTAAAGATAAGGAATCGCAGCGTTGAAACCCTTGAAGCATGGCTCGGTGAACTGGAAGACATATCTTCCAGAAGGCGGGATTGTCGACCAGAAGGGGCGAGTCACCAACGCGGGGGTGCGACTGCTGAGTTCGCAAGCCGATTTCGAGAGAAATACAACCGTTCAGGATCTCGCCAGGCTCATAGGTTACATTCAGGAGGTCCTCACGCGGGCTGCGGAGCCCTTCAAAGAAGGCGGCGAGATCCTTTTGCAGGTGTCCTTGAGCAAGGACGCCGAGCCCGCATTCGAAATGTCCTTTCAAGGCGATCTGACCACAGAGCTCTTGCAACGGTTCTACGATTCTCTGTCAGAGATCGACGCCCGGGCAGAACAGAGCACGGTCGCTCTGCAGATTCACTTCGTGATAAAGAATGCATAAACGAGCCGCGGGTCCATGACAAGCCGTTTCCAGTTGGACGCACAAGGAGGTTGAGAATGTTCGGTTCACATCAAGCTATCAGCCCGATCGGGCATCTTTCATGAAGAGATATTGCGTGGCGCTCGCCGCGTTGCTCGCGTTCCTCCTCGTGGGCTGCGCGCGTACGCCGGACGTAACGTTGAACCTGAGGGTGCACACATCAGACCCTGAGGTCGTTGAACAAGTGCGTCGTATTATTCTGTTTCGATTCAGCGAGTTTCGCTCATCCATGTTTTCGTCGATCGAATCCGAAGTGGACGGGCCGAAGATAACATTTCGGTTCAAAGGCGAAGCGCCGGAGCCATCCACCGTTGCCTACCTTTATGAAACAGCGGGAAGGCTCAAGGCGTCGTTCGTGGGTCATTCTGCTGTGTTGTTCACTGACCGGGACATCGAACAGGCTAATCTCGCCTATCTGGACGAACGCAATGTGATCCAACTACGCCTGCTGCCGGAAGCTGGGGATCGCCTGCACGCGATAACATCGCGCAACGTTGGGAAGGTTGCTCGTCTCACGCTGGACGGCCGAGTGTTGATCGAGTCGACGGTCACAGCTGCGCTTCGCGAGTCTTTGCAGATTCCGTCACCGGAGCAGGATCACGAGAGGGCGATGGCGCTCGTGGTTGTGCTGAGATATGGCGCGCTGCCGACTCTTGTCACGTTGGTCGGGCGTCCAGATGGCGCATGATGCCTTTGAATCCGAGCGCGAGGTCTCAGCGCTCCAATTTAACAGTTGATGCTCCAGCTGGAGGATGCGCCGACCTGGGAGTGCGTTTCTGCGGAAACGTGGTTTCAGGTTTGCAATAGGCGCGTGCTAAGTTAGAGGCGCAGCGCGGAGTCAGGTCGTAAGGATAGCGAGGCAGGGAAATGTTTGTAAGCACTCATACGAAAAGCGCCATATGCCTTCTACTGCTGTTTCTCGGCGGATGCATAACGCCGCCGGCGAAGGTGGCGATCGATGCATCCTCCAAGAATGGGTTGATCCTGATCGAAATCGATCCGGAGAGCGGCATCCTGCAGACCCAGGAAGGGCAGCTCAGCGTCATTTCGATGAACTACTTCCTGACGTTCTCGCGTTACCCCGCCGATGCCGCCACAGAGTCTTCCGCGCTGGGCGACTGGGTTCACATGGACTTCCTGGATCCGAAGGACACTGTGACCCGTTTTTACGCCGCGCCGGCGCCGGCCGGAACGTATGCGTTCGAGGCGCTGAACGTCGGGTATGGCGTTTCTTGGGGAGCGTGCTTCAACCGATCGACGGTTGCCTTCGACGTGCCCGCCGGGCAGGTGGTGTACCTGGGGAAGTTCTCGCCGCAGGCGATATTCGAAGACATCTCAGCCAACCTGCCGCCGTCGTTGCCCGTTGGAACCTATCGATATCTGTATGACCGGAGTGCCCCGACACTCGAGGAGCCTGAGTCCGTGGAGCAGAAAACCTCGGAGATCAGTGATTACCTGCGTCGTGTCTATCCGAAGGTGAATGCGCCCATCACGATTGGAAAGACCCGAAGCGCATCTTTCCCGAGTGACACGCCCGCTGCCTTTGCCCGGTTCCCACGATGCGCGAAGACGGCCTGATGTGGGTGCGATGAACGTCGGCGAGCAGCTTGTTTCATCGTACTTGCGCTACATCCGCAATTGCGAGTTCATTCAAGCGAATCTGTACACTGTCGAGGCGCAGGGTGAGATCGACGTCGTCGGCATCGATCTCAAACAGAAGAAGGTGTACATCTGCGAGGTCGCCATCCACCTCACCACCGGGCTGCAGTACGTCAAGGACAAGCGTCCCAACAATGTCCAGAAACTCACGGACAAATTTTCGCGAGACATCGAATACGCAGCCAAGTACTTCGCCGAGTACGAGCGCCACTTCATGTTGTGGAGTCCCATCGTCAAGGATAGTCAGGGACAGGCCCAGTACAATCAGCTGGGGCATCTGGCGGAGATAAAGGCCAACATCAAGGCGAAGTACGGCATCGAGCTGGAATGCATCGTCAACGAATCGTTCCAGGCGTGCCTCAAGGAGCTCCGCTTGTTCGCGGCCGCGCAGACCGCGGAACTTCAATGCCCTCTCTTGCGCCTGCTGCAGATCGAGGAGCTGCTGGGAGTACACGTGGCGCGCATTGCGACCAACAAACAACTCCTGGCGAAGGGCCAGGCAGAGCACGGAGATGCGGCTCTCCAACAGGTTGGCTTAACAATATGAATTGTGACATGGGAAATGCACGCGGTAGTAGCGAAGGGAGAGCCGAATGAATCAAGCGACGATGTTCCGCTTGTTCGTTGTGGCGTCGTTTGCCATGGCGATCCTTGGCGAATTTCTGGATTACCTTATCCCAGGCTTGATTCCCACAGATCTCGACGATGCATACGTGGCGTGGACGGCTGCCGAGGAGCCAACGATGTCGTATGTCCTTGCGTTGGGTGCTCTGTCGTTGGTTCTGCTGATCGGCGCCGTGGCCGGAATGGTCGGGCTGTTGCTGTTCAAGCCGTGGAGTCGTTGGCTCTCGCTATGGATTTCTGTGCTGGCGATGTTGAGCTATCCGTTCCTTGGTCCATCCCTCTATTCCGGCTGGGCTACCATGCTCACCGAAATATCGATGCTGCTGTGGGGCGCTGCGCTGGCCATGGCCTATTTTGGAGAGATCAAGGTTAGATTCGAGAGAGCTTCGGTTAGCAGTTGATTTGCGGGTGGGCATCCATGGAGAACCACGGTTGGGTTTGATTCTCGTGTCGGACTGCCGCGGCCGTTCGCCTTTGGCTAAGGACGTTCGATGTCGGAGCTGTGCGAAACCGTGCGAATGCATTGGCTACATCCCGGTTCCGTCCAAGCTGAAGGTTCGCGAGTGGGATGCACTTTATGAAGCGATCCACAGGTCGCGGCGTGCTCACCTGTTTGGAGAGCAGAAGCGTGCGTTCGCCGTATTCATGACCTCGAACACGAGATAGTTCTCCTGGAGTCGATGCCTGCCAACAAGGGCCGAGCCGATGCGGTGAAGAAACTGCGTGAACGACTGGAGCGGCTGCGTGCCTGATATCCGCTTCGAGGTGTCTGATTTTACATTCGGCCTTTCCGCGGAAACGGCTGATCCATGTTGAAGCTCATCTCTCTTTTCTTTGGATTGCATGCCGCTTACTGTTTCTGGGGCGTATACGAATATCTGAGCCTTTCTGCGCTTCTGAGTGGCTGCCTGTCCGCGGCGGCTGCCATTGGCCTGTGGCGGGAGAAGCGTTGGGCGCAGTATGTGGTGTACTTCATCAGCGCTTCCATTGGGTTGTATTTCGGTTGGTACATGTGGGGTTTGGTTGGCTCGGGCTGGCCGTACCAGGACACTGTGCGCTCAGTGATCTCGCTGATTCCGGGTACTCTCATTCTGATGTTTGGCATCGGTGCGAGCGCCCATGTGTTCCGGGTATTCCGTCTTAAGAAAAGAGACTGAGAAAATGGGATTTAACTGCGCGACTTGCGGCCAGTGGCATGACGAGCTGCCCATGTGTTTCGAGCCGCCAGCGCCTGCGCTTTGGTTGCAGATGTCGGAAGAAGAGCGCGATAAGCGTGGCGAACTTTCGTCGGATCAGTGCATCATGACGATAAGCACTACTTCGTGTTGGGAAGGATCATCCTGCCGGTCGTGGATGGGCCGGAGCCATTCTGCCGGCTTGCATGGGTGTCGCTGAGCGAGAAGAATTTCCTCCGCGCTTCAGAACTCTGGCACACGGAAGGGCGCGAGTCCGAGCTCGAGCCGACGGAACATCCTTTATCCATCGAGCAGTTACATGGCATAACCATGGCGCGAGTACGTGAGATTGCCGAAGCGGCGCTGCATTGACGGTTTCTGCGATTGATCAGGCCACGGCGCAATCTGTGATGCAACCAACCCTTTATCAGATCCAGCCCGTCGGCAGTGGTCGACTAGCCATGATGGGACGTCCGCGAGCTGGCGAATGGGCTGCTGACGAGTTTGCGGGTCTGACAAAGCTTGGAGTGACTGATGTTGTGTCCTCGTTGGAGCCGGCTGAAGCCGGCGAGATTGGCCTTGCAGATGAGGCGGCATATTGTGCGGCGGCGGGCCTGCGGTTTCATTCGTATCCCGTGGCAGATCGTGGCGTTCCCAGTTCGCCGTTGAGCCTCTCGCGCCTGTCATGTCAGCTATATCATTTGTGCGCAGGTGGCAGCGGCGTTGTTATTCACTGTCGAGCGGGGATAGGCCGGTCTGGTCTTGTGACAGCAGCCGTTCTGCTTCACTGTGGAATTACCGTTCGCGATGCGTTTTCGGCTATCTGCAAGGCCAGAGGGGTCCGAGTGCCAGACACGGTGGAGCAAGCGGAGTGGCTCTCGATGCATGAGGCAGCTGTCGCGAAATGTCACCTCGAGCGGTGAAGTTGGCCAGAATGAGATTCCACGACTTTCATCTCAGAGGCTATTCCGTTCTCGATTCCGGAGCCAGGATCGTGCTCGACCTAGTTTACGAGCATCCTGGTATCGAAAAGCAGGAATCGAAGATCGAGTTCAGTGACGTGGCTTGTTACCACTTCAAGCACACGATGAGCGCGATCATCACGGACATCGAAGAAGTCGATCCGGCGGCGGTGGTGACCGAGAAGGCGGCCATGCTGTCGACGTTCGCGCGAGAGCACGGTCTGGCGCATTGGAGAGGCGACGCTGTGCAGTACGCCAAGGAATTGAACACTCTCAGTATGCGAGCATGGCGGTTGGAGTCTGCCATTGGGTTCAGTGGCTTCGTCGTCGCGCGCAATGTAATGAGCACACCATGAAGATTCGACTTTTCACTGCTCTCGTCTGGGCCACTTTGTTCGTGACGAATCTGGCTTCAGCGCTCGACGTGAATGAGTTGAGGTCCAAGGCCGAGCAAGGCGATGCCGCGGCTCAGTATGAGCTCGCCCTGGCCTATGATGCAGGCAGTGGAGTTCAGAAGGACCTGGGGCAGGCTGCGAACTGGTGCTTGAAGGCGGCGGAGCAGGGGCATGCAGCCGCGCAGAACTGCATCGGCTCCATGTATCAGTACGGCGATGGCGTCCCGATGGACGAAGCAGCGGCCGCAGCGTGGTACGAGAAGTCGGCAGCTCAAGACTACGGCGAGGCGTACACCAATCTCGGCTATCTATATGACCTGGGCAAAGGTGTTTCTCAGGACCGGGCGCGTGCTGTCGAACTGTATCTGAAAGGGGCGGAAAAGGGCAGCTTGAACGCCATGCTCAACGTCGGCGTTTCGTACTGGCAAGGCGCCGGGGTAGCGGTCGATCGAGTGGAGGCATACAAGTGGCTGGACCTTGCGCGCTTCTATTCCCAGCGGTCCGAGAACATGCAGTTGAAGTGGCGTGTTCGAGGCGCTCTGGACGAGCTGCAGAAAAAAATGAGCAAGGCCGAGATTCGCGAAGGCAAGCAGCGTTCGAAGGAATGGGACGCAAGTCACCGGCCCAGGTAGTGCAAAGGGGCCGGCAAAGAGGTCTTCGAGACGCCGGTCAGGTCAGCCCGAGCTTCTTCAGCACCTCCGGCGGCGGTCCTTCGAACGTGGTCATCGCGACATTGCCGACGTACCGCAGATCTTTCATGCCGACCGGCGTCGTGTAATACCCGCCGGCGGTGAGCGAACGATAGCGCGCGAAAAATTTCGCGGCTTCGGTGAACTGAGCGGCGGGTTTAGCAGCGCTGATATCGTCGCAGATGGCCGTGCGTTCCTTCTCCATCAGGGCGGCGAAGTTGTTTTTGAAGCGCCGCTGCGCTTCCTGATCGAGCCACGCCAGGCCCTGAATCACCATAGGCTTGTCTCGCTGATTGTCGGGATATGGCGCGCTGATCCATTCGTCGATGAAATCCACGACGCCAACTTTCGATGCGGCAGGCGATTCGTCGTCGGCGGGAATGATCAGATCGCTCAAAACCGTCGCGGTCGCCCGCTGGGCCTCGTTGAAGGTCAGCGGCCACAGTTCGCCCAATTGATGGATCTTGAGCAGGTTCGGATCCTTGCCGTAGCCACTGACGCTGTTGACGGTGTCCTGAGCCAGGCTCGGAGTCGGCAATTGCAGAGCCGCGCTCGCGGCCAGCACCCACTTCAGGGCCGTGCGTCGATCGATGCGCAGCGAATCGTTGAACGTTTCCATGTCACAGCTCCCGCCGCTTCATAGCGGCCAGCATGTAATCGGCGCTGCGCCACGCCAGCGCCATGATGGTCAGCGTGGGGTTCTTGTCGGCGTTCGAAGGGAACGGAGCGCCGTCGGTGATGAACAGGTTCTTCACGTCCCACGTCTGGCCCCACTGATTCACCACGGAGCTCTTGGCGTCGCTACCCATGATGGCGCCGCCGACTTCGTGAATGATGAAACCGCCGGGCAGCAGATCCTGCTTGCCGGTGACCCGGCCGCCCATCTGTTGAATGACCTCGGTGAAGACTTTGTGCGAATGAACCGCCTGACGCTTCTCGTGCTCGGACCATTTCCAATGGAACCGCAGCGTCGGAATGCCGTACTGATCTTTCTTCTGCGGATCGATGTCACAGTACGAGTCTTCGTTGGGAATCATCTCGCCGCGACAGACCAGGCTCACGAACGAGCCGTAGTAGCGCCGCATGTCCTGCTTGAACTTCTTGCCGTACCCGCCGACGAAGTTGGCCAGGCCGGCAGTGGCGCCGAAGCTGGGCATATCGCGGCCGGCGCCGATTTCGATGTGATAACCGCGAGCGAAGTCGAGCTTGCCGGCGAGTTGTTCTTTGTACAACCACCACGGCGAATACACGTGCATGCCGCCAGCGCCGTCCTCGTTGTGCGGGGGCAGATCTTCGAGCGCCGGGATCTGGCCGCTGACGCTCGCGCCGACCGTGTCCATCAAATACTTGCCGACTTTGCCGCTGGAGTTCGCGAGGCCCTGGGGGAACTGCGAGGACTTCGAGTTGAGCAGGATGCGCACCGACTCGCAGGCGCTGGCCGCGAGCACGATGATGCGGCCTTTCGCGCGCACTTCCTTGCCGGAGGTCTTGTCGATGAAGATCACGCCGGTAGCGCGGCCGTTTTTTCCCATCTCCACTTCACGGACCATGGCGTTCGGAAGAATGTCCAGATTGCCGGTCGCCATCGCCGGCGGCAGATGCACCGTGGTCGACTGATAGTTGGCTTTGATCGAGCAGCCACGGCCGCAGTCCGTCGCCCAGAAGCAAGGAGCGCGGCTGCGCATGCTGTCAGCGACGATCTGTTGCGCGCGCGGATTGCCGGGATGAAGCAGCGCAGGTGCGCGTTTGAAATCCAGCTGCTGTGTCAGAACGGCGCGATGGGCAGCAATCACGGGCACGCCCACAGCCTTCGCATGTTTCTGAATCAGTCGCTCGCCGGCGCGCGCCTTGGGCGGCGGCAGCAAACAACCCGCGGGTGAGTTGGGCGTGTTTTCATAGCCGTCGTTGTCGCCGTACACACCGATCAGCATCTCGACCTTGTCGTAATAGGGCGCGACATCGTCATAGGAGATCGGCCAGTCGAAACCGAGGCCATCGCGGGTCTTCGGTTTGAAATCGTACGGCCCGTTACGCAACGAGATGCGGCCCCAGTGATTCGTGCGTCCGCCGAGCATGCGAGCGCGCCACCACCAGAACGTCCGGTCAGCGTCGGTCGAAGCGCTGGAGTAAGGCTCGCCGGGAATCTGCCAGCCGCCGTCGACGGTGGCGTCGTAGAACCCGAACTCTTTATCGAGCGTCGAGGTGCCCCGCAGCGGCGCCTGGTCCGGCGTATGAAACATCGGCGTCTCGATCTCGGGCACATAGTTGCGGCCCGCCTCGAGCATCAGCACTTTCGCGCCGTCGAGCGTCAGTGTGTAAGCCGTTTGGCCGCCCGCGGCCCCGGAGCCGACGACGATCACGTCGTACTCCTTCTGTAGTCCTGCAGTATCGATCAGCGGCATGGCTCACTTCCCTTGGTTGGCTTTGCCTCAACCTGAATCATCGCCGCGGCGGTGGCGCCGCGCTCTCTCGCACGATCAGCTTGATCGGCAACGTATGCATTGTGGGCTCCGGCTTGCCGCCGTTCAGCATGTCGAAGAGCAGCGACATGGCTTTGTTACCGATCTCGCGCGTGGGCTGCTCGATCGTGGTCAGCGGCGGGTCGCAGAAGCTCGCGAACTCGATGTCGTCGAAGCCGACGACGGACACATCCTGCGGCACCGAACGGCCGGTGCTTTTCAGGAAGCGGATCGCACCCAGCGCCATTTCGTCGTTGAAGCAGAAGATGGCGGTGGGCGGCTGCTTGGCCTTGAACAGTGTTTCGGCGGCGGCGCTGCCCGAAGTCATGGTGAAGTCGCCTTGCGCGATCAGCGCGTCGTCCGCGGCGATCTTCGCCGCGCGCAGCGCGAGCTTGTAGCCGCGCAAACGATCGCTCGTCAGCGGGCTGGAGTCCGGACCGAGCACGACGCCGATCCGGCGGTGTCCGAGGTCGAGCAGATACTTAGTCATCTCGCGAGCCGCCGCGGCGTTGTCGATACCGACGCGGGGACAAGGTGCGTCCTCGATGTATTCGCAGGCGTTGACCAGCGGAATCTCCAGCCCGCCGTTCGCACCGCGCGCCGCTTTAGGCAGGCGCGGGTGCAGTTGGATCAAGCCGTCGGCCTGACGTGTTTCGACCAGGCCCACGTAATAGGCCTCGCGATCTTCGCGGCCTTCGGTGTCACCCAGCAGCACCGCGTAGCCGTGTTGTTGCGCGACCTGCTCGATGCCGCGGATGATTTCGGCGAAGAACGGGTTGGCGATGTTGGGCACCAGCACGACGATCGAAAAGGCGCGCTTGCTGCGGAAATTGCGCGCCAGGAGGTTGGGCTTGTAGCGGCTGCGCTCGACCTGCGCGAGCACCTTTTTCAGGGTCTTGTCGGAAACCTTGTCCGGCGTCGTCAAGGCGCGGGAGACGGTTGCAATCGACACGCCGGCCTGGCGGGCGACCTGGCGGATCGAAGTGGCGCGACTGGAGGACACGGGATGCTCTTGTGGTGTACGGCTCTAGCGGATTATGCGCCGCTTCGCTGAATCGACTCTGGTTTGAAGGCAAGTGCGAACAACGCGAACACGCCCGCGGCCAGCGCCGCCGGGATCAGCCAGATCGCCTTCCAGTCGTGTCCGCCCGTCATCGCATACTGATCATAGATCATGCCGGCCACTTTGAAGCCGGCCAGCATGCCCACGCCGTACGTTGCCAGCGTGATCAGCCCCTGTGCCGAGCTCTTGTACTGTTCGCCTGCCTTGGAGTCGGTGTAGATCTGCCCGGAGACAAAGAAGAAGTCGTAGCAGACGCCGTGCAGAGCAATGCCGCCGATCAGCAGCACCAGTACCGAGTCCTGCGCGCCGAAGGCGAACAGCACATAGCGCAGCACCCACGCGGCCATGCCGATGAGCAATGTGATCTTGATGCCGTAGCGATGGAGAAACACCGGCAGCAACAGCATGAACAACACTTCGGACATCTGACCCACGGTCATTTTGCCGGTGGGGTTGGCCACGCCGATTTCGGCGAGGAACAGGTTGGTGTTCTGATAATAGAACGCCAGAGGAATGCAGATCAGGACCGATGACACGAAGAACACCGCGAAATTCCGGTCCTTGAGCAAGCGCAGAGCATCCAGCCCCAGCGCCTGCGAGATCACACTCTGGGTCGCAGACCGGACCGGCGGCGTGGCGGGCAGGGTGAAGCTGTACACGCCCAAGACGAGCGAGGTGATGCTGCACAGGAGGAACGTATTACGTAGCGCCCCTGCTGCAACGGCTTGCTGTGCATCCCAGCTGACCGCACTGATGAACAGGCCGGCAACGATCCAGCCTATCGTGCCCCACACGCGGATCTTCCCGAACTGAGCCGCGGGATCCGTCAGCTGACGGAACGACACGGAGTTCACCAACGCCAGCGTCGGCATGTAGATGATCATGTAGCCGAGCACATAGGGATAGAACGATGCGAAGTCGCTGGAGCTGTACATCAGGTACATCAGCAGCGCGCCGATCAAATGGAGCACGCCCAGGATGCGCTCCGCATTGAAGTAGCGGTCCGCGACCAGGCCGACGATGAACGGCGCAATGATCGCGCCCCAGCTCTGAGTCGAGTACGCCTGCCCGATCTCGCCGCCCGATGCCGAGAAGGCAGCGCCCAGGAAGGTCCCCAACGTGACGAACCATCCTCCCCAGATGAAGAACTGGAGGAACATCATGACGCTGAGCCGAAGAGTGATCGGATTCAAAAGTCCCCCTTATGACCCGTGCGCCGCATGTTCCGATGCGGCGTCAGGTCGCGCGGTCCCACTGTTTGGAGTTCGAGTTTGAAACGAATTACAGCGCGAAGGTGGCGTTACTTCAACTTCTTCACGCTGACTTCCTTGAAGTACACCGTGTCCTTGGCGCCGTGATTCTGTAGCCCGATGTAGCCGCTGGCGGCGCGCTTGCCGCGATCCGGCTCGTGCTTCTGTTTCTTTTCGGGCACGGGCGAGCCTTCACGGAAATCCGTGACCTTGACGCCGTTCACGGTGACCGAGGTGCGCTCGTCCTCGATGGTGATTTCCATCGTGTTCCATTCGCCGGTCTTGGGCTGCGCCAGTGTCTTGGTGAAGGAGTACAGCACGCCGGTGCGATGCCAGTCGTCGTCGCTGTCGTCGATCTGCACTTCGTAGCCCTTGTTCACGGGCATCCACGGCTCGGTGGGCTGCTCGGGGATGCGGATGAACACGCCCGAGTTGCCGCCGCCGTTGTCATCCGGCGCTTTATAGACGACGCGGATGACGGAGTTGCCGATCTTCTCGCCCGTGTACCACAGCAGGCCCATGCCGCCGACGGTCTTGAGAACGCCGTTTTCCACGACGATTTCGCCGGGACCGACGTGCTTCCAGCCGTCGAGGTTCTTACCGTTGAACAGCGGCTTCCACTCGCTGCCCTTGCTGCCGGATTCATCGGCATGGGCGGTCATGAAGCAGGCCGCGCCCAGCGTGACGGCGCACGCCGCCGCGAGCGGGCGCAAAGCAGATTTCTTGAACGACATGAGATTGCTCCTTTGATCAGCGTTACGCCTTGAGCGTGCTCAGGTACTCGAAGCTCGCGCGCACGGCGTCGATGGTCGAGCCCGTGAAGTTTTCCTGCTCGACGAAATAATGTTTCAGATGTTTCGGATCGCAGGCGGCGAAGATGCGCTTCCAGTCGATCTTGCCGCGACCGACTTCCACGGTTTGCGACTTCAGTTCGTCCGCTGTGGTCACCGCGTCCTTGCGCACGTCCTTGACGTGCAGCAGCGAGATGCGGTCCGCGTGCTGCTTCAGATACTTGGTCGGATCGAGCCCGGCTGTCACCACCCAGGCGAGGTCCAGCTCGATGGTCACGAGCTTGGGATCGGTCCACTTCAGCAGCTCGTCGAACGCGACCACGCCGTTATACGAACGGAACTCCATGTTGTGATTGTGATAACCGGCCTGCACGCCGACCTTCTTCGCGGCCTCGCCCAGCTTGTTGAGCTGCTCGGCGTTCCACTTCCAATCGTCCAGGGTGATGTCTTTGGCAATCGAGGCGGACGGCGGCGCATTGCCGGGCCGGGCCGGGAAAGCGCAGATGAAATATTTGGCGCCGATCTCGGCCGCACCGTCGACCAGCTTTTGCATGTTCTTCTGAATCTCGCCCATGCTGGAGTGCGCGGACGGCGCGGTCATGCCGTGATCCGCGAGGATCTTGCGCAGCTCCTTTCCAGACTTGCCGTAGAAACCCGCGGTCTCGACTTCGCGATAGCCGATCGTCTGCAGCTGCTTCAGCGTGCCGAGCAGATCCCGATTGGCTTCTTCCTTCACGGTGTACAGTTGCAGGCCGATGGGGCGACCCAACGGGCCGGTGCCTGACCCTGCGGCAAAGCTTCTTCCAGCGGTCATGGCGGCCAATACAGCAAGCGAGCTGCCCTCGAGAAAGCTGCGACGCGTGATCATGCTCATCTCTCCTGTTCGGTGACCTGATTATTAGTTGACCGGAGTCCATTGATTGTTGGCGGAGGAGCGCAGCACTGCTTCGACGATGCTCATCGAGCGCGCGCCGTCTGCGAACGTGGGCAGTCCGACGTGCGCTTCGCCACGAATCGCCGCATATGAATCACGCACGAAGGCTTCGAAACAATCGCCCCAGCCCTGCGCGTGTCCGGCGGGCAGCCAGGCCAGACGTCGATGTTCGGGCGAGCCTTGCGATGGATCACGTACCAGCAATGTCGTGCCTTCACGCCGACCGATCCACAGCTGCTCGGGGCTCTCGAGATCGAACATCACGCTTTGCTGTGCGCCGTCCAGTTCGAACCACAGTCGGTTCTTACGGCCCGCTGAAACCTGGCTGATGGTCAGCGACGCGAGTGTGCCGCGATCGGTGCGCAGGATCAGACAGGCGACGTCTTCGGTGTCGACAGCTTTCGTATCCTTCACTTCGCCGCTGGCCTGAAACGCGACGCGACTCGCGGCGGCGGAGCGTTGTGCGATCGGAGTGCCGAGCGATGCGATCAGAGAAGTGAAGCGCTCGCCCGTGATCCACTCCAGCAGATCGCAAAGGTGAGAGCCGATGTCGGCGAATGCTCGCGACTTACCGCCCGCCGTGGCGTCCACACGCCAATTCGTATCGCCGGCCTGCATGAGCCAGTCCTGCAGGTACGAGCCCTGGATCAAATACAACTTGCCGGTCTGGTCGCTCTGCACGCGCGAGCGGGCTTCGCGCACCATTGGGTGATAGCGGTTGATGAACGGCACCGTGCCGATCAAGCCCTTGCTCTTGGCGAGATCGGTGAGTGCCTGCGCATCCTGAAGCGAAGTGGCGAGCGGCTTCTCGCAGACGACGTGCTTGCCCGATTCGAGCGCAGCCTTCGCGACTTCCATGTGGAACGCATTGGGCGTGCAGATGTGGATCACATCCACGTCCTTGTCGCGGGCCGCTTCGAGTCCCGAGGCATAGCTGCGGGGCACGCCGAGCTCCTTCGCCGCTTCGGCCGAACGGTCCGGCGAGGAGGCCGCGACGCCGACCACTTCAGCGCCGGCCAGTCGTGCAGAACGTACATGAACTCTGCCGATGAAACCGGTTCCAATTACTGCCGCGCGGAGAGGTTTGGACATGGCGATTCGGGGCTCAGTGGGGGTTAGGGACTAGCGGCCGGGCGGCCATATTGGCACGTCGCCGGCTCGGATTTCACGTAGTAGCTGCGGTAGTTGCTGGCTTTGGCGTCCATGCAGCCGGCCAGGTTCAGCAGCGAGACTTTGCGGAAGTCGATGGGATGCGATTCGCTTTGGAGCGCGATGTAGCCGCCTTCGATCAGTTTGCCGACCGGCTGGGCCTTCGGATCGTGGTGATGGACCGCGTCGCCGCCGAACTGCGGCAGGGCGTACTCCAGCACCTTCTGGCCGTCGATAATGTGGGTGATCTGGCCGGCGCCGAGCACCAGCATTTCGGCGCGTACCCATCGATCGCCGTCGTAGGTGTTGGAGGCTGAGTTCAGGCAGTGCTCAGGATACAAGCTGCCGTCGATGACGACTTCGGTGCCCGGCGAGCACATGTTCAGGGTCGGGCGCGCTTTGCCGTCGCTCTTGCCGCCGAGGAACTGCGCCTCGATGGAAATCGGGAAGTCCTGATCGCGAGTGATGGTGCGCGGATCCTGCGAATGAACCATCACGCCGCTGTTGCGAAACGCCCAGGCGCCGGGATTGCCTTTGGCCTGCTCGCCGACGAAGCGATACTCGATCGCCAGCCGGTAATAACTATACGGCGTCTTGTAAAACAGATGGCCGAACTGCGCGTCGAAGCTCTGATACTTGTCGTAGCGGACCTGCAGCACGCCGTTCTCGACCCGGTAGGTATCGGCAAAATTCTCGCCGAGCGCGTGCTTGGAGATTTTCGGCGTCCAGCCGGTCAGGTCGCGGCTGTTGAACAGCTCGATCCAGTCTTCCGGCTTGGGCTGCGGTTTGGCCGGCGGGCTGGATTGCGCCAGCGACGTCGAAGTTGCGACCAGCGCGCAAGCGGTCGCCAGCAAGGCGCTGACGTTGCTCGGCCGCCTCATCGCTGTCTGCATGCATCCCCCAAAAGTGGTCCGTGGACCTGGTTGGTTTCTATTGCGCCCGGTCGGCGCCCGCTGCGACCATAGCTTGTCACGGCTTTCAAGGGCAATGGCGATTTGAGCAACGATCCCAGGCAACGAGGTGCGGCCGAGCCTGCCACCATCGTGCTGGTCCATGGACTGTGGATGTCGGGCTTCCAGCTGCGGATATTGAAACACCGGCTCGAGGCTGGCGGCCAGTTTCGCGTCGCCTCTTTTTCGTATCCGACGGTGAGCGGCTCGATGAGCGAGCACGTGCGCGGGCTTTTGGATTTCGCGCGCGCGCAGAATGTGCCGGAGCTGCATTTCGTCGGTCACAGTCTTGGCGGGCTCGTCATCCTGCGCGCCTTGCAACTCACGGACGACTTACCTCCGGGCCGGGCGGTGCTGTTGGGCACTCCATCGCAAGGCTCGAAAGCGGCGCAGGGTGTGGCGCGCGTCGTTCCTTTCGGGAGGGCGATTCTTGGCGCGGCTGTCAATGCTGAATGTATCGATTGCGAGCCGCGTGAATGGCGCGGCCATCGCGAGGTCGGCATCATCGCGGGCTCCATGGGATTGGGGCTCGGGCGATTATTCGCCGACCTGAACGCGGATCACGACGGCACGGTGCTCGTCGAGGAAACGAAGCTGCCGGGCGCGAAGGATCACATCATCCTGTCCATATCGCACACCGGCATGCTGTTCTCGACCGAGGTCGCCGAGCAGGCCCAATGGTTCCTGCAAACAGGAACCTTCCGGCGCTGAGCTAGCCCGCCGCGATCAACTTCTTCAGCCTGTAGAGTGCGTCCAGCGCCTCGCGAGGCGTCATGGAGTCTGGGTCGACGCTGCGGAGGGCGGCGACAGCTTCGTGCTCTTCCTCTTCCTCGTCCTGCGGGAATTCGAGCAGCAGTTCCTGCTGAGGCTTCGCTTGCTGAGCGGCGGCCGCCGAGCGGCGTTCGAGCTCGTGCAGATATTTGCGCGCGGCATTGATCACCTTCGGGGGCACGCCGGCGAGTGCGGCGACCTGCAGGCCGTAGCTTTGATTCGCGGGACCTTCCTTCACCGTGTGCAGGAAGATCAGCTTCTCTCCATGCTCGGTCGCGTCCAGGTGCACGTTCGCGCAGTTGTCGAGGTCCTGCGCCAGCGACGTTAGCTCGAAGTAATGCGTGGCAAACAACGTGAACGCACGTACGGAGCGGGCGATGTGATTCGCGCACGCCCATGCGAGAGACAAACCGTCGTACGTGCTGGTGCCGCGACCGATCTCATCCATCAACACCAGGCTGTTGTTCGTGGCGTTGTTGAGAATGTTCGCTGCCTCTGTCATCTCGACCATGAACGTCGAGCGACCGCCGGCGAGATCGTCCGAGGCGCCGATGCGCGTGAAGACGCGGTCGACCGGTCCGATGCGCGCGGCCTTCGCGGGCACATAACTGCCGATGCGCGCCAGGATGACGATCAGCGCGGTCTGTCGCATGAACGTCGACTTACCGCCCATGTTCGGGCCGGTGATCACCAGCATGCGACGGTCGTTGTTCAAGCGAAGATCGTTGGGCACGAACGGTTGATCGATGAAGCGCTCCACCACGGGATGACGTCCCTCGGTGATCTGCAACACCGGATCGTCCGAGAGCTCCGGTTGCGAATAGCGCAAAGTCACGGCGCGCTCGGCGAGATTCGACAACACATCGAGTGCTGCCAGCGCCGCCGCGGATGCCTGCAACTCGGAGAGCTTGGCGATCAGCAGATCCAGCAGCTCGTCGTAAAGTTGCTTCTCGCGCGCCAGTGCTCGATCGCGTGCGCCCAGCACTTTGTCCTCGAACTCTTTCAGCTCGGGTGTGATGTAACGCTCCGCGTTCTTCACCGTCTGACGGCGGTGATAATCGGGCGGCACCTTGTCGGCAAAGCTGCGGTTGATCTCGATGTAGTAGCCCTGCACGCGGTTGTAACCGAGGCGCAGATTCGAGATGCCGCTGCGCTCGCGTTCGCGGGCTTCGAGCTCGACCAGATATTGATCGCTGTGCTCGCTGATGCGCTTCAGATCGTCGAGCTCGGCGTCGTAGCCCGGCGCGATGACGCCGCCTTCGCGCAAGATCGGCGGCGGTGTCTCGATGATGGCGCGCTTGAGCACGTCATGAAGGTCGGGATGGGTGCCCGCCTGAGCGGCAAGTTCTCGCAGCAGCGGAGAATCGATGCTCGCAAGCAGTTGCTGCAAATCAGGCAACCTGCCGAGCGCATCGCGCAGTTGCGCCAGATCGCGGGGGCGCGCGCTTTTCAACGCGACGCGCGCGAGGCCGCGTTCGATATCGCCGACGTGATTCAGCACGTCGTGCAGCGGCGTGTACAGCGCGCGATCGATCAAGGTCGAAATCGCTTGCAGCCGCAATTCCACAGCGCCGCGATCGCGCAACGGTCGATGCAGCCAGCGGCGCAGCTCACGACCGCCCATCGCGGTTGCTGTTTCATCGAGCACGGCTGCGACGGTGCATTCCGGCCGATCCGTCAGGCTCACATCAAGTTCGAGATTGCGACGGGTCGCTGCGTCGAGCAGCACCGCTTCGCTGCGCTCCTCGGTGCGAAGCCCGCGAAGATGGGGCAGGGCAGCCTTCTGCGTGTCACGAACATATTGAAGCAACGTACCAGCCGCGCGAATCGCGAAGAAATAATCGGCGCAGCCAAAGCCTGACAGATCGCGCGTAGAAAATTGCTCGCACAGCAGTCGCGTGCATGTTTCCAAATCGAAATGCCACTGCGGCCGCTCGCGCGTGAAGACAGTGATGCCCGCGGGCGCCCCGGATTCAGGGACCAGCAGCTCGGCGGGTTTCAGCCGCTCGATCTCGGCGGCGAGCGCTTCCTCGCCAGCGGCTTCCATCACGCTGAAACGACCGCTCGACAACTCCAGCCACGCGAGGCCGAAGCGTTGACCTTCCCGATACAACGCGGCGAGCAGCGTGTCCCGACGCGCATCGAGGAACGCCTCATCGGTCACTGTGCCGGGAGTGACCACGCGCACGACGGCGCGCTCCACGGGGCCTTTGGACTTGGCGGGATCCCCGATCTGTTCGCAAATGGCGACGGACTCGCCGCGCCGGACCAGCCGGGCCAAGTAGGACTCGGCGCTATGGTATGGAACCCCGGCCATGGGTATGGGCTGTCCGGCCGATTGCCCGCGCGCGGTCAGGGTGATATCCAGCAGGCGCGCGGCCCGCTTGGCATCGTCGAAGAACAGCTCGTAGAAGTCGCCCATGCGATAGAACAGCAGCTCGTTCGGGTACTGCGCTTTGAGGCGCAGGTACTGCTGCATGGACGGGGTGTGAGTTTCCAGGGCGGCGGACATTTCGAGGTGGTTGGCTCGTTATAGGGCAGGCGCGGAATTGTGCCTGCGCGAATCCGGATATGCCCAGCTTGACGTTGATCCCTGAGAGCTTGAAGCATGCGTGGCATGAACAACGATGAGGACTTGATGCGTCTGGCCACCCAGGCCGGCGCGGACCTGCTGGACGCCGAGCGGCGGCTGGTCACGGCCGAGTCGTGCACCGGCGGCTGGGTGGCCAAGCTGTTGACCGATATCGCTGGCAGCTCGGCGTGGTACGACGGCGGCGTGGTCGTTTACAGCAACGTGCTCAAGCAATCTCTGCTCGGCGTGCGGCCGTCGACGCTGGCTTCGCACGGCGCGGTCAGCGAGGCGACCGCGCGCGAAATGGCGATCGGCGCGCTGGAAGCGCTCGGCGGTCACATTTCTCTCGCAGTGACCGGTATCGCTGGCCCCGCGGGCGCGCAGCCGGGCAAGCCCGTCGGTACGGTCTGGTTTGCGTGGGCCTGGAAAGACAACGGCGAGATAGAAACTCGCGTCGCGCTGGAGACATTCACCGGGGACCGGGAAGCGATTCGCCGTCAATCGGTGGCGCGCGCGCTTCGCGAGCTGAGTCAGCTGCAGCGGAAGCCATGAAGCCGCCTGCCCGGCGTTTATTTTTTGCGCTGTGGCCGACCGATCAATTTCGCACGCAAATCCAAGCTGCCACCCTGGCGATCGCCCAGGCCAGCGGCGGGCGACTGATTCCAGAGAGAAATTTCCACGTCACTCTGTTGTTTCTCGGCGAAGTGCCGGCCGAGCGCTTCGACTCCGTTCAGCTGGCAGGCGCGCAACTCACCGGCTGCTCGGCGTTCGAGCTGAACTTCGACGGGGTCGAGTCGTGGGGGCGCAAACTGTTGTGCCTCACGACGTCGACAACACCGGCCGCAGCGATGGAGTTAGCTGCGCAATTGCGAGCCTCTCTGAGCAGCTTTGTCCGGGAGGACGAACGAGAGTTTCGACCGCACGTCACTCTGGCGCGTGACCTTCGGCGCGGCCGGGCCACTCAAAAAATCGAGGGGCTGCGCCAGGAAGTGAATGATTTCGCGCTGGTCGAGTCGGTGCCCGACGCCCGCGGTTCGCAGTATTCGGTGCTGGCGCGCTGGCCGCTGAGCCGGTAAGAAAATCCCGCGGCCGCGCCTACCACGAATCCGACAGTGGCGTAACAGGAATAACTGTGCAAATATACAGATATTCCCCAGTTTCGGCCGCTTGGTTTGTAAAATACTGGCCCCGAAGCTGATCAACCAATCAAGTGGGTTATCCGATGGAAGAAAATCGTAAGAAGGCGCTCGTCGCCGCGCTCGGCCAGATCGAAAAGCAGTTCGGCAAGGGCTCGGTCATGCGCCTGGGCGATGCCAGCGCCACTTACGATGTGGAAGCGGTCTCGACCGGCTCGCTGGGCCTGGACATCGCGCTCGGCGTCGGCGGCCTGCCGCGCGGTCGAATCATCGAGATCTACGGTCCGGAATCTTCGGGTAAAACCACGCTGACCCTGCAGGTCATCGCCGAGGCCCAGCGCGCGGGCGGCACGGCCGCGTTCGTCGACGCGGAACACGCGCTTGATCCCGTGTACGCCGCCAAGCTCGGCGTCAACGTACAGGAACTGCTGGTTTCGCAGCCCGATACGGGCGAGCAGGCTCTGGAAATCACGGACATGCTGGTCCGCTCCAGCGCGGTCGACGTGATCGTGGTGGACTCGGTGGCGGCGCTGACGCCCAAGGCCGAAATCGAAGGCGAAATGGGCGACGCGCACGTCGGCTTGCAGGCCCGCCTCATGTCGCAGGCGCTGCGTAAGCTCACCGGCAACATCAAGCGCTCCAACACCATCGTCATCTTCATCAACCAGATCCGCATGAAGATCGGCGTGATGTTCGGCAATCCCGAAACCACCACCGGCGGTAACGCGCTCAAGTTCTATTCGTCGGTGCGCCTGGACATCCGTCGCATCGGCGCCATCAAGAATGGCGAGGAAGTGGTTGGCAACCAGACCCGCGTGAAGGTGGTCAAGAACAAGGTGGCTCCGCCGTTCCGCGAAGCCGAGTTCGAAATCATGTACGGCCAGGGCATCTCGCGGAATGGCGAGATCATCGACATCGGCGTGCTGCAGGGCTTGGTGGAGAAATCCGGCTCCTGGTACAGCTACAACGGCGAGCGCATCGGCCAGGGCAAGGAAAACGCACGCACCTTCCTCGAGCAGCACCCGGAAACGGCGCGCGAGATCGAGAGCAAGATCCGCGAGAAGCTGTTGCCCGACACCAAGGCAGTGAAGGGTGAGGCGGTCTAAGACCAGCCGTACTCGCGAACTCTTCGAAGCCTCGGGCCTGCCCGAGGCTCCCGAAGAAGCGCTGACCCCCGAAGAGCAAGCCGAGCGCGCCAAGCAGCGAGCCAAGGAAGTCGAGGTTGCGGCGGTGCGCTTGCTGTCGCGCCGTGAGCATTCCACCGAGGAGCTGAAGCGGAAGCTGGCCGCGAAGGGTCATCCCGAGGCCAGTATCGAGGCCGTGCTCGACAAACTCGGCAAGAAAAAGTGGGTCTCGGACGAGCGCTTCACCGCCAATTATGTTCACCACCATGCCCGGCGCGGCCAGGGCCCGGTGCGGATCCGGGCGGAGCTGCGGCAGCAGGGCATCAAAGACGACCAGATCCAGGAGGAAATGGGCGCCGCCGACCGGGACTGGAACGGGCTGGCGGCCGAGGTCCGGCGGCGTAAGTTCGGCGCTGCGCTGCCTAAAACCGCCGCTGAACGTGCAAAGCAGGCGCGGTTCCTTCAATATCGCGGTTTTAACAGCGATCAAATCCGCGCCGCCCTGAAGTTCGATCCTGACGTGGACGACCTGCCGGAAAAGGACAGCGATCCGGGCGGAGGATTCGATCCGGATCATTCCTGACGGTTTCTCATGACTGCCAAGCGCCTGTCGAGCGCCGAACTTCGCGCGCTGTTCCTCAATTTTTTCCGTGAGCGTAGCCACCAGGTGGTGGCCTCCAGCTCGTTGGTGCCGGGCAACGACCCGACCTTGCTGTTCACCAACGCCGGCATGGTGCAGTTCAAGGACGTATTTTTAGGCAAGGACAAGCGCAACTACAGTCGCGCCACGACCTCGCAGCGCTGTGTGCGTGCGGGCGGCAAGCACAACGATCTCGAGAATGTCGGCTACACGGCCCGGCATCACACCTTCTTCGAGATGCTGGGCAACTTCAGCTTCGGCGATTATTTCAAGCGCGACGCCATCCGCTTCGCCTGGGATTTCGTGACGGGCAAGCAGTACCTCGGCATCGATCCGCAGCGCCTGATGGTCACGGTCTATCACACCGACGATGAGGCTTATGACATCTGGAACAAGGATGTCGGCGTGGCCGCGGATCGCATCGTGCGCATCGGCGATAAGCCGGGCGGCGGATCGGACAACTTCTGGCAAATGGGCGAGACCGGCCCGTGCGGTCCGTGCACCGAGATTTTCTACGATCACGGCGCGCACATTCCCGGCGGGCCTCCGGGCTCGCCGGATGCGGACGGCGATCGCTGGATCGAAATCTGGAATCTGGTGTTCATGCAGTTCGAGCGCTCGGCCGAAGGCACGCTCACGCCGCTGCCCAAGCCATCGGTCGATACTGGCATGGGCCTCGAGCGCACAGCCGCCGTCATGCAGGGCGTGCACTCGAATTATGAGATCGACCTGTTCGTCAATCTGATCAAGGCCGCCGCCGCGGCGACCAACACCAAAGATCTGTCATCGAGCTCGCTGCGCGTGATCGCCGATCACATTCGCGCGTGTTCGTTCCTCGTGGCCGACGGCGTGTTTCCTTCGAACGAAGGTCGCGGCTACGTGCTCCGACGCATCATCCGTCGCGCCATTCGCCACGGTTACAAACTCGGTCAGACGCAGCCGTTCTTCTACACGCTGGTGGGCGCGCTCGAAAAAGAGATGGGCGAGGCGTATCCGGAGCTCCGCACGCAGCGAGCGCAGATCGAGCGCGTGCTGAAGCAGGAAGAAGAGCGCTTCGCCGAGACGCTGTCGCAGGGCATGGTGTTGCTGGATCAGGCAATCGCGGGCCTCGGCGGCAGCAAGGAAATCCCAGGCGAAACGGTGTTCCGCCTCTACGACACCTTTGGTTTTCCGTCGGACCTCACTGCGGACATCGCGCGCGAGCGCGGCCTCACCATCGACGAGGCGGGCTTCGAACGCGCAATGCAAGTTCAGCGCGACACCAGTAAGGCAGCCAGCAAGTTCGGTGTGGATTTGCGCGCCGGCGTTTCGTTGGACGACAAGACCAACTTTAGTGGCTACGAGAATGTTTCTGACCGCGGCAACATCGTCGCATTGGTTCGCGGCAAAGAGCGCGTCGACGTGCTGCGCGCGGGCGAAGAAGGGCAGGTGATTCTCGATCACACGCCGTTCTACGCGGAGAGCGGTGGGCAGATCGGCGACACGGGCGAGCTGCTCGGCGCTGGCGTTAAGTTCGAGGTTCTCGACACGCAGAAGATTGGCAGCGCATTCGCGCACGTCGGTCGTCTGAAAGAAGGCGAGTTGCGCGTCGGTTCCCGTGTCGAAGCGCATGTTGACGCCGAGCGTCGTCGCGCGATCAAGGCCAATCACTCGGCCACGCATCTGTTGCACGCGGCTTTGCGCAAGGTGCTCGGCACTCACGTGACGCAGAAGGGTTCGTTGGTCGCACCCGATCGGCTGCGCTTCGACTTCGCGCACTTCGCGGCGGTCACGCCTGAAGAGCTGAAGCAGATCGAGGAAATGGTCAACGCGGAAATCCGTGCGAATGCCGCGGCGGAAACCAAACTGATGTCCTACGACGATGCCGTCGCCTCCGGCGCGATGGCGCTGTTCGGCGAAAAGTACGATGACCAGGTGCGCGTGCTCAGCTTCGGCGGCTTCTCCACGGAGCTCTGCGGCGGTACCCATGTAGGCCGTACAGGCGACATCGGTTTGTTCAAGATCATCAGCGAAGGCGGTGTGGCTGCGGGCATTCGGCGCATCGAGGCAGTCACCGGTCAGGGAGCGTACGAATGGATCACGCAGACGGATCGCGTACTGCGTGACGTGGCCTCGCTCGTGAAGGGCAGCCGCGACGATGTAGAGGACAAAGTCCGACAGCTGCTGGATCGTAGCCGCAAGCTGGAAAAGGAAGTGGCCGCGCTCAAGTCCAAGCTCGCCAGTGGACAAGGCAACGACCTGTCGAGCTCGGCGGTCGACATCGGTGGCTTGAAAGTTGTTGCTACGCGAGTGGATGGCGCCGACGCGCCAGCGCTGCGTGACGCAGTCGATCAGCTGAAGAACAAACTGCAGTCCGCGGCCATCGTGCTCGCGTCCGTGCAGGAAGCAGACAAGGTCGTGCTGATCGCGGGTGTCACCGCGGATCAGACTGCGAAGGTAAAAGCCGGGGATTTAGTTAACTTTGTTGCGCAACAAGTCGGTGGACGCGGCGGTGGACGCGCCGACATGGCGCAAGCGGGCGGCAACGATCCGGCCAAACTCGACGACGCGCTCGCGGGTGTCGCGAACTGGATCGAGTCCAAAGTCGCGGCAAAATCAGCCTGAAACTGTCAACAGTGATTTGCGCGAACTGCACGGCTGCAGGGAAGCTGGTCTACTCCGCGCCTCCTCAGGCTGCCGCGAATTGTCGGCCGAAAACTCATGAGTATGATTTTTTTGATACTGGGGAAAATTCGGGTCGCACTCAGGTTTAAATAGTGCGAACATATTAAAAAATATATTGTCTTTCTTGTGAGGGTAATTTCGATATTCAGGGAAATCCCGATCCCCATTACCCGAGCAGCTGACCTACTCTCGATTTGAATGAAAAGTGCGCGCGCTGTGGGAGGGCGGTGATTCCACCGCCGGCAAACGCAACTTGATCATTCGGCTGACAGCAAGGAGCGAACCATGTTGATTCTGACAAGGCGCGTCGGTGAGACCGTGATGATAGGTAACGACATCACAGTGACCGTCTTAGGCGTCAAAGGCAACCAGGTGCGTGTGGGCGTGAACGCGCCGAAAGAGGTTGCCGTACATCGTGAAGAGATCTACGAGCGCATCAAACGCGAGGAACAGGCGGCGGGCGGTGGCGCGGCAAAGCGTCCCATCACCGGCGCGGGCTCCTGAGTTCGTAGCTCGTACAGTGCTGTCCGCGGGGTGACGTGGCCCGCCACTCCCGCGAGGCTATGAGCAAGATGCACGCGCATCTCGCTCGGACCCTTTACCTCTCGGGCCACGGCCAGTATTCTTGCCGGCCTTCGCGGACCTGGGGCCAGAATCCCCTGTTGTGATCAGCATTCCTGGGGCGTTACGCCCTGGCAGTCCCGCGCCGGAGAGTTGGCCGAGTGGTCGAAGGCGCACCCCTGCTAAGGGTGTATGGGTCAAAAGCCCATCGAGGGTTCGAATCCCTCACTCTCCGCCATCCCTGCCGAGCTGTGACTTTTAGTTACAACTGCACGCCCACATAGCGGCGGATCGCGGTTCCCTTGGTCATTGCGACCAGGATTCGGTCGCCGCTGACTTCACCAGTCAAGGTCGTCGGGTGCTTCTCCAGTCCTGACACTACCATCTCCATCCGATTGCCCACGAGGCGACCGCCTTGCACAGCCACGCGCGAGTCCGTGGCGGGCGATGACTCCAGCCGCTGGAAGCGCTGCTGCAGTCTCACCGTGAACGACTCCTTGCCGCCGACCTCGGTGAACTTCCATTCGCCTTCCACCCGCGCCGGCACGATCCACAAGAACGCGCGTGTATTGCCGACATCGGCTTCGATCAACTGGTCCGGCTGCCACTCCGCCATGTCGAAGGCGTTGGACACGATGCGCGTGCCGGGTCGCATGCTCAGCAGCTTCGGGCGGAGCCGGAGATTGATGCTCGGTCCCAGATACAGCGTGACTACCGTCGCGCTGCTGAAGTCGGTCGTGAATATGTCGCCTTGCTCGAACTGCACCTTGTCGGTGAGCTGTTCGACGCGCGCATAACACTGCGCGAGCTGAACCAACTCGGGGTTGTATTCGATCCCGAGCGCGGTGGCGCCAAATTGTTTCGCCGCGGCGATCGGGATCTTGCCGTCACCGGAACCCAGATCGATGACTCGATCTTTGTTCGTGACGTGCGCCGCGCGCAGCATCGCGGTGACCAGCTGATCGATGGTCGCCACCCACATCACATCCTTGCCGGGTTGGCCACTGCGCGGCGCGAACTGTTGCTCGCACTGATCGTACGTTTCGGCAGCGACGCCGATGGGAGAGATGAGGAACGGAAGCAGGCACCAAAAGGTGCGACTGGCATAAAGCCACAGTCGCCATGAAAACATCGTCGGCACTCGAATCGTCTGGGGCGGGCCGCGATTCTTATATATGAGCGCGGATAAGTCTCGCGCTTTAACGTATGTTTGTCGGTAAAAGATGTACTCGATAAAGTCGCGCGCGGTGCAAGAGGGCCTGCCTATAATCCGCGCACGTTTTACCGGACGATTACAGATGGGATGACGACGCCATCGCCTCACGCGGATAACGAGCGCCTCGTAGAAGAGTTGCGTGCGGCGATTGCAGCCCGGGACGAATTCATCGCGATCGCAGCTCACGAACTGCGCAACCCAATGACGCCCATCGTCGGGCAAGTGCAGTTGCTGTTGTCTCGCGCGCGGCGCGAGCAAGCCTCTCCAGCGTTGCTCCAAGGTCTGGAACTGTTGGAGCAGGCCGTCGATCACTACGTCCATCGCGCCACGACGCTGCTCGAAATCACGCGACTGAATGCCGAGCATGTGCGCCTGGAGCTCACGACATTCGATTTATGTGACCTGGTTCGCGATTGCGCTCGCAAGTATGAACAGCTGGCGGCGCGCGCCGGCTCGACATTGCATTGTGATCTCCGTCCGCCAGTCAACGGCACCTGGGATCGCCTCGCCACCGAGCAGATCCTCGACAACCTGGTCTCGAACGCGATTCGCTACGGCGACGGCAAGCCGGTGAGCATCCACTTGGAGAGCGACCCTGAATGGGCGATGGTGCGAGTAGTCGATCACGGTATCGGCGTCGCGCCGGCCGATCGCGAAAGGATCTTCCAGCGGTTCGAGCGCGCATCCGGCGCGCGTAGCGGAGGTTTCGGCATCGGTCTGTGGCTGTCGAGCAAGCTGGTGCAGGCACAGGGCGGCGTCCTGGAGCTGGAGAGCGAGCCGGGTTCAGGCTCCACGTTTAGCGTGCGATTGCCACGCGATGTCTCCGCGCACGTTAAAATCGGCTGAAGACACGCTTGGCTTACGAGGGTTCACGGTCACGTGAATAACAAAGATTCGAATCCCGACACCGGACTGGAGCGCATCGCCACCGGCGTGCCCGGCCTGGACGAGGTGCTCAAGGGCGGCTTCTTCGAAGGCGCCGTCTACATCGTGCGCGGTACGCCGGGCGCCGGCAAAACCATTCTCGCCAATCAGATCTGTTTCCAGCACGCCCGGCAGGGCAAGCGCGCGCTGTTCGTGACCCTGCTGGCCGAAAATCACGCACGCATGCTCCAGCACCTGGAGCAGATGAGCTTTTACGATGCCCGCCTGATTCCCAAGTACGTGTACTACATCAGTGCGTTCCGCGTGCTGGAGGAGAACGGGCTGAAGGGAATGATGGATTTGCTGCGCCGGGAGATGCGCGCGCACGAGGCGACGATCCTGGTGCTCGATGGCTTGATCGCGGTCGAGGAAACCAGCACCTCGGACCGGGAGTTCCGCAAGTTCATCCATGAGTTGCAGGCGCACGCGGCCACGGCCGGCTGCTGCACCCTGTTGCTGACGAACGGTCGCCGGGGCGAGTACCACCCGGAGCACACGATGGTGGACGGCTTGATCACTCTCGAAGACGTGCCGTATGGCAAGCGTCGACAGCGCGAGCTGGAGGTGCGCAAGTTCCGCGGTTCGAGCAGTCTGCGCGGTCGCCATCCCTTCCAGATCACCGACGACGGGCTGGTGGTGCATCCCCGTCCGGAATCGCGCTTTCTCCGAAACGCAGGCGTCGAGACCGATCGCAGGATCTCCACCGGTGTCGCTCAGCTCGACGTCATGACCGAAGGCGGTTTGATCGCCGATACTTCCACGCTTTTGCTCGGTCCGTCGGGCTCGGGCAAGACCACGCTCGGCACCGCTTTTTTACAGAAGTCGAGCAAAGAAGAGCCCGGGCTGCACTTCGGCTTCTATGAGTCGCCCCAGCGGCTGGTCGCCAACGCGCAGCTCATCGGCGTCGATCTGAAATCTCGGGTCGCGGCGGGTCATCTGGAGGTGCTGTGGCGTCCGACCATCGAGCGCATCCTGGACAGTCTGGGCAACGAGCTCATCGACGCCGTGCGCCGGCGCAAGGTGCGGCGGTTGTTCATCGACGGCTGGGGCGGATTCGCCGCGGCCGCCGAGGCGCAGGAACGGCTCGGTCCGTTCTTCGCCGCCATCTGCAATGAATTGCGCAGTCTGAATGTCACTACGATCATCGCGGTGGAGACCGAGAACCTGATCGGGCCGGATCTGCATCTGCCGATCGAAGGTATCTCCGCGATCACCGAGAACATGTTCCTCTTGCGTTACGCCGAGTACCAGGGCCGGCTGCGGCGCCTGATCTCCATCATGAAAATCCGCGGCGGCGGTTTCGATCACACGCTGCGGGAATTCGAGATCGGTCCGCAAGGGCTGCATCTGCTCGACAGCTTCAAGCATGCCGAAGGCGTGCTGTCCGGATTCGGCACCGAGCGCGCCGACCCCGTGAAGCGGGCGACGCGCTCCGGCACGCCCGCGAAAAAGCCGGCTAAAGGACGACGCGCGCCCGCTCGACGTCGTGGTAAGGCTTAGGCATGCAAACCGTGCTGGTCGTCGACGATGAGTTCGGCGTGGCCGAGGTGCTGCAGTCCATCCTCGAGGACGAGGGCTATCGCGTGGCGACCGCGATCAATGGCAAGCAGGCCCTGGCGCGTCTGGGCGAGTTCAAGCCCGATCTGATCATGCTCGACTACATGATGCCCATCATGGACGGCACGCAGACCCTGACCGCGATCCGCAAGGACGGCGCGTTCGCCGATATCCCCGTCATCATGATGAGCTCGCTGGAAGAAGTGGCCGTGCGCGAGACCTGCACCGAGTACAACGCTTTTCTGCGCAAGCCATTCCGCGCCATGGCCGTATTGAAGACGGTGGCGCAGTTGCTGAGACAATCCTGACGAAAAGCTGGCGAATCGGCCGTGCGCTCGCTCATGCGCTTATAACTTGATCGCCCGCTGCGGCCACATACTCTGAAGCTCTGGGAGAGTCCTGATTGTGAAATCGCGGCTCCGAACAGAACACTGGTCCTCCGGTTGCTCCAACGAGAGGAATCAACGATGCTGGCCCATCGCAAAGACCGCGCTGTATCGCGGCATGTTCCCTGGTTTCTGAGCCTCGCGCCGTGCCTGCTGGCCGGGCCGAGTGTGTACGCCGATCCGGCGCAGGAGTCCGCCAATAAAGACGAGATCCTCGATGAGGTGATCGTGACCGGCTCGCAGGTGACGCTGCCGCCGGACTACGCCGGCGGGCAGATCGCTCGCGGCGGCCGGGTCGGATTGTTCGGCAATCTCGACATCATGGATACGCCGTTCAACAGCACCAACTTCACCGCCGACTTCATGCGCAATCTGCAGGCGCACAGCGTGGCCGACGTGGTGCAAAGTGATCCTGCTGTCCGCGTGGCCCGCGGCTTCGGCAACTTCCAGGAGTTGTACGTGGTCCGCGGCTTTCCCGTGTTCTCGGACGACATGAGTTACAACGGCCTGTATGGACTGCTGCCGAGACAATACGTCGCCGCTGAATTTCTGGAACGCGTCGAAGTATTTCGTGGCGCGAACAGCTTTTTGAACGGCGCGGCGCCCGGTGGCAGCGGCATCGGTGGCTCCTTCAATCTCGTTCCCAAACGCGCCCCCGAACGCGATCTCAATCGCATCACCATCGGCGGCGAGAGCGGTATCGAAGGATACGGCGCTCTCGACTTCGCGCGCCGCCTCGGCGACGGCGACCGTTTTGGCGTGCGAGCCAATGCCGTTCGGCGCGATGGCGAAACGTCGGTCGATTTTCAGGAGCGCGAGCTGACGATGTTTTCGCTCGGCATGGACTACCGCGGCTCGAACGCGCGGCTATCCGCGGATGTCGGATATCAAGATCACAACATCGATGCGCCGCGGCCGAGCGTCACTCCGGTCGGCGGCATCCCGCGCGCGCCAGACTCATCGTCGAACTTCGCTCAGAAGTGGACGTTCAGCAGCGAGGAGGATTTCTTCGGCGTGGCGCGCGGTGAGTACGACTTCTCCGAAGGCATCAGCGCGTGGCTCGCCGCCGGTTTTCGCGACAGCGAAGAGCACAACAACCTGGCGAACCCGAACGCCGCACCCACCGGAGCCGCGACGACCAACCGGTTCGAGAACTATCGCGAGGATCTGGTGAAGACCGGTGACACCGGCGTGCGTTTCGAGTTCGACACGGGCGGGGTCGGGCATCGCCTGGTCGCGTCGGCTTCGTTTTTCAATCTGGATTCGAAGAACGCGTTCGCGATCTCCTCGTTCGGTGCGCTGTCCTTCAATCTCTACAGCCCGGTGCAGTTGGCGCAGCCCCCGGCGACAGCCTTCGTCGGCGGCGTGCTGTTCTCGCCGCACACGACCACCGAGACGGAAACGATCAGCTTCGCGCTCGCCGACACGCTGGCGTTCATGGACGAGCAACTGCTGGTCACGATCGGCGCGCGCCATCAGAACATCGAACAGCAGAGTTTCGATTTCAACACCGGCGCCGAGACCTCTTCCTATGACGAGGGCACGGTGACGCCGGTGTTCGGCGTGGTGGTCAAGCCGTGGGATAACATTTCGCTGTATGCCAACTACATCGAAGGGCTGCTGCAGGGAGAAGAAGTGCCGGCAGTGATCGCCGGCCGGCCCATCGCCAATGCCGGCGAGATCTTCGAGCCATTCAAGTCCGAGCAATATGAGGTGGGCGCGAAATACGACAGCGGCAGCCTCGGCGGCACGCTGGCGATATTCCGCATCACTCAGCCGAGCACTGTGCTGGTCGGCAACGTAGTGCGCGAGTCCGGCGAGCAGCGCAATCAGGGCATCGAGCTGAGCATCTACGGTCAGTTGATGGAGACCGTTCGCCTGCTCGGTGGACTGACGTTGCTCGACGCCGAGAATCGCCGCGGCGACATTCCGGCTAACGATGGCAAGGACGTGATCGGCGTGCCGGACACCCAGGCCAATGTCGGCGTGGAGTGGGATTTGGTAGAAGGGCTGAGCGTGGATGGCCGATTGGTTTACACCAGCTCGCAGGCCGCGAGCGCGGACAACATGCTCGAGCTGCCGTCGTGGACGCGCCTGGACGTGGGTGCGCGTTACGAGTTTGAGTGGGATAGTCGCGCGATCACGGTTCGTGCACGCGTCGACAATGTCACGGACAAGGAATATTGGGCGTCGGTCGGCGGCTCGTTCGGCGCCAACTATCTGGTGCTCGGCGGGCCGCGCACGTTTGTCGTGTCGGCGTCTCTGGATTTCTAACAATACGAGAGTTGAACATCGGACCGCCGCTCGCGGGTGGCGGTTCGATGACTGGAATCATTGATGAGAACAGGCTGGATTCGCGACTGCAGTCGCGTAGGTGTGGCGTTGATCGCTGTTTTCGCGGGCGCGAGCATTCACGCCGCCAAACCTTCGCCTCCTTTCATCGTCGATCCCTATCCCAGCACGTATCGGTCGCTGCCGCGGACCGACACGCTCATCGTCGATGTGACTATCCTCGATGGCGCAGGAGCGCGCATCGATCGGGGTGAGATTCTGCTGCGTGATGGACGCATTGCCGCCGTCGGGCGCGGGCTGCCGCGAGATAACGCGACGGTCGTGCAGGGCAAGGGTCGGTGGGTCACGCCAGGCATCATCGACGTGCATAGTCACAACGGCACCTACGTGTTGCCGCTGACCTCGATGGATCGCAAGGCTTCGGATGTTTCCGAGACGAGCGATCCTAATGTCGCCGATACATGGATCGAGCATGCGGTGAATCCACAAGATCCCGCGTTCGCGGTGGCGTTGCGCAGCGGCGTGACCACGCTGCAGATTCTGCCGGGCTCCACGCCTTTGTTCTCCGGGCGATCGGTGGTCGTGAAGCCTGTGCCTGCCACGAATGTGCGCGCCATGAAATTTCCGGGCGCCGTGCAAGGCTTGAAGATGAGCTGCGGCGAGAACGCCAAAAGCTATTTCGGTGACAAGGACCAGGCGCCCAACAGTCGCCAGGGCGAGATCGCCATCGTGCGCGAAGCTTTCCTCCGGGCGCAGGAATATCGCGATGAGTGGCGCGCCTACTCGAATGGCAAGGGCAAGCAGCCGCCGAAACGCGATTTGAAACTCGACACGTTGGCCGCCGTGCTCGACGGCGACATCCCCGTTCACATGCATTGCTATCGCGCCAGCGACATGACTGCCATGCTCGGCGTGGCCGAGGAGTTTGGTTTCAAGATCGCCGCGTTTCATCACGCGACCGAGGCTTACAAGATTCCGGCGCAGTTGAAGCAAGCAGGCACTTGCATCGCGGTGTGGTCGGACTGGTGGGGTTTCAAGATGGAGTTGCTGGATGCCATTCGCGACAACGCCGCCATGGCGGATGCAGCGGGTGTCTGCACGATGATGCATTCCGATTCGCCCATTGTCGGTCAGCGGTTGCAGATCGAAGCAGCCAAGGCGGCGGGTGCGGGTCGGCGCGCCGGATTGGATCTGCCGCCCGAGCATGTCATCAAGTGGGTGACGAGCACGCCTGCCAAGCTGCTGCGGCTCGGCGATCGCATCGGCACGCTCGCGCCCGGCTTCAATGCCGACCTGGTGCTGTGGTCCGGCGATCCCTTCTCCATTTACACCAAGCCGGATCGAGTGTTCATCGACGGAGCCGTCGTCTACGACAGCGCCGAGCCCGCGCGCTCGCCGGAGTCGGATTTCGGGCTGGGTCGTCCGGAGATGGGAGGCCGGCCATGAGGTTACAAACATTCGCCGCCGCGCTGTTCTTGATCGGGACCAGTGCTCATGCGCAGAACGTCGCCATCGTCAATGCAAAAGCGTGGACGTTGACCGGTGATGCCGCAATTGAAAACGCCACCATCGTCATTACCGACGGCAAGATCAGCTCGGTGGACGCGAGCGCTGCGCCGCCGGCCGGTGTTCGTGTGATCGATGCGGGTGGCAAGCCCGTCACGCCAGGATTGATGCATCCAGCGACGCGGCTGGGATTGATCGAAGTCAGCTCGGCCACTGAGACGGTGGACCATGCGGCCAAGGCCGGTGCGCCCGGCGCGGGCTTCGACGTGCAGTTCGCGGTCAATGCGAATTCAGTGTTGATCGATCTCGCGCGCGCCGATGGCGTGACGCGCGCTCTGGCGTATCCGAGTTCCAGTAACACCGCGCCGTTTGCTGGCTCGGCGTCGCTGCTGCATTTGTTTGAGGGCGGCGATGTCGTCGAGCAAGCGCGAGTCGCTGTGTTCGTGACGATCAGCAATCGCAGCGCTAACTCGACGGTGGGCTCGCGCTCGGCGCAATGGCAGTTGCTACGCGCCGCGCTCGATACTGCGAAGACTCCGAGCACCCCCGGAGCGGCTCGCACGGCCGATTCCATCGCGCTCGAATCCATCGTGCAGGGTAAAGCGCCGCTGGCGATCAGCACGAATCGCGAGTCGGACTTGCGTCAAGCTATCAAGCTCGCGAACGACTATGGCATTCGCGTTGTGATTGTGGGCGGAGCCGAGGCGTGGCGCGTGGCAGATCAACTCGCCGTGGCGAAGATCGCTCTGATCCTGGAGCCCATGTCCAATCTGCCTGCGTCCTTCGACGAGTTGGGTTCGCGCCTGGACAACGCCGCGTTACTTCGTAAGGCCGGCCTGACCGTCGCGATGAGCCTGGATGGCGTGCAGAGCTATAACGCAGGCTTGTCGATTCGCGAAGGCGCGGGACTGGCCGTTGCCAACGGTCTCTCCTATATCGATGGCTTGCGCTCCATCATGAGCGCCCCGGCCGAAATTTGGGGTGTGGCCGATCGCTTCGGAACATTGGAGCCGGCTCGCGATGGCGACGTGGTCATTTGGGATGGCGATCCGCGGGAGCCGTCGTCGGCGCCGACGACGGTGCTCATTCAGGGTCGAGAAGTCTCGTTGACCACCCACCAGACCGAGCTGCGCGATCGCTACATGCCGGCGATCAAGAGTCTCCGGCCGTGAGCGTCTCGCGCAACCAGCGAGCGGTATCGTCGATCGCGCGATTGCTGATCGCGGCGATCGACATGGCTTCGAGGAAGCTGTGTGACGCGCCCTTGTAAAACGAAGTCGTGACTTTGACGCCGGCCTGTTTGAGCAGGTCGGCGAGTCGCCAGTTCTGCTCGGTGAGGATGTCGCACTCGGGAATGACCATGAACACCGGCGGCAATCCACGCAGATCGGCATGGACGGGACACACCAGCGGATTGCGCGCTTCGTCCGGGCTGCTCAGATAGTTGTTCCAGAACTTCACCATCTCATCCGCGCCGAGCATGTAGCCTTCATACCCGTAGCGCTGGAGCGCCTCGGGAGCGCTGTAGGTATCGGTGACCGCGTAGTTGGTCACGATGGCGTGGACGGCATCCGGCTCGCCTTCATCACGCAATCTCAATGCAGTCGTGATCGCAAGGTTGCCGCCCGCCGAGTCTCCGCCCAACGCAATACGATCGCGATGAATGCCGAGCTCGTCGCTGTGTCGACGAGCCCAGCGAACGACTTCGGCGATCTGTCGCTGAGCCACTGGGAACTTCACTTCCGGCGAAAGGGCATAGTCGACGCCAATCACCACCACATCGGCGCAAGCGGCATATTCGCGCATCAGTCGGTCGTGGGTGTCGATGCTAAACGTCGTCCAACCCCCGCCGTGCAGATAGATGAGCGCCGGCTTATTTGCGCGCGCGGACGGGTTATGGATGCGCACTCGCACCTCACCGGCCGGCGTCGGGATCATCCGCTCCTGTCGTTGGACCATGACCGGACCGCCCGCCGCCCACGGCGCCCGCACGTGTTCACAGGCGCGTCGCATTTCCGGTAACGGTAAGTTGTTGAAATTCGGGTGGCTGGCAAAGGCCTGGCTCACGGCGCTCACGAACTGGCGCACTTCGGGATCGAGATCGGCGCCGCGTGCCGAAGTGCTTGCGGCGGTTGGGTCGCTCAATGTATTGGGTTCCATGTCTGGGCAGCCGGATTTGTGGTATCACTCTGTTCGGGGGAAGCTAGCAGTCACCAACGGGTGTGCCGTCGCCGATGGAGCAACATTCATCTCGTCCGGGCCAGCGCCGCGGCGCTGTCAGATCCGCCCTCAGTCGCGCGCCCGCGCCGACTGAAGCGGCCCCGCGCAGCACGCGGAGCATCGACTATCAAGACGTGCCTCGTCCAGTGGCCGCCCTGGCGGATGAGTATGCGTCCGGCACCGTCCAGCCGCGTCATTCGCACAAGCGGGCGCAGGTGCTTTACTCGATTTCCGGCGTGGCTTCAGTCACCACCGATCACGCCAGTTACATTCTTCCTCCGCAGAGAGCGTTGTGGATCCCGAGCGGCGTCGCTCATGAAATGACCTGTCGCGGTCACGTATCGGTGCGCACGCTGTATATCGACGAGCGCGTACGCGGCGATCTGCCGGAAGCTTGCCGAGTATTCGAAGTCTCCGACCTGCTGCGTGAGTTGATTCTCGCCGCCGTGCGCATGCCCATCGAATACGACGAAGAGGGGCGCGACGGTCGCGTCATGCGGCTGATCCTTGATGAGATCGCGAGCGCGCCGAGCATCCCGCTGGACATTTCCATGCCGCAGGATCCGCGATTGCAGAAGGTATGCCGGGCGATTCTCGACGATCCGGCGCACGCCGATACGCTGGACGATTGGGCCCGCGTGGCCGGCATGGGACGTCGCACCTTCACGCGAATGTTTCGTCGTGAGACGCAGATGAGCTTCGCCACCTGGCGTCAGCACGTGCGCTTGATGGAGGCGATGTCGCGACTCGCCACGGGCGAGCCGGTGACAGCGGTGGCCTTCGACGTCGGTTACAACAGTCCGAGCGCGTTCACGGCCATGTTCCGCAAGGCGTTCGGAGCTGCGCCGACTCGGTACATCAACGAGCAGACCTAGTAATAAAAAACGACGCCCGACGCTGGTCATGCCAGCAATCTCATCCGGTCTAAGGGCGCGCTCGAGTTACCAGCTCCGCAGAGCGATTGCATACGCATCGCTTGCGCTCGCTTACCGTTAGTATTCGGCATCAGCTCGATTCTCGCTCATGATAGCGCCCCGTTGCGGCCGCCGGGATGCGAGGATCGCTTGTGAAATTCACATCGACGCCAGTGACGAGATTCGAAAGTGTCTCGCGTGGGTATCGGTTCTATGTCCTGGCGCTGTTGACCGTCGTATTCATCGTCAACTTCATCGACCGTCAGGTGCTGTCGGTACTGATCGAGCCCATCAAGCGCGATCTGCAGTTGACCGACACACAGCTCGGCCTGCTTTCCGGATTGGCGTTCGCCTTGTTTTATGTGACGGCTGGCGTGCCAGTGGCCCGTCTTGCAGATCTGCGCTCGCGACGGAAGTTGATCGCGGTATGCATGATCGTGTGGTCGTCGATGACGGCGCTGTGTGGCATGGCCGCGAACTTCGTGCAATTGTTAATGGCGCGCATCGGTGTGGCCGTCGGCGAGGCAGGTTGCGTCGCGCCTTCGCATTCGATTCTGTCCGATTACTATCGGCCCGCGGATCGCCCGACAGCGTTGTCCATCTATTCGGCCGGCGCGTCAGTGGGAATTTTCCTGGGGCTGCTCGGCGGTGGCTTGCTGGCCGAACTCTATGGCTGGCGCGCGGCGCTGGTGATCATCGGCCTTCCCGGAATTGCGGTTGCATTCGTTGTGTTGCTGACGCTTCGCGAGCCACTGCGCGGCATGTCGTTGCCCGAGCACGCTGCGCCCGCAATGCAGGCGCCCAAGCATTTTTGGTCCGATCTGGGGCTGTTGTTACGTCGGCGTACGCTTTTGTTCATCGCTCTGGCCGGCGGCTTTCAGTCCATGGTGACCTATGGTGTAGCCAACTGGTTGCCGGCATTCTTCATGCGCGTGCATGCGATGAGTCCGTCGCAGGCCGGCGCAACGTTGGCTGTGATCAATGGCCTCGTCGCGGGGCTTGGCGCCATCGTCGCAGGCAGCGTGACTGCTCATCTGTCACGCATCGAGCGCCGATGGTTGCTGTGGGTGCCGACCGTTGCCACCGTTGTTTCGACACCGTTGTATGCATTCGCTGTCCTGACTCCATCGGTGTCCACGAGCCTGATGCTGCTCACACCCGCTGCGTTCATGAGCATGATGTATGTCGGTCCCGCGCTCGCGGCGACGCATGGCGTTGCTGGTGTGAGCTTGCGAGCCACGGGCGTTGCATTGACTTTGTTCGTCAGCAATCTGCTTGGCATCGGTGGCGGCGCGCTGGTCGTCGGTATGGTGAGCGATGCATTCATTGCTGCCGAGCCCACGGTCTCGTTGCGCTATGGCCTGCTCGCTGTGCTGCTTGCAAACATTCCTGCTGCGGTCGGTTATCTGCTGGCCGCCAGCAGCGTGCGGAACGACTGGCACGAATAGTCACGACTTGTTTGTCGCCGCCGACCGGTCCTATAGTCGCAGCCCCGCGGGCTTGGGAATGGAACGGAGCTCACAATGCGTTACAGGAATATTTTGTTTCATCCCCGCGTTGCAGCGTTGCCCTTCGGCCTGATGCTCGCGCCGTTCGGTTGGGCCGCTGCTTCAGGTACTGACGTGCAATCCGCGACCGATGACGCCGGCACGATCGAAGAAGTACTGGTGAGCGCCCGGCGGCGCGGCGAAGAACGTTTGCAAGATGTTCCCATCGCCGTGAGCGTTCTGTCCGATGAAGCCTTGCGTAAAGCGGGCATCGCGGATTTATCCGAAGTCGCGAGCCGCACGCCGAGCTTCACGTTCGGGCAGCAGATCGGCAATCAACAGGAAATCGTGATCCGCGGCATCGGTACTTTGCGGTTGACAGGTTCCGCGGCCGAGCCTTCGGTCGGCTTGTTCATCGACGAAGTGTATGTCGGGCGCAGAGGCACGGCGACGCCGCCCTTGTTCGATCTGGAGCGCGTCGAAGTCGTGCGTGGTCCGCAGGGCACGTTGTATGGAAAGAACGTCGTCGGCGGTGCGGTCAATCTGGTGACCGCTCGGCCCACCAACGAGACCGCGGCGCGGGTCGCCGTTTCTTACGGTCAGTTCGATGCCTTCGGCGGCCGCGACATTTGGGAAGGGTCCGGTTATCTGACCGGCGGCTTGACCGATACGGTGGCGGGCCGGATGGCCGTCTACTATCGCAAGCACGATGGCTATTCCCAAAATACCCTGCTCGATGAAGCGCTGGACGATCAGGACAACTACGCACTGCGAGGCTCGTTGTCGTTCGAGCCCAGCGAAGCGCTCGATATCCAGCTGATCGCCGATTTCAGTCACAACGAGAGCAATGGTCAGTCACGGCGGGCGGTGGATGATTTGTCGCTGCCAGGAGTAGGCATAGTGGTCGGATCCGGTTTGCTGAGCGACAATGTGCGTGAGAGCGATGCGCCGTGGACCCAGTGGGAGGATCAGGACACAGCCGGTCTGACTGCGCGCATCGACTATCGATTCGGCGGCGGACACACGCTCACTTATCTGTCTGCCGTGCGTCATGGCGATTTCAGCGGTCGCTATTCGCTGGTGGGCACACGCTCGCCGCCGTCGCTGACCGATGCCGCCAACGGTCAGCGCGAGAAATACACGGGCATCACTCAGGATCTTCGCTTGAGTTCGCCGGCGGATGGGAGCGGACCTTTGCGCTGGGTCGCTGGCCTGTATTTTCTGCGCGAAGACACCGACGTCGTCGACAACAGCATCGCGACCACGTTTCTTTCGGTGCTCGGCCCTGGAAGCGTGGGCGATATTCTCGACGGCGAGTTCATCTACGATCAGAAGAACATCACCAAGAGCTCGGCCATTTATGGCGAGCTGAGCTGGGCGATGACGGAGACTTTGTCGTTGACCGTGGGCGGCCGCTATACCTACGACGACAAGGACTATCGCAATCGCTCCGAGTGTCTGGACTTCGGCGCGCAGCCCGATTTCATTTTCTGCGTGGCGCCGCTGGGGGCGGAGGTTTGGAACATTCGCACCAGCAAGAGCTGGAGCGAATTTACGCCCAGGGCAAGTTTGGATTGGCGCGCGGCTGAGAATGCCCTGTTCTATGTGAGCGCGGCGCGAGGTTTCAAAGGCGGCGGGTGGCAAGGCAAGCCTGGCAGCGAAGCAGCGGCGTTGTTTCCTTACGATCCGGAAATCGCCTGGACGTACGAGGCAGGCGCGAAGACTGACTGGGCGGGCGGCCGTATCCGTGCCAACGTCGCGGTCTTCCATACGTCGTTCGACGATTTGCAGGTGGAGCAGCTCGATGACGCGGGTCTGACGCTAATCATCGACAACGCGGCATCGGCGCGCATCGATGGTGTCGAACTGGAGCTGCAGCTGCGGCCACTGCCCGAGCTGCAGTTGTGGTTGAGCGGCTCGTATCTCGACTCGGAGTATCGGGACTTCATCGATTCCGCCGGCAACGATCTCTCGGGTAATCGCCTGGCGCGCACGCCGGAGTTCCGGTTCATCGGCGGCGCCGACTACACTGTGCCGATCAACGACGCTCTGGCGCTGGATGCGCGAGTGGAATATCAATGGCAGGACGACATGCCCTGGCTGGTCGAGAATACGGTTCTCGAAGACTCGTATGGATTGCTGGATGCGCGCGTCGCCCTGCAGGCCCGCGACGCGCAATGGGAGGTGGCATTGTTCGGCAAGAATCTGACCGACGAACTCTATCGCGTGGACGCCATTCCGTTCCTTGGCGATGTCTTCTCGCGCTTCGGAGCCCCGCGCAGCTACGGCGTCCAGTTCACAAAAACGTTCTAACGTGAATTCATCCGCCGAGATTCTGGAAGCCGACTACGTTATCGCCGGAGGCGGCTCCGCGGGCTGCGTGCTCGCGCGCCGTCTCGTCGACGCAGGTAATACCGTCATTTTGCTGGAAGCGGGCGGTGACGATCGCAGTCCTGCCGTGTACGTGCCAGCGGGCTCGGCACGACTGGTCGGCAACCCCATGTACGACTGGAAATACGAGACGGAGCCCGATCCATCGCGCGGCGGCCGCATCGACAGCTGGCCATCGGGCAAGGTGCTCGGCGGCAGCGGTTCCATCAACGGCATGATTTATTTGCGCGGCAATCCCGCCGACTACGATCGCTGGGTGCAGCAGGGCGCCAGAGGTTGGAGCTTCGCTGAGGTGCTGCCGTATTTTCTGCGCGCCGAGCGCAATGAGAACGGCGCCAGCAAGTTTCATTCGGATCGGGGTTTGCTGGGCGTCGCCAACCTGCGCGTCAAGCATCCGTTCAATCGCTTGTTCGTCGATGCGTGCGTGGCTACAGGCATTCCTCGCAACGAGGATTTCAACGGCGTCGCGCAGGAAGGCGTGGGTTACTACCAGGCCACGCAATGGGGTGGGCTGCGATGTAGCACGGCGAGGAGCTATCTGCGGCCCATCTTTCATCACAGGAATCTGACGCTGATGACGCGGGCGTTCGTGTCTCGCATCCGGGTGCGAGCCGGAGTGGCCGAAGCCGTGGAGTTCCAACATGACGGCCTCGGCAAAGTTGCCCTGGCGCGTCGCGAAGTGTTGCTGGCCGCTGGCACTGTAGGTTCGCCCAAGATTCTCATGTTGTCGGGCATCGGACCGTCGCGCGAGTTAGAGCAGCACGGCATCGCTTGCGTCAACGAACTGCCGGGTGTGGGGCGCAATCTGCAGGAGCACCCGGGCATCATGCTCAGTTACGACGTGAACATGCGCACGATGAACGTGGACGCCCATTCCAAATGGCGCTTCGGCTTGCGGGCTCTGCAGTTTGCGTTGCTCCGTCAGGGACCGGCCACGACGCCGATTTCTCATGTGGGCGTATTTTTCCGCACGCGGCCCGAGTTGCCGGCATTCGATGCGCAGATTCATTTTCAGCCGCTGGGATACGAGGTCACGCCGGACAAGGTCATCCTGGCCGAGGCCAATCGGGTCAGCCTGGCCGTGAATGTCAGTCGGCCTCAAGCGCGCGGAGCGATCCGGCTGCGTTCGCCGAATCCACAGGATGCGCCCATCATCGATCATCCTTTGCTAGGCGCTAACGCGGATGTTCGAACGCTGATAGACGGCGCGCGCGTCATGCGGGCGATATTTCGTTCGCCTCAGCTACGCGACTACGTTCAAAAGGAATATCTGCCGGGCGAGGCGGTGACCACGGATGAGCAATGGGAATCTTACGTGCGGGCCGGCTCGTTCGCGATGTATCACCCAGTGGGCACGTGCCGGATGGGCGATGTCGCCGATCCCGATTCGGTGGTCGACGCCGAACTGCGCGTGAAAAACATTCGACGGCTGCGCGTGATCGACGCATCCGTCATGCCCAGCTTGCCTTCTTGTAATACGAACGGACCGACCATCATGATCGCCGAGCGCGGGGCCGAGCTGCTGACTCGATGATTTCCCTCCCGTTCACGGGAGGGGTCAGGGGGTGGGTCTTCCGGGCGAAATTAATTCGTGGGGCTGGGTCGCGCTTTGCGCCCGACCATGCGCTCCACATTCTTGATCATGTGCATGACCACGTCGGTCTGCGACCAGCGACCCATCGGCCGCCACCACAAAGCCGCCCACGTGAGCAGGCCGCCAATCGACAACGCGGTGAAATCCGGATCGTCGAATGTGAATTCGCCGCGCTTCGCGCCTTCCTGCAACAACGAAGACAGCTTGCGATCGAACTCCAGCTTCAGCTCCGCGAGCACCTGCCATTCCTCGGGCTCGAGATTCATTTCCTCGCGGCGATATACCACGATGCATTGCTGGTTCAGCAGCACCGCCTGGGTCACGCGCTCGATGGCGAGCCGCAGTTTGTCGCCCGGCGCCAGTTTGGTGGCCAGCGCTTCGTCCAGCGCCGCGAGCGGCGAGCGGATGCCGATCTCGCAGATGGCGTTGAGAATCTCGCTCTTGTTCCTGAAGTAGGAATACAAAAACGGTTTTGTGACTTTCAGTTCCGCCGCGATGGTGTCGAGCGTGGTCGCTTCGTAGCCCTGCGCAAAAAACAACTCGCGTGACTGTTCCAGAATCCGCCGTCGCTTGAATTCCTGAACTTCGGTCCGTAACTCGTGCTTGTGCGACTGCACTTCGGTTTTCTTATTTGCCTTCGAGGCGCTCACCCGCGCAGCCATAATCTTCCCTCAGCCAGACTCGTGCAAAAAAGCCTGTGAATGATGAGGCAGATCGACAGGCATCGCAATCAATCGCTGCACCGGATCGTTGTCGGGAAATTCGGCTAGCGACAGCGACCGAACGCTTGTAGAGCGTGCGGACTGTACAGCTCTCCGACACTCGCAACCGGGGTGCGGTGAAGGGACGAATGTGCGGTCAGTGAACCGGCGGGCGTGCAGAAGTGTCTCCGCGCGCCGACCGGGGGACCGGGACAATTTTGCTGGCCACCGATGCACGACTAGCTGCATTCCTGTCGCGTTGTGGTAGGATGCGCGCCCTCGCGGCGTCCAAAGCGCCCGCGACGGTCAGCGGATGGCTCGGTACAAGGTCCGGCAGACGAGGTTAAGCCCTTGATCCTGCTCGGGAAATCCTTCTCCACCAGCGCGGTCCCATAGCAGGGACGGCGGCCGCCGTCGGCCACATCAGTGCTGCGCCCGTAGCTCAGTTGGATAGAGCGCATGGCTACGAACCATGAGGTCGGGAGTTCGAATCTCTCCGGGCGCGCCATCTTTGTCGGCACTGATTTTTGCCACATCTTTCACTCTGTGCCCCCGCGCAAATTTCTCTCAGGGGTCGGCGATTTTTTTATCGCGGAGTGTGGAGTGCCGCGCTCACGGTTTCGCGATACGGCTCGCTTTAGAAAAGATGCCGGTCGAAACGTCGGTTCGCGGACTCCAGCGCGAACGCCGCCCAGAAAAACGGCTGAGATTGCGGGGAGTCGAACTGCTTCAGCTGTGCTTCACGTAACGCCGCTGCGCTGTTGCCGTTCGTCTGTCGTAGCGCGCGGTAGAACTCGTTCATCATCTCCGAGGTGGTTCGATCTGGAACTCTCCACAGCGCGCCGATGACCGAGCCCGCGCCGCCGGTGATGAATCCATCGGCCAGACTGCGCACGCCCCAGCCGCTGTAGTCGCGCCCTCGCATGGTCTCGCAACCGCTGATGACGACCAGCCGCGATGAAAACTGATCCGCGAACAATTCGGTGAGGCCGAGAAAGCCGCGCTGCTTGTCGTCGACGGCGGCCGTCGCGAAGCCCACGACGCCTGGCGTGGCCGAGTTGAAATAGCCGTGGGTCGCGATGTGCAGGAGTTTCGCTGTCCGCGCTTCCCGCGCGAGCAGCGTCTGACTTGTGGCGTCCACACCTATATATGTTTTGACGCGACGATCCGGGAACGCCGCGGCGATGCTTTTGGCCTCTCGGCGTGCGCTGGGCAGGCCGACGAGTTGCTCCGCCCAACCGGCTGCGACGTCGGGTTGCATCGACGCCAGCTTGAGCGAGCGCTTCGTTTTGGGATCCGCGAACACGACAACGTCATAAGTCGCGGAGATCGACTTATCGCGGCCGGTGTTTCGAGGTTGCCTGGCGTAGTAACGCGCGATCGACTTTGTGCGAACGATCTCGAAGCGGCTCACCAGAGGAACGTAGACATGCGGGTCGGAGCTGATGTCGATGGCGGCGAACGGCAGCGGTTGCACGGTGTCGTCGGTCACGACGACCAGACGGCGTACAGAGAGACGTTCCAACAAGATTTCGAGAGGCAACAACTGTCTGGCGGCGGCGAGCGCCGCGCGTTGTCGCGTGAAGCTCACATTGGCGACCTGCACCGTCGCTAACGCTTCCTGTACCAGACGCTGCACTGTCGGATGCGGCGGCAGCCCGAAGAATTCAGTTCTGTCACGGGTTACCAGGATCCCAAAGCTCACGCCGTCCTGGACGAAGTAGCGCAAGACTGCGTCGCCGCCGGGAATGGTCGGCAGCCGCTGGCGCGCGATTGCTTCCACGCGGCGGGGCATGCGGCTGGCCGGTTGCTGTCCATGTCCGGCCAGATAGGAGTCCCGAGCCAGGTCTCGTAGCTGCAAATGGTGCCGGAGCTCTGGATCTGCCTCGTCCCGGGCGCCTGCTGTGTCGACCAGCGCCATCTCCGCCGCGATATAACGATCGAACCGCCGGATCGCCTCGGTTTCGAACGCGCGTCCGATGGCGCCGATGTGTCGAGCTGCAACGGTGTCGGGCGGCTGGTCGTAATAACTCTCGAGCAACGGCAAGACCCGATCCGGGGCGAGCTCGTACAGCGCCTTCACATATTGGTTGAGCACGGGTTGCGCCTGGGCGAGCCAGGCGAGCCCGTCGTCGTTGCTGGCGCGCAGCTCGGCGGCGACGCGCGCGATCAGATCGAGCGTTGCTTCTCCTCGTGCAATGACGGCGCCGGTGTTGCGCTCGAGGGCGTGGCGTCGAATGGCTTGTTCGGCAAACTGCAGGCGCTGAGTCGGAGCAGTGAGATCGGATTGCTGTCGGGCCGCCGAGGCGGTGAGCAACGCGTGGATTTCTCTGATCAGGCTGGTCGCAAGCTTCTTGTTGACCGCGGAGGTGTCGCCGCGAGCGCTCCGGTCGTTGGCGATCTTCAGCATCAGAATTTTCGCATCCAGCAATTGCTCGGGCAGCGTCCTGGAGTCGCGCAGCACTTTGCTTTCGAGCAGGCGGCGACTTTGGTCCAATTTGCCTTGCGCGGCGTAGTCGCGCGCGAGCTCGATGGCCGCGACGATCGCCCGATAGTTGCCGTCGTTCTCGAACCACGACAGCGCCCGGTTGTGAAGCCGCTCCGCCTCGGCGTAGTTGCGCGATTCGCGCGCCAGGCTGCCGAGTTTCAACTGCGAACTGGCGGCCTCGCCGATGTCGCCGCTGGTCTGATCCAATTGCAGCGCCGCCGAGAAGTAACGCTCCGCGACCAGCGGCTCGCCGGTCTTGCGATAGGCGTCGGCCAGGCTGAAATACAAATCGGCGAGCAGCGTTCGGTTGCCCTGCGGCGCGGCGCTGACGATCGCCCGGCGCAAATGATCCTTGGCCTGGGCGAACTTACCCAGCAGCGTCAACGAATACGCCAGGCTGATACGAACATCCGCCAGCCGATCCGGGTCGGCCTCCGACTCGGTCAACAGTCGCAGCGATTGTTCGATGACTTCGCTGGCGCGACGATGATTGTCCTGGAGTAAGTAGTAGAACCACAGCGGCCCCATCCACTGGGCGTGCTCGATGGGATCGTCGTGAGTTTGCTGCAGCCCTTGCTGAATCTGGGCCCAGGCCTGGGGCAGATCGTGCTCGCGGCGGCCGGCAACATTCTGTGCGCGGTGCAGTAGTGCGAAGACTTGCTGGCGAGCGACTTCTTGCGCGGTGGGAGGTGGGGGCGTCTCTGCCTGGATGTCCAGGCACCACAGGCAGAGCGCGAGCAGACAAGTTTGTTGGATCCAGTGACTTCTTATACCGAGACAGGCGCATACGGCCGCCACGAAAAGATCGAGACGATCTCGAGCGGCTGGCCGTTGACGGTCTTGGTCCATTCGATCAAGTCCTGATGCACCTTGTCACCGTGCGTGTCCCGGCCGGTCGCGACCTTCCAGCCCGTCACGAGCCAGCCATGCATGTCGCGCGTGCCGGCCTCGTGGATGCCATGGGCCAGCAGGATGGGGTTCGGGTCGGTGCTGGGTTTGAACTTCAGCGCCCACATGACTTCCGCCATCTTTTCATCCCAGTTGTTCGACAAAGCGTCGACCACGATCCAGGGCTCGCCGGTGACGGGGTCGACCGCGGCGACGTGTTTGAAAAGCTGCGGCAGACTACCGCGAAACCCCGGATGATAGAAATAGAGATCGTCGACGGCGCGGTGATCGATATAACAAGGATCGGTCACCTCCGTGGCGGCGTGCTGGCTCGTGGCCACCCAAGGCAGAAATTCGGGCGGAATCTCGTTGTCGGCAAGCCGTGGGTAGTTCTGAGTGGAATCGGCCATGGTCGTCAGCTCCTCGGTGTGTCGGATGTGGGTTCGAGCAGTTCGATCAAGTGGCGCATGCAGAACAGGCGCCCTCGGTTGTTCTGAGCAGGGTTGTTTTGAGCAGCGTTGTTCTGAGCAGGGCTGTTTTCGGCAGGAAGAGGGCGGTCATGCACGGCGGCCACTTCCCGGATGCGAGTCCCGAGCGCGCCCAGCGAGGTCAATGCGTCGGCAAGTTGCAACGGCCAGCTCAGCAGGCCCGCGTCCTCGATCGAGTTGGCCAGCACCTCGGCGCAGATCAGGCTGCCGAAGGTGCCGAGCCGCTCGCCGCCGGCTTCGACAGCGGCTTCGTTGAGGATGTAAGGCCACAGCGGGAGCTCGGCGAGCGTGACGCCTTTCAGTTTTTTCAGGTCGGGCGACAGCTGAGTCTGCGGCGCGAGGTCGAACACACTGGCCAACTCTGGGTTTTGCATCAGGAACTGTTCCACCAGTTGCATGCCCGTGTGCTGCAGCGTCTCGCTGGCCAGAATATTTTTCTCCACGATGTTGGTCTGCTGGCCTGGAGGAAACGGGATCCGCACCATCGTCGGCGTCACCAGTGTGTCGATGGCGAGCGCGTCCGGCACGCCCGTCGCCTGGTCCGGCCAGCCGAAGAACTGGCGCCAGGCGACGTGAAAGTCCGCGGTCAGCGGCCGGTCGGCACGAAACAGCTCGGCGGTGTCGCGCACGCGGCCGGCGAGCTCGTAAAAATCTCGCACCATGGAATGGCCGAAGCGAAACGCCGCCTTCGAGAACAGCAGCGGCACCGGGCTGCTCGGCAGATTCAACCAATGTCGCTGGCCGCGTCGGAAATATTGCTCGAAGACTTTGGGCGCCAGCAGCAGCTGCAGATAGTCCTCGACGACTACCAGCAGGAATGTTTTGATCGTGAGCTCGCGCGCCTCGTCGAAATTTTTGGCCAGGCTCTGGTCGAGCAAAAAGTTATGAAAGCGCTGCCAGAACAAGTGCAGCTGCGCGACGATGACGTTTTCGTCGTTTCTCAAGTCGGGAATTCGCGCCTGGCCGGAAGCGTCTCGCAACAGGTCGGGAATGTCGCCTTCGCCACGACCGATTTCGAAGCGACCGCGCGCGTCGATCGCTGCCGGCACGGCGGTTCCATACAGACTATCCAGATCCAGCGCGGCGGTCGGATGATGATTGTTACGAGGGTGGGCCGGCTCGGTAATGTCGTGGGCGATGAATTGCCCTATATATGTGTATCCGACGTCGATGGTGCGCACGCTGGGACTGTCGCCCGTCATCGCGTCCACGAGCGCGCTTCGTTGTTGTGGGGTCAGCATGATCGGAATCCAATTTGGCGCGTGGCCGTTCGAGCTAAACCTGTTGTCGGCCGCGCCAATCTCCCACTCGCAGCGTGCACGTTTTGGTGCTCGCGTTGCGTCAGGAGCTAACTACTAAGCTTCTAGTTGACAGGCCTGCGGAGCGCGCGTAGCTTCTACTAGAGTTCTAGTAGTGGCGAGTCATGGACATCTATCTCACAGATCGCGAAAGCGACGTCATGCATGTGTTGTGGGAGCGCGGGGCTTCCACAGTCACCGAGGTTCGTGAGGGGCTGGCGGACGATCTGGCCTATACGACCGTGCTCACCATTCTGCGCACGCTCGAAGCCAAGGGTTACGTCGAGCACGAGGAAGAGGGCCGCACGTATCGATACTCCGCGGCGATCGAGCGGCAGGCGGCCCGCAAGAGCGCGTTGAGTCATCTGGCCAGCAAATTGTTTCAGGGGTCCGCCGAATTGCTGATGACGCAACTCGTGTCGGACCAGAAGTTGTCGAAGGATCAGATCGCGCGGCTGCGCAAGCTGCTCGACGATAAAGCCCAGGAATCGAAATCCAAGGGGAGCAAGTGATGCTCGCATGGATCGCATACATTCTGATCCTGACCGCGGTGTTGGGCATCGCGGCGCTGGGAATCGAGCAGTTGAGCCGGCGCGGTGGTTGGGCCACGCGCTGGGGATGGGCGAGCGCAATTGCCGCATCGCTACTGATTCCAGTCGTGTTGCTCGTGACGCCCAGGGACATCGCGCCGCAATCCATGGTCGATACGACGTTCGCTGTCATGAGTGCCGAAGGTGCCGTCGACGTTGTGCCTGACAGCTCAGTCCCAGCGACGATGGATCCAATGCTTCCTGACGTGTCGTTGGACGATGCGTTGATCGCCGCTTGGACATTGCTGAGCGCGCTGGTGCTCGCTGTCTTCGCGCTCAGCTGGCTTCGCCTGCGACGCGCGGCTCGGAGTTGGACTCGCACGCGAGTCGCGGGAAGAGAAGTGTTCGTCGATGCCAACCTCGGACCAGCCGTCGTTGGCTTCTTCCCAGCCCGCATCGTATTGCCGCGATGGATGCTGCAAGCCGAAGCCTCGGTGCAAAGGATGACCGTGCTCCACGAAGGCGAGCACCTTGCAGCTCGCGATTCGCAATTGATTCTGGCGGCGCTGGTTTGTATCGCCGCGATGCCCTGGAATTTGCCGCTGTGGTGGTTGTTACAACGACTGCGCACGGCAGTGGAAGTCGATTGCGACGCGCGAGTGCTGCGTTCCGGTGAAGATGTGGTCACCTATGGCGGCGCGTTGCTGGAAGTGGCCAGCTCGAACGCACGCACGCCGTTGCTCGCGCCGGCGTTAATCGAGCCGGCGACGCAGCTGGAGAAGCGCATTGTGCTGCTCGGATCGTCGGCGAGGACGATCTCGACACCGCTGGCTGCGGCGGCAGCCGTCGCACTGATCGGGATCGCAGGCGGAGCCATGGCGCAAATCGCCGCGCCCAAGTCACTGCGAACGAGCTCGATCGCAACTTCGAAGGCAAGCGCGGCTGCGGGGGCGGAGCTTCTGGACGCAGTGCTCGAAGGGGACACGCCCGGTGCGGTGGAGCTGATCGATGCTGGAGCCGATCTCGACTATCGTCGCTCGCGCGATGGAACGCCGCTCATCGTCGCGGCTCGATACGGCTACGCGCAGCTCGTGGAACTGCTGATAGCGAAGGGTGCGGACGTGAATCTCGAATCGCTGCGCGATGGCAATCCGCTCATCGCCGCGGCCGCCTCCGGACATGAGCGCATCGTGACAATGCTGGTGGCGGGCGGAGCGAACGTCAACGCATTCGTCGAGTACGACGAAACACCTCTGATCAACGCAGCTCAAAGAGGGCATCTCAACGTCGTGAAGTATCTCGTCGGGCAGGGCGCCGATGTGAACTTCTCCACTATTGCCAACAAGCCACTGCGGCCTGAACGGCGCTCCGCGTTGAGCGAGGCCGAGAAGCACGGACATCACGATGTCGCGGACTATCTGCGCGCCAACGGCGCCAGGTCGTAGGATCAATCATGCTCATCGACACGGAACAGCTCGAAGACGGCTCGCTGTTGGAAGCCAAGGTCATTATCGCCGGCGGCGGCATGGCAGGTTTGCTGCTGGCCCGGCAACTTGGCGACGCAGGCATCGATGTGCTGGTGCTCGAGTCCGGCGGTCAGGCGCAGGACTCGCGGGTGCAGTCTTTATATGCGGGCAAGATGACGCTCGGCGGGCCGGGAAACGCCGAACGAAACATGGATGGTTATTTGATTGCTTCGCGAATGCGCTACCTCGGCGGCTCCGGCAATGTGTGGGGCGGCAAGTGCGCGCCGTTGGATCCGCTCGATTTCGAGCGACGGGACTGGATTGCTCACTCCGGCTGGCCGGTGACGCGCGCGTCGATGCAGTCGTTCTACGATCGAGCTTGCGACCTGCTGGGGCTGCCGCATTTTCATGTGGATGCGCAGGCTATGACGGGCGCGCCGGAGCCATTGTTCGCAGGGAAATCGAGCAGATTCACCGCTCGCCCCCGTTGTTACACTCGCTGTAGCGGCGCAGTCGCGAACAGCACATATCACGATTACAAGCTGGCCGCCTCGAATCACGAGCGGGTGCGCATCCACCTGAAAGCCAATCTGACGCGGATCAAGCTGTCTGCGGACGGCCAGCGTGTGGCCTCTCTGGAGGTCCGTTGTCTGAACGGTCGCACTCACCAGGCGCGCGCCAGCACTTACATTCTCGCGATGGGTGGCATCGAGAATGCACGCCTGCTCATGGTTTCGAACGATGTCCATCGTAGCGGCATCGGCAACCACTCTGATTGGCTGGGACGCGCTTTCCAAGGACATGCGGTCATCGAGCACGAACAGCAACCTACGGTAATGCTGATCCGAAGCTCCGCGGCGATGACGCCGTTCGACGCGTTGGATCGCGGCAAGGTGCACATCGTGCTGGGTGTTTCCGACGCCGCACAGCGCGATCTCAAGGGGACGAATCTCACGATCTCCATGCCTCGCGGCATTGGGGCTGGGTCAGGCGTCGGCGTGACTCCGCAAGCGTTCGCACGGCGGCTGGCGGGTTCGAAGATCAGCGAACGACGCGAAGCGTATTTCGTGATCGAGCACACACCGAATCGCGACAGTCGTTTGAGCTTGATCCGCGACGAGCTCGATGAGCTGCAGATGCCGCGCATCCGTCTCGACATGCGCTTCAGCGCCGCCGAGACCGAGCGATTCACGCCGATGCTCACGATGTTCGCCACCGAATTGGGTCGCACCGAAGCTGGGCGCCTGCAATGGCGAAATGGCGCCGCGGATCTGGTCGCTGCAATGTCTCTGTCTCGTCATCACATGGGTGCGACCCGCATGGCCGTGAACGCGAAGAACGGAGTCGTGGACGAGCATTGCCGCGTACATGGTGTGCAGAACCTGTACGTCGCCGGCAGCTCCGTGTTTCCGACCAGCGGCATCGCCAATCCGACTCTCACACTACTCGCGTTGGCGTTCCGCCTGGGCGATCACCTGCGGCCTCGGTTGAGCGCATGAACATGCAACTAGATCGTCGTCGGCTGTTGGGATTGCTCGTTGCATTAGGCGCATCCACTGCCGTGAATCGACAACTGGCGTTCGGCGCGAGCGCGGCTTGCGATGTGACCATGTTCGGCAAGCTCGATATGGACGCCATTCACGAGCTTGGACGTGAGTATCTCGCCCAACGACCCGCCGCCACCGAGGTGGACGTCATCGCAAAGCTGTTAGCGGCTTCACAGAACGACACGGAAACGTTGGAGCAACTGCGCACCGAAGTGGTGGCGGACTTCACCGCCGGCCGCATCGTCAATCTCGCGGGTTGGTTCGTTTCCGAAACCGAAGGTCGCGTGTTCGCAGCCCTGAGCCGCTGCAACTCCTGAGCTTGCTTGTGGCTGTGTGAACCAGATCACGTCGCGCGGTCTGGGCGCAGCTAGCATCTTGCCGCGGTCATCCATCCGGCAAGGAAGTCTCATGAAAAAGGTTCTCGGCGCGGCAATTCTGGCGTTGCTGTCGCCGTTGGCGTGGCCCGACGATCTGCGCGACGCGCGCTCGGTTCTGCAGCACATCGAGGGCGCCGCTGCAAAGTCGGCGGCTCGTTCAGAATCGGCGCAACTGCTTGCGGATGTCCAGCAGTTCCGCAAGCAATATCGTCAACTCACGCCGCGAGTCGCCGCCGAACGATGGTTCGAGCAGCTGGATCGCGCCCGGGCGCTGCCAGCGCCGCAGCGGGAAATGGATCCGGCCAGTTTCGATCCGGACATCAGTCGATCGGTGAGCATTCGCTCCATGCTGGCGTCCATTCCGGCGCCCGAGGCATGGCCGGAAATGCGCGCGATTGCCGTCGAGCGAGTGAAGAACACCGCGCAATCTGATGTGGCCGATCTCGCTGTCCAACTCCTGACCGAGGCGCTCAATAACGATGCCGCCGCGGTGAAATCGACATTCGCCAGGCTGGAGTCGGCGGCGTCCAAACTGGACCCCGAAGCCCGCAAACAGGCGATGGCTACAGTAGTGAGCGCGCGGTCTATCTTTGCTTCCATGTACGGCACGCCGGCTGATGTCGTGTCGGCCTACGAGGCGGCGCTGAATTCGATTGACAAGGGCGAGGCTCCCGAATCCTTGATGACGCCCGATCTGGTCGCGATGGTGGGTGCGGAGCGCGCCGCGCCGCTATTGCGCAGGGCTGTGACCGGACCACAGGTCATGTCCATCCAGGGCGGCGAAGAAACACGCCGGCTCGCTCGGCAGCTCGCGTTGGAAAACGTGGCTCAGATGCGTGTGCCGCAATGGCGCCTCCTGGACTCCATCGACGCCGCGCCACTGTACGAGGCGATCACTCAGAGATTCGGTGCTAGCACGTCGGGCGCGTTCGAGTCGGTGGAGGGCATTTTCAGCGGCGACGGTCGGGACGAAGCAGGGAGCTATTATCTGCTGAGCACCATCGTCGGCAGACAACAGCAAAAGGCGGAAGCGGTATTGGCGCAAATCTCCAGCACGGGTCTGGATCTGCCGGAGGCCGCGGTGAAGGCGCTACGCGACGCGGGCCAGAGCGAGGCTCTGGTGGAGTTCCTGCACGGAGCGCTCTCGAAGCAGCCCGAGTTGCTGGCGTGGGATGTATATATCGAACAATCCTCGTACGTGGGCCGCAGCAAGCAGGCGCTGGAACTGGTTCGCGAGGTGAAGAAGCGGCCCAATCTTCCAGCGTATCTGAGCAAAAATCTCGCGGCAGTCGAGGTCGAAGCGCTGCTTGCAAACAATCGGATCGAGGACGCGATTGCCTCTCTACGGATGCAAATCGCGGCCCCGCCGGGCGCTGACAACGGCGATGTGCTCAAACACGTCGCGAACGCAACCCGCCTCGCGCGCATCGGTCGTCTGCTGGCGCGGCGAGAGCTGGTGAGGGAGGGGCTGACTGCCGCCCGAGCCGCGCTGCCGATGGTGCGCGGATCGAGCGAGTACGAACGCAGAGTGCAAACGAATTACGTTTATGAAACCTATCGCCGCATGGGGAACGCGGTCGGTGCGCAGCAAGTGGCGATCGCTGAGCTTGCAAGGGATCCGGATGAATCCGAGGCAGCCGAGCAGTTCGGATTCGGAATGGCCAATGAGGGCAAGCGCGCGGCACTGGTTGAGCTGGTCGGAATCTACGTGGCTGCAAACCGACCCGAGGACGCGTTGGCGTTGTTGCAACAAGCGAAGCAGTGGGGCGCGCGCGACCTTGCCGACTTCGTCGAGCAAAAAGATTCGCTGGGCACGCCGGTGGGTTATGCGGCTGCTCGAGCGCTCGCCGACAACGGTGAGCGCGACGCCGCTCTTCGCGCGCTGCGCGCATTACTAAAGAAATCGCCCGGATATGACGCTGCGTATGAGCTGCTGGTGAAGCTCTCGGGACCGCAGTCGATCGCTGAGCTCGATGAGCTTTATCTGCGCGATCAGTTCGAAGAGCGGCCATTGATCTGGAAAGCGCGGGTGCTCGCCGACGCGAAGCGCCTGAAAGAAGCCGAGGAAGTGATTCGTCGCGCCATCGAGATCGATCCGTCCGACGGCGAGCAGCCCGCCGACGACCGATTGCGCGCTTATGCCGTGCTCGCCGATATCGTTGCGGCGAGCGGTCGGGATGAAGAGGCGGCGACGTATCGGCAAGCTCTCGATGCGATCCGGATCTCCGAACGCGCCGACCAGTTTCATGAAGTCGGCCTCTACGATCGCGCGTTCGCGATGTACCGCGATTCGCTGGCGCGTTTCTCGGATGCCTACTGCATCCAATCGCGGCTTGCGATTCAGCTTTCGCAGCAAGGACGACATCAGGAAGCCGTCGCGCACTATCGCCGTGCTTACGAGTTGATGCCCGACAGCTTCGGCCGCGTGGAAAGTCATTGCTTCGGATGTGAGAACGTCTTTGCGGATCCCACTGCGAAAAGCATCGCCGAGCAGGTGTTCACGCAGGCATTACAGCGAGACCGGCAGAAGCCGCAGGCGCACTATCTGCTCGGTTATCTGCGCAAAGAGCAGGGGCGATACGCCGAAGCGCTGCAGTCGTTCCGCAACGCCGTCGCTCTGGATGACGGCTACCTCAACGCCTGGAAACAATTGAACGAGCTGGGCGAGCGGACCTACATCGAGCCGGCGGAGCGCGAGATCTTTCAGCAGAAGTTGCTTCAGCTCGATCCGCGGCAGCGGCACGTCCGCTACGATCTGCGGAGGGTCAGGGATCTCGCCAAGGTGTGGCGGGAACTGCAGAAGCAACGGGACTCGATGCCGGCCGGGGATGAAGGCGCTTTTCGGCTGACTGCGAATGCACGGAAACTGGATGACGCCATGGCCAGCCTGCCTCCGGAGTTGCGCGCGCAGGCTGAAGTCATGGGCTCTTATGCGGAGCAATACGACGATCTGATCTATACAGCACGAGATCCCCGTCGCTTCCTCGCGGGACATGTCGTGACCAAATATGTGTCGCAGCTGATGGATGCGGAAGACGCGTACTACTGAGCGGGGTCTCCGCGCCTTGCCCGTCCGGGTGGCGGGCAGGGTTGATTCGTCACCCGGCGGCCGCCCATTGTGGGGCTGTCGCCAAATAGCGCCACTGCGTATTTCACCCGAACCGCAACCCAGCGCACGCCCCCGACCACATGGCTACAATGTGCAGCCTGCGGTCACGGAAGCCATTGCGTGCACATTCACCCTCCGATCTTTGTAGCCTCTTCGGTGCTGATCGCGTGTTTGGGGTCATGGACAGCTCTGGATCTTTTCCGGCGGGTGCACGCACATACCGGCTTCTGGCGCGGAGCCTGGCTGGCGGCGGCTGCCGCCGCGATGGGGTTGAGTATCTGGGCCATGCACTTCGTCGCGATGCTCGGGTTCAACCCGGGCGCCGATGTTCGTTTCGACGTCCCGCTGACCTTGCTGTCGCTGGTTCTGCCGATCGGCGTCACCGCGTTCGCCTTCTTTTCCGCCGCCGAGCGCGGCCGCGAGTATCTGTTCCTCGGCGGCCTGGTGATGGGCGCTGGCATTTGCATCATGCACTACGTGGGCATGGCGGCGGTGATCACCCAAGCGACGCTCACCAACGACACGCTTTACGTCGTGCTCGCATTTCTGGTCGCCGTTTCTGCTTCCACGGGAGCGCTGCTGGTCGCGCGGCGGGAGAGAACATTCGTGCAGCGGGCGAGCGCCGCTTTGGTGCTCGGTTTCGCCATCGTGGGCATGCACTACACCGCGATGGCGGGTGTCCGCGTCACCTCTGGGGAGGCGCGGGTCGATTTCATCCCGACCGGCATCGACTCGATCGCGCTGGCGATCGTGGTGACGGGCGGCACGTTGTTTATTTTACTGCTGAGCCTGATCGCCGCGCTATCCGATCGGCGCTTTGAAATGGTCGCCGCCGAAAAACTCGCTGCCGAGTCTCGCGCGGCGGATGCCCTCGCGGAAAAGGCGGATGCGCAGGCGGCGCTGCTCCATGCGCAGCGATTGGAATCGCTGGGCCGATTGACCGGCGGCGTGGCGCACGATTTCAACAACCTGTTGACGGTGGTCATCGGTGCGCTCGACATCATTCTGCGCCATCCGGAAAACCACGAGCGTCGCAAACGACTCGGCGAAGCCGCGCTAGCTGCCGCGAAGCGCGGCGAACGTTTGACGGCGCAGTTGCTCGCTTTCGCGCGGCGCCAGCCGTTGCAGCCTGTGAGTTGCGATCTGAATGAGCTGGTTCGGGAATGCGAACCGCTGATTCGCGGCGTGGCTCACGAGACGCTCGAAGTGAATTTGCGCTTGGGCAAGGACGCAGCAGTCGCTTTGATCGACCCGACGCAGTTCGAAGCCTTGCTGCTGAACCTGATCGTCAACGCCGTCGACGCGACGCCGCCCGGAGGCAAGATCACCATTGAAACCGGCGTGCGCGCGCTGACGCAAGACGAAGTCCCGGGGCTCGCGGCCGGCCGCTACTTCCAACTGGATGTGACGGACACCGGGCAGGGCATGAGCCAGGAAGTCATGAGCCGGATTTTCGAACCGTTCTTCACCACCAAAGCGGCGGGCAAAGGCACCGGCCTCGGGTTGAGTCAGGTGTACGGCTTCGTCAAGCAGTCGGGTGGCGACGTTCACGTGCACAGTGCGCCGGGCCGCGGCACGCGCTTCACCATTTGCCTGCCCATCATGGAAGGCAAAGCCGAAGAGCCCTCGGTTGAGCCAGTCGCGCCGCGCGGTCAGGAGCGCTCACTGCACGTGCTGCTCGCGGAAGACGATGCATCCGTGGCCACCATCACTGAAACCATGCTCAGAAATCTTGGGCACGAGGTGCTGCGGGTCGAGAACGCTGACCGTGCGTTGAGCATCCTGCGTTCGGCGGAACCGCTCGATCTGTTGATGTCCGACGTCATCATGCCGGCCGGAATGAACGGGTTGGAGCTCGCGCGCGAGGCGACGTCATTGCGCCCGACGATCAAGGTCCTGCTGTGCTCCGGCTACGCCGGCGAATCCATCGACCGGGCGCTCGCCGCCGGATCGTGGCCGTTCCTGCGCAAACCGTACTTGCAGGACGAGCTCGCCGCACATCTGCAACGTTTCTTCGAGCCGCCGGATCAACGACAAAGAGCCGGCTGATCCTACCGGCGACTTTCCTGTCGTCCCTCCGAGCCATTTGTACTCTGTTTCTTCTGCCACAATTCATCATAAACTCTGCATCGCAGAGTACTTGACGGAGTGAGGTCGCGGCCGTACCTTGGCTCACGCTTTCAAGAGGTCAGGACGATGTCGCAAGCGAAAACGGTCAATCTGGACGCCCATGCAATGGCGACGCTGCGATACATCCGCGCCTCCATGGATGCGGCCGGTAGCGTCGCGGTGCCCGGATCGGCGGGTATCGCGATGGGCGCCGTCGGCACGGCCGCAGCGGCGCTGTCGGCGATTCCGAATCTGCGGCCGTATTGGCTCTATATCTGGCTGGTCGCGGCGCCCGTCGCCGCAATCGCCGGCGGACTGTTGCTCGCGAGATCGGCGTCAGCCATTCATTTCGTTTCGGCGGGAACGCCGGGCCGCAAACTTGCGCTCGCACTGCTGCCCACTCTATTTGCCGGCGCCGTGATGACAGCCGTTCTATGGCGCGCCGATCACATCGGCGCGATTCCGGGAACCTGGTTGCTGGTGTATGGGTGTGCGTTGATCTCGGCCTCCGCATCGACGACTCCGATCGTTTCCTGGATGGGATCGTGCTTCGCCGGATTCGGGCTGCTGGCGTTGGTGCTGCCCGCCGAGTTGCAGATTCCTCTGCTCGGTCTCGGATTCGGCGGGCTGCACATTCTTTTCGGAATATTGATCGCCCGGGAGGCTGCTCATGGCCGCCAAAGCTAAGACACGTACACCCGCCGGCGCGAGCGAGCGTCAACGACGCAAGCTCGAAGCCGTCGCATCGACCACGCGTCAGGACGGCGAAACCAAATTCGAGCGCTTGATCTACGAGCGGGTGCGACTCGGCATCATGAGTGCGCTGGCAGTCCGCGAACAGATGAGCTTCAACGAGCTCAAGGGTCTGTTCGGCGACATCAGCGACGGCAATCTCGGCGCGCATGCGCGCAAGCTCGAAGACGCTGGATATTTGAGTTGCACCAAGTCGTTCGAAGACCGCCGGCCGCGCACGGACTATCGCATCACCGAGCAGGGCAGGGCGGCGCTGAACCGTTATCTCGATCATGTCGAGGCGGTCATTCGGGCGACGCGCGGCTGATTTTTTCGCCCATTCACTCTGTATTGCAGAGAACTCGACAAATGCATGTCGCAATCATCATGGATGGCAACGGCCGCTGGGCGCAGCGGCGAGGTTTGCCGAGGCCCGCGGGGCATCGCGTTGGCGCCGATGCTGTCGACAGAGCCGTGACGGCGGCTGCCGGTCGCGGTATCGACGTGCTGACGCTCTACGCCTTTTCGTGTGCGAACTGGCAGCGGCCGCTCGCCGAAGTGAGAGGCTTGTTCCGTTTGTTCCGTTGTTATCTCGAGGAACAGACGCAGCGCTGCCTGGAGCAGTCCATTCGCCTCAACGTCATCGGGCGTCGCGACCGACTGGACCCTCGCCTGCTGGAGGCGATCGAGCATTCCGAGCGATCCACCGAGCAATGCAAAGGAATGATTCTGCGGATCGCCGTCGACTACTCCGCGCGATGGAGCTTGATGCGGGCGAGTCAGATATCGAGCGACATCGTAGATCTGGATCACGATGCATTCGCGCATCGGCTCGCCACGGTCAATCATTCCGTTCCGGTCAGCGACGTGGATCTTCTGATCCGCACGGGCGGCGAATGTCGTCTGAGCGATTTCCTGTTGTGGGAGTGCGCGTACGCGGAGTTGTACTTCGTGTCGCGACTGTGGCCCGACTTCGATGCGGACGATTTCGAATCCGCGCTGCTCGAATACTCGCGCAGGGACCGCCGCTACGGGCGCATCGACGACGAGGCTGTGGATTCGCCGGAGGTTCATCATGCTTGACCAGGGAAGGCGAATGCGAGCTACACCCGTGCCTGCCGATATGGCCGTTGCGCCCGAGTTGCCTGCGCCTGTCATGGGCCGGACGCCGCAGGCTCGAACCGCACTGCTCATCAATCCTTTCTATCCCAAAGATCCGCGCGCGAGCTATGGAAAGCACGTGCTCACGCCGACGTTGGCGCTCACGAGCATCGCCGGCGCGACACCGGAGAATTGGGAGGTTCGCTACTGGGACGAGAACCTGTTGCAAGGCCCGCCGCCGCGCGAGCCGCTGCCGCATGTCGTCGGCATCACTGTACATCTCACGTTTGCAAAGCGCGCGTATGCGCTTGCTCGTTGGTATCGCGCGCAGGGAGCGATCGTCGTTCTTGGCGGTCTGCACGTGCTTTCATGTCCCGATGAAGCGGCAGCACATGCGGACGCGATCGCGATTGGCGATGGCGTATTGCTCTGGCCGCAGATTCTGGAGGACATCGAACGCGGCGCTTTGCGTCCGCGCTATACGGCTGATTACGCACGGCCGTATCGGCTCGATCCTCCGCCAAGGCGACCCATATTGCCGCGTGAAGCCTTCCTCACCACGACCAGCGTGATTGCCACACGTGGATGTCACAATCGCTGCGGCTTCTGTTATCTCGCGACCGATGGCTTGCACATGCCTTACCGCATGCGCGACGTGGAGCAGGTCGTCGACGAGATCGTCGCCGACGGGCAACCGTACACGGTGTTCGTCGACAACAACCTGGGTTCGCGACCGGACTACCTGCGGAAACTCTGCGCTGCGCTGAAGCCGCTGGGAATCATTTGGAGCGCGGCCGTGACGATCGATGTAACAGACGATCCGACGCTCGTGCGGGAAATGGCCCTTGCCGGCTGCACTGGAGTGTTCGTGGGCTTCGAGTCGCTCAACGCCGGGAATCTGAGCGATGCGAGGAAGCGGACGCCGGCCCCGGAAGACTATGCTCGCCGAGTCGCGCTCCTGCATCGATATGGCATCCAGGTCAACGGCAGCTTCGTGCTCGGCTTCGATCACGATCGGCCGGATGTGTTCGAGCGAACGGTGCGGTGGATCGACGCGAATCGTCTGGAATGCGCCACGTTTCATATTCTGACGCCGTATCCAGGCACGCCGTTCTTCCGTCAGCTCGAAGCGGAAGGGCGCATCGTTCATCGCGACTGGGATAAGTACGACACGGCGCACGTCGTGTTTCAGCCCAAGCACATGAGCCAGGAGGAGCTCGATCGCGGCTACGCCTGGTGTTACGACCGCTTGTTCTCGCACGCCTCGATCTGGAAACGCCGCCCGGAAGATCCGCGCGCCGTGATCTCCTATCTGGCGATGAGCTATCTCTACAAGCGTTCGAATCGCTTCTGGCACTTATTGATCAAGCATCGCCTGACGGCTGCCGTGTGGCGTCCGCTCATCGAACATTCCCGCCGCCGGCACTTGAAGTTCCGATCCCGGCTGGACGACGAGCCGGCGAGCCCGACACGCGCGAGTCAATGCGTCAGTCCAGGCGTGTGATCGACCCGAGCGCCGATAAACCCGCCTATGCTGGCAAGCGCGCCATGGATATCGCTTTCGCCGCATGCGCCTGTGCTGTGTTCGCGCCGCTCGTGGCCACCATTTGTGTCGCGATCTGGTTGGACGATGGTGGGTCGCCGTTTTTCACACAGCTGCGCATCGGCGCATCACGCAAAACGTTTCGCATCCTAAAGTTTCGTTCCATGCGCGATGGAGCTGTTACACGAGTCGGTCGCTGGCTGCGGCGAACCGGGCTCGACGAGTTGCCGCAGTTCGTGAATGTCTGCCTCGGCGACATGAGCGTCGTCGGTCCGCGGCCGCTGACGGCAGAGGACGTTGCGCGACTGAACTGGGCGTCGTCGCGCCACGACTGGCGTTTTGCAATGAAGCCGGGCATCACCGGAATTGCGCAGCTCGTCGGCGGACGAAGCGCGCGGCACAGCGCTCGTCTCGACCGCCTGTACTTACGACGGCAGAGTGCGCTTCTCGATATGCGCCTGGTCGCGCTGTCATTTGTTGGCAACGTCGCAGGCAAGGCCGTGGTCCGTAGATGGATGGCGTTCACCCAACAGCAACAGAATCGGCGCGGCGATGAATACTGACGAGCTGGCCGCGACCACGATGCCGAACACCATCGGCACGGCGAAGCTGGCAACCGTCGCACCGCCCCAGAGAGCCATGGGCACCATGGCGAGAAAGGCCGTCATGGATGTAAACACCGAGCGTGCCAGCGTCTCGTTGATGCTGCGATCAATGAGCTCTCGCAAGGGTACGTCGGGGTGCAGGCGAAGGTTCTCGCGCATACGGTCATATACGACGACTTTGTCATTGACCGAGTAGCCGATCAGCGTGAGGAGCGCGGCAATCGCTGTGAGGTTGAACTCGAGTCCAGTCAGCGCGAAAAACCCCAGCGTCTTGGTCGTATCGAGCACCAGGGTTGCGATTGCGCCCACCGCGAAGTGCCAATCGAAGCGGATCCAGATGTAAGCAAACATCGCCACGCCGGCGAAGAGCACGGCGAGAATGCCGGCGTCCGCGAGCTCGCTACTGATCTTGGGACCGATGATATCGACGCGGTCGAAGCTCGCCGTGGGTTCGACTTCGAGAATCGCGGCCTTCGCCTGATCGGCAAGCCGTGTTTGCGCGGCCGGGCTCGCTTCAGGTTGCTGCTGAATGCGCACGAGAATGGTCGTACCTTCGTCGCCCACCTGCTGAAGAGTCACTTCTCCGAGATTGGCCTGTTCGAGTCCCGCCCGTAAATCGGCGATGCGCATCGCCGTAGGCGAGGAGGCTTCGATGATGGCGCCGCCGGTGAAGTCCACGCCGTAGTTCAGGCCAGGCTTCATGAACAGGAACAGCGAAGCGACCGACAGCACCAGCGAAACGCCGATGCCGATGAAACGCGCCCGCATCACCTGGAACTTCGGTGTGGCGTTGACCCAGCGAGCGGGCAGCAGCGAGCCAATCACTAACTGCCTCGGTCGACGCCAACGAATCCACAACGACATGAGCGCTTTCACCACGGCCACGGCCGTGAACATCGAGATGGCGATGCCGAGCGCCATCGTGACCGCGAAGCCCTGCACCGGACCGGAGCCGAGTGAGAACAGCAGCACGGTCGCGATCAACGCGGTGACGTTGGAATCGATGATCGTGGCATACGCGCGGTCGAATCCGTTCATCAACGCGGCCATGGCCGACTTGCCATTGCGTGTCTCTTCACGAATGCGCTCGTTGATCAGGACGTTCGCATCGACGGCCAGTCCGATGCCTAGCACGATGCCCGCGATGCCGGGCAGGGTCAGCGGTGCTCCCAGCAACGTCATTGCGGCGAGAGTGAGTGTCACATTCACCAGCAGTGCGACGTTGGCGATGACGCCCCAGCCTCGATACAGCACCGTCATGAACGCGAGCACGAGCAACAGGCCGGCGGCGCCGGTGATTGCTCCCATGCGAATCGCGTCGCTGCCGAGATCCGGACCCACCATGCGTTCATCGATGATCTGCAACGGGACAGGCAGTGCGCCGGCTCGCAACAGAGCGGCCAGCGAGCTGGTCTCGGCCATGGTGAAGTTGCCTTGAATCTGGCCCGCGCCGCCGAGGATCGGCTCCTGGATCACTGGCGCGCTGATGACCTTCCCGTCGAGCACGATGGCAAATTGCCGGCCGACGTTGTCGCGAGTGATCTCGGCGAATTTCTTAGCGCCTTCGTCATCGAAGCGAAATGAAACCACCGGGCTGCCGGTGCGAGAGTCGACAGTGGTGCTGGCTTGCGTGAGCCGCTCGCCCTGGAGCATCGGACGCTGCTCCAGGATGTAATCGACGGGCCCATCGGCCGCCGGTACACGGATCGATCCGATGCGAGGAGTCCCTTGCCCACGAGCATCCCACGACTCCACACGATGAAAGGTCAGCTTCGCGGTGCTGCCGAGCAAAGTGCGGATCGATGCCGGATCCTGCATTCCGGGCAGTTGCACCAGAATTCGGTTGTTCCCAAGCGCTTGCACCGTCGGCTCCGCCACACCGATGGCGTCGATGCGACGGCGCACGATCTCGATGCTTTGCTGAAGCGCAGACTTCAGGCGTTCGGCAGCCGCGGCGTCGCTCAAGCCAGCTTCTTCCTTTTCTTTCTGAAGTGCGCGCTCGTCCAGCTCGAGCACAAGATGCGCGCCTCCGCGTAGGTCGAGGCCCAAGGCAATTTGTTTCTGCGGCAGCCACCGAGGCCAGTTCGCGAGTTGCTCGCTCGATAGCAGACTGGGCAGTGCGATGACGCTGCCAACTAGGATGATCAGCGCGTACAGCACGAGCTTCCATTTAGACGGAACCATGAGATCTCCCTTTCAATGCGCGCAGCAGCGCGCGAACCGACGCTTACGGCGTCGGATACAACACGAGAAGGAAACGCATCAGTCGATGCGACCCGGTTTTTTAGTCAGCGTGAGCGCTGACGGGAGGGGCCCTTGGTTGGGCGGGAGAGCGGTCCGGCTGCGCGGCCGGCGACGGAGTGAATGCGACGAGCGGTTGAACAGAAATCGCAGCCAGATTGCTCAGCCGAGCGGCCGGGATTGCCAGCGCCGGTGGATTCCCGTCGCGTGTGGGCTCGGCGCGGCGGCGATCGTTGGTTTGCAACGACGGCTGCCGATCCAGCGATATCAAGGCGCTGGGAACATCGACGCCGTCGAGCAGGCCCGACACGAACCGTTGCTGGGATTGCGCCGGATTGAACAACGCCGCCCACCAGACGATGGCGATGAACGCGAGCCACGCTGGCGCGTTCATGCGGAGATTCCGCGACGAGGTTGTAAATGACATGGACATCGGTGCCGGCAGGCTAGATCATGTTTCTTGCGGCTGCAACCGATGTCTCAGCTTGCATAGAATAGCTGACGGGCGTTGTCGGTCATGGCGGCGATGGCCGGATGTTTGATCTTCCGTTCCACGGAGATGGCATAAAACTCCGCCTTCACGCCGCGTGCGAGGCCAATCCGCACGAAGCCATGCTGTCGACGGAAACTCGCTTCGAGCACCGAAGGGACAGGAGCGAAGCCGTGCCCCTCGCGTGCGAACTCGCGCAACATCGCGTAGTCCTCGAACTCACCGAGCATCAGTGGCCGCACATTCTGGCGGTCCAGCCACTCGTCGAGCGCGCGTCGGATCGCCGTGTCGTCCGTGGGCAGCAGCACAGGCACCCCATCCAGCGATTTCGGAAACCCACGGCGCAATGTTCTGGCGAGGGTCGGCGTCGCCATCCAATAAACGTTGCAACTGCCAAGCGAATGACTGTACGCGCGCACATTCAAAGACGGCGTCACCGGAGAGTCCGAAAGCACCACGTCGATTTCGTGGATGGCGAGGTCGGCGACCAGCCGCTCCAACGTGCCCTCCTTGCACACCAGGCGCACCGGTTGTTTCATTTTCAGCCCGGGCTCCACGATCCGATACGCGATCTCCTTCGGCAGCACGTCGTCGATGCCGACCAGAAGTTTCAGAGGTCGCGCGGACGGGCGTTGTTCCAGCGCTTCGAGCAACTCCTGGCCCAGGCCGAAGATCTCGTTGGCATAGCTGTAAACGAGCCTGCCGACATCGGTGGGCACCAGATTGCGGCCGGATTTCACCAGTAGCTTCTCGCCGAGCCGCTCTTCGAGCGTGCGCAACTGCGCGCTCACGGTGGGAGCTGCAAGCGCCAACTCTTCGCAGGCGCGCGTCAAGCTGCCGGTGCGAACCACCGACCAGAAATACAGCAGGTGTTGATAGTTCAGTCGTGGAATGATCGAGGACATGACAACTCCGCAAAGCTTCGACAATATCGAAGCCTGAGCAAGAATAATTCTAATTGATCTAAATACGCATCGAGCCCACCATGGTCTCGAACCTGAGTGGAGTCAATGATGCGCGAACGTCCGATTGTCATTTCCGAGCCAGATGCACGCGTGTTGCGTGGATTGCTGATGTCCCGCGCAGCCGCGAGTCATGACCAGGAACATCTGGAGGAACTGCGGAGCGAGCTCGAGCGTGCGCAGGTGCTGGAACCTGGCGAAATCTCCGCCAACGTCGTCACCATGCACAAGCTGGTGCGCATCCAGGATTTGAGCAGCGGCAAGCGACAGGAGCTGACGCTGGTGAGCCCCGCGGAAGCGGATGTGGCCGCGCGCCGCATTTCTGTGTTGGCGCCGCTCGGCACCGCGCTGCTCGGTTACCGGGAAGGCGACGAAGTCGAATGGCTCATGCCCGGCGGAATCCGCCGCCTGCGGATCGAGGCAGTGCTTCAGCCGGCCAACGCTGGTTCTTTAGGAATAGCCGGAGCACACTAGCCACGCCGGCTCGGAGGGTTGTGAAATGCCGAAGCTGTTGTGCGCGACCGACTTGCTGCCGAAAACTGAGGCGGCCATCGATCGTGCCGGCTTGCTGGCGCAGCGCCTCGACGCACAGCTGGCGTTATTGCACGTGGTTTCACCGGTCACGCCGGAACACAATATCGAACAGGCGTTGCAGTTGGCGATCGCGAACCTCGACTCGCGAGCACGTCCTCCACAGTGGCGTCACGGTCCGGCGCCGCAAGTGGCCGTCCGCACCGGCAGCCCGGCGCGGCTGATTCGTGAGGCGATCGACGAGCATCGCTCCGATCTGCTGATCGTCGGTCCCCATCGCAAGCGTCCCGTGCGCGATGTTCTCGAAGGGACCATCGCGGAAAAGATCCTGAGCACTCGTCAATGTCCGCTACTCATCGTTCGGGGCAAAGCGGACGCGGACTATTGCAATGTGTTGCTCGCAGTCGACATCTCAGAGGAGTGTGGGGCAGCAGTTCGTGCCGCCGAGGCTCTGGTCTTGAGTCCGAGTGCGCAGGCCATGGCCATGCATGTTTGTGAGCCGCCCTATCAAGGCATGATGCGCTCCGCCGGTGTTGCCTCGGAGGAAGTCGTTTCTTATGTGGAGCATTCGAGGCGCGAGGCGGCGGACGAGGTTCGCAATCTGCTGAGACGAGTCAGTGGGAATCATGCGCGTTATGGCGTGGTTATCTGCGACCACCATCCGGCCATGTCGATCCGACGCGCCATCGAAATGTATCAGCCGGACCTGCTGGTCATGGGCACGAATGGCATCGGCAGAATGCGGCGCGCCCTGATCGGAAGCGTGGCCAATCAGATCCTGGATGCCGCGACCTGCGATGTGCTGATAGTGCCGCGGGGCTCAGTGTCCGCAAACAACCCGGCAGGGTGATGGGCGCGGGCCACGCTGATGATGAAGCCATAGACCAGCAGCGCGGCGATCCAGTACAGGACCCGGATGATTCGAGTCGCCCCGCGCTTCAGCGCAAACGTGCCGAGAAAAATGTAAACGACGAGCAGCAGCACCTTCACCGTCAGCCAGGACTGCACGAACGGATACTGATGCAGGGTCACTGCCAGCGTCAGGGCGGCCGCCAGGAGCACGGTGTCGATGGTGTAGGTGACGTAACGGACAGGCGCCGCCATCGGCCAGCTCATCCCAGTGTGTAAAGCTGCGCCTCGCACGAGAAACAGCAGACCGCTCGCCATGACGGCGGCGATGTGGACCGCTTTGATCTGTGGATAGAACTCAATCATTTGGGATCGTCCGGGCGCGTCGGAACGGCCGCATAGGGTGTATTCTATGCGTTGCGGAGACACTTGCATGCAACGCTCACTCATCGTCCTCGGCTTGCTCATCGCGCTGGTCGGTCTGGCCTGGCCCTGGGTATCCAAGCTGCCGATCGGCCGGCTGCCCGGCGACTTCATGATCGACCGGCCCGGCTTCAAGCTGTTTTTCCCGTTGACCACCATGGTCATCGTCAGCATCGTGATTTCGGCGATCCTGATGATTTTCAGAAAGTGATCGCAGGCCGCCGGTAGTGAAAAAATCCGAAGCGCGCGCGGATGGAATGGTCCACGTTCGGGGCGCGCGTGAGCACAATCTCAAGAACGTCGATGTAGATATTCCACGCGATGCGCTGGTGGTGTTCACCGGCGTGTCGGGCTCGGGAAAATCCTCGCTCGCGTTCGGTACGTTGTACGCGGAGGCGCAGCGGCGCTATCTCGAATCGGTGTCGCCGTATGCGCGGCGGCTGTTTCATCAGATGGGTGTGCCGCAGGTCGATGAGATCGACGGCCTGCCGCCGGCAGTGGCGCTCCAACAGCAGCGTGGATCGCCGACGACGCGTTCGTCGGTGGGCAGTGTGACGATGCTGTCGAATCTGCTGCGCATGTTGTACTCGCGTGCAGGCGACTATCCGCGCGGCCAGGCGCTGCTCTACGCCGAATCGTTCTCGCCCAATACGCCCCAGGGCGCATGCCCCACCTGTCACGGTCTCGGCAGGATTTACGATGCGACCGAAGCTTCCATGGTGCCCGATCCTTCGCTCAGCATCAGAGAACGGGCCATCGCGGCGTGGCCGCCGGCATGGCATGGGCAGAATCTACGAGATATCGCGGTCACGCTCGGTTTCGATATCGACAAGCCATGGCGCGAGCTGGCGAAGAAGGACCGCGATTGGCTGCTGTTCACCGATGAGCAGCCGACCGTGCCGGTGTATGCCGGCTACGAGCCTCATGAAGTGCGTCGCGCCCTGAAGCGCAAGGAAGAGCCGAGCTATCAAGGCACGTTCACGGGCGCGAGACGCTATGTGCTGCATACGTTCGCGAATACCGAGAGCGCGCTGATGAAGAAGCGCGTCTCGCAATATCTCGTGAGCACCGACTGCCCGCTGTGCAAAGGCAAGCGTCTCAAGCTCGATGCGCTGTCGATCAAGTTCGCCGGGCTCGACATCGCGGAGATATCCATGTTGCCGCTGAAGGAACTGGCGAAGCTGTTGCAGCCTTATGCGGCTGGCACGGCGCCGCGCTGGCGCAAGCTTGAAGACGAGCATCCGGAAAAGGCGATGGTCACGCAGCGAATTGTGCAAGACCTGGAAGCTCGCGTGGCCGTCATGCTCGATCTCGGCCTGGGTTATCTGTCCCTGGAACGCAGTACGCCCACGTTGTCGCCGGGCGAGTTGCAGCGGCTGCGACTCGCCACTCAGGTGCGCTCGAATTTGTTCGGCGTCGTCTACGTGCTGGACGAACCTTCGGCCGGCTTGCATCCCGCCGATACCAAAGCATTGCTGGCCGCGCTCGACCAGCTGAAGCGAGCCGGCAACTCGCTGTTCATCGTCGAGCACGAGCTCGACGTCATTCGTCACGCCGACTGGATCGTGGATGTCGGCCCCAAGGCCGGCGAGCACGGCGGCCAGATCCTGTATAGCGGACGCCCGGAGGGCCTCGCGTCCGTCGACGCATCGCAGACACGACGTTTTTTATTCTCGGAATTCAAGTTGCCCGCTCGCGAGCCGCGTGCTCCGCGAGAGTGGTTGAAGCTGAGCGGCGTCACAAGAAACAACTTGAACAAGCTCGACGCGCAGTTTCCGCTCGGGCTGTTGACCAGCGTGACGGGCGTTTCCGGCTCGGGCAAGTCGACGCTGGTGAGTCAGGTGCTGGTCGAGCTGGTCTCGGCGCACCTCGGTCAGCAGGTCGAGCCTGACGAAGAAGAGGGCAGCGAGCTCGAACGGACGGTCGTGCAAACGCTTGGCGGCAAGATCACTGCGGGAATGGAGCGGATCAAGCGCCTGGTGCGAGTGGATCAAAAGCCCATCGGTCGCACACCGCGCTCCAACCTGGCGACGTACACCGGATTGTTCGATTACGTGCGCAAGCTGTTTGCCGCCACCAAGACCGCACGCTCGCGTCGCTATGACGCCGGTCGGTTCTCATTCAATGTCGCCAAAGGTCGTTGCGAGACCTGCGAAGGCGAAGGTTTCGTGATGGTGGAGCTGCTGTTCTTGCCCAGCGTGTATGCGCCGTGTCCCACGTGCCACGGAGCGCGTTACAACTCGCAAACACTTGAGGTTCGCTATCGGGACAAGAACGTTGCCGAAGTGCTGGCGATGACCGTGGACGCTGCGTGGGAGTTCTTCGCGGACGAGCCGCACATCCATCGATCGTTGAACGTGCTGCGTGAAGTGGGCCTGGGTTATCTGCGACTCGGCCAGGCCGCGACCGAACTATCCGGAGGCGAGGCCCAGCGGATCAAGCTGGCGACAGAGCTGCAACGCCTGTCCAAGGGCGACACATTATATGTATTGGATGAGCCCACCACCGGCTTGCATCCATCGGATGTGGAGCGGCTGGTGGTGCAGCTCGAACGACTCGTCGCTGCCGGCAACACTGTAGTGGTAGTCGAGCACGACATGCGCGTGGTCGCGGGCAGCGATTGGGTCGTCGATATGGGTCCAGGCGCGGGCGACGAGGGCGGATCCGTCGTAGTCACCGGCCTTCCAGCCGACGTGGCGAAGTCCAAGCGCAGCCGGACAGCGCCGTACCTTGCCGAGTTCCTCGAGGACGCGAGCGGCTAAGGAACGTTCTGCTCCAGCTCTTCGAGCCAGATGGTGGCATTGCCATCCGACGGCGCACGCCAGTCGCCGCGCGGCGAGAGGTTGCCGCCAGACATCACTTTCGGCCCATTGGGCAGCGCCGAACGCTTGAACTGGCTCAGCGTGAAAAAGCGCCGCAGGAATACCTGCAGCCAATGTTTGACGTCCTGAAGTTGATAGGACCGTCGCATGCCTTCGATCATGCCTTCCGGCCACGCACCGTGAGCCACATCTTTCCAGGCATGCCATGCTAGAAAAGCGATCTTCGACGGCCGCAACCCGAAGCGGGTGATGTAATAAAGATTGAAATCCTGCAGCTCGTACGGGCCGATCTTCGCTTCGGTGCTCTGTAGCGCGGCGCCCTTGCCCGGCACCAGTTCGGGGGAGATCTTGGTTTCCAAAATGGAGCGCAGGGTTTGCGAGGTGCCAGCATCGAACTGGCCGCTGCCGATGACCCAGCGGACCAGGTGTTGAATCATTGTCTTGGCGAGCGAGCCGTTGACGTTGTAATGGCTCATGTGGTCGCCCACGCCGTAAGTGCACCAGCCCAGCGCCAGCTCCGACAGATCGCTGGTGCCGAGGACCAGCGCGTTGCGCTGATTGGCGAGCCGGAACAGATAGTCGGTGCGCAATCCCGCCTGCACGTTCTCGAATGTCACGTCGAACACCTGCTCGCCTGCCGCGTAAGGATGCTTGAGATCGGCGAGCATCTGCTTCGCCATGGGCGTGATGTCGATCTCCTCGGCGGTGATGTTCAGCGCTCGCATCAGCGCCCAGGCATTTTTCTTGGTGTGCTCGCTGGTCGCGAAGCCCGGGAAGGTGAATCCCAGGATGTTGGAGCGAGGCAGGCGCATGAGATCGAAAGCCTTCGCGGCGACCAGCAGCGCGTGAGTCGAATCCAGGCCGCCGGAGACGCCGATGGTGATCTTGGCGATGCCGGTGGCCTGCAAGCGTTTGATCAAGCCCTGGGCCTGGATATTGAATGTTTCATAGCAGTCGCGATCCAGGCGGGCCGGGTCGTCGGGTACGAACGGGAAGCGATCGATGGGCCGCTTCAGCCCCACGTCGACGGGGCTGCGCGCGTGACTGAATGCGATGCGACGGAAGCGGCGTTCCGGATGACCGGCGGCAGCTACCGCATCGTTGAACGTCGGCGTTCGCATGCGCTCCAGTCGCAGGCGCTCGACATCCACATCGGCAATCGTCATCTGGCTGTCGAGTGGAAAGCGTTCGGTGCAGGCGAGCTGCATGCCCAGCTCGTGAATAGAGGCTTGTCCGTCCCAGGCCAGGTCCGTCGTGCTTTCGCCCGGTCCCGCGGCGGAATAAACATAGGCGGCCTGACATCGAACCGACTGCGAAGCGCATAGCACGGCGCGCTCGTCGGCTTTGCCGACCACGATGTTGGAGGCCGACAAGTTGCAAAGAATCAGCGCGCCTGCGAGCGCGCCCTGCGTCGATGGCGGAGTCGCGGCCCAGAAGTCCTCGCAGATCTCGACGTGAAATATGAAATCGCCCACGTCGCGACAGGCGAAGATCAGATCGACACCGAAGGCGGTGGTCTGCCCGGCGAGCTCGATGGCCAGGCCTTCGGTGCCGACGCCGGCGGCGAACCAGCGCTTCTCGTAGTACTCGCGATAGTTGGGCAGGAACGATTTCGGCACCACGCCGAGCAACTGGCCCCGATGGATCACGACGGCGCAGTTGTAGACACGCCCGCTTCGCCGCACCGGCGCTCCGACGATCAGCACTGGATGCAGCGTTTCCGACGTCTGCAGCAGCGATTTGATCTCGTCCTCGACCCTCTGCAACAAGGCGTCTTGCAGAAACAGATCGTCGATGGCGTACGCCGACAGCCCCAGCTCGGGAAACAACATCAGATCCACGTGCTGCTCATGGCCGAGCCGCGCCAGCTCGACGGTTTGCTGAAGATTGCGCGCCGGGTTGCCTACTTCGACGCGTGGCGTACAGCTGGCGATGCGCACCAGACCGTGAGAGTGGATGTCATAGAACGCGGCACTCATCCTGAATGAACCTACGGCCCGCCGTGGCGGTTCCTTAGAAGCGCAGCTGACGGGAGTTGCTGATCTTTGCCATGAGAGCGTGTGAAAAGATGTACAAAGCGTGCTTGGTGTCGGCCGCGGCGCCGGCGCCGATACAGTCCGAAGGAATCAGCAGCTCGAATTCGCGGACGTGCGCGTCCATGGCGGTAAACAGCACACACTGATGACTCGTGATTCCCGTGGCGACAAGACGGCGGACGTGCAACTGCTCGAGTAAGGTGTGCAGGGGCGTGCCGAAGAATGCCGAATGCCGTGGCTTGAACATGAAGTAATCCTGGGGCGCTGGGGCGAGCAACTCGGCGATATCGCGGCCGCGGGATTCCGGCTGCCTGCAGCGCTGGATGAAGGACTTCTGGTCGGATTCCCACTTGCCAGCCGTGTCATTCACGTAGATGACGGGCGTGTCGGCGGCATGTGCACGTTCGCGGAGCCGGGCAATGTTTCGGGCCGCCTTGCGCGCGCTACGCACGATGCGTTCGCCATCCGGATACTCGAACTCGGAGATCATGTCCAGGATCAACAGGGCGGTCTTGCTTTGTTTGCGAGGCATGTGCTGACAATGTAACAGCGCGGTATTGGTTCCTCGGCGTTCCGGAACCGCGTGGACCCAGCAAGAATTTCCATGAGCAAAGGACCGAGCGAGAAGCTGTGAGTTTGCAAGCCCTGCTGGAAACCTTGTTGCTATGGGGTATCTACCCGCTGTGGCTGCTGGCGGGCGCGGGCGACTACTTGTGCCATCGCCAGACGGACATCGAACATACCTCGGGCAGCGTGGAATCCTGGTATCACCTGCTGCAGTTTCTGGCGTTGCTGATTGCGTTCGCCGCGGCCGTGCTTCTGGAGATGAATGCGCTGGTGTTCGGCGCGATGGTAGTACTGGTGCTGGCGCACTCAGTCCTGGCGCACATGGATGTTTCTTATACCGATGGCCGGCGGTACATCTCCCCGCTGGAGCAGCATATCCACGGTTTCATGGAGGTGCTGCCGCTGGTCGCCGTCGCCCTCTTCGGGGTGCTGCATTGGAACGAGATCGGCGCCGGGCTGACTTCGCCGCTCCTGTCCATGGCGACGCCGGTAACGGCGGCGGGCATTCTGCTGCTGGCGAGCTTCGCAGTGCTCGCCGGTGTGCCGATTCTCGAGGAGCTGGTGCGCACTCGCAGGCATCGCTTCGAGCGCAAGCGCAACTATCAGGCGGGCTTGGCGACCATCAAGTAGAACACCACCACCAGCGAGAAGAAGGCAACGATGCCGAGCGCCACCCACCACCTTAGAAATGTCCAATAGCGCTCGGGCAGCTCCGCGCCATTGGCCGTCGCAGTCGCCGCCATGTCGCGCATCTTGATCTGCATCCAGACCACGGGCAGCCAGCAAGCGCCGGCCAGGAAATACAGCGCGAACGATGCGACGATCCACGTGCTGGTGAGAGGGAAGCCCGCAAGATGAATCAGGTACAGGCCCGTCACCGGCTGGATGATGATGGTCGGCGTGGTGAAGGCATAGTCGGCAATGACTACGTAGCGCACGACGGTCGCGATGACGCGCGTGTCGCGCGTCAGGCTGGCGAAGAACATATAGAACGCCGAACCAAGCCCCGTGCCGAACAGCAGAGTCGAGGACACGATGTGCACCCACTTTACGACGAGGTATTCCATCGGGGCGCTTCCAGCGTGTACAGCATGTAAATGGCGGCCAGCATCACCAGGTTCTTGCTCAAGGGACCGTAGGGATGCAGCCAGAATTCGGGGAGTTTGAAAGTAATGATCAGTGTGTATCCGCCGATAACGGCGAGCTGCAGTAGCCACAACCATCCCCGGCGTCGTAACACCAGGATGCCCACGCCGATCAGCAAATCGAGAACCGCTGCGCCATACAACATCACGGGAGCCAGCGCGCCGGTGATGCCGACACGAGCTAACAGTTCGTAGCTCTGCTGTGTCGGATACAGGCCCAGCGACACGATGCCGGTCCAGATCCAGACCAGCGCGATACTGTATCGGAGCAGCGGCAGCAGCCAGGCCAACTGCGCTTCTCTGCGCAGTGCGTCGCGCTGCTCGTCAGCTATCAATTGCTCTGGCGCCTTGGGTTGCCGGCCGAGCAGACGCTGAGTGTCCTCGGGAGACCCGGTGTTGCCGGCGTTGAGCATGGCCAATGTTTCTCGATCCAGTAGCGACCCGGGCAAGTGCTCGGCGATGGCGGCCGAGGCGCGCATCAGCGCGGCGGGAATGCTTATAAACCTTGCGCGTGGCAATTGCATCCGCGCGCGCAATCTTTGCAGGAAATCTTTCAGAGTCACGGGCTCCGGCCCGGCCAGCACCACGCGTCGGCGGTTCATGACAGAAGTTTCGATGAGTTCTCGCATGGCGGCGATCAGGTCGTCGACGTGAATCGGTTGAATTCGCTGAAGTCCGCCGCCGGGCAGGGGGATCATCGGAAGGCTGGCGAGCAAGGTGAATAAGCTGGCGCTGGCGCCGCCAGCGCCAAACACCAGCGATGGTTGCACGATGGTCCATGCGAGGGGCAGCGACGCGAGATACGTGTCAGCGGCATGTTTGCTCATGAAGTACCCAGTGCGACCCCGGTCGGCGCCGAGCGCGGAGATCTGAACGATCCTTTTCACACCGGCGGTGACCGCAGCCGAGAACAGCGCCTGGGGCGCACGGGTGTGAATGTTTTCAAAAGTCTGCGCGCCTTGCTCACGAATGATGCCGACTGCGTTGATGACGACGTCGACGCCTCTGAGTCGGGGGACCCACGTTGCGGGATCCAGGTCACGCGTGAAATCGCCTGAAACTTCATCGGCAGTGGTGCCGGCACGCCGAGTGACGACGATCACGCGGTGCCCGGCGGCGCGTAGCGCCAGGACCAGTCGGCGGCCGATGAATCCTGTGGCGCCGGTGATCAGGATGACCATGCCAGTAACGGAACTCCCAAAGCGTCTGCGAGGTTGAACTGACGATGTGCCACAAGGTTCCGCACCGTTCCCCGATTCGGCGCCGGCTCGCGACGCTGCGCAAGCGACCGCGCTCGATGATGAAACGTCTGGCAGGCGAAGCGGTCGTGTCAGGAAGCGCCGCCAGCCTGGCGTCGGCGGCGGCGTTGATGGCCTGCAGTGCGGCTCATGAAGGCAGTGCCGCCGGCGGTTTGAATGGACCAAGTCAGTGGTTGTGGGGTGAGGCGGAGGCCTACACTCGTGAGGCAACGCTGCGGCATACGGCGGCGGGTTACGCGATTCATCACGCCACGTCGATTTTCTGGGCGATGATGCATGAGACTGTGTTTGGCGGTCGTCGGCACAAGCCAGCGATTCAGCATTGCGCGGAAGCGGCCGCTAGTGCAGCGACAGCTTACGTGGTTGATTATTACTTGACGCCGCGGCGCTTGCGCCCTGGGTTTGAAAAGCATGTGAGTCCCACAGGAATGGTTGCGGTCTATGCGGCGTTCGCCGCTGGCCTTGCGATCACAGCGATCGCGCGTGATAGCCGGCGTGTAAGACCCACCCCCTGACCCCCTCCCGTTGGGAGGGGGAAAATAGATTTATATTTCTATTCTTCCAGAACAGACCGGCCGTTAGGCCCCGGAATGGCAGCTGTTTCAGTGCTTGGGCTCCGTCTGCTTCGCGTGGACCTTGGCTTTCGTCTCGTCGCTCATCAGTTTCGCGGCGCCCATTTGCAGTTTGTTCTTCGCGCCGGTGACCACGTGGCCCATGTTCTCGTTGAGGGCTTGAATCGCGGCTTCGGCGACTTCGGCGGGATCCTGCTTCGCGCCTTCGCCGACGACGGTGTCTTCCATGTTGGCGCGCTCGAAGAATTCGGTGTCGGTCGGGCCAGGCATGAGCACTGTGACATGCACGCCCTTGTCGTTGAGCTCGTTGCGAATGGCTTGGCCGAACGAGCGCAGGAACGCTTTGCTCGCGGCATAGACGGCCATCCGCGGACCAGGGAGCACGCCCGCGACCGACGAGGTGATCAAAATATCGCCACCGCCTTGCTCGAGCATGTCGCGCGAGATCAGCTTGACCAGATGCACCTGCGATGTGACGTTCAGATTGATCAGCGAGATTTCCTCCTCGAGATCGGTCTCATCGGAGAACCCGCCATACACGCCGACTCCCGCATTGGCCGCCAACAGTGCGACAGGTCGCTTCAGCGCGCGCACGCTGTCGTAAACCTTCCGCACGCCCTCGCGCTGTGACAGATCCGCCTGTACAACTTCGACCTGCGCCACATCGTCTATCTCTGACAGCGACTCGGCCGCTTCGTTGAGCTTCTCCTCGTTGTCCGAAACCATCACCAGGTCGTAACCCCGCCCGGCGAGCTTGCGAGCCAGCTCGAAGCCGATGCCGCTCGAAGCGCCGGTAACTAATGCAAGAGGACGTTGCAGGTCCGGGGTGGGGGTGTTCATGACGTAACTCCAGCGGCGCAAAGGGCTATGGCAGGGCAACGCACTGCCACCGTGCGTGTTCCTGCGCGAACTCGCGTGCGGACTCGAGCATTGCAGACGCATCAGCGCGCGAGATGCGCCGTGCACTTTTGCCAGGGAGATTCGTCATGAGCAATGCCGCCGAACTGCTGATCGACACGCTTGCACGCTGCGGTGTCGATACGATCTATGGCCTGCCTGGCGATGGCATCAACGGCATCATGGAAGCGATTCGCCAGCGGCAGGACAAGGTGCGCTTCATCCAGGTGCGGCACGAGGAGTCGGCGGCATTCATGGCGACCGCGCACGCCAAGCTCACCGGTCGCCTGGGCTGTTGTCTCGCGACCAGCGGTCCGGGCGGCGTGCATCTGCTCAACGGTCTTTACGACGCGAAGTGCGATGGCGCCGCCGTCATCGCTATCACCGGACTGCCCTATCACGATCTTATCGACACGTTCACACAGCAGGACGTGGATCAATCCCGTTTGTTTGCCGACGTGGCGGTTTACAGCACACGAGTAATGAGCGCCGCTCATGTCGAGAACGTCGTGACGCTCGCGTGTCGCACGGCATTGTCCAAGCATGGCGTCGCGCACCTCTCGGTGCCGGTCGATGTGCAGGAAGAGGAGTTGCAGGAGGTGGAAGCGTCTACACGCAACCAGCCTCATCACACTTCCGTCGTGGCGGCGGAAGGATTGCAGTTGCCCGTGCTGGAGGAAGTCTACAAAGCCGCCGAGCTGCTGAATTCGGCTTCGAAAGTTGCAATTCTCGCCGGGCGTGGCGCGTTGGGTGCGCGTGAGGAATTGTTACGTACGGCGGATCTGCTCGGCGCCCCGATCATCAAGGCGCTGCTCGGCAAAGCGGTTGTTCCCGATACGCACCCACTGACCACCGGAGGCATCGGGCTGCTCGGCACTCGCCCCTCGCAGGAGGCGATGGAGGAGTGCGACGCCTTGCTGATCGTGGGCTCGACGTTTCCATACATTGAGTATTACCCGAAGCCGGGGCAGGCGAGGGTGGTGCAGATCGATTCCGATCCGGCGCGTATCGGGTTGCGTGCGCCGGCGGAGGTCGGGCTCGTCGGAGACGCGCAGGCGGTGCTGGAGATGCTAAACGCCAAACTGCGACGCAAGCAATCGCGCGACTTCCTGCAACGCTCGCAGGAGCGAATGAACGAATGGCGTCGCGTCCTGCGTGAGGCTGCGATGGTCGACCAACATCCCATGAAACCCGGCCGCGCCGCTTGTGAGTTGAGCGAGCGCTTGGCCGATGACGCCATCGTGGCGTGGGATTCAGGTCACAACACCGGTCTATGCGCGCGTTACATCGACGCTGTCGGCCAGCAGGTCTTCTTCGGGTCCGGAATGATGGCGTCGATGGGCTGCGCGGTGCCCTACGCGATCGCGGCCGCGCTGTTGTATCCACAGCGCCAGGTGGTGGCCTTCGTGGGCGACGGCGGATTGAGTATGTTACTGGGCGAGCTCGCGACCATCGTGAGGTACGGTCTGTCCATCAAGATCGTCGTCATCAAGAACAACACCCTCGGGCAGATAAAATGGGAACAGATGATGTTTCTAGGCAACCCCGAGTACGAGTGCGATCTGCAGCCCATCGATTTCGCGGCGGTGGCCGAGGCCATGGGCTTGAAGGGCTATCGAGTGGTGCTGCCGGAGGATTGTGGCTACGTGCTCGATCAGGCGCTCTCGCATCCCGGCGCGGCGCTGGTCGAAATGAACGTCGATCCCAACGAGCCGCTGTTGCCGCCGAAGCGCAACGAAAAGTACGCGGACAATATGGAGAAAGCGCTGGAGCAGGGCACGCCCGGCGCGCAACAGATTCGTCAATCGCTCAACGAGCAGCCGGCGCGCAGCATGCTTCAGTCGTAGCGATGCCTCGACCGCGGCCCATTTGCGCAATGCGATGGCTCGCGCCATTGCATACAAGCTTTCGCGAACATCCGCCGCGAAGTCACAGACAGGACTAGGTACACGCAACGAGGATGACCCCACCGGCCCTCGCCGATCTTTCTATTAGCTGACCAGTCGCCTTATCAGGGAAATCCAGGTTGCGAACGTCAGTGCGTTATCCCAACATCGGATGAAATTATAACGACGAGCAGGGGCGCATGATCGCATTATCTCGTGGCCGGTCTGTGGGAAGACAGTCGGCGCTGATGTGGCTGCTCGCGCCGATTCTGTTAGTTCTCGCTGGTTCCGCTGCCGCGGCAAAGAAAAAGGAAGAGACGCGCTCCATAGAAGAAGTGCGCGTCGAAGAGTTCGAATTCGATATTCCCCGCAGCGCCCGGGTATTGGCGTTGGAAACCTTGAGCGATCAGGCCGACCAGATCATGGTGGGCTATCTCTCGGGCAGCCATCAGGAAGAAGGCACTCTGGTCGGGCCGCTCAAAGGACGCTTCACGTTGGAAGGGGCGTTGCGCGTGCTGCTGCGGTCATCCACGCTCCACTTTCGCTGGATCGATGCGACCATGATCTCGGTCGAGGCGCCGGGCGCCGCGCCCGCGCCGTTGCCTGGCGCGAGTCTTCCCGGAACGGGATTGCGGCCGAGCAGTTTCGACGTGGCGCCGGGCTTGCCCGAAGAAGTGCTGGTGCTCGGCTGGCCGATCCGGGACCTGTCGTTATCCGTCTCGCCGGTGGTCGTGATGGATCGCAGCGACCTGGACGCAGTCGGCGCGCCGACCCTGTCGGAGGCGCTCCGCAATTTGTCACAAACCGCGTTCACGCGCCCGGAAGGTTATCGGGCCAGTGGCGCCCAATATGCGGAGATGCGCGGGTTGGGCGCCGATTCGGCGCTCGTCCTGATCAATGGCCGACGCACGCTGCCGAGCGCCAACAGCATCGCCGCGAGCGCATTCGATCTGAATTCGGTGCCGATCACAGCCGTCGAGCGGATCGAACTGGTGCTCGACTCGGCGTCCGCCGCGTATGGCACGGATGCGATCGGCGGCATCATCAACATCGTGTTACGTGACAAAATCTCGCGGCCCGAGATCAATGCTCGTTACGGAGCGGCGGACGGTGGCGCGCAGCAGGAGCGCATGACTTTCAGCGGCGGCATCAACCAGGACAAGCTGCGCGGCGTGCTGGTGCTGGACTATTTCGATTCGGGCAGCTTGCGCGGTTATGAGCGCGCGCTCTGGAGGAATCAGGATTACACACGCTTTGGCGGTCGCGACTTTCGGTCGCTCAGCAGCGATCCGGGCAACATCAGCGCTCTCGCTGGCAATCTGCCCGGTCTCGATCGGCCAGTCGCGAGCGTGCCACTGTTCGATGCGACTCCGCCGGTGACGGTGGCGGATTTCCAGAGCACGGAAAACCTGGAGAACAAAGAAAGTCTGTTGAAATATTCCAGTGTGGTGCCCGAAGCGAGACGCTTGTCGGTGATCGCGAGCGCGGCGACGGAGATCGCCGGGCGGCTGGCGCTATCCGCGGATGTGCTCTACGCAAATCGGCAGTCTACTTATCAGTTCGCGCCGCCGCTGTTGTTCAGCATGCCAGTGCCGGCGAGCAATGCCTTCAATCCGTTCGGCACGACGGTGCTCGCGCATCGCTTGCTCGCCGAATATCCGCCGCAGTATCAGTTCTTCGACTCCGATCTGTTGCGCTCGGTGGCGGCGGTGCGGGGACGGCGGGGGCGTTGGGACTGGGAGGTCTCGGCGCTGTATTCCAAGGAAGAAACCGACACCTGGGTCGCCAACCTGCTGGACCTCGGCTCGGTGGCGAGCGCGCTGGCGAGCTCGAATCCCGCGACGGCGTTGAATCCGTTCACGCCCGGTGCGATGGCAGAACCGGATCTGCTGAGGACGATGTTCGCGCCGCGCGACGTGGATATGTTCGCGTCCGAGGGCAAACAACTCGCCGGCTTCATACAGGGGCCCATCTATAACTTACGTTCCGGGCCCGTGATGACGGTGCTCGGTGGCGAATGGCGTAACGAATCGGTGGCTACCGCGGACGAAGGCGCGGCCGCTTTCGATCGTAATCGCGATGTGGTCGCGGCCTTCGTTCAGCTGCGCGTGCCGCTGGTGGGCGAAGCGACCAAGCGGCCCTGGTTTCACGAGCTGTCATTTTCCGGCGGGACCCGCTGGGATCACTACGGAGGCCTCCGTGATGTAGTGCGCTCTCAACTCGGCCTGGCGTGGAAGCCGCATCCTTCCCTGAAGGTGCATCTGTCGGGTAGCGGCAGTTTTCGTCCGCCGTCGTTGTACGAGCTGTATTTGCCGCAGCTCTCGACGGTAGCGCGGGTGAACGATCCGACGCGCAACGAGTTGGCCGTGGTACGGCTGACTGTCGGTGGCAACGACGAGCTGCGGCCGTCGACCGCAAAGTCATACACCGCCGGTGTCGTATTTACTCCAGAGACGGCCACGAACTGGAAACTTTCCGCCAACTATTGGCGCATCGACGTGCGCAATCGCGCGCTCGCCTTGCCACCGCAGTTGGTGCTGGCTAACGAGGCGCAATTCCGGGGCCGCATCACGCGCGATAGCGACGGGGTCCTGCGCTCCATCGACGCCTCTCGAACCGACGTGGGTGGCGCGAACCTTGCGGGTATCGATTTCGGCGTCAAGGCCGACGTACTGACCGACAGGGGACGCTTCACCCCGGAGCTGTCGCTGACCTGGTTCGACAAGTATCAAGCGCAAGATATTCCGAACTCGGTTGCGATGGAGCGGGTCGGCGTCGCCAGCCAACTCGGTTCGATACTGGAATGGCGCGCGATCTTTTCCATGCGCTGGAGTCGCGGTCCGTATGGTCTTGCCGGGGTGGCGCGTTACACGCCTTCTTATGACGACGCCATCGCCGGCGTGCGTGTCGGCCGCGAAGTGGCGGCGCAAACACAGCTGGACGTGCATGCATCGCTGAACGTGGGGCGGATGGTGCCGAGGTCGTCCCCTTGGGATGACATCAAACTGTGGGTGGGCATCTCCAATCTGCTCGATGCGCCCCCGTCCTTTGCCGAAGTGGGCGACGCCGCCGGATTCGATCTCTCCCAGGGAGATCTCAAGGGCCGCTCGTGGTACGTCCGGTTCGATAAGCAGTTCTAAGTCGACCCGACTGCGCGGGCATGCGCGGCAGCGGGTTGCCAATGCCGCGCCCAGAGCTCCACGTCGAGATGTCGTAACAGCTCGCCCGGATGCGACGCACTGCTGCTAACCCGATCGCTCAGCGCTTCTTCGACGGCTTTGCGATTCAGCAGGTGTGCTTGCACGAGGACGCCGTCCAGCAACTGCTCACGCAGGAAAGATCGGTGGCGTGCGACAAGCTGATCCATGAATCCTGGCACCCGATCTTTCCAGGTGCGGCGGACAACCTCGGCGGGCAGATCGGAAGCGAAGGCGCGCCGCGCCAGCCCGCGTTCGCGACCATTCTCGAAATGCACGTCGACAGGAATTCTCAGCAGCAACTCCATCATGGGCTGGCAGTACAGCGGGGCAATGATTTCAGGCGCATCGACATCGGCGGCGACGTTGTAGAACTCCGGAGTCGCCAGCAGAGTGCCGAGCCGCCTGACCAGTGACCACGGAATTGGCTGCAGATCCTTCAGCCACGGGTGAGGGAATGCGACTATCTCGGAGTAGCTGGCGCGCACGTCGGGTTCTAACAAGCGCGATGTAGCCAGGACCAACTTGCGTTGGTGCTCCATGCCGGGGCCGCGCCGCCAACGCCGCAGAGATTTCATCATCACTGACCAGGACGACTCTTCGGTCAACGCCGCGACCCATGATGCGAGACGCCAGGCATGCGAGCGCAAGCCATGTCGCTTCAAGTACTCTGAAACGGCGTACGCGAATGTGTCGCCGCAAAAGCCGGAGTCGCCGCCATCGCCGCAGAATACTGCTGTGGCTCGATGGTTCTCCGCGAGACGCTGTTCCAGCGTGCTTCTCAGCAGATAACCGAGTCCGGCGGTGGGCTCGCTCGTGGGAGGCATGTCCAGCAACGCCGGCAACGGGATCAGGTCGGGGCCTGAGGCGTGTTCTTCGTGGCTCAGTCCGTGATGACTGGCGACCAGCCGCGCCCATGGGCGCTCATCCGAGCGCCCGCTCGGTATGTAGTACGTGTAGCACGTCAGCTGCGCGCGGCTCGGTGCATTGGCAAGGCAGGCCGCGACGATTGAAGAATCCAAACCTCCAGACAGTCGATGCAAGATGCTTTCATGATCCTTGCGCAGCGTCCTCGTGCATGACCGCAAGGTGGCGCGCATGGCGCGCGCGGCGACGTCGGCGTCCTCGATCGTGCTGCTCGGTTCGACGAAGGTCAGCGGGCGCCAATAGAAATCGCGCGACTCATTCGGCCTGTCGCTCAGCTCGATGCATTCGCCTCGCGAAACCGTGTCGACTTCGTTCAACGGCGACTGATCCAACACTCCACCGTGGATCAAGCGAGCTTGCAGATAACGCTGGCTGATGTTGAATCGAAACAAACCCGTCGCGACCAGATCCGCCACGTCGCCAAACATCACATGCACGCCGCGGAACGACGTGCGCAGGCAGGGCAGGTTGCCGGTGGGATCTTTCAATATCCATGTGCGTCGATCGGCGGGATCGCGCAGCAGGGCGACATAGTTGCCCCACGTATGTTCGATCAGCCATCGGCCGCGGCTGAGCACGATCTGCTTGCTTTGTCGAGCATCGGGGATGAATCGAGGCGCGGCTGATTCATCCGTCGCGTCGTCGAGCCGCGGGTACAGCGCGCCGATCAGCATGCCTTGGCCATCCGGCAACCGGTGAACCTCGAGCGATCCGTGCCGGAATGTCGGAGCGAGGACGCTTAGACCGTTGCTCTGTTCAACTCGACCCCATGATTTTTCCCGAGACTGCAGCCTTTCCATCAGTACCCGGGCCGCCGCGGACTGAGCCGCATCGTCGGCCCGCCAAGCCAACGCGATATAACGAAACATGTGCAACCCCCGGTACCCGAGTGCATTCGACCGGCATGCACCCGGGTGCTCAGACTCTAGCCTTCAGCCTGCGTCCGGCAATAATCCGACGAAATAGATGCTGTCAGGAAACGCAGGGAACGGAACATATTGTTTGGTTTCTTCCGTGGCATCGCCCAAGTCGACCAGCTCGACCAGCTCGACAGAATCGCTGTCCATCGGTCTCTCCTGTAACGCACGTCGAGCAACACGGGATGTCTTGCCCGGTGCGTGAGCGACCGTGCCAAACCGAAACAGGTTTTCAACTGAGAGGTTACGCGGGCGCGAGGGAGTCGCAATGCGATGGGTGGGCGCGATCCGCGTCGCTGTTGAACTTACAGTTCAGCCACAGCCGACGCCTCGTTAGGTGACAGACTATGGATTATGGGTATTCGAGCGGTCACGGCGCCGGCTCTCCAGGCCGGCGCCGCTGCCGAAGTTACCTGCCTACGTTACATGCGGGTGTTGAGCTTGAACGTCACCGGCAACTGTTTCCACATCGCCACTGGCGTGCCATCGCTGGTGCCGGGAACGAAGCGCCACCGCTTGGCCTCGCGCATTGCCGATTCATCCAGCTTGGAGTAACCGCTGGAGCTCACCAGCTTCACCTCGCCGACGCGACCGTCCGCGAGGATATAAATGGAAAGCACCACCGTGCCTTCGCCGCCTTCGCGAATGACTTGCGAGGGATATACGGGCTCGCTCAGGCCACGACGACTGTCGACGCGAGGCTCTACCACGACCGGCGTCGGCGCGACGTTGCTGCCGGCATCCGTAAAATCGCCCGGCACCGTGGGTTCCGGCGCGAAGATGGTCGGCGTTTCGGCGGGGGTGTCCACAGGGAAATCGATCACCGGCTTCACGTAGGTGGGCGTGAGTTGCGTCCGATCGATGACCGGCTCCTTGATCTCGACCCGCTTCTGCGGCGTGGGTTGAACTGGCGGCGGCAGTAACACGGGCGCCTCCGGGATGAACACCTTCATGATGGAAGGCGTCAGCCCGCTACTCAGCGCCCAGAAAAAACCCACGTGCAGCAGCACGATGATGGCCATCACCCATCCGCGCGGTGAATTCAAACTATGTAGCGATGGAAAACTGTTGAGCGTCGTCGCAGTCATTCGTTTACTCCCAGACTGTTATTAGATGACCCGCCCGTGCGCACGAGCGAGCACTGCGCGAGTCGCGGCGACGGCCCCCACCGGTGGCCCCCAATCCCATGGCCCCCAATCCGATGTCCCTGTGTTCGCGCCGGACGACGATCGGCGCTGCACTCGCAGCACGAATCTGCGCCTGTCCGCGAGACTCTCGGAAGTAAGCAGTTTCCGGTTGTCCGGTTAGGGAATTTTTCAGCGAGTGGCGTTGTCGAACTGGGCTTGAATGCGATGTTTGTCAGCGCGCCGTGGGCTCGCCCAGCCGCAGGCTTTGCTCGAATTTGTGAACCAGTGCGCCATCGTCGTGATCCCAGGGATGGAACCCGGGTCGAAAGAAACTCACATACGGCCAGAAGATCCTCCGCATCATCCCCGGCCTGAACCATAAATATGTAAACACGCGCCACCAGGTGCGCGGCGTGTTGATGCCATCCTGCCGGAAGAAGTCCGCCATGCGCTCGAAGTTCGAATACCAGAACTGCGCGCCGATGAGCAGCATGACGTGACACCGCAAGGCCCACCGTTTCATCGGCGATAGCTCGCGCGTCACGGCGAGGAACGTGTCATACGCGACGGCCTTGTGTTCTATCTCTTCGATGGCGTGCCATTGCCACAGCCGCAGCACTTCCGGCGGCGCGCCCGGCAAGGGGTTCTTATCGGTCAGCAGGCTGTGGGCCATGATCGCGGTGAAATGTTCGAGCGCCACGGTGATCGCCAACTGAACCACCGGATGGCGTGAGCGGGCAATATCGAGACGACGCCGCGTTTCCGCGTCCATCGCCGTGGTGTCGTATCCCGCGTTCTTGATGAGCTTGTTGAACACCACATGCTCCCGGGTGTGCGCCGCCTCCTGTTGGATGAAGGCCGCGATCTGCTCCTGCAGGCGCGCGTCGCCCTGGTCGCGATAACGGCGCACCGACTCGATGAAGAAGGTCTCGCCCTGCGGGAAGGAGGCGGACAGGGCATTGAAAAACGCCGTCGCCACCGGGTCGCCGCCATGCCACCATCGCGGGCTGCTGGCGTCGCGGTCCAGTTGCAGGTCCCGGGGCGTGATCGTGAGATGGGCCGGCGTGCCGGTGCTGAGCGTGTCCATGGTCAGCCATTCAAGTTCTTACTGAGAGTGTTGTCAATAGTGACTCAGCCCAAGAAAAACCCGCGCCCGCCCAGCAAAACTGCGGCAAAAACAGTGAAGTCGCAGTCGCCGCGAGTACGGCGAACCCCCGAGGAGGCACGCACCCTGGCGTTGACCTCGGCGCGCCGTCTGCTGCTGGCCGAAGGACCGGATGCAATCACATTGCAGGCCGTGGCCAGCGACCTGGGCATGAGCCATACCAACCTGATTCATCATTTCGGCTCGGCCGCGGGGCTGCAGTCCGAGCTGATGCGTCAGATGGTCAGCGAGCTGACCACCACGATCGAATCGGCGGTCATGCGGCTGCGGGCCGGGAAGGGCGAAGTGAAGGATTTCGTGGACATCGTGTTCGACGCCTTCGATCGCGGCGGCGCGGCCCGGCTGGCGGCATGGATGGCGCTCACCGGTGAGTCCATGCATCTCGCGCCCATCGGTGAGGTCGTGCGCGATTACATCGATAGTGTGGAGCGCGGTGCGGATGCGGACGGCGATGCGGCCACGGTTCATGAGCGAGTGACTTCGGCGACCTTGTTCGTCACGGTCGCGGCCTTGGGCGACGCTATCATCGGTAACGAGCTGCGCAAGATGGTGGGGCGGGAGCGGGAAACTGTGCGCAAGTTGATGGGGGCGTTATTGCCTCTGGTGCTCGACCCGAATCGCTCCCCGCGACCCTCGGAAAACCGCTGAAATGGCGAATGGGGGCAGGCTTTTCTGACCAAAGTGAGTGCACCGGAGCGCCTCTTGAACGCAGCTTTCACCCAGCAAATACTCCGCCCACCACCTGCGCGCAGAAGCCTCCCGTGAGCTCCGGACTACCGCGATTCGAAGGCCGCGACGTGCCCGCCATGAGCGAGCCTTTCAATACCATTCTGGAAGAAATCGCCAGCGAGCTGGAGCTGCGCCCGCTGCTTACCAGCATCATCACGCGCGCCTGCGGCCTGCTCGGCGCGTTCGGGGGCACCATCGGTTTGTATGTGCCGCGCCGGCATACGGTGCAGGTCGAGGCCATTCATCAGCTGCCGCTGAGCGAGCTCGGTCTGGAGTTCGAACCAGGCGAGGGATTGATCGGCAAAGTGCTCGCGACCGGGCGGCCGGTCATCGCCGATCACTATAGTGAGATGGCGCGAATCTCCTTGCCCGAACTGCGCGACTATGCGGTCATCGGTGTGCCGATCCATGGCCCTGGCGGTGGCTTGCTGGGCGTGTTCGGCCTCGGTGCGCCGCCGCCTCGGAAATTCGGCGCGTCCGATCTGGAAACGCTGCGTGTATTTGCGCGGCACGCGGCCATCGCGATTCAGAACGCGATGCGTTACGAACGTGAAAAACGACGCACCGAGCGCATGACGCTCATCGCGCACATCGCGCGCGTGATCACTGCGGGCTTGGAAGCAAACGAACTGGTCGCGACGGCCGCGCAAGTGATTCACGAGCATCTGGGCTATCCCAACGTCGTCATTCCGTTGCTTTATCGCGACGAGGATGCGGAATATCTGTTGTTCGACGGGCACGCGGGTAACTATGGCGACGCGATGGATCTGTCACACAGCATGCCTGTTACGCGAGGCGTCACGGGCGCTGCTGTGCTGACGCGCACGCCGCAGATCGTCAACGACGTGCGCAAAGACCCGCGATATGTGCCGCCGCCGATCCCGATCAACGTGCGCACCGAACTGGCCATGCCTATCGTGCTGGGCGAGGAAGTATTCGGCTGTATCAACATCGAAGGGTTGAATCCGTTCGACGAAGACGACGTCGCCAGCATTCAGATCATCGCGGATCACCTGGCCGTCGCCATCAAGAACGCCAGCTTGTCGCGCGAGGCGCGGCAGGCGGCGGTCATGCGTGAACGGCAGCGCCTCGCTCGCGATTTGCACGACGCGGTGAGTCAGGCGCTGTCGTCCATCAGCCTGATGTCACAATCCATCGTGCCGGCCTGGCGGCGTGATCCTGCTGAAGGTGAGCGTCGGGCGCGTCGTATCGAAGAGTTGGCGCGACTGGCGTTCGCTGAGATGCGTGCGTTGTTGCGAGAATTACGGCCGGATCCGACAGGCGATACTGGCTTGAACGTGATCGAGAATGCCGGCGTCGGCGACGTCAAAAGAATGGGGCTTGCAGCGGCGCTGCAACGATTCGCTTTTATTCTCGCGCCACAGACGCCGAGCATCCGGCTGGATTTCGCCGCGTACCGCTCGCAGTCGCCTTCGCTGGAGGAGCGCTTGTATCTTATCTGCCGCGAGGCATTGTCCAATGCCATCCGCCATTCCGGCGGCGATCGGCTCGATGTGAGTGCGGCGGTGAACGATGACGTTTTGATGCTGAGTATTCAGGACAACGGTCGCGGCTTCGATGTCGTGGCGCGCGCCGAAGCCACGCGGGACACTCCCGAGCAGGGCATCGGCCTGCAAACCATGCGCGAGCGCGCCGCCGCGCTCGGCGGCGTCTGTGAAGTTCAATCGCAGCCTGGACGAGGGACTAACGTATGTATTCGTATTCCACTGCTGGCGATGACCCCATGACAGGCGAGGCGCGAACCATCAAGCTGCTGCTGGTGGACGATCACGGCATCGTCCGCGAAGGCCTGCGCGCGCTGCTCGACGATGGCGAAGAGTTCGTCATCGTGGGCGAGGCCGGCAATGGTGACGAAGCCTGCGAGGCTGTGCGGCGGCTGCAGCCGGACATCGTGCTCATGGATTTGAAAATGCCCGGCATGGCGGCCAGCGACGCCATTCGCGTGATTCGCGCCACGTCGCCGTCCGTGAAGGTCATCGCGTTGACTTCGTATGCGGAGGACGGGCAAGTCCGCGAGATCATGGCGGCTGGGGCCGCCGGCTACATCCTGAAAGACGTCACTAAGTCTGATTTCGTTACTGCGTTACGCACCGTGGCTGGCGGCCAGACGTGGTTACATCCGCTTGCGCAACGCTCTCTCGTCGAACAACTGCGGAATCGCCAGGCGGATCCGCTTGCGCTTCTGACTCAACGCGAGCGGAGCGTGCTCGAACTCATTGCTCGCGGTATGAGCAATCGCCAGATCGGCGACGAGTTGCATCTCACCGAAGGCACTGTGAAGGGCTATGTCAGCACCATCCTCGCGAAGCTCAAGCTCGAGGATCGTACTCAGGCGGCGTTGTTTGCTGTCCAGCGGGGGCTCGGTCGCCGCTGACGCGAGAAATGTCATGAAGCGGCGTGCTCTCGCATCGTTCTTGCTCGCTGCGTTTGCAGTAACGGGGAGTGACGCAGCTACGATCAGCCGGATCACCAATCTTTACGATGCGTTCGGCGCGCCTTCCGATACGCTCGTCAAAGACTGGGGTTTTGCTGCTCTGGTGGAGTACGACGGAAAAAGGATTCTTTTCGATACGGGCAACCACGCCGACACCTTCGAGCGCAACGTCAAAGCGCTCGGTGTCGATTTAACTCGGCTCGACGCGGTTGTCATTTCCCATCGCCACGGCGATCACACCAGTGGCCTTTCCTATCTGCTGAAGGTGAATCCGGGCGTGCCGATCTACGTGCCCCAGGAAGGCGCGTTCTTCAAAAGCGGGTTGCCCCAGGATTTTCTGCAGCGGCAACCAGGTTTGCCTGTGTCGCTGCAGTACTTCGAGGGCAAACAACCCGAGCGCTGGGCCACGGGCTCGCCTTGGGAACAGGCGAACTTCCGCATAGTCACGAAGCCCACCGAAATCTTGCCTGGGTTTCACCTGCTTAGTACTCAATCGCAGAAACCCGGCACCGTGGAAATGAACGAGTTGTCGCTCGCGATTCGCACGCCTCGCGGCCTCGCGGTGGTCGTCGGCTGCTCGCATCCCGGCGTGGAGAAGATTCTCGAGCATGCGGCCCGCATCGATCCGCAGCTCTACACAGTTACCGGCGGTTTCCATCTCGTCCGCACGCCCGAACCTGAGATCCGGCGCGTCGGGCTGCTGCTTCGAGATACGTTGAAGATCGAACGTGTCGCGCCCGCTCACTGCACGAGCGAGTTGGGATTCGCCGTCCTGAAGGAAATGTTTGGTGCGCGCTTCGATGAAGCCGGCCTGGGTGCGACTATTCCACTTCCCACTCGTTGAGTCAGCAGGAACTCACGCGCTGGCCTGACGTCGCGACCGCTCCACGCGACAATAAATATGCGTCATCGCGCTGTCGTCCGGATTGTAGTGCGGGTCATCGGGCGTGAACCCCTCATCGAGCACCCGCGGCTCGGCGATATCCGTCACCGTCCAGAGCTTGCCGAACCCCATTCCATTCGACGCACTCGAGCCGCGGACCTGCACGGCTCGGAGTACGTCTTCACCTCGGGTGGATACGCCGAAACAATATGGGGCGACGATGCGGATGTGCCCTTTGTAATTGAATTGCAGCAGCGCTCGTTTGCGAATCGCTTCGACGATAGCCGTGTGCGCCTCTTCGCTGGATTCGCCTCCAGCCATGCTCCGTGCTCTTCCCATTGAGCAAACGTAACGCGTTACGGTTGTCCAAGCAACGAAGAAACATGCGGAAGATCCTGATTGCCGGATCTAACAATCACGGCTGGCCTATGTTGTAGCTGAAGCGGCAGATCCGACCGTTCCAGTCTGTGGCTTCGATATATTCAGGACGTAACGAGAACGGGCCCGTGAAGATATCCTCGCCGCAAACCTGCCATATCAGGCTGCCCTCGCTGGAAAAGCGGCTAATCGCCAGCTCGCCATGCGAAATCAGCGCGCGATGACGCTCGTCGAAATGCACTCCAAAGCACGTCGCCGGGTCGGTTTGTAGCGCCCATTCAAACGAAAAAGGTTTGGGGCGAACGCAAACCACGCTGTCGCCAACTGCGAGGTAAAGCAGCCCGTCGACGTAGACGAGTGAGTGCTCGTGCACGCCGGAAGCGCCGCCTGCCTGTCCAAAGACAGCGATCGGAACGCCGTCGAGAATGAGGCCATGAATGGATGATGGCCTGGAGACGCCCGCGAAGTTCTTCGTGACGCTGTAGGAACGAACATTATCTGCGGAACCGAAGGTATACGTCGGTCCATTCACAACCTCGATCAAGCCAACATCTGTTTGGAGTTGCATCATGAGGACATCGACCCAGCGCTAGTTCGTCTGAGGTCCTTGCGATCGCTGGTGAATGAGCTTGCTGTACGTTGGCTGAGTTGCTTGACGGTATTCTAGCCTGGACAGCCGGCCGCGAGCGCACGCGCGAACTCTGCCGCGGAACGGCGTCGAGCGTGTGCCGCGCGGACTTCTCCGCGCCGGCTACGTGGCGGCGAGCGCGAGTCAGCGAATCTAAGTTGAAGAGTCAGATCGAGGGGATACGCGTACATCTCTGTATATAAAATCAGCTTACGATTTCCCGATCAACAAGTGAAGTCGCATTGGCTATGAACTCTAAGAACCGGCGGAGCACAGGCGCGTCACATGTTTTTGGAGGCGACTGGACGACACAGAAATTGAATGTTCTGTCTAAATACCTGAAGAGCTACACCATCGCGTTGAAGAACAAGCCCACTCCAGATCGGCCCTTTCGGAAAGCGTTCATCGATGCCTTCGCAGGCACCGGTTGTCGCTCACCCACACGGGGCGCGCTAGCGTCATCCCGGCAAGATGATCTCTTCACTGAACTTGGTACGCCTGATTCTCAGGGGCTTCTCGATGGCTCCGCACGACTGGCGCTGGGAATCAATCCGCCTTTCGACAATTACATCTTCGTTGAGAAGAACGCTTCCAGGTGCCGGCAGCTGGCTCAGTTGAAGCGAGACTTCCCGGCGTTAGGCAGTGCGATCGATATCCGTCGCGGTGACGCCAATACAGTGATCCAGGCAATCTGTAGCCGCACGGGCTGGTCCCGGCGCCGGGCTGTTCTCTTTCTCGATCCCTATGGTATGCAGGTCGAATGGAAGACCATCGCAGCGGTAGCCAAGACAAAAGCGATCGATCTTTGGCTGCTATTTCCGCTGGGTATCGGAGTAAACAGACTGTTGACGAGGTCGGGAGAGATTCCCGACTCCTGGCGGCAGCGGCTGACGGCTCTGTTGGGCACAGATGACTGGTACGACGAGTTCTATAAAGTGGAGGTCGCATCGGATCTTCTGGGTGACATCAATGAGCGGGTGGTCAAGGCAAGCATGGATGTGATTGGCAAGTACTTTCTTGCGCGTCTGAGGACTGTGTTTGCCGCTGTTGCAGCTGAACCCGGAGTTCTGCGAAATTCATCGAACAATCCTCTGTACCTGCTGTGCTTTGCCGTCGGCAACGACAATCCTCGTGCACAGAGGGTCGCGCTTCGAATCGCGAGTTATCTTCTGAAGGATTTGCGCTAATGAGCCAGGCTTCGAATATCGAGTGGACCGAGCACACTTGGAACCCAATCACGGGTTGCCTCAAGATCAGTCAGGGCTGCAAGAACTGTTATGCGGACCGAATGGCAAAACGCCTGAAGGCAATGGGTGCCGCTCGTTATGCGAACGGATTCGAGCCGACCCTGCACTGGGATCTCATCGAAGCACCGCGCGGCTGGAAGAAGCCGAGGCTCGTGTTTGTGAACTCGATGAGCGATCTCTTTCAAGACGACGTTCCAGAGGAATTCATCCAGCGCGTGTTCAGCACCATGGAGGCGTGCCCGCAACACACCTTTCAGATCCTCACCAAGCGCAGCGAACGATTGCGCCACTTGGCGACGCACCTGCGATGGCCTCCGAACGTCTGGATGGGTGTCAGCGTAGAGAATGCGCGTGTGATGCACAGGGTCACTGACCTTGCCGCTGTGCCCGCCGTGGTTCGATTTCTGTCGTGCGAACCGCTGATTGGACCACTAGAAGACATACCGTTGGAAAGCATCGATTGGGTCATCGTCGGCGGTGAGTCCGGGCCGCGTGCTCGACCGATGAAAGAAGAATGGGTCAGGTCGATACAGGAACAGTGCCGCGCCGCTGCGGTCGCGTTCTTCTTCAAGCAATGGGGTGGCGTGCGTAAGGACCTGACCGGAAGGATGCTGGACGGCCGCGTCTACGACGAGATGCCCCGCCGCTCCGAAATCGGAGCAATCACTTAAATCCGATCACCTATGCTTCCCGTCAAAGTCTATTCGTCGCATCGGCTGCTTGAGGCCCGAAGTCTCGCGATGCACGCGGTCATCGCTCGAAAAATCCAGCGCGATCCAAGCCTGCTGCAGATCGCCCGTCACAATATCGATCGATGGAGTGCGAGGTGGGAGACTCCACTGCCATGGCTGGAAGAGTGGCGTGAAATATTGGATCAGCCATGGCACTACGTCGCAGCGATCATCACCGAGCCCAGCGAGAATGCGGCTCGCCTGAGGCAATCCTCACCGTTCGCCGGAATCCTCACGAAGCAGGAACGATGGCGAATCTACAAAGCCTTCCGAGCTAACAGCATTGGATGCACCAGTTGAGAAACTTCTGAGCGCAAGAATGCACAGCAGTCTACGAGCTGGGAAGCGCGGGCGCAGGAGAACGATGGCACCACGTCGAACTCGCGGGCTGCCCCCGCAGGTTGCTTCACGACGAATTACCCGCACCGCGCTCAAGATAGGTCCTCTCCTCATTCGCATGAGGAGAGGGACTGGCTAACGGGTACGCAGCGGAAGCTAGATCGTATACCCCTCGCTAGTAAACGGCATCGACCTCACCCGATGCCCCGTCGCCGCGAAAATCGCGTTAGCGATGGCCGGCGCGACCGGCGGCAACGCAGGTTCGCCGACACCCGTCGGAGTGAAGTCGCTTTGGATGAAGTGTGCTTCCACCTTCGGCGCGTTGGCGATGCGCAGGATGGGATAGGCGTCGAAGTTGTTTTGGACGATGCGGCCGTTTTCGAAATCGATCTGCTGGCCCATGGCGGCGCTGAAGCCGTCGACCACGGCGCCTTCGGTTTGGTTCTCGGCGCCGCTCATGTTGATGATGGGGCCGATGTCACCTGCGACCACCACGCGATGCACTGTCAGCTTGCGATTCTCATCGACTGAGACTTCGGCGACTTCGGCGAAGTGACCTGCGTGGCTGAAGTGGAAGGCGAGGCCCATGCCGCGGCCTTTCGGAAGCTGCTTGCCCCAGCCGGCTTTCTCGGCGGCGAGCTTGATGACAGCGGCGGCGCGGCCGGTGTTCAGCGCGAACTCGTTGCCTTGTTGTAGCCAGCGCGGCTCGCCCATGACTTCGAGCAGGAAGTCCAGGTGATCGCGCTTGGCCGCGACGGCGCACTCGTGAAGGAACGATTGAGTGGCGAACGCGATCGAGCAGGAGCGCGGCGCGCGCCAAGGGCCGGTGGGGATCTTCAGAGGGAGCTTGGTCTGAGTCAGGCGCGCGTTAGGCAGCAGCTGAGCAGGGAATTCGTCTGCGCTCAGATCGCCGCCGCTGGTCGGGCGCTGGCCATCCTGCGTGAAAGTGATGAAATGATCCTGCCACGCGATCAGCTTGCCGGTCTTGTCGAGGCCGCCCTTGAAGGAGTGGAAACCGCCGACGCGATAGAAGTCATGATGCATGTCGTCTTCGCGCGTCCACTGCAGCTTCACCGGCACGCCCGCCTGCTTGGCGATGGCAGCGGCTTCGCACATGTAATCGTTCATCAAGCGACGGCCGAATCCGCCGCCGACGCGCGTCTGATGCAATGTGACTTTTTCGGGAGCGATGCCCAGCACGTCCGCGACCAGTTTCACGCCGGCTTCCGGCGTCTGGGTCGGTGACCAGATTTCGATCGCGCCGTCTTTGAAAGAGGCCGTCGTGTTCTGCGGCTCGAGCGGCGCGTGCGCGATGAACGGATAGGTGTAGAACGCTTCCACGGGCTTGGACTCGGCGAACACCTTATCGACATCGCCGGTGTTACGAATCGAATCCGGGCCCGACTGCGACGCCAGCTTCTTGGCCTGCTCGACATACGCGGTCCAACTGTCCTTGGAAGCGGCAGACTCGTCCCACTTCACTTGCAACTTCTGGCGAGCGCTGAACGCGGCCCACGTGGACTTGGCGAGAATGGCCACGCCCGGCATCACCTCAGTGGGTTTGCCGGTGCCTTCGAGGACGAACGCCTGCGTCACGCCCGGCAGCTTACGAATCTCATCGAGATTGGCTTCGGCGACTTTGCCGCCGACCGCGGGACACTTCACGAATACGGCGTACTGCATCCCGGGCAAAACCTGATCGATGCCGAACAGCGGTTTGCCAGTGACGATGGCGTGATTGTCGACGCCGCCGATGCGCTTGCCTAGCAGCTTGTACTCCGCGCGAGTCTTGAGCTTGAGGCTCTTCTCATCAGGCACTGGCAACGAAGCGGCTGCCGTGGCAAGCGAGGCATAAGTCGCCTTGCGTTTGCTGCCTTTGTGATAAACGGTGCTGTTCTCGGTCGTGCATTCGGCTTCGCTCACATTCCATTGCTTGGCCGCCGCGCTGACCAACATCGCACGGCCAACCGCGCCTGCGCGCCGCAGTTGATCCCACGACACAGGAATGGAACGAGAGCCGCCCGCGCTTTGACGGCCATACACCGCGGGATTGATCGCGGCTTGCTCGACCTTCACGTGCGCCCAATCGGCATCGAGCTCTTCGGCGATGATCATCGGGAACGCGGTCATGATGCCCTGGCCGATTTCCGGCGCTTTGGAAAACAGCGTGATGGTGCCGTCCGGCGACACGCGCAAGAAGGCATTCGGCGCGAAGTCTTTCGCTTTGGCATTGGCCAGAGCGACACCTTCCTCGCCGACGTAAAACGCGAGCACCAGGCCACTGCCAACGAGGCCGGTGACTTTCAGGAACGTACGACGACTGAACGTGCCGATCGCGGACTGCGCCTCGGCGGCGCGAAGCAGGTCCTGCACATACGCATCGGCGGACAGAATCGAAGATTCGATTGCGGTCATCTCTAAATCCTCTTCTATTCCGCAGACGATCAGTTCTGGCTCACCATCTCACCGCTCAGTTTGGCTGCCGCGGCGTGAATGGCTTTGCGAATGCGCGTGTAGGTGCCGCAGCGGCACAGGTTGCCCGCCATCGCGGCGTCGATGTCGGCATCGGTGGGTTTGGGATTGCTCTTCAGAAGCGCAGTCGCCTGCATGATCTGGCCCGCCTGGCAGTAGCCGCACTGAGCGACATCGTGCTCGATCCACGCAGCCTGGACCGCATTCAACTTGCCGTCCTTGCCGGCAAGACCTTCGACGGTCGTCACCTGCTGGCCCACCGCGGCGGTGACAGGAATTGAGCAGGAGCGCACCGGCGCGCCATTGAGATGCACGGTGCAGGCTCCGCACTGAGCGACGCCGCAGCCGTATTTGGCGCCGACGAGACCGACATGATCGCGCAGGACCCACAACAAGGGCGTGTCCTCGGCGACATCGTTTACAACATGTTCTTTGCCGTTGATGGTCAGGCGCATGAGAATCTTCCTGGCTCGCAAAGCTGGGACGAAGCGCCCGATTCTTTCACGGCCTCCCGTGATGGACAATGCAGCCGGCCGCGCTTCGATGGCGACTGATCGCAGCCGATGGGTAGTCAAGCTGACATTCCTGTCAGCTAGCCGCAGTGTGGAATCGGCGGCCCGTGTAGAATCGACCGCCGTCATCGCCGACACACTCGAGGGAGAGCAGTTTTGAGCACCAATGTGAGTGATAACGCGACAGCCGCCGATGTCAGCGGTGCGATCCAGGCGGACGCCGTCATCGTCGGCGCGGGCCCTTGCGGTCTGTTCCAGATTTTCGAGCTGGGCCTGCTGGGCATTCGCGCCCACATCATCGACTCGCTCCAGCATCCCGGCGGCCAATGCAGCGAGCTGTACCCTGAGAAACCGATTTACGACATTCCCGCCCTGCCAGTGTGTGGCGCGCAGGAATTGGTCGACCGTCTGTTGCAACAGGCGAAGCCGTTCAACGCGCAGTTTCATCTCGGGCAGGAAGTGACGGAGTTGAAAGTGCTGCCGGACCACACATTCCTGATCAGAACGTCGCTCGACACTCGCTTTCATGCCAAGACCGTGATCATCGCCGGCGGTCTCGGCTCGTTCCAGCCGCGCCGGCTCGGTTGCGAAGGCGTCGAAGCCTTCGAAGGCAAGAGCGTTCATTACAAGGTGAAGAACTCCTCGGAGTTCACCGGCAAGCACTTGCTGATCTTCGGTGGCGGCGATTCGGCGCTCGACTGGACATTGGAATTGGCGGGCAAGGCGCGCAGCCTGACGTTGGTGCATCGTCGTCCGGAATTCCGCGCAGCCCCCGCGTCGGTCGCAAAGATGCGGGACCTCGTTGCGTCCGGAAGCATGCGTTACGTGGAAGCGATCGCGCAGTCGCTCATCACTGAAGGTGGCGAGTTCAAAGGCGTGCGTGTGAAGCGCAACGATGGTGAGGTCGAAGATCTGCACGCCGATCGCGCGCTGGTGTTCTTCGGCCTGCATCCCAAGCTTGGGCCCATCGCCGAGTGGGGCCTGGCGCTCGACAAGCGCGCCATCCAGGTCGACACCGAAAAATTCCAGACCAGCGTGCCCGGCATTTTCGCGGTGGGTGACATCAACACCTATCCGGGCAAGAAAAAACTGATCCTGTCGGGCTTTCACGAAGCGGCGCTGGCGGCGTTCGCGGTGGCCGCGCATCTCAATCCGGCAAAGAAGATCCCGCTGCAATACACGACCACCAGCCCCATCATGCAGAAACGGCTGGGCGTCGCGGGGGATCAACACCAGTGAACCCGTTGCTCGCCGATCTGCTCCAGGTGTTGAAGCTGGAGCGGTTGGAAGTCGATTTGTTTCGTGGCGAGAGTCGCGACCCCGGCGGTCATCGTGTGTTCGGCGGGCAAGTGCTCGGACAGGCGCTGGCCGCGGCGTACGCCACCATCGAAGATCGCCAGGTGCATTCGCTGCACGCTTATTTCTTGCGCGCAGGCGATCCCGATCATCCCATCGTCTATGAGGTGGACCGCAGTCGCGACGGCAAGAGTTTTTCGTCCCGCCGCGTGGTCGCCATTCAACATGGCGAGCAGATCTTTCACATGTCGGCGTCGTTTCAAGTGGGCGAACCCGCCATCGACCGGCAAGGTGACATGCCCGAAGCGCCGGATCCCGAATCGCTGCCGGATTTGATGACGGCCGTCGAAGAGCTGAAGCGCAAGGCGCCGGATCGTCCGCGGCCATTTCGCATCCACGAGCATCCGTTCGATTTCCGGCCCGCCGAGTTGCCGGATCCACTCGCCGACATCCCGCGTGAGCCGCGAATCAAGATCTGGCTGAGGCTGAAGGATCGCGTGCCCGACGATCCCATCCTGCATCACTGCCTGCTGGCCTACACCTCGGATTACTTCCTGCTGGGCGCGGCGAGCATGGACGCGCGCATGACCAATGAGCGCGAGCAGTTGCAAATGGCCAGCATCGATCACGCAATGTGGTTTCACCGGCCGGCGCGGCCGGACGAGTGGCTGCTTTACGTGACCGATAGCCCCACGGCTTCGGGCGCCCGAGGCTTCGCTCGGGGCAGTCTGTTCAGCCGGGACGGCCGGCTGGTGGCCTCGACCGCCCAGGAAGGGTTGGTCCGGCGCGTCGGAGGAACGGACAAGGGTCGGTGAACGGGCCCCGTTTCTGAACGCCACCGAGGGTCGGGAATCGACCTAAGTCGTTGATCCTTGTGACCCCTTTCTAACCGTCATCTGTTCATATCCAAGTCGAATTTCTGCTTTCGCGGAGCAGGCTTACAGTCGCCCACCATGTATCAGTACGACCAGATCGATCAATCGCTCGTGGACCAGCGCGTCGCCCAGTATCGGGACCAGACGCAGCGGTTCCTTGCGGGCACCTTGTCCGCGGACGACTTCAAGTCCTTGCGACTGCGCAATGGGCTGTACATCCAGAAGCATGCGCCCATGTTGCGCATTTCGATTCCGTACGGCCTGTTGCGACCCGCGCAGGTTCGCATGCTCGCGCGTATCGCGCGTGAGTACGACAAAGGCTATGGCCATTTCTCCACGCGCCAGAACATGCAGTTCAACTGGCCGAAGCTCGAGACGGTGCCGGACATCCTCGCGCTGCTCGCGACGGTCCAGTTGCACGGCATTCAGACCAGCGGCAACTGCATTCGCAATGTGACGGCGGATCACCTCGCGGGCGTCGCGAGCGATGAGCTGGAAGATCCGCGTCCGTGGTGCGAATACGTTCGCCAGTGGGCGACGCTGCATCCCGAATTCTCGTATCTGCCGCGCAAGTTCAAGATTGCTGTCACGGGTTCGCCGCAGGACCGTGCCGCTTCTCGCGTGCATGACGTCGGTCTGCATCTGGTGAAGAACGAGCAGGGCGAAGTCGGCTTCGAAGTGCTGGTCGGTGGTGGCTTGGGCCGTGCGCCCATGATCGGCCACGTGATCCGCGAGTTCCTGCCGAAGAAGGATCTGCTCGCGTATCTGGAAGCCATCCTGCGTGTGTACAACCTCGAAGGCCGTCGCGACAACATTCACAAGGCGCGTATCAAGATCCTGGTCAAGGCGATCGGCCCGGAGAAGTTCCGCGAGCTGGTCGAAGAGGAATTCGTGGCTGCGAAAGACACCGCGCCGGTGTTCGACGCCGCCGACTTCGAGCGTATCAAGGCGTTCTTCGCGCCGAAGAACTACGAATCGCTGCAAGACCAGGACGTGGTCACCGGCAAGCCGGAGGAATTCCGCCGCTGGTACCAGTACAACACCCGCAAGCACAAGGCGTCGGGTTATCGGGCCGTGTTCCTGTCGCTGAAGTCGCCGACCCGTCCGCCCGGAGACATCACTGCCGACGAGATGGATCGCGTCGCCGATCTCGCGGAGCAGTTCTCGCTCGGCGAGATCCGCTCGACGCACGATCAGAATTTGGTGTTCGCGCACGTGAAGCAGAGCGATCTGTTCGCGCTGTGGCAGGAGCTCAAGCTCATCGATCTGGCGACGCCGAACATCGGCACGCTCACCGACATGATCTGCTGCCCGGGCGGCGATTTCTGCGCGCTGGCCAATGCCCGCTCGATTCCGCTGGCCAAGCAGATCAACGAACGTTTCGACAGTCTCGATTACCTCTACGACCTGGGCGAGATCCAGCTGAAGATGTCCGGTTGCATGAATGGCTGCGGCCATCACTCGGTCGGTCACATCGGCGTGCTCGGCGTCGATAAGGACGGCGAGGAGTGGTATCAGATCACGCTCGGCGGTTCGACCGGCGGTCAGGACGCATCGCTGGGCAAGGTGATCGGTCCGTCCGTCGCGCACGACGACGTGGCTCTGACGATCGAACGAATTCTCGATGTTTACGTCGAGCAGCGGCAGGAAGAGGAACGGTTCCTCGACACCGTCCGCCGCATCGGCATCGCTCCGTTCAAGGCCAGGGTTTATGCGCCGTCTCATCAAGCAGCGTGAAGTCATCGTCGATGAGTGGCGTTACGCCGACGAGGATCCGGTCGGCCGCGAGCGCGCGCTGATCCTGCCGTTCGCCCGCTGGAAGGCGGAGCGCGAACAGTGGTGGCTATGGGATGGCCGGCTCGGCGTGCGTCTTGGGCCGACCGACCCGGTCGCGGAGCTGAAGAACGATTTCACGCGCATTGGCTTGATCGCCATCGAGTTCGGCGGCATCGCCGAAGGTCGCGGCTACAGCCAGGCTGCGTTGCTTCGCAGTCGTTACAAGTTCACGGGCGAGCTGCGCGCCGTGGGCAACATCCAGCGCGATCAGTTGTTCTACATGGCGCGTTGTGGCTTCGATACTTTCGAGCTGCCGGAAGCTGCGGACCTGGAGGTCGCGCTGACGGCGTTCGACGATTTCTCGGTGGCCTATCAGGGCGCCGCGGATCTCGGCGGCGTTCATATCCAACGTCGCGCGGTCGGCTAAACTAAATAAGAACTTCCACGCGCGCAGTCGCAAGTGACCGCGCGCACATAAGTGCGTCAGCACGAGGCTGAATGCTCATGGAATGGCGGCCCAAACGCTGGCTGGCGGTCCTGCTCAACCTTTTCATTTCTCCGTTAGGATTCCTTTATATCCAGCGGCCACGGCTCGCCGTCGGCTATCTGCTGGCGACGCTGACGTTACTGATCCTGACGGTGGCTCTGGCGGTAAAGCTCGGCCTGGGATTCTCGGCGTCGGCGTTGGTCATGGTTGGCTGGATGGTGGGCATCATCGGCGTCATTCATGTCTTTCGGCTCGCAGGCGCGAGCCCGCCGATCGGTACGCGACACTGGTACTCACGCTGGTACGGCCTCATCGGCGTCCTGCTCGTCTTCTATGGCTTGCTGGTGGTGTTCCGCTCTTTCCTGTTCGAGCCGTTCCGGATTCCCTCCCATGCGATGCATCCAACGCTTCCCGAGGGTTCGCTCGTGTTCGTCAAAAAGCTCGGATATGGCGATTACGGCTCGCTCGGGTGGCAGATTCGGCGCGTCCCCGCCACCGCCGACGTATCGCGAGGCGAGTTGTTGCTATTCAGGCTCCCCGACAATCCGGAGACGGTCTACGTCAAGCGGGTGATTGGCCTGCCCGGCGAGCATGTGGAGTGCCTGGAGCAACAGATCGTCATCGATGGCACGCCGATCGCGGCGCAGACCGAACGCACGGGCGATCTATATCACTACGTCAGGGAGAGTATCGACGGCGCGTCTTACACCGTTACCCACTTGCCGGCGCGACCCGCAATCGGATGCGATGTGGTGGTTCCCGAAGGCCACTATTTCATGTTGGGCGACAATCGCGAGAACTCTCGTGACAGCCGTTACTTCGGCACGGTGTCCCGCGACACCCTGGTCGGTCGCGTCGTCCTGATCCTTCCGGCGGTGACGTCGCTCTGAGCGCCGCTTTGTCGGCGAGCACCTGCGCGTTATAGGGAACAAGCGGGGGCGCCGCGGATTCCATTCCTGGGCGCCGACGCGGACTCCTTGAAGCTGGCACCGACCGCCGGGCGCCGAGGAGGTCGTTGTGATCCACACGAAATCCCTCCGCCGATCAAAGAAGTTCGTCGGTGCAACGCTATTGCTGCCGTTGCTCTTGGCGGCCTGGGCAGGCCTGGCGCTGCAGACTCCGCCGGAGACGCGGCAGCGTGTGCTGCTGCATTTGGAAATACGCGACGCGATCGGGCCGGCCACCAGCGGTTTCTTTCTGCGAGCCCTGGAGCGCGCGCAAGAGCGCAATGTGCAGCTCGTCGTCTTGGAGCTGGACACGCCGGGCGGCCTCGACACGGCCATGCGCGAGATGATTCAGGCCATTCTGGCCAGTCCGGTACCGGTGGCGATTTACGTTTCACCTTCGGGCGCGCGAGCGGCGAGCGCGGGAACTTACATGCTCTACGCGAGCCACGTCGCAGCCATGGCTCCGGCGACGAGTCTGGGCGCCGCCACGCCGGTTCAGATCGGCGGGCCGCAACCCGCCGAGCCCAAACGCGACGATAAGCGCGAGGACAAAAACGAAGAGCCGCAGAAGCCACCCGAGCCGGGCACTGCCATGGAGCGTAAGGCAGTGAACGATGCCGTTGCTTTCATTCGTGGGCTGGCGGAGTTGCGTGATCGAAATGCAGATTGGGCCGAGGCGGCGGTACGACAGGCAGTGAGTCTCACGGCGCGAGCTGCGCTGGAACAGAAGGTCATCGATGTGGTCGCGACCGATCTGCAGGATTTGTTACGTCAGCTCGATGGCCGGAAAGTGAAGACGCGTTTTGGCGTCGTCCCGCTCGCGACGCAGGGGCTGGTAACCGAGGAGTTCACCGCCGACTGGCGCACCAAACTGCTGAGCATCCTCACGAATCCAAATGTCGCGTATCTGTTGATGCTTGCTGGCGTGTATGGATTGCTGTTGGAAGGTTATAACCCGGGCAGCTTCGCACCCGGAGTGTTCGGCGCCGTGTGCCTGCTGTTGGCGCTGTACGCATTTCAGATTCTCTCGGTCAACTACGCGGGGCTCGCGCTCATGATTTTGGGCATCGCGTTGATTGTGGGGGAAGCCTTCGCGCCGAGCTTTGGCGCGCTTGGCGTCGGTGGCGTCGTCGCGTTCACGATCGGATCCATCATGCTGTTCGACGGGGGAGTGCCGGGTTTCCAGATCGCGCGCGGCCTCATTGGCGGCGTGGCGCTGGCGGCTGCCGTCGTGATGTTGTTGATGGGCAGCATGTTCATGCGATCTCGTCGTACGCGTGTTGCGACTGGCGTCGAGCAACTGCTCCAGGAGCCCGCCGTCGCGCTGGAAGATTTCGACAGCGTCGGACGCGTCACTATTCACGGCGAGATCTGGAGCGCTTTGACGAGAACGCCGGTGCGCAAGGGGGCGCGTCTGAAGGTATTGCGCGTCGATGGCCTGACGCTGGAAGTCGCGCCGGGCGAGGACTGATTCTTCAGCAACCGAGGATCGAGCTATGTACCTGATCGTACCTGCCGCCATCCTGTTGTTTCTGCTCTTCAGCGCGATTCGCATTTTGAACGAATATGAGCGCGGCGTGATTTTCACGCTGGGACGCTACACGGGGACGCGCGGGCCCGGGATCATCTTTGTGATTCCGTTCGTGCAAAGAATGGTGAAGATGGATTTGCGGACCGTCGTGCTCGACGTGCCCACGCAGGATGTGATCTCGCGTGACAACGTTTCGGTGAAGGTCAACGCGGTGGTTTATTTCCGCATCGTGGAGCCGGCGCGCGCGGTGATCCAGGTGGCCCAGCCCCTGGAGGCCACCAGTCAGCTGGCGCAGACGACGTTGCGCTCGGTGCTCGGTCAGCACGAATTGGATGAAATGCTGAGCCAGCGCGAGAAGCTCAATCTCGATATTCAGCAGGTTCTGGATCACGCCACGGATGCGTGGGGCATCAAGGTGGCGAACGTGGAGATCAAGCACGTCGATCTCAATGAAAGCATGATTCGCGCCATGGCCAAGCAAGCCGAAGCGGAACGGACACGACGCGCGAAGATCATTCACGCAGAAGGTGAGAAACAGGCAGCAGCCATGCTGGTAGAGGCCGCGCAGGCGCTCAGCGTCGAGCCTCGCGCGATGCAGTTGAGATATCTGCAGACGTTGAGTGACATTTCCAGCGAGCGGACTTCCACGGTGGTCTTTCCGTTGCCGCTCGATTTGATCAAGCCGCTGCTGGATCGCTGAGCGTGGTCGGTGCACACTCACGCCGAATGAGTGTTGGATCGAGGGGTGGATCTTGAGCACTGGCAATGTCTGCATCATCACCGGTTCGGCGACCGGCATCGGCGCTGCGTGCGCGGTCGAGCTCGCTCGGCGCGGCTGGCGCACCGTCATCAATTACACCAAGAGCGAGGCCGAAGCTCAGCAGACGGCGCGCGAATGTGAGAAACACGGTAGCGAGACGCTGCTCGTGCGCGCCGATGTATCACAAGATGCGGACTGCCGACGAATGGCGGATGCCACGCTGCAGAAGTGGGGGCGCATCGACGGCCTGATCAACAATGCCGGTACGACCAAAGTGGCGTTCAACCACGCCGATCTGAATGCGCTCTCGGCGGAGGATTTCCACAAGATTTATTCGGTGAATGTGGTTGGCGCCTTTCAGATGATCCGCGCCGTCGAGCCGGCCATGCGCCAGCAGGGCCGAGGCTCCATCGTCAATGTTTCTTCCCGCGCCGGCATCGACAGCATCGGCACCTCCATCGCCTACGCCGCCTCCAAAGGTGCACTCAACACCATGACCATGGGCCTGGCCCGCGCCCTCGGCCCACATATCCGCGTCAACGCCGTGTGCCCCGGCTTCGTCGAGACTCGCTGGCTGCAGGAAGCCATCGGCCCAAAATATGAACAGGCCCGCACTCGCTTCGCCAGCAACTCCGCCCTGCAAAAAACCAGCACTCCCGAAGACATCGCCGACGTCGCCGTCTGGCTCCTCACCGGCGGCCCCACCGTCACCGGCGAGCTCATCCTCGTCGACGGCGGCAACCGCCTCGGCACCGCTCGCTGAAGGAGCGCTAGGGAGTCCGATTCAGGCGAGAGAGCAACTTATCGAAATCCTCGATAACATCGGACATCGCGGTGACCGAGGCGAACTCCCGAACCCACTGACGCACGCTGCGCAGATCCAGGTTTGGATGCGACTCCAGCAAGCCCTCGATATCCTGGAGATCTCTAGGTCGGTGCGCCACAGCCTTCATGATCATCAAGTCCTCGACCTTGGGCAGCCGTACGCTCACGCCACCGATGGCATAGCGTTGCGCATTGATTACCGCGTCTTCTTCAAACGGCAGGCCGCCCAGAATAACGTCGATTTCGATCGAGGATTCCTGGTGCTTGAGCAGCAGAACTCGCGACTGTCGCGCAAACTCAACCGCGCCATTTATCCGCGGAACGATGCCGTAGTTTGCTGCCTCGTCCACGGCGGCGCTCCATTCAGATTCCGAAATAATGGCTAACGCATCGATGTCCTGAGTGAAACGGGGGCGACCGAGGATAGAGACCGCGACCCCACCCACCACGACGGCTTCGGCTTTGATTGCATCCAGCCACCGGCCGAGATCCCGCAGCGGCTTCAGCAGGTTCGTGGGCAGTGGTTCAGCCACTCAGCGCGCTCCGGATCTTGGCCCAGCGCGCTCTGACATCGGCAATTTCTTGATCGCGCTTCTGATCTTTTGCAAACAGTTCGCGCGAAGCCATAAGGACGGCAAGCTGCCGCGCCTTCGTTTCCATGGATGTCTCGCGCAGTTGCGCGACTTCTACCTTGTGAACCAATTCCCAGCGAGCAAGGTAGTTACGGGCGTCTTTGGGATCAAGGGTGGCCATGCGTACGATAATACGCCTGGGGCTGGTCAAAAGCGCGTTAAGCGGCCGTGGCTGGCGCGCTGCCGGAGAGATCGGCGAACTGCAGGGCGGCGAGGCGAGCGTAGAGCTCGTTGGATTCCAGCAGTTGCGAGTGGGTGCCGATGTCGACGATGCGCCCGTGGTCGAGGACGACGATGCGGTCGGCTTTGAGGATGGTGGCGAGGCGGTGGGCGATGACCAAGGTGGTGCGGTCTTGCATCAGGCCTTCGAGCGCTTCCTGGACGTAGCGTTCGCTTTCTGCGTCGAGGGAACTGGTGGCTTCGTCGAGAAGCAGGATCGGCGGATCTTTCAGCAGGGCGCGGGCGATGGCGATGCGTTGGCGTTGGCCGCCAGAGAGGCGGGTGCCTTTTTCGCCGAGGAAGGTGTCATACCCTTGTGGCAGTTCGCGAAGGAATTCGTCCGCGCCGGCAGCGCGAGCGGCGGCCTCGATATCGGCGTCGGAAGCGTTGGGGCGGCCGTAGCGAATGTTTTCTCGCGCGCTCGTGCCGAACAGCACCGTTTCCTGCGGGACCAAACCGATGCGTGCGCGCACATCTTCCGGCCGGGCCTTGGCGATATCGACGCCGTCGATGGTGATGCGTCCGGACGCGGGATCGTAGAAACGTAGCAGCAACTGAAACGTCGTGCTCTTGCCGGCGCCGGAAGGGCCGACGAAAGCGACGGTCTCACCCGGTTCGATCGCCAGCGACAAGTCATCGAGCGCCAGTGTTTCCGGTCGCGACGGATACCGAAACGAGATGTGCTCGAACGTGATGCGCCCCGACGGCGGCGACGGAAACGCCTGCGGTTTAGGCGGCGCGACGATGTTCGGCGTCGCGACCTTCAGTTCGATCAGACGCTCCATCGCACCGGCCGCGCGCTGCACCTCGCCCCACATCTCGCTCAACGTCGCCGCGCTCAAAGCCACCAGTACCGCATAGATCAAGAACTGGCTGAGCTCGCCGCCCGTCATCTCCTGATCGAGCACGCGATGCGCGCCTTGCCACAGTACGAACGTGATCGCGCCGAAAATCATCATCGTGCCGATCGCCGTCATCGCCGCGCGGACTTTGGATCGTTTGATAGACACGCGGAACGACTCTTCCACGGCCGTTCCATAGCGCTTCGTGTGCAACTCCTCGAGCGTGAACGCCTGCACCGTCTGAATGGCGTTCAACGTCTCGCCCGCGAGACCGCTCGTGTCCGCCACTTTGTCCTGCGACTCGCGCGACAAGGTGCGCAGCTTGCGCCCGACGAAGATGATTGGCCCGATGACCAGCGGAATGAGCAAGACGATCATGCCGGCCAGCGACGGGCTGGTGGCGATCATCAATACCAGCGCGCCGACCATTTGCACGATCGAGCGCAACGTCATGGAGAGATTCACGCCGGCGATACCTTGCACCACCGTCGTGTCCGTCGTGAGTCGGGACAGCACTTCGCCGGTACGCGTGACTTCGAAGAACGTTGGATCCATCCGAACCACGCGCGCATAGACATCGGCACGCAGATCGGCGACGACTCGCTCGCCCAGCCAGGTGACAAAGTAAAAGCGCAACGCCGCGAACACGCCGAAGACCGCCGCCGCGGCCAGGAATGCGACGAAATAAGTATTGAGCGTGGCGGCGTCCTGCGCCGCCATGCCGCGATCGATGAGATCGCGAAACGCCATCGGCACCGCCAGCGCCGCCGCGGACGCCAACAGCAGGGCGACCATGGCCAATGTGAGGATGCCGCGATACTTGCGTAGATAAGGCCACAGCTCGCGCAGAGGTTTCAGCGAGCGGCCTTTGGGTCTTTCCGGATTAGCTGACATGGGTCCTTATCTAAAAACGCTGGGCGATCCGTACCTAGCGATACACCGGCAATTCGACATCGGCGAACAACGCCTCCACATCCGTCGGCGTGGCCGCATTGCCTGCGCGATCGACGAGACGGCGCGTCAGGTGCGGCGCCAGCAGTTGCAGGAAGTCATACATATAACTGCGGAGCAGGGCGCCCTGATGGAATCCCGCCCAGGTGGAATGCGCCGGGAACAGATGCGACGCGTCGATGGACACCAGATCCGAATCCTCACGCGGATCCACCGCCATGCTAGCGACGATGCCGACGCCCATGCCCAGCCGCACGTAAGTCTTGATCACGTCCGCATCCCGCGCCGTCAACGCGACATGAGGTGTGATGCCATGACGCGCGAAGATCTGCTGGAGCGACGAGGGACCAGAAAACCCGAACACGTACGTGACGATCGGGTACTTACCGAGAGTCTCGATGGTCACCTTACCCTCGTTGGCCAGCGGATGACCCTGCGGCACGACGATGCGCCGGTGCCAGCGATAGCAGGGCAGCAGCACCAGGTTGGTAAACAGCTCCTGCGACCCGGTGTTGATGGCGAAGTCGATGCGATCCCGCGCGGCCATGTCGGCGATCTGCTCGGACGTGCCCTGATGTAAGTGCAACTCGACGTCGGGATAGCGCTCGCGGAACCGACGGATGACCTGTGGCAGGACATAGCGGGCCTGGGTGTGCGTCGTGCCGATGGCCAGCGAGCCGCGCCCATCGCCCTTCTGCTCGTCCGCCAGGCGCTTGATGCTCTGAACCTCCTTCAGGATTTTCTGCGCCCGGTCGATGACTCGTTTGCCGGCCGGGGTGACGCGCGTCAGGGTCCGACCCTGGCGCAGGAAGATGGGAAAGCCCAGCTCGTCCTCGAGCTGTTTCAGCTGTTTGCTGACGCCCGGCTGGGAGGTATGCAGGCGCTCCGCCGCCGCGGTGATGTTCAAGTCGTTCTCGACGATGGCGGCGAGGTATCGTAATTGTTGTAGTTTCATGCACTTAACTATAGCGACGGAGGCAATCCGAAGTCATAACCGGCCCGCATCATGACAGAACAAACCAGCCTTTCCCTGGTTATAAGCCGGTTAGCTACAGTGCTGCCCACGGAATAAGGACCAGATTGACCATGACCGATGCACTGTCGCCCCGTCTGCAAGCCCTCGTGGAGGGCACTCGCGCCCTGCTGGAGCAGGCCGTTCGCGAGCACCAGGACGTGGTCTACTCCAACAGCCTGGGCGCCGAGGCGATGGTGCTGACCGACATCATCAGCACCTATACGCCGGAAATCGACATGTTCACGCTCGATACCGGCCGCTTGCACGACGAGACTCTGGCGCTGCTGGACCGCCTGGAGCGCCGCTATCAGCGCCGCATTCAGGTGTTCGCGCCACAAGCCGCGGCCATCGAGCAGTACGTGCGTGACAATGGTATCAACGGATTCTACCTCGGCGTGGACGAGCGCCAGTCCTGCTGCGGCATCCGCAAGATCGAACCCTTCAAGCGCGCCATCGCCGGCCGCAAGGCCTGGGTGACCGGCGTCCGCCGCGAGCAGTCGGCCGAGCGCGCCCAGGGCGAGCCGGTGGCCTGGGACGATCGCTACGGTCTCTGGAAAATCAGCCCCATGCTGGACTGGACCGAAACCGACGTGTGGGCGTATATCAAGGCTCGCAACCTGCCTTACAACGCGCTGCATGACAAAGGCTTCCCCAGCATCGGCTGTGCGCCTTGCACTCGGGCAGTGGAGCCCGGCGCGGATCCGCGTTCGGGTCGCTGGTGGTGGGAGAACCCGGAGTCTCGCGAGTGCGGCCTGCAGCCGCGCCGTCGGGTCATTCCGCTGAAGGTCGAGCCGCGTCGCGCGGCCGGCCAGTAACCCGCGACGCCGGCGCGTCGCAGGACGACGCACACCATGGATTACTTTCCGATCTTTCTGCGGCTCGCGAACGAACCGGTGCTGGTCGTCGGCGGCGGGGAAGTGGCCGCGCGCAAGATCGATCTGCTCCTGCGCACGCAGGCGAAGGTCACCGTCGTCTCTCCCGAGTTGATCGACTCGCTCGCGGACAAGGCCGCGGCTGGCGTCATCACATACATCCCTGGCGAATTCGAGCCCGAGTTGTTGGACGGCAAGCGGCTCGCCATCGCGGCGACCGATAAGCCCTCGGTCAATGCCTGGGTCGCTCATCAGGCCGAGCGGCGGAACATTCCCGTGAACGTGGTCGACGATCGCGAGCTGTCGCGGTTCATCATGCCTGCCATCGTGGATCGCTCTCCTGTGGTCGTTGCCGTCGGCAGCAGCGGCGATGCGCCCGTGTTGACGCGTCGACTGCGCGAGAAGCTCGAATCGTTCCTGCCGCAGCGACTGGGCGATCTCGCGAAGCTCGCCGGCAAATTGCGTCCGACGGTGAAGGCGAAGCTGGAGCACGCCGGCACGCGGCGCCGCTTCTGGGAAAACTTCTTCGATGGCGCTATTGCCGCCGATGTGTTGTCGGGTCGCGAGGACGCGGCGGGGCAGGGCATTCTCGATCGCATCGGCAACTCGCTCACTCGCTTTGCCAAGCAATCGAAGTTCGCGGGCGAGGTCGCGTTGGTCGGCGCAGGTCCGGGCGATCCGGGGTTGCTGACGTTGCGCGCGCTGCGGGCTTTGCAGAACGCCGATGTGATTTTGTACGACCGGTTGGTTTCCGACGAAGTGCTCGATCTGGCGCGTCGTGACGCCGAGCGAATTTACGTCGGTAAGGCCGCTGGCAATCACCACGTCTCGCAGGAAGACACCAACGCGCTGTTGGTGAAGCTGGCGAAGGCGGGCAAGCGCGTTTGTCGCTTGAAGGGCGGCGATCCTTTCATCTTCGGCCGTGGCGGCGAAGAGTTGGAAGCGCTGGCCGCCGAAGGCATCCGTTTCGAGGTGGTGCCGGGCGTGACTGCCGCGGCCGGCTGTGCCGCGTACGCGGGCATCCCACTCACTCATCGCGATCACGCGCAGGCGCTCACGTTTGTTACCGGACATTGCAAGGGTGAGTCCGACAATGTCGATTGGGCCGCGCTGTCGCGTCCTGGTCATACGGTGGTGTTTTATATGGGGCTGAATCAGCTTGGGGCCATCGTCGCTCGCTTGCGTGAACACGGCGCGCCGGCAACGCGTGCTGCTGCATTGGTCGAGCACGGAACGCGTCCGTCGCAGCGTGTGGTCACCGCCACGCTGGAAGATCTGGTTCGTAAAGCCGCCGATGCCCAAGTGGAATCGCCGGCGTTGCTGATCGTGGGCGAAGTCACCCGCCTGCACGAGGCACTGCACTGGTTCAACGCGCGCGCCGTCGAAGGCGCGCCTACAGATGAAGGAAGGCTGTCCGCATGAGCAGCTCGAATGAAATTATCCGTCGTGGCTTCGCCGATGCCATCGGCAACACGCCACTGATCCGCCTGAATCGTTTCAGCGAGCTCACTGGGTGCGAAATCCTGGGCAAGGCCGAGTTCATGAACCCGGGCGGCTCGGTGAAAGATCGCGCCGCGCGCGCCATCATCGAAGCGGCCGAGCGTAGCGGCAAATTGAAGCCGGGCGGGACGCTGGTGGAAGGCACGGCGGGCAATACCGGCATTGGGTTCGCGCACGTCTGCAACGCTCGCGGCTATCGCTGCGTCATCGTGATGCCGGACAACCAGTCCAACGAGAAGTATCAGATGATTGAAACGCTCGGCGCCGAAGTGCTGCGCGTGAAGACAGTGCCGTACAGCGATCCGAACCATTACCAGAAGATCGCGGGCCGCCTGGCTGGCGAGATTCCGGGCGCGGTGTGGGGCAACCAGTTCGACAACACGGCCAATCGCGATGCTCATGAGCAGACCACGGGCCCCGAGATCTGGGTGCAGACCGACGGCAAGATCGACGCATTCGTTTGCGCCACCGGCACGGGCGGCACGCTGGGCGGCATCTCTCGCTTCCTGAAGAAACAGAATCCGAAGGTGCGCGTCACTTTGGCCGATCCTCAGGGCAGCTCTTTGTATCACTGGATTCGCAATGGCGAGCTGAAGGCCACCGGCCCAGGCTCGATCACCGAAGGCATCGGCATCGGCCGCGTCACCGCGAACCTCGAAGGCTCGCCCATCGACGATGCGCTGCATGTGACGGACATCGAATGTGTGCGCACCGTTTATCAGCTGTTGCGCGATGAAGGCTTGTTCCTCGGCAGCACCAGCGGCGTGAACGTCGCCGCGGCCGTGCAGATCGCCAAGCAACTCGGTCCCGGTCACACCATCGTCACCATTCTTTGCGATAACGGCGCAAAGTATCAGTCGCGCTTGTTCAACAAGAAGTGGCTGGCGGAAAAGGGTCTGCTCGACGCTGCTGGCTTGTCGCAGAACGGTCAGCCGGTGCCGGTCGCGGAAGTTGCGAAGGGCGTCACCACTCTTGGTGGATTTCAGCAACGACTGAGCGCCTGATCGCACCTCGCTGCATGACTTACATGCGGGGCTGCGTGTTGAGCGCAGCCCCGCTGTCGTTTGTGATGCGCTCGGCTTGTGTGGTTCAGCGTCGCTGAGTAGTATCGCGCCCGCAGCTCGGTCGCGAGCTGTCGTAAGCGTCTCACGTCAAACAACGCGCCAACCCTCCGGCTCGCCGGGGCGGAGCCTCCACGCGAGGCGCGGCGCCTTTGCTTGACCGGATTTCTTCGAGAGATCTTTGTGAACGCTAGAGAAACTTCCCTGTTCGGACTGCCCAAGTTGCCGGCGCGTTATGGCTCGCTGGTAATGCCCTTGCTGCTGTCCATCCTGATGACCTGCATCGTTTCCGCAATCAGCACCTTGCGCGGCGTCGGGTTCACGCCGAACTTCCTGCGCATCTGGCCAAGCGCCTGGCTGATTTCGTGGCTCGTCGCGTTTCCAACGCTGCTGCTGGTACTGCCCGTCGTGCGGCGAGCCACAGCCGCGTTGGTCCGTTCTTCGTGAGGAAATAATCGAGTCGGAGCTCCTTCCGGGCTCCGACTCGCTACGAGTAACCAGCGGCTGTAAGGGACAGTGGCGGTGAAACCGACGTGGAGGCATCATGGCCAGCATGGCGGCGAACCTGCGGCCGTAACGCATTTCACCTTTCGCACCAGCACGGACAGATAGCCATGGAGCTTCGCACCGATCCGATGGATCTCTGGGCATTCAGCCGCGGCCCCGATGGCGTGCGTTATCTGCTTCTGCACACGTCACAAGAGAAGGCCGATCGTTTCTTCAATGGCGGCCGCTTCTGGCAGATCCCTGCCACGCTGATTGAAAAAGATGAATCCGTCGTGGCTGCCGGCCACCGCTGTCTGAGCGAGTTGGGGCTAGTCGCGAAATCCATTTGGGCGGTGGAGCACGTGTATCCGATCTACAACCGCCGCTTCGACAGCATGATGCTCATCCCAGTCTTTGCCGCCGAAGTCGAACACACCGACCGCATCACTCTCGATTGGGAACATTCCGAATCCCGCTGGTGCACCGCTGACGAATGCCAGCAACTCCTCTCCTACCGCGGCCTCCTCGAAGGTCTGCACTGGACCCGCGCCTATATCACGGAATCGCCATCCCCGCGCCCGGAATTTCAGCTCGCGTAACAGCAGATATCGCTGAGTCGATTGTTCAGCGCGATTTCTTGCGCTGCTAAATCACCAGCTCAGTGGCGCGGGCTCCGCGCACTTTGCGCGGCCGTGCGCGCGAAGCACGTGAGTGTCCAGCCATTGCGATGGGCGCCAGAGGCAGATATATCGCGTGCGTCATTTCTCGGTCGCAGAGGATAAGAGGCATGTCGAGGCGCGAGAAAGTTCTTCAATCCAGAGATGCAAAGCGGGACATCGGTCTTGAACTCATTCAGGCAATCCGTGAAATAAAAGATGGCAAGGGGATCGAATATCAGGTGCCTCGGAATCTGACGGTTTCGGCAGTCAAAGCCGCGCGGAATTCGGCAAGCTCACCCAAACGCCGGAGGTCCGCTGCGCAAGCGGGCACTAAGCGATTGAAACAACAGAAATCCCCCAAGTCCGAAGGGCGCGAGACGCCCTATGGCTCGCCGGACGCCGTCATTCGGCGCGCGACTTCCTTTCCCGTGAAAGGAGGGGGGCTTGTGCCGTTTGAAACAAAGAGCTGGTATAAACCCTCGCAGCGGAAGCGCACAGTAAGGGATCGATGACTAGCTTGCGAGAGCCACAGATGAACATGTCGATGTACCACATTCGCCGACGTTCGACCTTCGTGCTCTTATTCGCCGGCGCGGTTGCGTTGAGCGGGTGCCAGACGGTGTCGACGGTGGCGCCGCCGGCGCCGGAGTTGCAGTTGCTGGAGGCGAAGCCGCTGAAGGTGGCGGAGACGTGTGAGGTCACGGGAAGTTATTTTGTGGAGTTCACGGTGCTGAGTGACGGGCGCACTGGGAACATTCAGGCGCCGCCGGGGCCGGCGTGTATGCAGCAGGCGTTGACGGCGTGGGTGGAGACGTTTCGTTATGCGCCGCCGGGGCGGCAGACGCCGGCGGGGGTGGAGTGGATGATGGTGACGGGCCGCAAAGGTTCGTAACACCGAATATTTCGAGTAAATAGCCGCGTCGCAACCTTCCGCGCGGCTGCTGCGTCCAACGCCCTGAAGGCCCACGCCGGGCCGCCATGATGTTTCAGGGAGACGCGCCGCACATGCGGAAAAAAATAATGTGGACCTTGGCCGGAGTCTTGCTCCTGGCCGGAGTGGCGTTGTTTGCGAAGAATCGCGAGCAACCCACCGAAACCCGATATACGGGCGCTTATAGATTCGAAGACGGCACGCTCGTGGTCGTCGGGCCGCGAGACGTGGTCGATCTGCGATTCAAGAAAATGAATGGCGAAACCGGCGCGCTGTGGCCAACCGACAAAGCCGACACGTTCGAAGGCGGCGCAGGTTGGGATGGCCGTGAACCAGTCGCGAACCGCGTGCGATTCGAGCGTAACGCCGCGGGTCAACTCACCGGAATGAGGTGGGAGCGAATCTCGGACGGCCAGTGGTCCAACATCGAAGCGGCGCGCGTACCTCTGCGCGAAGAAATCGTGACGTTTCAGAGCGGCGAGCTCAAGTTGCGCGGGAAATTGATTCTTCCTCGAGGCGACGGCCCGTTTCCGGTCATGATCCCCGTGCACGGCTCCGAAGATTACAGCGCCGTCGATCACTATTCCGATCCTTACATGCACGCCGCCAACGGAGTCGCCGCATTCGTTTACGACAAACGCGGCACCGGCGGATCGGAAGGCGAATACACCGCGAACTTCGACGTCCTCTCCGACGACACAATCGCGGCCGTTCAATATCTCCGTAAGCGATCGGAAATCGAGGGCGACAACATTCATCTTGGCGGTTACAGCCAGGGTGGCTGGATCGCGCCGCTGGCCGCGTTGAAGGACGGCAACATCTGCAGCGTGTTCGTCGGATTCGGCGTGGCGGTGCCCGTCACGGGCGAGGATCGCTGGGGTTACGTCTACGCGCTCCAGCGGAAAGGTTTCGGCGACAAGGAGATTGCCGAGATGGATAGCATCTCCGCCATCATCGGCGACATCTTCGATCGCGGTCAGGATCGCTGGTCCGACTTCTCCGACGCACTCCAGGCTGCGCGCGACAAGCCCTGGTTCGAAACCGCGAAACACAGCGATTCGATGTTCGGAATGATCGTCGGCACCGAGAAACCGCTGTGGATCGTGCGTCCTTACGTGTGGTGGAAGTACGGCCGCATGGATCCGCCCTTCATCGATCGCCTGTACGACCCCGTGCAGACGCTCGCCAAGCTCGACACTCCCAGCTTCTGGATTTTCGGCGGTAAGGATTCGAGCGCTCCCACGGAGTGGAGCGTCGAAGAACTGCGCAAGTTGCAGGCCGCCGGCAAGCCCATCCAGTACTTCGTCTACCCCGAGGCCGAGCACGGCATCCTGCGCTTCGAGCAGAAGGAAGACGGCGAGCGCGAGATCCTGGGGTACGAGGACGGCTACTTCCAACAGCAGGTCGACTGGTTCCGCAAACAAAGCGGCCTGCAGTAACCGCACTGTAATACGGAGAGCAGTAGATTTGCGGTAGGCTGGGGAGTCTTCAGCCCCAGCCTACGACGTCCACTGCTCATGACCCGCCGCGCCCCCGACGCTCCAGTTTTCGAGGAATTGCTCACACAGCGACTGACCCGCCGGCATCTGCTGCAAGCCGGCGCCGCCATCGCACCGATGGCCATGGTCGGCTCCGCGTTGTTGACGCCGGCGCAGGCCTCGAAGACCGCGCAGTTGGGTTTCAAGCCCATCAAAGGCAGCAAGGCCGATGCCGTCGTCCTGCCGCCGGGATACACCTACGACGTGCTGATTCGATGGGGCGAGAGTCTGACGTCGAAGGTGCCGGATCTGGACGCAACCAAGCTCGACGCCGGCGCGCTACTGGAGCCCACGGCCGCCGAGCACCAACGCAATCAGTTCGGCACGAACTGCGATGCGATTCATTTCTTCCCCCTGAACGGCCGCAGCGATCACGGTGTGCTGTGCGTGAACAACGAGTACACCGAGGACTCGCTGATGTTTCCAGGCCATCCGGGCTTCGGCGGCATCAGCGGTGCTGTAGCCCGCGCTTATGTGCAGAAACATCCGCAAGTCGTGCCCGTTGCCAAAGCGGCGCAGGGTGTGTCGGTCGTCGAGATCAAGCGCGAGCGCGGTCGCTGGCGCTTCGTAAAGGACTCGCGTTTCAATCGTCGCATCACTGCGGACACGCCCATCGACATCGGCGGTCCGGCGCGCGGCGCGGCTTTGATGAAAACCAAGGACGATCCCAATGGTGAGCGCGCCTTCGGAACGTTCGCGAACTGCGCGGGCGGCGAGACGCCGTGGGGCACGTATCTCACCGCCGAAGAAAACATCCAGGACTACTTCGCCAATCTCGATCAGCTCAAGGCGCGCAAGGACGTCGATCCGTTCATTGTCGAAGCGCATCGTCGCTGGCGCATGTGGAAGGCGCAATCGCTGTACAACTGGGACATCGCCGACCGCCGCTTCGACTTGCCGACGTCGCCGACCGAGCCGTTCCGCTTCGGCTGGATCGTCGAAATCGATCCACTCGACCCGACCAGCACTCCCGTCAAGCGCACGGCGCTGGGACGCTTTGCGCATGAAGGTGCGAGCCCTGTGATCGCGGGCAACGGTCGCGTCGCCGTGTACATGGGCGACGACGACAAGTTCGAGTACGTCTATAAGTTCATCTCCACGAATCGCTTCGACCCGAAGAACCGAGCGGCGAATCGCAGCTTGCTCGATCAAGGGACGTTGCACGTGGCGCGCTTCGACGCCAGTGGCAAAGGACAATGGTTGCCGCTGGTGTTCGATCCGAAGGGCCCGCTGAATGCCGCCGCCGGGTTCCGAAATCAGGCTGACGTGCTCATCAAGGCTCGAATGGCCGCATACCTCCTGGGCGCGACGCCGATGGATCGCCCCGAGGATGTCGAAGCAAATCCCACGACCGGTCGCATCTACATCGCGTGCACGCGTAACGAGAATCGCACCGTCGAGGCGGGCACCATCACGTATGGCGGACGCGAGATCGACTCCGCTCCCAATGCCGCGAATCCGCGCGGCCAAAACAACTTCGGCCACATCATCGAGATCACGGAAGCGGGCGACGATCACACGTCGCTGGAATTTTCCTGGGAAGTGTTCCTGCTCGCCGGCGATCCCTCCGGCGGCCGTTTGATCACCGATCTGAGCCAGGTCAAGAGCGACAGCGCTTATTACGCCGGTTACGCCAACGCCGCCGAGCTGAGTCCCATCGGCTCGCCCGACAACGTCGGTTTCGACAGGGCGGGCAATCTATGGATGGTCACGGATGGTTCGCAGCCTGGCGGCGGCAACGATGGCTGCTGGGTAACGCCCACCGTCGGCCCGAATCGCGGCCGCTTGCAGCAGTTCATGAGCGGCCCCGTGGGCTGCGAAGTCTGCGGCTGCCAGTTCTCGCCGGACGATGAAACATTGTTCATCAGCATTCAGCATCCGGGCGCGGGCGGCAGCACCGCCTCGCCGCGCAGCCACTGGCCCGACGGCGGCACGAGCCAGCCGCGGCCAAGTGTGATTGCGATCCGGAAAGAGGACGGAGGCGTCGTCGGCAGCTGAACGGTTAGCGGAGGCTCACGGGCAGATAGGCCACGGTCAACTGCCCGCCGATGTCCGGCGTGTTGCTGAAGTTTGAAACGTTCTCGGTCACCGCAAAGCTCCACTGCACCTGACCGACACGCTGCTGCAGGCCGATGCTGAGCTGATATTTGTTTTCGGTGAGCTCTTCGAGATCCTCCGCGTTCTGCACGGTGCTGCGGCTTGCATACGCCTGCAGAATGGCCGTGGTGTTGCGAGTGATGCCGAAGCCGTAGCCCAGCAGCCCCGTTGGAATGATCTGATGCTCGTCCGCGGGCGTTTCCGGGCCGCCGGCGTAATACACGGCGCTGCCAGCAATGTATGCGGCATGCCGGCCCCAGGTGCGCTGGAACGTGAGCTGCGTGCCGTAGTCGTCGCGACCCGTCGATAACAGGAAACGTTCGCCGTCCACCGCGATCTTCGCCGCCAGCTCGAACACGACATCCCATCCATAACGCGGCTCGGGCAGGGAATAACGGACGCCGAATACAGGATCGCCGAAGCCCCCAGGCGACTGCGCCAATTGCGAAAGGCGGGCGCCACGGATGTTGTAAACCATCTGGAACTGGTTGCGCGCCACCAGATCGCGGCCCTGCTGGCTGAATCCAACTCCGTCGTGAAAGGATTCGATGGTGCCGTCGAGCACGCCGCGTCCATAGGCGATGTATGGAATGCTCAGATACGTGGTCCACCAGGTGCTCATGCGCTTGTGGAAGACCACGTCGATCAGGCCGATCTCGGCGTCGACGTAATAGGCGTCGCCTGGCATGTTCAGGATCGCGTTGGCGTCGCCGCTGCTGAGCCGTTGCCGGCCAACATCGCGCGCTTCCAGATAGTCGCGCACGTTGTCGCTCATCACGAAGGTGTTCTGATATGCAGTCAGAACCTCGACAGCCCAGCTGCCAGGCCGCGCATCGACGGTATGCGCGGGCAGCATGTCGAGGCGAAACAATCCGAACGGTGTGAGATCGCGCCCGCGGAGCAGGCCTGGATGGTGCCATTCGGCCTGGTCGGCCGCGCTGGCCGAACCAGCGGCGCAAATGACGAGCAGCGCGAACAGACTTCGCCGTGCCGTCATTGTGACCTCCCTGGTACTAGTGATCAGACTCCCTACAGCACCTTGCCCGGATTCATGATGCCGTTCGGGTCCAGCGCCTGTTTGATGGCGCGCATGACATCGAGCGCGACCGGTTGTTTGTAACGAACCAGCTCCTCGCGCTTCAGTCGCCCGATGCCGTGCTCGGCGCTGATGCTGCCGCCGTAACGGGCGATCAGATCGTGCACCGCGCGGTTAATGTTCGGCGCCAGCCGCAAAAACGATTCATCGTCGCCGTCGCTGGGGCGGCTGATGTTGAAATGCAGGTTACCGTCGCCCAGGTGGCCGTAAGAAACAATGCGACCTTGCGGCGAAATCGCACGCACCAGCCGGGACGCTTCGACGATGAATTCCGGCAATTCGCTGGTCGTGACCGAAACATCGTGCTTGATGCTGGCGCCGATGCGGCGCTGAGCTTCGGGAATGGTCTCGCGCAGCCGCCAGAACATCTCACGTTGCGTTTCGCTGGCCGCCAGCGCCGCGTCGCTGATCTGGCCTTCTTCCATGGCCGCCGCCAGCTCCGCTTCGATGGCGCCACGAAGCGATTCGTCGTGCCTGCCCATGCCGATTTCTAGCAGTACGTACCAGTCGTGCAGGGTGTCGAGAGGGTTGGCGGTGTTCGGAACGTGCTCGAGCACCAGTTCGAGAGCGATGCGGGGAATCAGCTCGAACGTAGAGACCGCGTGGCCGGTGAACGTGCGCAGCCGGGAGAGCAATGCGACCGCGTTTCGAGGCTCGGTGAGACCGACCAAGGCGGTGACCGTCGAGGCCGGCCGCGAAAACAATTTGCAGGCGGCCGCGGTGATGACACCGAGCGTGCCTTCCGCGCCCATGAACAGATCGCGCAGGTCATAACCTGTGTTGTCCTTGCGCAGAGGCTTGAGGCCGTCCAGGACGCGGCCATCCGGTAGCACGACTTCGAGCCCCAGGACGAGATCGCGCATCATCCCGTAGCGGAGGACAGCGGTGCCGCCCGCATTGGTGGACAGATTGCCGCCGAGCTGACACGAGCCTTCCGAGCCCAGGCTCATTGGGAACAAGCGATCCACCGAGGCCGCCGCCGCCTGCACTTCCGCAAGCACGCAGCCCGCTTCGGCAATCATCGTGTAGTTCAATGGATCGATCGAGCGGATGCGTCGCATGCGTCCGAGCGAGAGCACGATCTGCGAACCGTCCTCGCTCGGCGTCGCTCCACCGCAGTAGCCGGTGTTGCCGCCGACAGGCACGACACCGACTCGGGCCTCGTTACACATGCGCATGATGGCTGAGACCTGCTCGGTGCTGTCCGGTCGCAGCACCAACGGCGTCGCGCCTCGATACAGTTTGCGATGGTCGACCAGAAAGGGCTCGAGGTCCGCCGCCTGATCGAGATAACCCTGGGGTCCGACGACGCGGCGGAGATCGGCGAGCAGGGAGGTGTTGAGGCTCATGCCTGCAAGCTTACCGCCAAAGGCCCTATCATGGGCGGGGCGGTCGAGCGGGAGAGGTCGATGTTGGATGACGTTCGTTTGCATCAGGCGCTGATCGGCCGGGCGGATTCGCGCGGCGAATTCAACACGCCCGTGCTGGTCGTCGATCGCGACGCCCTGGCTCGGAACATCCGCAGAATGTCCGAGCTAGCCAAGACACACGGTGTCTCGCTGCGACCTCATGCAAAAACTCACAAGAGCGTGGACATCGCGAAGTTGCAGATCGCGGCCGGTGCGGTGGGCTTGTGCTGCGCCAAGTTGGGCGAGGCGGAGGTGCTGGCCGACGGCGGTGTCGAGTCGATCCTGATTACCTCGCCCGTAGTCTCGCGGCCCGCGCTGGCGCGCTTGAGCGCGCTCAACGAGCGAATAACTGATCTGGCGGTGGTCGTCGACAATGTCGCGAACGTCGAAGCGCTCGCGAACGTGCTCACGCGCCCGCTGAATGTGCTGATCGATATCGATCCCGGCATCAAGCGCACGGGCGTGCCGTCGGCGGCGGCTGCCGTTGAGTTGCTCGAGGCGATCCGCAGACGGAAGAACTTGAACTACCGGGGCGTGCAAATGTACTGCGGCACTCAGCAGCACATCGTCAACTACGACGAGCGCGCCGCGGCCATTCGTGACCGCGTGGAATACTTGCGGACGGTCATTTCGGAGTTAGAGGCTCAGGGAGGCGCGCCGCAAGTCATAACTGGCTGTGGGACAGGCACGCACTACATCGACGCCGCGCTCGGAGCGTTCAACGAATGGCAGGTCGGCTCGTATGTCTTCATGGACCGCCAGTACGCGGACTGCGATCTAGCGAATCAGCCGAGCGTGCCGTATGAGTACTCCTTGTTCGTCGACGCCAGAGTGGTGAGCGCCAACACGCCCGGCATGGCTACCATCGATGCAGGTTACAAAGCATTCGCGACGGATGGGGGCGCGCCGGTCGTGCTGAGCGGCGCACCGAAGGGCACTGTGTATCACTTCAGGGGCGATGAGCACGGCGCCATCGTCGATCCGGACATGAAAAAGGTCTGGACGATTGGCGATATGGTGAGGTTGGCCGTGCCTCACTGCGACCCGACCGTCAACTTATACGACTCGTACCACGTCGTCAGTGGCGGCACGCTGGTGGAAATCTGGCCGGTCGGCGCCCGGGGCCGCTCGCGATAACGCGATTATTCCTCGTCGGAGCTAGCCGCGAGCCAGGTGTCTTGCTCGGCAAGCTCATCGAGTTCGACCGCATCCAACGCGCGGCCTTCGATCACCTTGTTCCGCTCGAGCACGCACACAAAGCTCCGCACCGGCCCGTCGCCAGGCTTGGCGACGAACGGCTTGGCCACTCCGCCAATCAACTGCTCCGCCCCTGACTTCTTGTCGACCGTGACATCGAACCGATACCGCAGCTCAAACACACGCGAGTCGAGCAGGAACTTCTGGCAGAACAGTTGCGGACAAATGCGGGCCGCGTCCTCGGTTTCAATGGGATCGCAGCCTTTGACGACCACGGCTTTCTTGGAACGTAGCAGTTCCGGCTCGCTCAAGTTGCCGAGCAGCCAGAACAGCCCGGAGAGAGCGATACCGAAGACCGCGGCGAAGATGGCGAGGCGTAGCGGCAGCATGCTGCCGGCGACTTTACCCGCGCCAGCCCTGCTTCACCATTAGCATGTGCACGTCACCGAGCTGACGCTCGGCGAAACCGCCTTCGCAGTAGCACAGGTAGTAGTCCCAGAGACGGATGAACTCCTCCGGGTAACCAAGCGCGCGCACGCGGCCGATGTTGGCGAAGAAGTTTTCGCGCCACATGCGCAGCGTCGTCGCGTAGTGCGGGCCGATGTCCTCCAGGTGATACACCTTCATGTCCGTGGCTCGCGTCACCGCATTGGTGATCGCCGTGACACAGGGAATGAAGCTGCCCGGGAACACGAAGCGTTGGATGAAATCGACGCTCTTCAACGCATCGTCATAAATCTGATCCTGAATCGTGATGGCCTGAATCAGCATGGCCCCGTCGGGCTTGAGCAGCGAAGCGCACTTGGCAATGTAAGTGTCGAGGAACTGATGACCGACGGCTTCGATCATCTCGATGGACACCAGCTTGTCGTACTGCCCGGTGAGATCCCGATAGTCGTCCAGGCGCAGATCGATGCGATCGCTCAACCCTTCGGCGGCTACGCGCTCCTTGGCCAACGCATACTGTTCCTTGGAGATCGTCGTCGTGGTGACGCGGCAGCCATATTTTTTCGCGGCGTAGATCGCCAGCCCGCCCCAGCCGGTGCCGATCTCGACCAGATGATCGGTGGGCTTCAATTGCAGCTTGCGGCATACCGCCTCGAACTTGGCGAGCGAAGCTTCCTTCAGCGTCGCTTCGGGCGCCTCGAAAATGCCGCACGAGTACGCCATCGTGTCGTCCAGGAACAGCTGGAAGAAATCGTTACCCAGGTCGTAGTGGGCGGCGATGTTCTTGCGGCTGCCGTCCTTGGAGTTGCGATTCATCCAATGGAAGATCCGCCGCAGTGGCGAGGTGAGGAACGCCAGCCCGCCTTCCATGTTCTGCATGATCTCGCGATTCAGCACCATGATGCGAACCAGCGCGACCAGATCGTCGCTACGCCAATGACCGTGAATGTACGCTTCACCCGCGCCGGTCGTGCCGCCGAACGCGGCGTCGGCCCAGAACTGCGGATGCACGACTTCGACGGTGGCGGATAGCGAGCGTTCGGGCGTGTGCTTGCCGAAGCGATGCACTTGATTGCCCTCGACCACGGCGATCTCGCCATGCTTCAGATGTTTCAGCTGACCCAGCAGGGCGTTGCGGCCGGTCCGCTGCAGCCACGAGTCGTTCGCGACCAGGGCGGGCGTGTTGGGAAGAATCGACGGTCTTGCTGTTGTCATGGCGTCACGGTCCACTTCGGGTGAGTGAAGAACGGCGTGCGTCGGAACCACAGGCGCAGCGCCTGCCAGTAAATCGCACCGGAAACTTTGGCAGTCATGAGCGGATATCTCATGAGCGCGCGCGACAGCGCGGCGCTGGAGATCTCCTCTCGCTGCAGCGTGAGCGTGGCGTCGAACACGCGTCGGGTATGCCCGTCCTTCTGCTGCAGATTGTCCATGTGAATGCGCAGGTGCTCGCCCGGCGTGCTCAAGCGCCAGTCATAGCGCATATCCATGGGCCAGAACGGCGAGACGTGAAATTCCTTGCCGAACTCGAAGCGCATCACCGAGTCGCTGCGCGTCGCCGCCGAGATCGGCAGCACGTACGCGTGGCGTTCCTTCCACGGCGTGTTGGTGATTTCGGCCAGGATGGTCTGCACCTTGGTGCCGCTGCTGTCGAAGCAGTAGTAGAACGACACCGGGTTGAAGATGTAACCGAAGTAGCGCATGTGGGTGAGCATGCGGATGGGGCCTTCCGGCCGCCGACCCGTCTGCGCAGTCACCGTGCGGCGAACGGCTTCGTCGAGGCTCAACTCGCCATCGTCGTCGCCGTCGTTGAGGGTGTGGTGATAGTCGGAGCGTTTGAAGCGCGCGAGCGCCGGGCCGCGCGCCGACCAGCCCCAGTACTGATCGAACAGGTGCGGCAGCTCGGCCAGATCCAGATACATCATGAAGAGCTCATAACGGAACTGGTTGCCGGAGGGCTCGTGCCGGCGATGTCGCACCGAGCCGTTATAGATACAGCTTTCCATGAGCGTGGCTCGCTTCGAATCGACCGGGTTACGCGACGCTGGCGGCAGCCGGCACAGCTTGCGGCTCGACGGCGCCGTCGCCGCGAGAGGTGAGATCCCACTGGAAATGTTCCAGCGCCCGCATCGCCGTCACGACGCCGTCTTCGTGGAAGCCATAACGCCAGTACGCGCCACAGTAGTAAGTGCGGCGCGCGCCGTTGACTTCACGGTGTCTCGCCTGGGCGGCGACGCCGGCCGGCAGATACACGGGGTGGTGATAGGGGATGCGCTGAATGATCTTGCTCTTGTCGATCGCGTCCGCGTGGTTGAGCGTGACCAGAAACTTCGTCGGCGCATCCAGCGTCTGCAGAATGTTCATGTCGTACGTCAGCGCGACCGGCTGCTGCGGGCTCTTCAGCGCGTGATAGTTCCAGGCAGCGCGAGCCAGCGGACGCCGCGGCAATACCGACGTGTCCGTGTGCAGAATGGCTTCATTCGCCGAGTACGGAAACGCACTGAGCACTTCACGTTCCGCCGGTGACGGGTCGGTCAACATGTCGAGCGCCTGGTCGCTGTGACAGGCGATGAAGACGTGATCGAAGCGATGAACTTCGCCGCGCTGAGTGCAAACCTCGACTTCATTCGCTCGTCGGCGCACACCTTCGATGCGGGTCGACAGCCGAACGTCGGCTTTCATGGATGCAATCAGCTTGCGAACATATTCCCGCGAGCCGCCTTTCACCGCCTGCCACTGCGGACGGTTGTCGATGTTGAGGAAGCCGTGACGCTCGAAGAAATCCACGAAGAAGCGCGCCGGGAACGACAGCATGGCGTCCGCTTCGGCGGACCAGATCGCGCGCCCCATGGGCAGGATGTAGCGCTCCGCGAACGATTGGGAATAGCCGTTCGCCCGCAAGTACTCGCTCAGCGTCAGCTTGTCGTCGTTGGTCTTCAGCAGCGCGCGTGACTCGCGATTGAAGCGCAGGATGTCGTAGATCATGCGCAGGAACGACGGGCTCACGATGTTCGAGTGCTGCGCGAACAGCGCGTTCACAGAAGTGCCGTTGTACTCCAGGCCGGTGCGCTCACAGCGCAGGCTGAAGCTCATGTTCGACGGCTGCCACGCCACACCCAGTTCGCGCAACATGGCGATGAAATTCGGATACGTCCAGTCATTGAAGACGATGAAGCCGGTATCGACGGCGTACTGCTTGCCCTGCCACTCGACATCGACGGTGTTGGTGTGTCCGCCCGGATAGTTGCCCGCTTCGAACACTGTGACGTCGTGCTGGCGGCTGAGCCGCCAGGCCGCATAAAGCCCTGCTATTCCCGCGCCGATGACTCCGATGCGCATGTTGGTTCCTTACCCGGTAAGTGATGAATGCTTGTTCTTAGTTCGTTTCGGCGCGCATGCGAGTGCGCGCATCGCGCACTTCGCGTGGCACCGGCTTGAGATCCCAGACGATGCCGAGCAGCGCGAGCACACGCAGCCCGTAGTACGTCAGGTCGATCTCCCACCAATAGAATCCCTGGCGCGTCGACACGGGATAGTGATGATGGTTGTTGTGCCAGCCTTCGCCGAAGGTGAGTAGCGCCAGCCACAGGTTGTTGCGGCTGTCGTCGCTGGTCTCGTAACGGCGCTTGCCGAAGCGATGGCAGAGCGAGTTGATGGTGTAGGTGGCGTGATAGGTCACCACCGTCGACACGAAGAAGCCCCACACCAGCATTTGCCAGCGACCGGTGTGGAGGCCCGGCGCGTAATGTTCGAGCAGGGCGCCGAGACCGAACAATCCGACGGCCAGCGCGACCGGCACCAGGATGTCGAACCGATCGAGCAGCTTCAGCTCGGGAAATTTCAGCAGGTCACGGACGCGCGACAGATCCGGTTCGAAGTGACGGCGCGACAGGAACCAGCCCATGTGGCTCCACAGGAATCCGCGTTGCACCGGCGAATGGACGTCGTGCTCGGTATCGGAGAACGCGTGGTGATGACGGTGGTGCGCAGCCCACCAGATCGGGCCGCGCTGCACGGCGGATGCGCCGAGCAGAGCGAACACGAACTGGCCGGCGCGCGAAGTCTTGAAAGAGCGATGCGAGAAGTAGCGGTGATAAAAACCCGTGATCGCGAACATGCGGATCACGTACATGAAGCCGGCGACCAGCAATGCGATCGGACTCACGCCGACGAACACGACTGCAACGCAGGCGAGGTGCATGCCGATAAACGGAATCACGCGCATCCAATCGACGCTGTCGATTTTCGCAGCGTCGAATTTGGCCAAGCCCGCGCCTGCATCGAGCCAACTGGTCAGGCTCGTAAACAGGCTGCGTCGCGGCGCGGCTTCAGTGGTGGAGTTGGTCATGCTCATGCGTTCCTCGGAACAGGATTTCGCACGAGCTGCGATTTACGGATTCAGAGCTAGATCATTAACGCAGTTGGGAATAAACCTGAAGCGCGCGATGGCGGGATTCCCGCAAATCGAGCACGGGTTTTGGATAAGTCACGCCGAGCTCGACGCCCGCCTGTTGCAAAACTGCGTCGGGGGCAGCCCAAGGTTGGTGAATCCATCGATCCGGCAAACGCGCGAGCTCCGGCAGCCACTGTTGGATGTAATTGCGTTGAGGATCGAAGCGCTTCGCCTGCAACACGCCACAGCTCGCGCATGCCGGCATCGACGAGTGGAATGCCAGTCGCGCCGCGCTGCCAGGCGCGCAAGTCGGCACGACTGCGTCGCCATTTTTGTTTGGCGAAGCGAGCGTCCAATGGGGCGTCGGTGGTCTGTGGAAAATGGAATAACAGGTGATGCGCGAACTCGCGCCAACCGACCTGCCGCAGATAGCTGTCGACCCCTCGGGATTGTGCAGCTCCAGCGCTCGAGTGTCGGAGCGCGGCGACAATCTGCCCTGGGCCAATGTCACCAAAATGTAAATGCGGTGACAGGCGCGACGTCTGCGGTCGGTCCGGTCGATCCCGCCCGGAGGGATAGCTCGCGACTTGCTTGGTGAACTGCTCGAGCTGTTTCAGCGCGCCCGCTTCGCCCGGAGTCCACGTTTCCGCGAGTCCTTGGTCCCAGGCAATCGTCGGCAGGAGTTGCAGGTCCGCGATCTCGATCCCGGTGAGTTTGCGCGGAACTGCCGGCAACTTGCGCGGCGCTTTGCGCGGGACGGCTAACGACGGCAGGGCCTTTTCTACCGTGCGCCAGAATGGTGTGAACACACGATAGGGCAGCTTCTGTCCGTTCAAGATCGTGCCCGGCTCGAACAGCAGCGCCGCCTGGGAAGGCCCTCGCTGCACCACCAGCCGGCTGCCGAGTTGTCGCAACCGCTCAGCTAGCGCGGCGAGGCTGTGGTGCAGCCACCAGCGGCTGGCGGCGCCCGTGGCCCAGGGCTGCTCTTCGTCAGGCGCGAACACGAACAACGGCGCCACGCGCTCGGCATTTGCAAGCGCGTGGAGCAGTGCTGGATTGTCCGTGAGGCGCAGATCGCGCCGGAACCAGACCAGGGCGGTCTGGTGGGCTTTCACGCCGCCTCAGCCAGGCGGCCGCGGGCGGCTATCGCTGTGCAGTGAGGCGGGGTGGCGGCACCGAGACGTGTTTTAGGCGTCGTCCCGGTCGTTGTAATCGTCATCGTCGTCGTCGAGGTCTTCGTCCTCGTCGTCGTCCCAATCGTCGTCGTCCTCGTCCCAGTCTTCCTCGTCCTCGTCTTCCTCTTCTTCTTCCTCTTCTTCCTCGTCGTCGCTGGCCCAGCCTTCCGGCTCCTCGGCCTGCTCGAGGTCGAGCTCATGCCAGGTATCGAGGTCGATTTCCTCGATATCGCCATTCTCGTACTGCACTTCGACCAACTCCTGGTCGGGATCCACGGACAGGACTTTGAAGACCTCGTTTTCTTCGAGATCCTCGTACCATTTTCCCTGGACCGGGTCGTAATCTCTGGCCACGCAAACACCTCAAGACGGGGGACCGGTGTGCTCACCGGCGGCGGAATATTAGGGGCATTCTCCAAGACTGCCAAGTGAGTGAAACAGCGGCGGCGCGGCGACCGGCTGGGCGGATGGACGGAGGTTCGGCGCCTGCCTACACTGCCGCGCCCTTACATGCTTCGTGCCAGAGCGCCCGCCGTCCCTGTTAATGCCATGTCTGGTTCACCTTTGCGTATGACACCGTCGCCTCCAGTTCATGCATCCGCCCAGCCGCTATTGCAGGCACGGCGCATCGTCATCAAGGTCGGTTCCGCCCTGCTGGCCGATAGCGCCAGCGGCGCGGTCAAACGCGACTGGCTTCAAACTCTGGCGGCGGACATAGGTTCCCTGCGCCGGCGCGGTCAGGAAGTGCTGCTGGTGTCGTCGGGCGCCATTGCCCTGGGCCGTCGTCAGCTGGGGCTGGCGCCGGGCAAGCTCAAACTGGAAGAGAAGCAGGCAGCCGCGGCCGTGGGCCAGATCCGCCTGGCGCACGCCTGGACCGAAGTGCTGGAGCATCACGAGCTCAGCGTGGCCCAGATCCTGCTCACTCCGGGCGATACCGAGCAGCGCCGCCGGTACCTGAATGCGCGCAATACCCTGCGAACGCTGCTGAAGCTCGGCTCGGTGCCGGTCATCAACGAGAACGACACCGTCGCCACCGCCGAGATACGTTATGGTGACAATGACCGGCTGGCGGCGCGGGTCGCGCAGATGATCAGCGCCGACTGCCTGATTCTCCTGTCGGACGTGGATGGTTTGTACACGGCCGATCCGACGCGCGATCCCAACGCGCAATTCATTCCCGAAGTGCGCGCCATCACCCCCGAAATCCAGGCGATGGCCGGCGGGTCAGCATCCGCGGTGGGCACCGGCGGCATGGCGACGAAAATCACGGCCGCGAAAATTGCCGTCGGTGCAGGTTGCCATATGTGCGTGGCGCTGGGCAGAGAGTTGCATCCGGTGCGGCGAATCGAAGAAGGCGCGCGCTGCTCCTGGTTCTATCCATCGGCGAGTCCCGCGACCATGCGCAAGCAATGGATCGCGGGCACGCTGCAACCCGCTGGCGAGTTGTTCGTCGACGCGGGCGCCGCTGCCGCACTCGCTCGCGGCAAGAGTTTGTTGCCAGCTGGCGTCACTCGCATCGCCGGTCCGTTTCAACGCGGCGATGCGCTCATCGTGCGCGACGAAACGGGCATGGAGATCGCGCGCGGTCTGGTTGCATATTCGAGCGCGGACGCCGAGCGTTTGCTCGGGCACAAGTCGAACGAGATCGAAGCGCTGCTCGGCTTTCATGGACGCGACGAGATGATTCATCGCGACGATCTGGTGCTCACGCGCTGAATGTTTCGATCGCAAGCGCTCTAGGGTCCTTTCGCCAACAGACTGCGGGTTTTGCCCGAGCTGACTCACAATGTAAGTTTGTTAGTATCGTTCGCTTGGACCGCCGTCCATCAGCGGATGCATGCAAGTCTTACAAGAACCTTCTCTGCGCAGGAACCGCGCGCTGGTCGCTACGATTGCGCTCAGTTTTTTGCTGCTGTTGTGCTCGGCAGGCCTCACCTTCCATGTGTCGCAACAAGGCGTCGCCGCCGATGCGTTGGTGGAGCACACCACCGAAGTGCAGCGCGCGCTCAACGCGACGTTACTCACGATCGGCGGTACTGAGTCGGGTTTGCGGGGTTTCCTGCTGACTGGCGATCAATCCTTTCTCAAGCCTCACTCGGAAGTCCGCGAGCTGATGCCCAAGCAACTGGCCGACTTGCGCGCGCTGATCGCGGACAATCCAGAGCAACTCGCCAACTTCGATGTGTTCGCTCCGTTGATCGAGCAGCGGCTGGCGGATATCGATGCGGCCGTAACCGCGCAGCGCGCCGGCCGTCGCGCAGATGCGATCGCCGCACTTCAGCGCACTGGCTTGCCGACCTTGAACAACATCCGCTCGCGCATCGAAGCTGCGTCGGAGCTGGAGCAGCGTCTGCTGGGTGAGCGCCAGAGAGCGGCGGCCGAGCTGCGCGATCGCTTTTCCAACGCGGTCGTCGTGATGTTGCTCGCCTCGGGCGTGCTGACTTTGTTCGCATTGATCAGCGTACGTCGGTATCTCACGACGGTGCACGAAAGTCGGTTGCGACTTGCTTCGCATAATGTTGAGCTCGAGCAGCGGGTGCAGGCGCGCACCGAAGAGCTGGAGAAAGCGGCCGAAGAAGCGCATCGCGAGCGGACCCGGGCGGAGTCGCTGCTCACCGACGTGAATCATCGCGTCGGCAACAATCTCGCGCTGGTGTCTTCGTTCCTGACGATGCAGCAGCGCGCGGTGAAGAATCCCGATGCGGCTCGCGCTCTGAGCGCTGCTCGTATGCGCGTGCAGGCCATCGCTTCCGCGCATCGAAAGCTGCGCCTGGGTGCGGACTTCGCGACAGTGAAAGTCAACGAAGTGCTCGGGGCCGTGCTGGACGACATCAGCGCGGGGTTGCCGCCGGGAGATCTGATCCGAATTCAGTGCCAGGTCGAACCGCTGGAAATCAACGCGCGCGACGCCGTGTCTCTGGGCGTGCTGACCAGCGAGCTGGTGATGAACGCGGTCAAGCATGCGTTCGCGCCGGGCGAAGCCGGGGAGGTCAGCGTGGTGCTCGCGCCCGGCAAGGATTCGGTGGCGGTTTTGGAAGTTTCGGACGACGGAGTGGGCTGGCATGAGCAACATTCACAAGAAGCGGGCGGCTTGGGGACCAAGATCATCGACATGGTCGCGCGCCAGTTCGGCGGGCGTCCGGAGCGTTCTGCTCGATTTCACGAAGGCCTTGCTGCGCAAGGGCGGCGGCCTGGGACGCGCATCCGAGTCAACCTCACCAAGCTCCACATCATGCCCGCCACCTGAGGTCGTCCGCACCGGGGGCGCTTCGCCGCTGAGGCTGCCCTCGGTCGTGCGGAATGCGCGCGTGTTGTTGTTCCCTGCTCGGCGCGCGCCGTATGGGGACGGCAGCGATGGTTCCGGCGGTGAGGGGAAAAACGAAGGGCCGATGTCTGGCATGGCCGTGCTGGTCGTCGAAGACGATTTCATCGTCGCCTATGACATGCAGATGATGTTGGAAGAGCAAGGCGCGCGCGTGCTGGGGCCTGCGCACAGCTTGGCCGAAGCTCGGGAATTGCTGGCGAGCGAGCGGCCGACGGTCGCGGTGCTCGATGTGAATCTTGGCGGCGAGTACGTGTTTCCGCTGGCGGACCAACTGCGCTCGCAGGATGTGCCGTTCGTGTTCGCGACTGCCTATGCGGACGAAGATCGGTTGTTCTCGCAGGCAGCTACGCTGGGAGCGCCGCGCTTGTCGAAGCCAGTGCTACCCAACGTCTTGATCACGCAGCTGCTGCGGTTGAAGCGATAACCGGCGCGGGTTAGCGCCGATTCACCGGAATGTCGACGTAACGTTGCGCCGGCGGATCGCTGGCGGGGTACGTGTCTTTGAGTGACTTATCGACTTCGTTTTCGCAGGCTGCGTGCGGGTGGTGTACTCGATAGCGCCGCGCGATGCCCTTGATCGCCGGTGTTGCTATCAGGGCGAGCGCACCTAACAGCAACAGCGACTCGACTGCGTCGAACGCCGAGCGGCGCCGGGTCGGCGCGTAGTCGTCCAAATCATCGTCAAAATCGTCAGCGTAGCGCTCGTAGTCGCGCATGAGCGTTCTCCGTCGGTGTGGGAAGGAGACGCTCCGCCGCGGACCGGAGTTCCTCAGGGCACTCGGGGCGGCACGATCGGGTGCGAACTGGACAGACCGCCGTCGACCGGGAATGCCTGACCGTTGACGTACGACGCCGCGTCCGAAGCAAGGAACAAAGCCATGCGCGCGATCTCGATGGGAGCACCGGCGCGTCGCAGCGGGTTGAGCTGACCGATCTTGTTATCCGTGCCGCGGGCCCGCGCCTGATCGAAGATCGGCCGGGTCATGCCCGTCTCGATGAGGCCGGGACAGATGGCGTTGATCCGCACGCCGCTGCCAGACAACTGATAAGCGGTGGTCTGCACCAGGCTGATGACGCCGGCTTTGCTGGCGCTGTAGGGCGAGCCGCCCGCGCCCGAGCGCAGCCCCGCGACCGACGCGGTACAAATGATCGAACCCCGCTTACGGGGTGTCATGACTCTGGCCGCATGCTTCACGGCCAGGAACGTGCCGACCAGATTGATCGTCAGCACCTGCAGCCAGTGCTCCGGCGTTTGTTCCTGCAGCGGCACCAGACCGCCGCTGATGCCGGCGTTGGCGAAACAAACATCCAGCGCGCCGAACTCACGGACCGCGGTGTCGACGGCCTCGGCGATCTTTCCTTCGTCCGACGAGTCGCTGACGATCGGCACCGCGCGGCCGTTGTCTTTGCGAATGCAGGCGACGGTGTCTTCCACTTCGCCCGCGCGATCCAAGGCGACCACCGCCGCGCCGGCCTGGGCAAATACGATAGCGCTGGCGCGACCAATGCCGCTCGCCGCGCCGGTGACCAGCGCGACCTTGCCTTTGAGCTGACCTTCAACGGCGGGATCGGGGATTTGCATAGCTGTCCTTCACCTGTTTTTTGAAAGCGTTTTTCGCAGCTCGGAACGCCCTTCTGGTCTGTATGTGAGCGGGCGTCGACAGGCTTCGAGTGTGTCCGCGAGTATGAATTAATGCAATGGCGCGGCAACCCCGCTGTTGGACCGGGGTCCGCTGTGGCATGGTGCTCGCCCGATCCGGTGGCGCCACGATGAACGTGAAATCTCCCGAGATGTTGCTCGAGCAGGACTTCGGTCTGATCGCCGAGCTGATCCATGCCCACGCTCACGAACGCCCTCGGCATCCGGCCTTGATCGACGAACGAGGCAGCGTCGATTTCGGCGAGCTCGATCAACGCATGGACCGGGTCGCCATGTCGCTGCAACGGGATCAGGTCCGCAGCGGTGAAGCGATTGCGATTTGCGCGGCGGCTAGCGTCGATTACGGGGTCGTCTTTCTCGGCGTGCTGCGGGCTGGTGCCGCCGTGGCACCGCTGTCGCCGTCGTCCACCGCCGAATCTTTGGTGACCATGCTGGCCGACTGCGGCGCGAGGTTTTTGTTTCTCGACGAGCATGTCGCGGTGACCCTGGCGACCGTCGCGTTGCCGGCCGGCTTGCAACTCGTGCGTCTGGATAGCGCTCCAGGTGTGCGTTCGTTGGAGTCGTGGCTCGCTCCATCGGGCAGTGTGCCCGTGCCGGTGACGCCCGCGCCCGATGCGGCGTTCAACATCATTTATTCCTCGGGGACCACCGGCACGCCCAAGGGCATCGTGCAGCCTCACAGCATGCGTTGGGCGCACGTGCGCCGTGCTCGTAACTTCGGTTACGACCGGGAAGCAGTGACGCTGTGCTCGACGCCGCTTTACTCCAACACCACGTTGGTGAGTTTCTTTCCCGCGATCGCAGGCGGCGGCGCCGTGGTGCTGATGCCGAAGTTCGAGGCCGGCAAGTTCCTGGAGCTGTCGCAGCGGCATCGCGTGACGCACGCGATGCTGGTGCCGGTTCAATATCAGCGTCTGATGGATCGAGCGGATTTCGATAGCTACGACTTGAGCAGCTATCGCATGAAGTTCTGCACCAGCGCGCCGTTCTCGGCTGCGTTGAAGGCCGACATCCTGCGTCGTTGGCCGGGCGGACTCATCGAGTACTACGGGATGACGGAAGGCGGCGGCACCTGCATGCTGCTCGCCCATCAGTTCCCGGACAAACTGCACACGGTCGGTCAGCCCGTCGCCGGTCACGACATCCGATTGATCGACGAGCAGGGCAAGGAAGTGCCCGCGGGCGCCATTGGCGAAGTCGTGGGTCGTTCGCCGGCGATGATGAAGGGGTATTTCAATCAGCCCGGCAAGACGGCCGAAGCCGAGTGGTACGACGCCGAAGGCAATCGTTTCATTCGCACTGGCGACGTCGGCCGCTTCGATGCCGACGGCTTTCTCACGCTGATGGACCGCCGCAAGGACATGATCATCTCCGGCGGTTTCAACATTTATCCGAGCGATCTCGAGAGCGTGCTGTTTCAACATCCGGCGGTGCGCGACGGCGCCGTCGTGGGTGTGCCGTCCAAAGAGTGGGGCGAGACGCCCATCGCGTTCGTGGTGTTGCGGCCGGGCGTGACTGCGAGCGCCGAAGACATCAAGCAGTGGACCAACTCCCGCCTCGGCAAGACACAACGCCTCGCCGCGGTCGAGTTGGCCACTGAGCTGCCTCGCAATGCGATTGGCAAAGTGTTGAAGCGCGACCTGCGCGATCAGTACTCCGCGCTGCTGAGCTCCATTTAGAAATCGTCGAAGTACGACTGGACGGCAGCGAGACAAAACGGCGGCACCAACGTGCTGTGATAGGCCTCGGCCACCGCAGCAGCGCCGCCATCCGTCGCTCCGCCCGCGACCGCGGACGCCGCGATGGATGCTTTAGCGGTGTTGAAGCCGAGTTTGATGCCCGCATCGGGATCGTCGAAGGACGGTTCGTCATCCACGTCGAGCACGCGGATGTTGGCGGTGACTCCGGCGCCCGCCCAATACTGCTGCATCAACTCCGTATTCATATATAGAACTGTCGGATCGTCATGCCCCGCGCAGAGCAGGACCGGCGCCGTCGGGCTCCAGTTGCGCAGGTCGTTCGCTTTGAACGCGATACGCAGTGTATTGGCTGGCGCTGCCGCCGGGCGACCGTCGGTGACCGTTGGAAAGCCGCCATCGGGGTGTGCTAACGAGTCCTGCAGATAGTTCGCTCGGAACGAATTCGTAATCAACGCCTCGGGTCCGAAGCCACGAGCGAACACGAAAGCGAGATCGGCTGGCGTCGTCGCCGGTGTGTAAGCGGCGTAAGCGGGATCGGGCGGCGTGCTGCTGAACAATTGCTCCCGTGGCAAGCGGCCTTGTTCGTACAGCTGCGAGCGAGTGCCGGTCGTCGGCAGCAACGCATCGATACCGGTGGCGTAGCGGGCGTCGAAGGCATCGGTTGGAGTCGAATAGATGTTGCCGTAGACGCGCTGATAGGTCGTCATCGTCCAGCTCATCAGCAGCGGCGCGCTGCCGATAACCTGACCCTGGAACACGGCATCGCCAAACGCCGCCAGTGCATAAGGCCCAGACATCGGCGCTGAGGCTGTCACCGGGGCGCCGTTCGTTTGTAACAGCCGATGCGTGGCCATCGCCACGAAACCGCCTTGCGAGTAACCGGTGATGAACAGTTGCCCGTTGTCGGTGATCGTTGGGGCAGTGCTGATCGGCAGCGCGCTTCGCGCGGCGCTCAACGAATCAGCCGTGTCTTTCGCCTGTTGTTCGGCGTGCAGATAAGGATGATATGGCAGCGTCGACGTATCGAAGCCCGCATAGTTGGGCGCGACGACGATGTAACCCTGCGCGGCGAACGCGGCGGCGATCAGCAATCCTTCTGCATTGTCCGGGTTCGCAAGATTTGCGATGTTGTAGTTCTTCTCGGCCGACGTGCCGTGCGTGTACACGATGATGGGCCGGGCGCCCTGGCAGGCAGCGTTCGTACCCGTTGGAATCATCAGCGCGCCGGAAGCGGTGGTCGCCTGTTGAGCCGGGTCGAGCGTGTTGTATCGGAGCTGGTGAACGTCGACGCCGCATTCTGGATCGACGATGAAGTCCAGAATCGCTCCCGCCGTGGAATTCACGTTGACCGCGTTGATCAGGTCGGTGATGGAGAACGAAACCAGCCGCTGCGGCGGATTCTCGATCAGCGTGCCCGCGGTCGGCGCGGGCGCCGGCGGCGGTTGCTCCGACTCCGAGCCTTCGTCATCGTCGTCGTTGCTGCTGCAGGCGGCGAGCATGGCGCAGCCAAGTACAGCGAATGCTTTCAACCCAACCGATCGCCACCCTTTGAACATGTCCCGGCTTCCTCGCTCGTGCGTAGGTACTAATGCGTGAGAGGGCAGCCTGGATCGATTCAGCGCCAAAAATTTTGTACAGCGAGCCCGCGCACGTCGGGAACATTCGCACGAACCGCGGCTTTGGTACTCTCTCCGGATCTCGCGGATCACTGAGGGACCATGTCCTCGAAAAAATTACCGGATGTGTCGAAAGGGCCTCGGCCACTTTCGACCGAAGAAGTCCGGAAAAAGTCACGCCTTTTTCCGGACGGCTGGGCCGAGGATGTGCTGCATTTCTGGTTCCAGGAGTTGCAGCCTCGGGACTGGTTCAGCAGTCACGCTCGTCTGGATGAAAAGATCCGCGAGCGTTTCGGCGATTTGTGCGCGGCCTTGCGGGACGATCCTCCAGCGCTGGAACGCGCGGATGTGCGCACGATGCTCGCTGCGATCATCGTGTTCGATCAATTTCCGCGAAACATTTATCGCGGCACGCCGGCGGCTTATGCGACGGACAGCAACGCTTTGGCGCTTGCGAAATCTGCGGTGGCCAATGGCAAAGATCGATTATTGCCAGAGAAGCAACGGCATTTCCTTTATATGCCGTTCATGCACAGCGAAGATCGCGCGACGCAGGCCGAATCGATGCGCCTGTTCAGCGAGCTGGACCCCGATGGGATGAAGTGGGCGCGCCATCATTACGACGTGGTGGAGCGCTTTGGCCGCTTTCCTCATCGCAACGCCATCCTCGGGCGCCAGTCGACGCCCGAGGAACAGGAATTTCTGAAGAACGAGCCGTCGCTGGTGTGATCTTCGAGCTAGCTGGCGGCGCGCGCTGTGTTGCCCGCTTCGATGTCTTCGCGCAGGGTCTTGGCCGCCAGATAGTAATGCAGCGCGGACCACAGGTTGATCAGCAAGGTGACGCGGATGGACCAGCGCAAGCCGTCCGCGAGCGCCACCTTTTCGGCGACTCCCTGCGATACGAAATATTCCTTGAACAGATCGCTCAGGCCGCCGGTGAACATCGGGCCCAGGCCCAGCCCGATGAAGTTCAGGATCAGCAGCAGGAAGGCCGAAGCCAGAGCGCGCTCCCGCAATCCGACCAGGCGATGTGTCGAGGCGATGCTCGGGCCCAAGTACGCGGCGGCCAATGCGATGTACAGCGTCAGCAGCAGCATCGCGGCGACGGTGTTGTCGAGGGAGTACACCACCATCCCGAACGGAACGACGATGATCAGCGTGATGGCAGGAATCAACACGTACCAACGCGGGTCTTGCGTGCGAGCGTAGTAACGATCGCACCATGCGCCGCCAAGATACGTTCCACTCAAACCGCCCAGCGCCACGACGAGGGAGAGCCACGCGCCCACATCGCCCAGACTCATGCCATGGCTGCGCATGAAGAACGGCGAATAGAACGAGCTCAGGCCGTAGCTCACGAACGCGTGCAGGCCGGCCGCCACCGACAAGTGACGAAAGGATTTCTTCGCCCACAGATTGCCCATCACCTGCTTGAAGGGCGGCGGCTCCGCCGCCACAGTGGTGCCGGGATCGGAGAAGCCGCGAGGCGGTTCTCTGACGGTGAGTTTCAAAATGAGCGCGACGACCAGGCCCGGCAAGCCCACCGTGAAGAACGCGGCACGCCAGCCGTATTCATGCGCGACCAGACCGCCGACGAGGAAGCCGAGCGCGCTGCCGCCATACACACCCATCGAGTAGATCGACAGTGCAGTGGCGCGCTTCTTCGGCTCCACGTAGTCGCTGATGATGGAATACGCCGACGGACTGCAGCCGGCCTCGCCGACACCGACGCCGATGCGCGCGATCAGCAGGTGCCAGAAATTCTTCGCCATGCCTGACACGACGGTGAACGCGCTCCATACCACGATGGAGGCGGTGATGATGTTCACTCGATTGCGCGTGTCGGCCATGCGCGCGATGGGAATGCCGAGCGTGGAATAGAACGCGGCGAACGCGAGACCGCTCAGCAGGCCGAGCTGCCAGTCATGCAGGTCGAATTCCTGCTTGATGGGCTCCAGCACGATGGACAGGATCTGCCGGTCGACGTAGTTGAACACGTAGATGACGAACAGCAGCCAGACGACGTAGTTGCGGTAGGCATTGCTGGCGCTGAATGTGGCCGAGCCGGCGCTCGCATTCACGGCTCGGTCGCCGACCGGTCCAGCTTCTACTGCCATACGATCCCCCCTTGTCGAACGTCGCGGCATTGTGTCACCGCAGGGCGCGTTTGTAATGGCGCGCCTGGTCAAGAAATGACCATGACTGTCCCGATCGGGCGCTGGCGCGGCCCACCAGTTTCGCGATGTAGAAGCGAGAGTCCCCATTGACACTTCTTTACCCGGGCCCGCTGCCGCTAGAATCGACTGATGAACGCCTCCTCTCCCAGACCCCAGCCCGAAGGTGACGCCGCCGCCATTGCCGAGTTGATGCAGAACCTCGGCCGCGCGGCAAAAAACGCCGCTAAAACTCTGGCCCAGGCCAACGCCGACGCCAAGAACGTTGCCTTGCGAGCCGCTGCCGCGGCGATTCGCGAGCGGCGAGACGAGTTGCTCGCGGCCAATCGCGCCGATGTCGAGCAGGCCACGCAGCGTGGGATTTCTGCGTCGTTGCGCGATCGTCTGATCTTGAATGAGCAACGCGTCGAAGCGATGGCGCGAGGCATCGAGGACATCGTCGCGCTGCCGGATCCGATCGGCAGCGTGATCGCCAGCTGGACACGGCCGAACGGTTTGAAGATCGAGCGCGTGCGCGTGCCGCTCGGCGTAGTGGGCATCATTTATGAGAGCCGACCGAATGTCACTGCCGACGCCGGCGCGCTTTGTTTGAAGTCGGGCAACGCCGTGATCTTGCGTGGAGGCAGCGAGAGCAGTCGTTCGACTGCCGCGATTCATGCGTGCCTCGTCGCTGGGCTGCGCGCCGCCGGGCTCCCCGACGCTGCCATTCAAATCGTGCCGACCACCGACCGCGCCGCGGTGGGTTACATGCTGTCGAGCATGACTCAGTACATCAATGTCGTCGTGCCTCGCGGCGGTCGCAGTTTGGTCGAGCGAGTGCAGGCCGAAGCACGAGTGCCTGTCATCGGTCACCTCGACGGCAATTGTCACGTGTATGTGGATCGCGAGGCCGATCTCGCCATGGCGCATGAGGTCGTGCTCAACGCCAAGCTTCGTCGCACCGGTGTCTGCGGAGCCGCCGAAACGGTGTTGTTCGATCGCGGCGGCAACGCGGCCGCGCCGGTGTTGAAGGCGCTCTTGGATGCGGGCTGCGAAGTGCGCGGCGATGAAACGTTACAACGCCTCGATTCGCGCATCGTGCCGGCCGCCGAAGCGGATTGGAGCACCGAATATCTCGACGCCATCATCGCCGCCAAAGCGGTCGACGGTGTGGACGAGGCCATCGCGCACATCGCCAGGTACGGATCGGCTCACACCGAAGCCATCGTCACGGCCAACCAGGCCACGGCCGAACGCTTCCTTGGCGGCGTCGACAGCGCCATCGTTTTGCATAACGCCTCGACCCAGTTCGCCGACGGCGGCGAATTCGGCATGGGCGCGGAAATCGGCATTTCCACCGATAAATTCCATGCGCGCGGGCCGGTGGGCGTCGAGCAGCTCACCAGTTACAAGTATGTCGTGCGCGGTTCGGGACAAATCCGGCCTGGATGAGCGCCAGTGCAAGGTCCCTGGCGCGCCAGGCGACGTATACTCCCGCATTAAGTCACGACTCGAGCCCGTTCGTATGGCCCAGGTATTCGCGCTGATCGTTGTTACATTTCTGAGCCTGGTCGCGGGACCGGCGCTGGCGGCCAGCAATCTCGACGCCGCCGGGTTGGCGGCCGCCGTCGAGAAAGGACGCGCCGAGCAGCTCGATGTGCTCGCGCCCCGCGCTTTCGCTGCAGCCGTACAGGCCAGCCAGAACGCAACCAAGGAAGCTGAACGCGGGCGCGCTGCCGAGAGAGTCGCCACCCGGGTGCAGGAAGGCGAGGCGGCGTTGCAAAAGGCGCGCAGTGTCGCGGATAGCGCCAAGCAGACGCTGGGCGGCGTGATCAAGACTCGTCAGGATGCATTGGTTGCGGAGGCGCCCAAGTTCGCGCCGGAAGCATGGGCCAAGGCGCACGAACGTTTTCTGCAGGCCATGCGCGAGAACGAGAGTGGCGATCTGCCCAATGCGCAGAAGCGCGCGGCCGAGGCCGAAGTGCTGTTGCGCGACGCCGAGTTGATCGGCATCAAAGGCGGCATTCTCAACGAGGCGCGCAATCTGATCGCGCAAGCCGACGAGGCGAAGGTTGCCCGCTATGCGCCCCGCACTTTGGAAGCGGCCAAGCGGCATCTGGCCGAGGCCGAGCAGGAAATTCAGCGCAATCGATACGACGTTGCTCAACCTCGCAAGCTCGCGGCGCAAGCGCGCTACGAGGCTCGGCATGCGAGTTACTTGGCGAAGCAGATCGAGCGGGTGTTGCAGCAGGAGAAGGACGATCAGGCCGGCGTGGAAGCGTTGATCCTGTCCTGGGAAGAGCCGCTTCAGCGCGTTGCTTCGACGATGGAGCTGGATGTCCGCTTCGACGAAGGGCACCAGGGCGCGATGAAGGAACTGGGGGAATACGCGCAGCAACAGTCGCAGGAAGTGCGCCGGCTGAAGCTGGAGTTGCAGGATCGCGACGAGCAGATTGCATCGCTCAACAATCAGGTGAAGCGCGTCGAGTCGCGGCTCGGCGGCGAGTCGCAGGAGCGCATTGCCTTACAGCGTCAAGTCGATGCGCAGGCGCGGCTGCGTTCGAACATTGCATCCATCGAAGCATCGTTCACCGCGGACGAGGCTCGCGTCTATCGCCAGGGCGAGGACGTGGTGGTGTCTTTGATGGGGATCAATTTCCCTTCGGGTCGCAGCAACATCGATGGCAGCAGCGCGGCGCTGATGCAGAAAGTGCAGAAGGCGCTCGCGATGTTTCCTGACGCGTCGATCGTGATCGAAGGGCACACCGATGCGAACGGCAGCGACTCGGCCAACCTGATCCTATCGCAGGATCGGGCGGATGCGGTGAAGCAGTATCTGGTGTCGCAGTTCGGTGCGAACGCCGAGAAGGTCAGCTCGATCGGTTATGGCGAGGCGCGGCCGGTCGCGACCAACGAGACCGCCGCCGGTCGCGCGCGCAATCGGCGCATCGACCTGGTCATTCACGTGCAGGGTAGCGGCTGATTATTTGTGATCGTGCGCATGAGGATGCTCGTGCGCATGATCGTGGCCCGGCACCGCGCAGCGCTCGCAATTCACCCAGCCTGAATCGCCGTTGATGTAGTGCTCCTTCTTCCAGATGGGCACACGGTGTTTCACTTCGTCGATGATGTAGCGGCAGGCGGCAAACGCCTCGGCGCGGTGCCGCGAGCTGACGCCTACCCACACGGCCACATCTCCAATTTCCAGCGAACCGACGCGATGCACGCAGGCGGCTTTCAGGACGCCGAAGCGGGCGATGGCTTCGTTGACGATGCGCTCGCCTTCCTTGTTCGCTAACGCTTCGAACGCTTCGTATTCCAGGCGCGTGACGGCGTGGCCTTCGTTGTGATTGCGCACCCAGCCTTCGAAGGACGCATAGCCGCCGGCGGCGGGATCGGCCAGCTCCTGGCGGTAGGTGTCCAGGGTGAGGGCCGTGGTGCTGAAGGAAAATGGTTTCATCCGCCTGCCACCGGAGGTATGAACACGACGGTATCGCCGTGGCGCAACGGCGTATGCCAGTCGCTGAATTCGGAGTTGAGCGCGACTTTCAGCTGCGCTGCTGCTAGTTGGAACGGATGACGGCGACTCAGCTCGTCGTACAGCTCGGCAGGCGTCGCAGCCGTCGTATCCAATGTTTCCTCACTGCGTCCGGCTTGTTCGCGGAGGATGGCGTAGTACTGAATTCGGAGCGTGCGGGGCTTGGAGTCGGTACTGCCAGCCTCGGCTTTTAACGCAGCCGTATTGATTGATTGATCGGTGCCGCTCTGGCTCGGAGAAGAGGGATGATGGTCGCCGTGCCCGGCGTGGCTCGGAGTTGAGGGGGCGCCGAGTTCGGTCACAGTCGCGCGGTATTCGTCGGCGGTGTTCACGTTGTCCAGGGCGCGGGCGTCCGGGAGGTCGAGTAGCAGCGTGTCGGCGTTGATCAGGAATTTACGCGGGCACTGTTTGCCGGCGGCGAGATAGGCGAGCAGGGGCTCGCGAGCGGCTGGCTCCCAGATGGCGCACAAGGGTTCGGGCAGGCCGTCGTGGCTGCTTTTATAAGCAGTGGCCAGCTTGTGCGGATCGCGGTGCTCGATCAGATGACGCAGCGTCTGCTCGTTCAAGAACGGCAGGTCGCAAGCAACAACCAGCCATGCAGCTTTCGGGTGAGCTTGCAGAGCCGCCGTGATGCCGGCAATCGGCCCGATGCCTGGCTGCCGATCCACGATCTGCGGCAACCCCGCGCGGGTCGGCTCTTCACGCTGATCGGGGCGAACGGAAACGAACGTCGCCGCGCACACGTGCGACAGCAAATGAAACGTCCAATGCAGCTGCGACTGACCGTGATACTCGATCGCCGCCTTGTCCCGCTGCATGCGGGTGCTGGCGCCCCCGGCCAGCACCAGGCCGAACAAAGGTGCTTCAGCCGACATCGCTCTTGCCTCCACGCTTCTCGACCAGGCGCGTCTCCGCGATGACGATGTCATGCGAGAGCGCCTTGCACATATCGTAAACAGTCAACGCCGCGACACTCGCGCCCGTCAACGCCTCCATCTCCACGCCGGTCTTGTGATGAACGGACACCGTGCAGCGAATGACCGCATCGTCGCCTTCCATGTCGATCTCGAGCTTGCACTTCTCGATGCCGAGCGGATGACAGAACGGAATCAGGTCATGCGTTCGTTTCGCAGCCATAGTCCCGGCGATGATCGCCGTCTGAAACACCGGCCCCTTGGAAGTGTTGAACTGCTGCGAGCGCAGCGCCTCAGCTACATCTGAGGGAAATCGCACGCGCGTCTGCGCCGTCGCCGTGCGCTTGGTGACGACCTTATCGCCCACGTCGACCATGGTCGGTCGTGAGCTGGAGTCGACATGAGTGAAAGTCGCCATTCGGTCAGCCACCGATGTAATACATCTCGATCTTGCGCAACGGCTGCTCGCCGTTCTTGACCGTCGAGCGGATTTCGCTGTAGCGATCGCCGCGCTTGAGCCAGGTGTTCGAGATCAACTGGCTCAGCTCCGCGTCCGAAGCACCGTCGCGCATGGGTGCGCGCAGGTCGACGCCCGAGCGCGCGAACAAACAAGTGTAAAGCACGCCTTCCGAGGACAGTCGGGCCCGCGTGCAATCGCCACAGAACGGATTGGTGATGGAAGAAATGAATCCCACCTCACCCATGCCGTCGTCGAATGCGTAACGCTCGGCCACTTCGCCGCGATAATTCTCCTGAACCGGATGCAGCGGCCAGCGCTGCCCGATGCGGTCCACCAGCTCGCGCGAAGGAACGACGCGGTCCTGGCTCCAATGATTGCGGTTGCCCACATCCATATATTCGATGAAGCGCACGATCACGCCCGTGCCACGGAAATGCTCGACCAGATCGATGGCCGCGTGATCGTTCAAGCCACGCTCGATCACCGTATTGATCTTGATGGGCGCGAGGCCCGCTTCCTGGGCGGCGCGAATGCCCTCCAGCACGCGATCCAATTCGCCCATCCCGCCGCTCATCTGTTTGAAGATCTCGGGATCCAGCGAGTCGAGACTGACGGTAATGCGATGCAGGCCGTTGGCCTTCAACTCGACCGCGTGCTGAGCGAGCAACACGCCGTTGGTGGTGAGCGCCACATCCTGGACACCCTCGATGGCGGTGAGATCGCCCACCAGATCGGCAAGGTTCGAACGCAGCAGCGGCTCGCCGCCGGTTAGGCGCACCTTCTTCACGCCGAGATCGACGAACAGGCGCGTCAAGCGCGTGATCTCTTCGAACGACAGCCGTTCGTTGGACTTCAGGAAACGATAGTTCTCATGGAACGTTTCCTTCGGCATGCAGTAGGGGCAGCGGAAGTTGCAACGGTCCATCACCGAGATGCGCAGATCGTGCAGCGGCCTGCCCAGCGTGTCGTGCGGGCGGTGCTTCACGGGCAGATCGACGATGTCGGAGGTCATGGCTGGGCTGCGATCCATTACCAACGATAGAGGGGCAACGAGGCGTCTTCCAAAACGACCTGCGGACCGGGCGACAGTTCCACGAATCCGACGGTGCCGATCAGCGATGTAAAATCACCGGAGCCTCGTGTGGGATGAGGCACAGCGGACCGGCCGGCGACCATCACGGGCAGGAACACTGTCAGCGCCGGTTTCACTTCGTAGCTTTGGGCAAGCGTGATGGTTTCAACGGCGAGTGGTGTGGCGCCTTGGGCGGCCTGTAAGCCAGGCAACACATAGCGTGTCAGACAAACCAGCGTCGAGACGGGGTTGCCGGGCAACGCGTACACCGTCTGTCCGTCGCGGCCTACGCCGAACCACAGCGGCTTGCCGGGGCGCTGCGCGACCTTGTGGAAGATCATGCGCACGCCCAGTTCCTGCAGAACCTGCGGGACGTAATCGAAACGGCCCATCGAGACGCCGCCGCTCAGGATCATCACATCGTTCGTTTCGAGGTGAGATCGGAGCCGCTCGCGCAGCGTGGGCAGATCGTCGGGCACGTGATCGTGGGCAAGCGAGGTATAGCCGTGCTTACGCAACGAGGCGAGCACGCCATAAACATTCGAGCGGGAAATCTGCCAGTCCTGCAGCGGCTGGCCCGGTTCGACCAACTCGTCACCCGTGGATATCACGACGATGCGAGGCGGACGCGCGACCAATGCATGCGTCTGTCCGTTGGACGCGATCACTGCGACTTCGGCCGGGCCGAGTCGGCAGCCCGACGGCAGTAACAAATCGCCGCGACGCGAATCGATGCCGCGACCGTGCACGTTGATATTGCGAACCGGGGCAGGGGCGTCATCGCGAAGTCGAGCCACGCCGTCGTTCACGTCGATGTTCTCGACAGGCACGACGCAATCGCAGCCGGCCGGCAGCATCGCACCGGTCATGACTTCGATGCAGTCGCTCGATTCACGCAGAGTCAGCGGTGCAGCTCCGGCCGCCTGCGTACCGGCGACGCGAAAAGTAGTGCGCCCGGCCTCCCAGGCAGCGAACGAAAAGGCGATGCCGTCCATGGTGACCCGATCGAACGGCGGCTGATCGCGGGTGGACGTGATCGACTCGCGCAGCACCGCGCCCGACAGCTCGGTCAGGGGCAAGCGGGCGGCCGGCAACTGCGTCGCGTGCTGGCGAATCGCGGCTTCGGCTTCAGCGGGTGTGAGGAGGCGGCTGGACACCCGGGCAGTGTGTCACGAGCCATCCGGCAGCGCTATATCGGATCGGGAATTGCGCAGAAATGAGCAAGATTGTGCCAGCCCGAGACTATCGCCTCGGGCTGGTAAAGACGCGGGACTGGAGGCCTCAATTCCGTGGATCCAGATCCGCGCGTAAGCAGGGAAACTGCTCCGTAGCTCCCCATGGAGCGGCTGATTCGCTCCATTCCAAGGCCTGTTGCCTGCTTCGCCGATGGCACATCAATCCAGCGGCGCTGCAAGCGCCTGGCCTTTCGAGAAATCAAGGCGGGCCTCCCTGCCCAGGATGTGCCCGGCTTTGCTCGGAGCTCTTAGCCGCGAGCCTTGAACACGCGAACCTGCTCGTTGAACAGCTTGGCCTTGGCCTGCAGCTCGTCGATGGCGGCGTTGTGCTTCTTGGTCTGCATGGTCTTCAGCTGCATCAGCTGAGCCGTGCCGGCGGCCTTGCTCTTGGTCTCTTCTTCCAAGCAGGCGCCGAACGCGTTCACTTCCTCGTTGTAGGCCTTGAAGGCCTGCATGGCGGCGACCATTTCCGCTTCGGACGCGGTCTTGCCGTCAGGGATGGAGGCCGGGGCCTTGGGGAAGGCGCATTCGGCCTGGGCGGTAGCCGCGCCAAAGGCGACGGCGAGAGCAGCGCCGATGGTGAGCAACTTGCGATTCATTTGTCTTAACTCCAGCTGGTCTGTAAAGCGGTGCCGTCGGTGTAACGGCAGACACAGCGGGCATCGGCCCTACGAGCGTTCGCTTAAGGGTCGATCGATCGGCAAGTCGTGCAACTGCGACGAGGGTCGCACTGAAGCAGGCAAACCGTGAAATCGGTCGCCTGTCACGGGCGGGCGGGAGTGCAGAAAAACCCTGGTTTTCAGCTGGGCTTTTCGTGTCGGACCCACGGCGCTTTCAACATAAGCGCCGTGCGCCAATCGGCCGCGCTCGCGCGGCTCTCTCGTTCTGGTTTCCGTCAAAAAGAAACTAAAAATTCAATTCCCCCTCCCGTTCACGGGAGGGGGTTAG